>JBBAON010000001.1:0-263949 GCA_040401435.1 Candidatus Methylopumilus sp.
AATAGCTCAGTTGGTAGAGCGCAACCTTGCCAAGGTTGAGGTCGCGAGTTCGAGACTCGTTTCCCGCTCCAAACAATTAAAAAAGGGAAAGCAAAAACGCTTTCCCTTTTTTAACTTATAATTCTTAATCTAGTTAAGAGTTTATGGCGCGATAGCAAAGCGGTTATGCCGCGGCCTGCAAAGCCGTTTAGACCAGTTCGACTCTGGTTCGCGCCTCCAAACAAAAAGGTCTAGCCAAGTGCTAGGCCTGGCTGTGAAAGATGTAGATATTTTTGCTTAAAAGCTTAGGTGAGGTTAGAATACGACCCGCAAAAGATCTAACAGCTACGCGGTATTTAGCGTAGTTCCATCCGCCCGGGTGGTGAAATTGGTAGACACAAGAGACTTAAAATCTCTCGCCTTATGGGCGTGCCGGTTCGATTCCGGCCCCGGGCACCAAGACGCAATAAATATGCAACTTTTTATAATATTTAAAGTTAAGCCACCTTCTGGATATTTGCACGTTAATATTAGCCATGTATGATGTTTCTCTGCCATTATACAAATGGCGTTGTTGCTAGTCTTGCACAACCGTTTGCTTAAACTTGATGAATAAATGCATAATCATTTCCCTTCCGCTGTGTTCAGTTATATTTCTAAGTTTTTCTCTCAGCTAGCCCTCAAGCCTTGGCAGTTATTGCTATTAAGCTTTATTGGGGCTTACGGCATCAACTTATTTATTCCACGCGATTTGTGGGTGCAAGATGAAATGCGTTATGGCGAAGTTGTTCGTGAAATGCTCAACTCGGGCAATTGGTTGGTGATGCATCTTAACGGCTACACTTATCCAGATAAGCCTGCCTTATACTTTTGGTTGGTTGCTTTGATTGGTAAGTTGGTGGGGCATGGCGAGTTTGCATTTAGATTGCTTACGTTCATCAGCACTTTTATTACAGGCTGGGGCTTGTATCAATTGGGTAGTCGCTTATTGGGTAAACAAGGTGGTTTTTTAGCTTGCTTATTATTTGGGTCCAGTTTACTCACTTTAATTGTTGGCCACATTGCCCGTATGGATATGTTACTCACTGCCAGTGCAGTTTGGGCTTGGTTGCATCTGCTTGAGTTTGATCGAACACATAGTCGTCATCATCTTGTTTATTATTGGGCAATTTGCGCACTTTCCGTCGCGATCAAAGGGCCCATTGCATTGTTATTTACTTTGTTACCCGGCATTTTTTGGCAGATACAAATACATTCGGCTAAGGGAATTCTCCGTTTACGTCCCTGGTATGGGCTGTTTGTCATGGTGGCAATGGTTTCAGCTTGGATAATTGCTGTCATCCAATCAGGGAGTGGCGATTATTTAGCGCAAATTTGGCATCAACAATTGGTTGGACGCACCATCAATTCATGGAGTCATAAGCAGCCGATTTATTTTTATTGGGTGTTATTGCCTATACTTTCTATGCCTTGGGCAGTGCCTATTTATAGAGGATTGAAACAACTTTGGTCTGAATCAGAGTCTGGCCTGCGCTCGATTTTGTTTTTCGCTTTAGTGCCTCTGATAGGAATTTCTTTAGTTTCGGGCAAGTTATTTATTTACCTACTGCCTTTAATTCCAGCCCTGTGTTTAAGTGGGGCTTTTGCTTTAGGTAAGCTTGCTCCACAACAAAAAGTAGGTGCCTGGTTAGCATGGCCACCTGCGGTTTTTAATATTGCAATTGCTGTGTTGTTATACGTCGTCTCTAAAAGATACTTGAGCGACAACATTCATCTTGGCCTTATATTAAGTTTTGGTGTTGTATTGCTCGCATGTGTTCAGATCTATGCCGTTCGTTTGAGCTTCAAACGTTGGTTTTTTGCTACTTGTGCTTGTATGATTGTATTTTCTTGTTTGGTGTTTGGCGGCATGGTGACTTTGCTGAACCCGCTTTTTTCAGCACGTCACCTCGCACTTATCATCAATTCTCTCGCTACCCCTGCACAAGATGTTGCTGTAGTTAATGTTACAAGAGGTATTTTAAATTACTACGCTAAACGTACCTTTGTGGAGCTTGACGTGGGCCAAGCAAGTGCTTGGGCAAGCCAGCATCTTGATGCTATTCTGATTATAAAAACCAGCGATGTACCTGCAGCGTTTGGCAACACTAATATTTCTCAACGTTGCGAAGTAATACTGCCTTTTAATGTAGAGCTCAAGGATTACTATGTATTGGCAAAATGTAAACTTTGAAGACCGTTTAAAAAGCACTCGCCTAATATGGTTCTGCTATCTTGCGGCTGTGTTAGTTTGGACCATTTTTTTTGGTGACATAGCACACGTTAAAATGCTTGCTAATCAGCCTTGGATTTCTTCGAATCGCGAAATCTTAAAATGGTTGAGCGACAATATAATGTATGGATTTTATGCTTTTTTTATTGGTATATTGATTTGGGGCTACAAAAGCCAAGATAATCAATTGCGCATCATAGGATGGGGCTATTTACTAACGCAAGCGATAGGCTCTATTTTCATAGTACGCATACTTAAAATAATGATGGGGCACGCTCGTCCAGATCATCTCACCCAAGCTAATAATGGGGTATCAGATGCATGGGCAGGCCCATCTTTATCATCGGCTTATAATAGTTTTCCATCAGGACATACATGTGATTACCTGACTAGTTGCTTATTTTTGGCGATATGCTTACCCATGGTTTGGATGCGTATATTGGTGATACTTCTTGCAGTTTTTAATGGCGCCTTGCGTGTGATACTGGCTAAGCATTTCCCTTTGGACGTATTAGGTGGTGTTTTGATTGCGGGACTCACCGTATTGGGAGTTTGGCGATACTGGATATTACCTAGACTGCACAAGAGTTCACTTATAAAAAATTAATCAGCAATCGAAAGACATTATTGTTTGCTTTTCATTTGAGTAACTTTAACACCTTGTCTGTTACATCCACTCTTGGGCCGATATAACCACCTGTATTATAGAGGATTAAGTCGAAACCTTCACTTTGTCCGAGCGATGTTACTGCAGCATTAATGTTATTTTGGAAGTTATTAAGCTCTTCTTGTTTACGCAATAAAAAATCTTCGTGTTGACGGTTTTTTTTGCGATCAAAATCAATTTTCATGTATTCGATTTCTTGGCGTTTTGCAATCAAGTCTCTTTGAGACAGGCCTGCTGAGTCTTTTTCAAAAGAAGCTTCTTTTTCTTGAATTTGCTTTCTAAATTTTTCTAGTTCTGCATTTCTTGGTTTGAATTCAACCATGAGTCTTTTTCCTACATCAATGGATTGAGATGACTGCATCACAACCTTCATTTGTATGTAACCAACCTTGCTGCCAGCATGAGTGATGTTCGCAAAAAGTAGCAAATGTAACGTAAACAATAAATGACCTAAAACTTTCAAGCAAAACCTCTTCATTGATTTAGTAGTTAAGCATTATTATAAGCGCAATTACTTATTGCTTGTTAGTGCCTTGACGCACAATTGCCTATAAATTCATGATGTATAGGGGGAATGATCATTAAAAAATCTATAAAAATACAAATATTTTATGTGTTGATAGCTTGTTGTTTGGCTGCATGCGCCTCTCAAGTTGCGCCTGTGAATGGTAAACGTTTGCCTGATCAAAAAGATGGAAGTTCTCTCGGTCATTTGATGAAGTCTGATATTGATCGGTTGGCGGATGTGGAAATGCGTGAGAACACCCAAAGCTTGCGTATATTGATGACCAAGCTTTACAAACGCAACCCCGCTGAACTTAAAAAGAGTACGTCTGGCACTGTGGATGAAATGGTGGATTGGGTGTTCGAGGGTGATCACAAGTTGAATTTTGAAATGCTAAGTGGCATTAAGGAAACGGATTCGATTTACCTTGCCTTTAAACCGGATTATAAAGGTGACAGAGTATTAGCTTTTGTGGCTGGCTTGCAATCAATGATGATTAAAGCGCGTGGTGGGAAAACAGAATTTTTCCTGATTGACAGCGTTGACCCGCAAAGTATTTACAACAGTGCGCGTAATATTGAGATTGCCGCTTGGAAGCTATCAAATACGCGCGATGAGTTTGGACAGTTATACTTTCAAACTAATGAAATGAATGCTAAAGAGCAAAATCTAAGCTTTGAGCGTGAATTAGGGCGTATGGTAGGACGAACCGATTTGTATGCATTAACACTTTCTGAGAAGTCTCAGCGTGGTTTGACTAGATTCACCCAAGGCCTTGCTTCAGCAATATTCTTGCCTATATAGGCCTTCTAAATTATGAGAAAATAACGTATTTTTCTTGATTCGTTATCTCTTACTTGCCCCCGTAGCTCAGTGGATAGAGCATCCCCCTCCTAAGGGGAGGGTCACACGTTCGATTCGTGTCGGGGGCACCAATAAAATTAATAGTTTGGATAAATAGTGAATTTTTATTGGATTGGATTTAAGCTTAATGTAGGGGCTATGTAGGATTTTAAAGTCAACGAATATCACAATCCTTTTTCGTCTCACAAATCTATTTGCGCGCTTTAATTAATTAGCATCAAATTAAGAAAAGTCCTTTGCGTACCCACTATGCCTTCAATGCTCTAACGAATGCATCGCGTATGGCAGAATTCTTAATCGTAGCAATAAACTCTTCCTCATCATCTTCGTGGCAAATAAGCATTTGTTCAACCAAATAGCTGCGCGGTTGCTTTGCCTGTTCAATAAGCAACTTAGTTATATCATCAGGAATGTCATCAGACAGGTCGATTGGAGTGTCATCAAGGAAATCAAAGTCATCAGGAATAGCTAAGGGGCCATTCCCAGCTTCTAGTAAATGTTCTTCTGTATAAAGCAACACCTGCCTTGAGATAAGTAAGTCGCATTGGTATTTTACAAGACACTCAGAACGAATGAGTATGTGAGGTGTATCATCAACATAAGTCAATCCGTATTCTGCTTCGTCAGTTAATGGATTTAGCCGTTTCCAACTCAAGTCGATACCTGATATAAGCGTTATTTCGCCACCGAAGTAGGACCAATCAACTTCAGAGCATGCTTTAGATTCAATTTCTGCGTCAGTTGCCATAATGTCATTCACCTATGTGGTAACAGCCATCTTCAGGCAAAGCCCTAAGGTACTTATTAACTTCATTGAATGCTCCATGCTCATCAGCCCAAAAAATATGCTCCTGTAAACGCATTATTTTATTATTTCTTACGCTCACATCAAACAGCTACGATAAGACGCCTAACAGACTCAAAATCAGCTTTATTGATACTATTTTCTTGCCAATAATGATGAATTAGATGAATGCTTGAATTCAAGAAGGTTTGAGTAAGGCTTAAGCTCTATGCTAATACGAAGTTTGACGCGTACGCACACCTGGCCCAACAAAAAGCCCACGTCTGAGGTGGGCTGTATTGTTTGTGATTTAAACCACCTTTATATTAATTCCCAACCAGCTTACGTTGTCTTTCAGTGTAAACATCCTGAGAAATCAAACCTTGGTCGTACAGATTTTTAAGCTCTTTAAGCTTGACTCTTGTTTCAGCACTGTGGTTTGTTTGAACGTTTGAAGCTGATGCACCTGTCATTGGATTTTGATTATCAGGTTGCTCTTTTTTAGGAGACATAATTTTAGTTGTTGTTCCCATCATGACCTGTATTAATGTTGGGTATTCATACGCAGAGCCGTTGTTATGGTCAACAATAGCGCCAATACCACCACCCAACAGAATATTCCCAAACATTGAGCCTTTTGTGTCAGACACTACTGCAGCACGACCAACCTCCAAACCTTCTTTTTTGCAAGTAACTTGCAAGTCATCATTTGAGCGATGAATTGAAACTGACCCTGGCGTTGTCACAAACCAAGTTCCTTTGTTGTTGGTCATCTCGCACGAAGCTCCAGCCACTTCTTTGCCAGCTTGCTCCCTTGTTTGAACTGAAACGCTTTGAGCTGTTGTTCCTGTGACTGAAGCACATCCTGTCAGTAAGCTTACCAGCAGCAACGCTGTTGCTTGCAATATGATTTGATTTTTCATACTGATGCTTTCTATTAATATTTGGATTAAGAGAAATGTGGGATGGTTAAGTACGGTGTAATTTTTACCCAGCCAAGCTCACCTGTTTTTTGCATATCCTGTAATGCAAGCAAGAGCATTTGCTCCAGAACCTTCTGAAACGCTATATCAGGAGGTATAGTCTCCAAACCTGCTGGAATTGTCGTATTACCTATTGCAGTATGGAAGGCATGTTTTATACCACTACGTGTTACTGTTTTGCCGTTTACAGTTATAGCCACCGACATCTCGTAAGCATCTGTTACTGTAGTTCCAACTAGCCCAAATGATAGTCCTGTTCCAAAACCTTTTGCAGCAGCCCCAGCCGTATCGGCAATGTTGTTAACTGTGATTTTCATTTCGCCATCGGAGCCACCTAGCGTTGGAGTTACAACTCCAGTAGCCCTTAAAATTCGTTCTGCATTGTCTTTGAGGAGTGGGTTGGCTCTTGGATAAGACTCACCATTTCTTTGGAACTCAACGACTAGATTCAGCTTCAGAGGCTGAGTTTTTTTAGTTACCGCCTCATAAGATACTTTTGGATACGTCGGGTCTATAAAAGACTTTGTTGACATGCATCCAGTCAACATAAAAACAATTGCCAATGCCAAGCCTATCAACTTCATAATATTCACCTTAATTAAATGTTTTTTTAATGTTAGTTATCAATACAGTTGCCGTAATACTAAGGATATCTTAGTACGCAGTCAACCAAAAACTAAGATTATCTTAGGGGTGAAAATACCCGAATCAATTAATTCAAAGCAAATAAGCGTCTTTGCAAAGAGACTTAAAGAGGCGCGACTTCGTATTGGCATATCTCAAGAGAGACTTGGGGTGCTTGCTGGCATTGACGAGTACTCAGCAAGCGCCAGAGTAAATCAGTACGAACGTGGCAAACATCAACCTGACTTTCAGACATTAGAACGCCTAGCTCAAGTGCTGAATACGCCAGCACCTTATTTTTACGCTAGTGATGATGAGTTGGCAGAATGGATACTTCTATTCAAAAGAAGTGGTGATAGTTAAAACCCCAAGACGCGTCGCGCGCGACACATGTGGCGAAAGTCCTCTTTGAGCCAAGTTAGTATCGTTTAATTAAATTAAACAGTTGTATTAACTAATACAAAGCTCTCATCCTTCTCAGGTGATTGCGTCTAATCGCTAGGCGGCTAAGTCTTTCTCTGCCGCCATTAGCTAACCATCGTTGAAAACCTTCTTTAGCCAGTTCAGCCTGACCGTTTAGCATACGATGTTTAGTAGCTTCAGCTATCTTAACTTTGCCTTCAGGTGTCTTTGGCCCAGTGGATAAGCCTCCATGAAGGCGACAGCGTGAATTTCTTAACGCCTTGCACCTACATGGCTTCCCTGTGCTTCGTGCATATGCTCCGCATAATTTTTTGTGCCTCATGGTGCGCCTTTTTGATTTCACGTGAGTGTTTACATAATTAGGGTGGTATTTTTTACTATAAAACTACCCCATTTTTATGGTATTTTTTACTATAAAAACTAACTTGCTATCCTGAATAAACCACAAACACGAATATCACCACCCACCCCAAATTTTGGTAAACGAACCACTATCAAATAACCTGCATCAATAAGTTCTTCTCTATATTTCGCTAGTGATTTTGCATTCCTGAACCCAAATCTCGCTAGGTCTTTTAGCGTGAGTGATATTTCCGTTTCTGAGTTGTTTTTGGATAGCCTACGGGCAACCATATCAAGTGCTTTTGCTTGATGGGTTAGTGCCATATAATTTGGCGAATCAAATATGGAATAATCAATTTTAACTGCCCCCTGCGCACCATAACCAACTGCTGATTTAACAATTTTTAGGAGTTCATCATCTGATAATGGCGGCTTGCAATCATAAGTGTTTATCTCTTTAATCCGCTCGTAGACACCTTCTAAATCTAAGCCTTGCTGAACAAAACCTCTAGCTCTTGCAAACAAGCTATCGTTTCTATGTTTCTCAAGAATTGGTTCATTCCCTTTCCAGTTTGAAATGTTTTTGCTGATTCCAAATGCATTAATGAATTCATCAAACTTATACTTAGGATGATTATTTATTTCGATTATTCTAGTTAAGAATGGTGTGCCTTTCTTATGATAAAAGCCTGGAACCCTCATGATTCTTGGTAAATCACAGACCTTAATATCACCATTGAACTTCCGAGCAAGAGTTTGCTGGATAGCCTTGAAACTATCCTTTGGCATATCTTCAACTAGCCAATATGCATGATATTTTTCTGAGGAAGACTCAACCACAACATGAGGCTTTAGAGGCCCATTCAAGACTGGCTCAATAGGTGAGCCATCCAAGTCAACAAAAACGGCTCTAACGCTCACCACGTTGGCATTTTTGCGGCCTTCCAAGTCCCCTTGGTTAACCATAACGAAGATGCCTGCACCTTGAGCATTTAAATCTTTTAGTTGCTTGAATTTTGGCGTAATGTCACCATGAGTTATCCGCGACAATCGCTTATTTTCTTTTGCCAAGCCTTCGCCAAGTGTTTGGAATGTAAAAGGCCCGTCACCGCCCAAGGCATATAGAAATTTCTCTACTTCCTGAAGCATTTATATTGGCGATGCTTGTTGTTTTAGGTTGCTTTTTTTGACTGGGCAACCACAGGCGAGAAGTGTGGCTATATCGGCAACTGGCCAAAGTAACTTATTACCAAATTTTACAGGTCTTATGCCGTAACATTCTCCTGTAAGGCAATACGTTTTTCGGATGGTCTGCTCTGCTCGCGTTGTAACATGAGCAAATTCACTAGTTAATATGAAGTCACGACCAGCAGAGATTTCTGCCAGTTTGGCTAGGGGTTGAGTTGAAGTTTTCATCGTATATACCTCTTTGTTGAGGCATGTAACAAAGCTAGGTATTAGCGTTGAATTACATGATGATACGAATTAAACTTTCCTAACTATTCTCCCCCACAAGTCTCCCCGATACCCCAAATTGGGGGGGTGCGCTTTTTAATCTTTTATTCTTCCATCTGTTCTCAATCTCTCCCAAGCTTTATCAAACACTTTTACTGGGAACTCTAGCACGTCCCTTACCTGCGCTTTTACCCAACGTTTCCCCGAATTCCTTGGGGGCAAATTTGTTGCATCATATCCAAGCTCACCTATGACACGTAAGATTTCTATCTCTTGATGGCGCTGTTGATAAGGAGGTCGGCTGCTGTTCTTTCGTGATGTCTCTGTGGATTGGGTTCCTAAATCTTCTTTCGTGGGCATTAGTTTGTTTGTCACAGCAAAGTTCAGCCATGGTATAGCTACATCCTTGGAAACAATTAAATCAATAGCAGTTATTGGATGCAAGTAAGCTTCATCCTGAAATGCTCTAGCCAAAAGTCTTCTAACATCATTAAATAGCCCTGTGTATTTTAAGAGCTGTGATTTATTTAATTTCCAACATTCGCAACCCTCAATATACTCAACACAATCCCCATAGGTTATTGGATTACCTTCATCATCAAAACTTGGTATTTGCTGACCAGTAAATAAGGTAACTGAAGAAAATTCTTCATTAGCGTTTATTGAGCTTTGGTCAGGTATGATGTTGGACATTACTTTTGCAGCCTCGTCAATGCTCCACTTATCAAGTGACAGCCAATACACCAAACGATTATCTAAAGTTCCATTTCCTTCTAAGCTAACAAATGCCGACGCAATCAATGAAGTTGTCATTTATTTCTCCTTAAACTGCAAGTCGCAATCCAGCATTGGCAGGCTCAAACTTAATATTAGCTTCTTTTAATATCCAAGCTTCAATTTTAACGTGCCATAAGTGCAACAAATCAAGTTCACGTTGTATATAGTGTTTTTCAGCAATTGCACTTGGCTTGTGCCCCATTATTTGCGCAACGATACCTGCAGGAACCTCAACCCATTCAGCTAGTGTTCCAAATGACCTGCGCAAACCATGAATTGATAAGTTTGGAAGCCCTGCATTTGCTAATGCTTTTTTATGAGGATTGCGAGGCTCCTCAATTCTTTGTGATTTGGATGTGAGGCTACTAAATACGAATTCATTCCGTCTTGCTAGTGGGCTTATTAAGTTTTCAAAGTAGGGCGTTAGAGGTATCGTGCGTTCACCCTCTACTTTGTCTCGGATAGTGATACTTTTCCATTTGAAATCGACATCTTTCCACCGTAGACTTGCCAACTCATTTCGTCTTGCGCCAGTCAACAACAGCCCTTGCAAATAAGCTGAAATAATTGGATTGCTAATCTTTTTTACTGCTTCAAACCATGGTTTAATTTGAGCGCGCCTTAAGCTGTCATTTTCTTTAGTTCTTGATGCTGGCACTTTCTTTTTAACGCTATCAGCTTGGCAGGCATTTGCATGAACAGCAGCACTGTATTCATCATTCTTAATGCACCATGTAAGAAATGCACGTAAAGCACTAAATGCTTTGGCTGTAGAAGTAGGGGCCTTAGTTAATTCTTTATCTAACCATAATTCAATTGCCTTGGAATCTAGGTCTATAAGGCGTTTATTCATCAGTGGATATAAAATACCTTTACGAGTTACATTTGGTTGGTCAGGACGGCCTCCACGTTTGCGTTGAACGCCCCCAGCTTGCACATATGAGGCTAAATGTTCTTTGTGTCTTGTACCCCATTCAGGTTTGCCGTTTACCATGGATGCGCTTCGTTCTTTAACGTAGGAGTCCCATGCCTCGCTTACTGTAAGTGATTCAATTTTGGATTGCATTGCAGTTATGGCAACTTGCTCTTTCTGAGCCTTTTTCTTCGCATTATCACTTGCGATTTGGTCAGCTACTACTTGACGAGGGTCAATTCCTCTATCAGTCATAGCTTTAAGCCTAGTAGCTTCTGCACGAGCAGCTATTATTGTATAAGTGCGAATATCGCCAATGGTTGTTCGTATTGTTTTATTGTTAAGTGATGTTTCAAATATGAAAGATTTTGCGCCCTTAGCAGTCACACGTAACCCTAAGCTTGGAATCTTAGCATCTCCGTAAAATGTTTGATTCTTACCAGGCTCGCACTCATATCCCGCTATTTTCGCGGCAGTGAAAAGTTCTCTAACTTTCCTTTTTTTAGGAGTTGATTTAACTGATGTCATCTTAGCTTAATTTAGTGTAGTGGTTATGTAGTGAAATTATAGCAACATGAATTAATATAAATCAACATTAGTTAAGTTTTATGTTTTAACTATATTTATGTTTAATAGCGAATATTTAATTATTTGGAATGTATATCAACGCTACTAAATACCGATATTCTCCCCCTCTTAAGGGGAGGGTCACACGTTCGATTCGTGTCGGGGGCACCAAATTCGTTTTAAAATCTTGCTAAACATTCATTTTTGGCATCACTGGATGAAATGCTATAACAGTAGCTTTTCTCGTTCCCTACTATAGCTAAACAATAGTTTTTTCTGTCTCTGTCGTTCACGGAGTAACAATAAGATTTCTCGTGTTTGGCTTGAGCCAAGCAAAGATTTTTTGAGTCTTGGTTGCTAATGGAGTAACAACTAGATGCGCCGGCATAGGCGCCAGCGCTAAATATTGTTAGCGCTGTAAAAAAAGCTAGTTTAGATTTCATCATTAATCCTTTATTTTGTTGAGCTGACTTGATTACTCTTCGTTTTTACTTTCAAGTTCTTCCCAGCGTGCAATTGAGTTAAGAAGCAACTCATCTAATTCGGTTAGTTTAATCTGAACCGAAGTGGCTTTTTCTAAGTCCGCTTTATAAATCGCTGGATCTGCTAATGTATTGTTCATTATGGTAATTTCTGCTTCAATTTTCTCTATTTTTTCTGGTAGTTCCGCAAGTTCAAGTTGCTCTTTGTAACTTAATTTTGCTTTAGCTGGCTTTAGGCTTGTCGCTCCTTGTTTTTGTTCAGTTGCTCTAGTTTTTGGAGTGTTGCTGATGACACTTGCACGTTGCTCAGTGAAGCGAAGCCAGTCATCATAGCCACCACCAAACTCTGTGAGTTGACCATTGCCTTCAAATGCAATTACTTGCGTTACAGTGTTTTCTAAAAACGCGCGGTCATGGCTAACTAAGAATAAGGTGCCAGGGAAGTCTTGCAGTAAACTTTCAAGTAGCTCAAGTGTGTCGATATCTAAGTCGTTAGTTGGCTCATCAAGGACTAATACATTAGAAGGGCGGGCAAATAAACGAGCAAGTAACAAGCGGTTACGCTCTCCACCGGAAAGCGATTTTACTGGGGAGCGTGAACGTTGCGGCGGGAATAAGAAGTCCTCTAGATAACTGATGACGTGCTTGCGTTCGTTGCCGATTTCCACAAAGTCTGAACCTGGACTGATCGTGTCTGCCAATGTGGCTTCTTCATCTAGCTGCTCGCGCATTTGGTCGAAGTAAGCCACGTTCATATTGGTGCCACGCTGAATCGTTCCTGAGTCTGCCTCTTCTTCGCCTAATATGAGTTTTAGGAGCGTGGTTTTGCCGATGCCGTTAGGGCCAAGTAAACCAATACGGTCGCCGCGCATGATGCGTGTGGTGAAGCCGTTAATCAGGGTGCGGTCGCCATAGGCTTTGATTACGTTATCAAGCTCAGCAACTAGCTTGCCTGAGCGTTCGCCAGCGTCTAATGAAAGCTTCACATTGCCTTGGCGTTCACGTCTTGCAGCTCGTTCTAAGCGTAGCTTCTCTAATTGCCGAACGCGTCCTTCGTTTCGGGTGCGGCGAGCTTTGATGCCTTGACGTATCCAAACCTCTTCTTGAGCCAGTACTTTGTCAAATTTAGCGGCATGCGTTGCTTCAACTGCTAGCAACTCCTCTTTTTTGACGAGATAGTTCTCGTAATTGCCCATAAAATCCGTTAACTTGCCGCGATCTAACTCGACAATACGTGTTGCGAGTCGATTTAAGAAACGTCTATCATGGGTGATGAATAACACGCCACCATTAAAATTGAGTAGTAACTCCTCTAGCCACTGAATCGCTTCTAAATCCAAATGGTTGGTAGGTTCATCTAACAACAGTACTTCAGGGTCAGCCACTAAGGCGCGTCCTAGCGCAACGCGCTTGCGCCATCCTCCGGAGAGTGATGCGATAGGTGTATCAGGATTTAAGCTTAATTTGCTCAGTACGGTTTCTACTTTGGCTTGCATCCCCCAGCCATCTTTGGCGTCTAGCTCATGTTGAAGTGTCTGCATACGTTCCATCAGCGCATCAATATCAGCATTTGCTTCACCCATGCTGTGCGTTACTTCATGATAATCCACCAAGATTTGTTGCATGTCGCCTAGACCTTCAGCAACCGCTTCAAACACCGTGTGTTTTGGATCTAGCACAGGCTCTTGTGGCACATAAACAATACGAACTGAAGTCGCACGCCAAACGTTACCATCATCGAGTTTAGTTTCGCCCGCGATCACCTTGAGTAAACTAGATTTGCCTGCACCATTTCGACCAATCAAGCCAACCCGTTCACCTGGGTCAAGCTGAAACGAAGCTTTATCTAATAAAGCGTGATGGCCAAATGCAAGGGAGGCGTTGTCTAGGGTGATATGAGGCATGAGTACTTTCTATTTAATTTATGCTTTTTTAATTCAATTTTTGGCCAAGCATAGCGCGAATTTGTGCCATACGTTCTTTGCCATGTTCTTTGCTGGCGGCAGGATCTGCACTTGGGTTGCCAAAATGGCGAATATCGTCAGCTGGAAGTTCTTCAATAAAGCGACTGGGTTCGCAAATTTCAGTTTCGCCTGCACGCTTACGTTTTTTGCACCAAGAGATATTAAGTGATTTTTGTGCACGAGTAATGCCCACGTACATTAAACGTCGCTCCTCCTCGATTTTTGCGTTATCCACGCTTTCACGGTGCGGTAAAATCCCTTCTTCTACACCGATTAAAAATACGTGTCCGAATTCCAAGCCTTTAGCGGCATGGAGTGTCGATAGTTTAACCGCATCTGGCTCGCCATCTTCGCGGCCTTCTAACATGCTCATCAGCGCAACCATTTGCGTCAGACTAAGTAAATCACGTGTTTCGCCATCGCCGTTATCTTCCCCTTTTCGGGTGAGCCAGCCCACAAAATCCAGCACATTTTTCCATTTAGCTTCTGCTGAGCGTGGCTCTTCAGAATCGTACAAAAATGCTTCGTATTGTAAAGCTGTAAGCATGTCATTAAGCACTTCGCCAGCAGGATCTTTAACTGCGCGGTCTTGCAGTTTATTGATATATTGGCAAAAAGTAAGCAGGTCGTCTAGCTGACGTCCGCCAAGCTCACGTTGAAATTCGCCCTCAAACGCTGCGGCGAATAAAGACATTTTATGCATGCTTGCATATTCGCCAAGGCGCTCTAGCGTCATGTTGCCTATACCTTTTTTAGGTGTAGTGGCCGCGCGGATAAAAGCAGGGTCATCATCTTCATTGGCAATGAGACGTAAATAGCTGACTAAGTCTTTAATCTCAGCTTTATCAAAAAATGATTGTCCGCCAGAGGTTGTGTAAGGGATTTTATGGTTACGAAGGTGTTGCTCGAATATGCGTGCTTGGTGGTTGCCACGATATAAAATCGCGTAATCTGCATAAGTTGTCCGATGTTCAAACTTATGCGCCATCAGCTTCATCACAACCGATTCAGCCTCGTGTTCATCATCACGTGCGGCGCTCACTTGAATTAAATCGCCAGTACCAAGCTCGCTCCAAAGTTTTTTCTCAAAAAGCTTAGGGTTGTTTGAAATGACTTGGTTGGCCGCCCGCAAAATACGGACGGTTGAACGATAGTTTTGCTCGAGCTTAATCACTTTTAAGTGCGTGAAGTCTTGTGTGAGTTGGCGTAAGTTTTCAACGTCAGCCCCCCGCCAACCATAAATCGCTTGGTCATCGTCACCCACCGCTGTGAAGTTGCCTTCAACACCTGTGAGCAGCTTTACCAATTTATATTGGCAGGCATTGGTATCTTGGTATTCGTCGATAAGTAAGTATTTAAGCTTGTGCTGCCATTTGTTGAGCACTTCAGCATGTTGTTCAAAAAGCTCAACAGGCAGTTTAATGAGGTCATCAAAATCTACGGCTTGGTAAGCTTTTAGGGTTTGTTGGTAGATTTGATAAACCTTTGCCGCTGCCACCGTTAACTCCTCATCGGCAGTTATTTTGACTTGGTCTGGTGTTAAAAATGCATTTTTCCAACTAGAAATTTGCCACTGTGTTTTGCGTAAGAGTTGCTTGTCAGTGGTCGCTAAAATGTCCGATAAAATTTTGTAGCTATCGGAAGAATCTAAAATGGAGAACTGTTTTTTATAACCTAACACTTCGGCCTCTTGCCGCAAAATTTGCATACCCAGCGAGTGAAAGGTCGCAATGGTTAAGCCTTTGGTATTAACGCCAATCAACAATTGACTAACGCGCTCTTGCATCTCGCGCGCAGCTTTATTGGTAAACGTAATTGCCGCAATTTCTCTTGGTGCAAAGCCACACTCTTGAATCAGGTAAGCGATTTTTTGAGTAATCACGCGCGTTTTGCCGCTACCAGCGCCAGCCAGAACAAGCAGGGGACCATCAAGATATTTTACTGCTTCACGCTGTGGGGCGTTAAGGGTGTTTAACATTAGAGCTTCAAGTATTGATAAAGGCGGTTGCATTTCAGTTTAGCCTAGCAATTTTAACTTTTCGGGCTAACATTAGCTATCAAATCGTGGCATAGTTTGCGCCATGAAAGCTAATCCATTTTTAGATGATTATCGTAAAGCCATTTTCTTAGCGCGCCATAGCCATTTGTTGATGAGCAGTTATCAGCATTGGACGGGTGAGCCCTTGATTGTCGATAGTGGCGATACCGTAAAAGCATTGATGGATTCACCTTTTGCAATTGCTTCGCATCAAACCGGGGAAGACCCGATGTTCAATTATGCCAATCATCAAGCCTTAGCTTTATTTAAAATGGCGCCACAAGAGATGCTGGGTTTGCCCTCACGCTATTCTGCAGAAACTCTATTGCGCGAAGTACGAGCAGAATTTTTGCGCCAAGTGGCTAAACATGGCTTTATTGAAAACTATACTGGTATTCGGATTGCCAAAGACGGTAGTCGATTTTTAATTGAGAAAGCAACGGTATGGAATGTGGTAGATGTTGAGTCACCCAAACATTTGGTTGGCCAAGCGGTGTTAATCAGAGCCTGGCAGACGTTATAGGTCCTCTATAACGATCAACATTTAATAAAAGAAAAGGAATACCATGAGATCAACTAAAGCAAGTAGTGCGGTAGAGCGCCTTAATAAACGTGGCGAGCAAACCTACTCAATGGGCACCAACTGTAGAGGCTTATTTTGGCTCTCTCAACCGGGTGAGGATGGCGTATCAATTAAATTTTGTGAGCCAATGACTATGGATGATTTTGTGGTGTTTGTGAATGGTTTTGGACCGCAAATCGTTAAGCGAGTGAGCAAGCTGGATGTTGAGTTTAGTAAACAGCTTGTGAAAAAATAAACCTATTCTTCGCTATTGTCTTTGTCAGACTCTCCTTTAGGTTCCTCAACCACCTTTTTATTCGCATCCATCATTTCTTGGCGGCTTACCGGGGTCTCTAAGCTAATGCGACCGATCGTACCAGCGCGATATTCAGTTAAAAAAGTCACCGCAGTTTTTTCCATATCCCATTCGCCTGCTTTTAACTTGTATGAGCGGCGCTTTGCAATTGCTTCGAGCAAATCAATACCATCCATGCTCGTTACATCAACTTTGTAGCGGGTGGCTAGCAAGGCTGGATAACGCTTAAGTAAGTTGTCAGCAAGGAAAACGGCGACGTCTTCATCAATCACAGCGTTACGACCAATAGCGTGACTAGCAGCTAGCATGAAACCATCTGACTCATATTGGATTTTTGGCCACATCATGCCGGGGGTATCGGTGATGCTCATCAATGGGCTGAGCTCGAAGCGTTGCTGTGACTTGGTCACGGCAGGCTCGTCGCCTACTTTTGCCACCCGGCGGTTAAGCAGTGCATTCATGAATGTCGATTTACCAACGTTAGGAATACCCATAATCATCATGCGGAGCGGCTTGATAGGCGAGTCTCTATGGGGTGCAAGAGCAGCACATAGTTTAGGAACTCTTGCAGCATCCCCTGTTTTTTTACATGAAATAGCCACCGCTTTTACATTGGGCTGTTTATTATAATAGTTCAGCCAAGCCTGCGTGACAGCAGGGTCAGCTAAGTCTGTTTTGTTAAGTATTTTAAGCTGCGGGCGCTGACGAAATAAACGCATTTCATCAATCATTGGATTATGGCTGGCCATTGGTACGCGCGCATCCAACACCTCGATAACGACGTCGGTAAACTCCATTGTCTCTTCGGCTTTTTTGCGAGCTTGGGTCATGTGGCCCGGATACCATTGTATTGCCATAAATCCTCGCTGAATATTTTTGCTGACTTTGTCGGCTTCGCCTTGCGGCTGATCAGATGTCGACTTAACCTAAAGGTTGATATTCTAACATTTCAGACTATGGCCGCGTTTTATTATTCAAAGGATGCGGCATCAGTTAAAATGCATTTATGTCTTTAATTCCTGAAATTAAGCCACAACAGTCCGTTGAGTTGCTCAAGGCGCTTCATATTCTGACGCGTGACGGTAAGCTCAACCAAGATACCCGCCGCAAGCTCAAGCAGGTGTATCACCTTTATCACTTTATTGAGCCTTTGCTTACTGAGTTAATGGAGGAGGGCGAGAATATAACCTTGGTTGATCACGGTGCGGGTAAGTCTTACTTAGGCTTTATTCTTTATGATTTGTTTATGAAGCAGCATCAATCAGGCCATGTTGTGGGCATTGAGACGCGTGCTGAGTTGGTCCATAATTCTAAAGAGTTGGCCGAGCAATTGAATTTTGACCGCATGGATTTTCATCATTTAAACGTTGAGGAGTCGATGACTTCAGCTTTATTACCTCAGCAAGTCGAAATTGTCACAGCCTTACACGCTTGTAATACTGCAACTGATGATGCCATTCGCTTCGGTTTGGAAAAGAAAGCGAAGTTTATGGTGCTAGTGCCTTGCTGTCAGGCTGAGGTGGCTGAAGTCTTACGCAAACACAAAAACGAATCTTTTGGCAAAACACCTTTATCTGAAATCTGGCGTCATCCCATCCATACCCGTGAGTTTGGTAGCCAAATTACCAATGTCTTGCGATGTCTTCAGTTAGAAGCGCACGGCTATCAGGTAACGGTGACAGAGCTTGTCGGTTGGGAGCATTCTATGAAGAATGAGCTCATTATCGCGCGCTTTAAAAATAGCCCACGCAAAAATGCGCAAGTACGTTTGGCGCAGATACTTGAAACGCTAAATCTGGAAGAGTTGCATACCCGCTTTGCATAAGTATTGCCGAAGTCCATCATGAACAATCTCCAATCTATCACTCAGTTTAACCAAGCGCTTGCTACTTGTATGTTGGCTGACCGTCACGGCTTGCGTCGCAAAATTCGTGATGTAGCAGATTTACAAAAAGCCATAGAAAAATCACCGGATTCGAAAGTCAGCCAAAAAGCTGCTAGGCTTATTGCTGAAATTATTCAAAAGATTTCATCCTCACATCAAAAATATCAAGCGCGTTTGAATGCTTTGCCCAAGCCTGAATATGAGCTTGATTTACCGGTAACTACGCGCAAAGATGAAATTAAGTCGGCAATCGCCAAGCATCAAGTAGTGATCGTTTGCGGCGAAACAGGCTCTGGTAAAACCACGCAGTTACCTAAAATCTGTTTAGAGCTTGGTCGGGGTATTGGCGGTTTAATTGGCCATACGCAGCCACGCCGTATTGCGGCACGCTCGGTGGCAAGTCGTATTGCGCAAGAGCTTAAGTCGCCGCTTGGCGAGGTGGTGGGCTACAAAGTCCGCTTTAACGATAAGCTTTCAGAGTCTAATTATATTAAGTTGATGACCGATGGTATTTTGCTGGCGGAAACGCAGGGCGATAATTTTCTTAATGCTTATGACACCATCATTATTGATGAGGCGCATGAGCGCAGTCTGAATATTGATTTCTTGCTGGGTTACCTTAAGCAGCTACTTGTAAAACGGCCAGATCTAAAAGTAATTGTGACTTCCGCAACCATTGATGCTGATCGATTCTCCAAGCACTTTGACGGCGCGCCTGTGATTGAGGTTTCTGGGCGTACCTATCCTGTTGAAATTCGTTATCGTCCGCTTGGTAAGGCAGGTTATACCGCACAAACTGTTGAAGAGGATATTGGGGAAGATGATGATAATCTTTTTGGCATTAAGCGCAAAGGCAAGACTGAGGCGCGCTGGCTGGAAGAGGACGATGCAGAAGAAGCGATTGAAGAGGCGATTTTAGATGCAGCAGATGATTTGCTGCGACAAGGCGATGGTGACATTTTAGTGTTCTTGCCAGGCGAGCGAGAAATTCGCGATGTCGCTGAACACCTAAGAAAATATCAAGGCCGCTCAGCAAAGTTAAGATCGATTGAGGTGTTGCCCCTGTTTGCAAGACTTTCGATTGAAGATCAACAAAAAATCTTCCGCACTACAGGAACGCGCCGTATTGTGCTTGCTACGAACGTTGCTGAAACCTCACTAACGGTCCCAGGTATCAAATATGTGATTGATGCAGGTTTGGCCAGGGTGAATCGTTATAGTAGCCGCGCTAAAGTTGAGCAGTTACAGATTGAGAAGATTAGCCAAGCCGCCGCTAAACAGCGCGCAGGGCGTTGCGGTCGAGTGTCTAACGGTATTTGTATCAGGCTTTATGACGAGCAGGATTTTAATGCTCGTCCAGCTTTTACTGACCCTGAAATTCTTCGCAGCTCATTGGCCTCAGTTATTTTACGCATGGCAGCTTTACGCCTTGGCGATATAAGCAATTTTCCTTTTATTGAAGCACCTTCTTCACGCCTCATTGCAGATGGCTATCTCCTCTTGCAGGAGTTAGGCGCAGTTGATGCTAATCGAGAAATCACTGAGCTTGGTAAACAGCTTGCCCGCTTGCCACTAGAACCGCGAGTAGGGCGCATGATTTTGGCAGCGAAACAAGAAGGTGTATTACGTGAGATATTAATTATCGCTAGTGCACTCAGTATTCAAGACCCGCGCGAAAGACCAATGGATAAGCGCGAGTTGGCAGACCAGGCCCACACTAAGTTTGCAGATGAGCGTTCAGACTTTTTGAGCTTCCTGAAGCTTTGGAATTTCTATGACGAGGCGCTTAAAACTAAAAAGTCTAATAAAGATTTATTGAGTAAATGTCATCAGAACTTCTTATCTTTCTTGCGCCTGAAAGAATGGCGTGAATTGCATGGACAGATTCGTGAAATTGCTGAAGAGCTCGATTTGAAACCCAATGCAGAAGAGGCTGATTTAGATAAAAACTATGACCAGATTCACCGAGCTTTATTATCTGGCTTGTTAGGCAATATAGGCTTTAAAGATGGGGAGGCGGATAGTTATTTAGGTGCGCGGGGCATTCGATTTACCATTGCGCCAGGCTCAGTCCTCAAAAAGTCGCGCCCTAAATGGGTAATGGCTTCTGAGTTGATGGAAACCAGTAAGCTCTATGCGCGCTGTGTTGCCAAGATAGACCCCGATTGGGTAGTGCCGCTGGCCCGCAATCTCACGCAAAGTCATTACTCTGACCCTCGCTGGGATAGAAAGCTTGCGCAAGTCTCTGCTTGGGAGCGTGTCAGTTTGTATGGTTTAACGATTATTCCTAAGCGCCGTGTTCATTACGGCCTAATTGACTCAAAAGAGTCGCGCGAGATTTTTGTGCGTGAAGCTTTGGCAAATCTGGAGTTCGATACCCGCGCGCCATTCTTCGAAGCCAATCGACATCTTATTGCACAGATTGAAGAGCTAGAGCATAAAGCCCGTCGTCAAGACGTGCTGGTGGATGAGCATGTTTTATTTGCTTTTTACGACAATATTATTCCGCAAGACATTTACAACGGTGCAAGCTTTGAAAAATGGCGCAAAGAGGCAGAAGAAAAAGTGCCGCGTTTGCTTTACCTTACCAAAGATGCGCTGATGCGTCATGGTGCTGCAGGGGTAACAGAGGCCCAGTTCCCCGAAACTTTTGTGATGGACGGTGTTACGCTCGCGCTTAAGTATCGTTTTGAGCCAGGTCATCCGCTTGATGGCGTAACCGCGACCGTGCCGCTTGCATTGCTTAACCAGTTGAACCCCGCTCAGGCAGATTGGTTGGTGCCTGGCATGGTGCGTGAAAAGCTCACTGGTCTTGTAAAAGCCTTACCAAAAGCGTTACGCCGAGTTTGTGTTCCAGTGCCTGATTTTGTCACAGGCTTTCAAGAGCAGGCAAAGTATGACCAAGCGTTGATGCCAGCATTAGCGGAGTACATTCAAAAACAGACCACGCTTAAGTTGTCAGTGGCGGATTTTGATTTGAGTGTGATGACAGATCACTTGCGCATGAACTTTAGTGTGGTAGATGAAAAAGGTCGTGAGTTGGGCATGGGGCGGGATTGGAATGCGCTTAAGGCACAATTGGGCAGTGCCGCCCAACTCACCTTCAGAAGTAGTTCACCCAGTATTGAAAAAACAGGTCTCAAGCAATGGGATTTTGGTGACTTACCTAAAACGCTCACCTTTACTAAAGAAGGTCATCAACTAACAGGCTACCCTGCGTTAGAGGACAATACAGACAACGTGGCAGTCAAGCTTTTTGATACTGAAACGATGGCCAAGCAGGCACATAGAATGGGCGTATGCAGGCTAATGCGTTTTGAGCTAAAAGAGCAAATGAAGCAGCTGGAAAAAGGCTTGCCGCAATTTAACCAATACGCACTTTTGTTACGCAATCTCATCTCGCCCGAGGATTTGCGTGATGACATGTTGCTTGCCATTAGTGACCGCGCTTTTATTGGCGAGGATGATTTACCGCGCACCAATGCCGAGTTTATGACAATAAAACAGCGGGCTAGAACACGCTTGCCAGCAGTAGTGGATGGCTCATCAAGACTTGCTGCAGCGATTGCTCAAGAATATTTAGCGCTCACCCAAAAGCTGAATGTCTTGCCTCCTAATATGACGCGGATAAAAAAGGAAGTGGAAGACCAATTAGCGCTTTTACTGCCTAAGAAGTTTTTTAGCCGAACACCGTGGGAGCGATTGCAACATCTGCCACGCTACCTCAAAGCTTTAAAGCTGCGTCTTGATAAATACCCAAGCGCAATTGACCGCGATGCCAAAAGCGCCCAAAACGTACAAATGGTCTGGCAGCGATGGCAAGACCAAGTGACTAATTTGCGTAAAGCCAACTTGGAGGTCAGTGAGGCTTTGGCGGATTACCGTTGGTTGATAGAAGAACTGCGTGTGTCTTTGTTTGCGCAAGAATTGAAAACACCTTTTCCTGTTTCGACTAAACGATTAGATAAGATTTGGGATGATTTGAAATGATAAAATCTCACTTTCAGACTGACGCTTAAATCTGCATCATTTCCTTTCTAATTGCTGCTTCATCTAAGCACTTACCTATTAACACAAGCCGAGAAATCGGCTTTTCTTCTTTCCAGCCCGTGAGCATTGTTGGTGTGTAGAGCGTTTTATGCACGGCATGCACAGCGATAGGGTCGGGCTGGTCATCGGCATGGATAATACCTTTCATTCGCAGCAACTGTTCACCGTGGGTGGCGCACAGCCATGCTAGTTTAGGTTCGAGCAGGTCATAACTAAGCGGCATAGGAAGCGTAATGGTGAAGCTTGCAATGCCCTCGTCGTGGGCTTCTTTAAACAGCCCTGCGCTTTTCTTGGAGGGCGCGCGTAACCAGCGTTCTGGCTTGGCTAATTGGATGGTGCTATCAAACAAACCAATCTCGATAATATGACTTGGGTCGATTTGGCCTTGTGCGACTTGGTGTTGGGTTGCGCCTGGGTTAATTTCACTGAGCGCCGTTTCTATCGCATTGATTTGTTCGGCATTCGCCAAGTCTGGTTTAGTAATGAGTAGCACATCTGCCACAGCAGCTTGTTTTCTAGCCTCAGCATGGGCTTTTAGTTGCGCTAATCCATAAACGCTATCTACGGTCACCACCACAGCATCCAATCGGTAGGTTGAGCTTATCACAGGCTCATTAAGTAAGCTTCCCATAATGGGGCCAGGATCGGCAATGCCTGTGGTTTCGATAATCAGGCGCTTAAATTCAGGAATGGCTGAAAGCGCGCGTTTAAAAAAAAGATCTCTTAAGGTATCTGCCATCTCGGTCGTCAGTATGCAGCATAAACAACCTGACTCTAATAAAACGGTATTGTCTGCAATATGTTGGCTTTCAATAGTGCGCTCTAGGCTCTTAGCAAGGATGTCGTCTAATCCAGTTGATCCTAGCTCATTAATAATCACGGCGGTATCTTTCATACCTGAATTAGTGAGTAGTTTATTTAATAGCGTGGTTTTGCCTGAGCCAAGAAAACCAGTTAGCAAAGTAATCGGGATACGATTATCCATTGATGAATTCTGTCATTATGCAAATAAAGTCACATCTTATCAATGTTATCTCAAGCGCGGAACTGAAAGCACTGTAAAATGTGGGCAATTGAATTTTGATCGTACTGTGACGCCTAAGTAATGAATGTATTTTTTGAAGAAGATGGTGGCTTTAAAGTCGCTTCCGTGATGTCTGAAACCGCAGGGGCTTTGCAGGTGGAATCGGCAAGCGGTAAGCGCTCTAAAATCAAAGCGGTGAATGTGTTGGTGAGATTTGAAAGCGCACTATCGAGCTTTATGGAAGCCGCAAATGCTGAAGCTGAAGGCTTGGAAGTATCATTTTTATGGGAGTGTTGTGGCGAGCCTGAGTTTGGCTTTGAAGAACTCGCCAAAGAATATTACGGCAAAGTGCCCAGCTCAATTGAGTCAGCTGCCGTTGCAATGCGTGTGCACAGTGCGCCAGTGTACTTTTACCGCAAAGGTAAAGGTCGATATAAAGCTGCGCCATCAGATACGCTAAAGGCCGCTTTAGCTGCGCTTGAGAAAAAGCGCGTGCAAGCTGAAAAAATCCAATTATTCGTTGAGCAGTTAAAAGCTAAGAAAATGCCAGAAGAGTTGGCGCTTAAGCTCGACATGTTGCTCTATGAGCCTGATAAAAATAGCATGGAGTGGAAGGCATTAGAGCACGCTTCCGCAGAGCTACATGTAAACCCGATTCAAGTCATTTCTTACGCTGGTGGTATTAAGTCTCACCACGATTATCACTTGGGTGCTTTTTTGCGCGAGTATTTCCCAAAAGGTGTTCAGTTTGCGGATGGATTGTCATTGACAGATATGCCACAAGATTTATCGCGAGCTGAAGTGGATGCTTTTAGTATTGACGACAGTACAACCACAGAAATTGATGATGCCTTTTCTATTCAAACATTGCCAGATGGCACGCACCGCGTAGGCATTCATATTGCGGCGCCCGCATTAGGCATCGCCCCACATACGCCTTTAGATGAAGTGTCTTTGCATCGCCTTTCTACCGTGTATATGCCCGGTAATAAAATCACCATGTTGCCTGAATTTGCGATTACGCCTTTTAGCTTAAACGAGGGCGAATGGAAGCCTGCGCTTTCGATGTATTTGGATGTGTCGGCGGATTTAACGATTAGCAATCGCCATAGCAAAGTTGAGATGGTGCATGTGGTAGATAATTTACGCCACGATACTTTAGAACCCTTTTTCAATGAAGATACCTTGGCTGAAGATAACGGTCATCCTTATTGGACTAAGTTATCGCTTTTGTTCAACTTGGCTGAGTCGCTTGAAAAAGCCCGTGGTAAGCATGATCCAAACCGCCCGATTCAAATTGATTACAACTTTTATGTAGATGATGGAAAAGTGCGTATTGTTGGCCGTCGTCGTGGATCGCCGATGGATAAGTTGGTTGCTGAATTAATGATAGAAGCAAATAGCCAATGGGGCGCTTTGCTCGCTGAGCATCAAGTGCCAGGTATTTATCGTGCGCAAAATGGCGGTAAGGTTTACATGACCACGCAAGCCGAGCCGCATCAAGGTTTAGGCGTGGCGCAATATGCATGGAGTACTTCGCCTTTACGTCGTGCGGTGGACTTAGTGAATCAGCGCCAAATCATTGCTTTGATGCAAGGCGAGGAGCCCACCTACTCGCAAAACAGCGATGAACTTGCGATGATTATGCGACATTTCGATTTGACCTATAACGCTTATAGTGACTTCCAAACCCGTATGGAACGATACTGGTGCTTGCAGTATTTAGTGCAAGAGCAAATTGAAGAGATTTCAGCTACAGTTTGGCGCGAAAACTTAGTTCGTTTTGACCATATGCCTTACATCACTAAAGTACATAGCTTGCCTGAGTTGTCGGTTCGTACGCGAGTGACCTTGGAAATTAAGCGTATTGATACTTTGATGATGGAGATTGATACGCGCTTTAAATCTGTTGAAGAAGCACCAATCAGCGTGCCGATTGAGGTGTCGATTGATGATAGCAAAGGCGAAGAGGAAGTCCTTTAAATGCGAAGTATTGGTCGAAGAATCTCTAGAGCAGTGCATAAAGGCATGACGGGGGAAGATAGCGTTGATGTTAGCGAAATTGATGGCGTGCGCTCCTTGTATTTAGGTTCGGAAACCGTGCAAAGCGCTATGCGTGTCAAAGCGCCTTACGAGCTTGAGCTTGCTTATTCGCGTGGCATGATCATGTTTTTGCTGTTTATGAAGCAATCTAAAGATGTGCTGATGATAGGCTTGGGCGGCGGCTCCGTTGCTAAATATATTCATCATTTCTTGCCTGAGATGCAAACCCGTGTGGTGGAGATTAATCCGCGAATCATCCAAGTGGCGCGTAGTTTTTTTTATCTGCCCGATGATGATGACAGATTGGAAGTGATTGAAGGTGATGGTGTGGTTTACCTGCAAGAAAATAGGAGCGTGGCAGATGTGCTATTGCTGGATATCTTTGATAGCAAAGGCGTACCGCCAGAGATTTACAATCAAGGCTTTTTTGATACTTGTGAAGCCTCCTTGAGGTTAGATGGCATGATGGCCGTTAACTTGTGGGGTTCGGATAAGAACTTTGATATCTACTTGCAGCGCATTGAGCAAAGTTTTCATGATCGTGTGTTGGTCTTACGAACCGGTCGCCCAGGCAATATCGTCGTCTTTGGTTTTAAACGTCCACCGCGCGATTTAAGATGGTCAACTTTGCGAGTGCGTGCAAAAGCCCTTCAAGAGAATCACAAAATAGAGTTTCTTGAGTTTGTTGAAAAGCTCAAGGATGAGAATTTAAGTACGAGTAATCGTTTGTTGTTTGTAGTGTAAATCTAAAGAAAGCATAATACATGAGCCAGCATATTTTTTTCGCCACTTGCCCACGCGGCCTTGAAGCCTTGTTGGCAGATGAGCTTGCCAGCGTTGGCGCAAAAGCCATACAAGCCACAGATGGCGGGGTAGGTTTTGCTGGTGATATGGCTGTTTGCTACCAAGCGAACCTTGAAAGTCGCATTGCAACACGCATTATGTGGCGCGTAGCGAGTGGTCAATACGTCACGGAGGATGACTTGTTTAATGCAGCTTATAAGCTTGATTGGCCAAGTTGGTTTAAGGTCAGCAATAACTTTATGGTGAAAGTGACGGGTGTAAAATGCCCACTTAAAAGCCTAGAGTTTGCAACTTTGCGCATTAAAGACGCGGTGTGCGATAAATTTCGTCAAGCAGTTAATAGTCGTCCTTATATTGACACCAAAGAACCCGATGTGCGTGTTCATGCGTATTTGGCTGCTGATAGCTATCAATTCTATCTAGATACTTCTGGTGATGCCCTCTATCAGCGTGGTTTGCGCCGCGCCAGCATTGAAGCGCCACTACGTGAGAATTTGGCTGCGGGTATTATCAAGTTGTCTGGATGGAAGCCAGGTCAGCCATTTTTAGATCCAATGTGCGGTAGTGGTACATTTTTGCTAGAAGCGACGATGATGGCGCTGAATATTGCACCAGGCAGTCATCGTGGATTTGGCTTTGAAAAGCTCAGCAATTTTGACGCTAAACTTTGGAGTAGCTTGCGTGAAGATGCCAGGAAAAAAGCGAAGCCTGTGAAGTTCTCTAAGATCTACGGTAGCGATATGGACCTGCGCGCCTTGCGTGTAGCTAAGCAGAACTTAGAGCAAGCGGGATTGTTAGAGGCCGTGCAGATTGCGCAGTTGGAGTTTACCCTAGTACCAGCGCCAGCTGGTGAGGGCGTTATGGTGACTAATCCACCTTATGGAGTGCGTATTGGTGAAGACGAAGAATTAGCTGCGCTTTACCCTAAAATGGGTGAGACCTTGAAGCGTAATTTTGCTGGCTGGAATGCCTACTTCCTCACAAATGATATGCGTTTACCTAAAATGATGCGTCTTGCACCGACTAAACGTACACCCCTATTTAATGGCCCTTTAGAGTGCCGTTTGTTTGAGATTAAGCTAGTAGCAGGCTCTAACCGAAAGGAAAAATAATGGCAGATAGCTTAGTTGAATTGCGTCAAAAAATTGATACTTTCGTGAATGAACGTGATTGGGCTCAATTTCACTCTCCAAAAAATTTGGCGATGGCTATGATTGTTGAGGCGGCGGAATTAGTGGAGCATTTTCAGTGGGACACGATTCAGGAAAGCTATGATTTAAGTGCTGAAAAGCGTCAAGAAGTAGCAAACGAGCTTGCTGATACTTTTGTTTATTTACTGAGACTAGCTGAAGTAACGGGCATTGATTTGATTCAAGCCGCTAACGACAAGATTGTATTGAATGCGATTAAATACCCAGTGGATAAAGCCAAGGGTAGTCATGCTAAATATACGGTTTATCAGGAAATGAGCGAGAAATAGATTGAGTGAGAGTTATAAATTACAAAAAGCCCGCAAACTAAACTGCGGGCTTTTTGTTTTGCTGACTATGGCTTAAAGAACAACGAGTGCAGCATCATAATTAGGCTCGTTAGCGATTTCTGAAACTAATTCACTATGCAAAACCTTGTTATCTTCATCTAATACAACTACTGCACGTGCAGTTAAGCCAGCTAAGCTGCTATCTAAAATCGCTACGCCGTAGTTTGTTGCAAATTGTGCATTATTGCGGAAGCTAGATAGTGCAATCACATTTTCAATGCCTTCAGCACCGCAAAACCGGGTTTGTGCGAAAGGCAAATCCGCTGAAATACAAAGCACTACGGTATTACTTAATTCGGCGGCCTTTTTATTAAACTCACGTACCGAAGTTGCACAGGTTGGTGTGTCAATACTCGGGAATATATTTAGAACTTTACGTTTTCCAGCATATGTTTCTAATGTCACCGTTTCACGTTTTGCATTAGCAAGTTCAAAATTACGAGCTGTTTGGCCTACTGTTGGGATGTTGCCGCCAATGGTGATGGGGTTGCCTTTGAGTGTCACTGGGTTTGTCATGATTGTTCTCCTTGTTTAAGCGATTAAATATTTGCCTGTGTATTTTAGTCTATTAATACTTTTGTGTGTCTTTTAAGAGGCCAGCAACAGTGTAATAAAGCCGATTATCTAAAAAATCTCCTGTGATATAATCGTAACCTTTATTAATTTAGTGAGTCTGACTGAGGTCTGAATTTTTTACGATTAACCAGTCTGAATTCAAATTTACATAGCAATTTCTTGAGTTAAGGAACACATCACATGTCAGCAACCGTTGAAATCATCAGCAAACTAGAACGCCGTATGACGGTAACCGTGCCGATGAAACCAATTGAGGATGAAATTAATCAACGTATTGGTCAATACATGCGAACGGCGAAGTTGCCAGGTTTTCGTCCGGGTAAAGTACCAGCAAAATTCGTTCATCAACAGTATGGCGCTCAAGCACGTGATGAGGCTTTGACGAACGCGGTAGAACGTTCATTTTCTGAAGGTGTTGAATCTAATAAGTTGCGCGTTGCTGGTTATCCTAATATCGAACACAAACCTTTTGCTGATGCAGATAAAGAGTTCGAGTACGTTGCAACGTTTGAAGTATTCCCGGAAGTTGAAATTGGGGATTTAAGTAAAGTTAAGATTGAGCGTCCAGTATTGGATGTAGCAGTGGCTGATGTCAATAGAACATTGGATGTGCTTGTAAAACAGCGTGCAACTTATGAATCAGTTAAACGCGTTGCCAAAAAAGGTGACAAAGTTAAATTGGGTTTATCTGCATCGATTGATGGTAATGAAGTTGAAAGTACTGGCGGACAAACAATTGATTTGGTAATTGGTGAAGGTGGTCGTGTTCCTGAGTTTGACGAGCATTTGTTAGGCGCTAAAGCAGGTAGCGAAGCAACATTTGAAATTACTTACCCTGCCGACCATCAACCAGAGCAGTTAGCTGGTAAAACAGTTTCATACAAAGTTAACTTCGTTGAAGTGGCGCAAGTTAACTTGCCAGAAATCGATGCTAACTTCGCAAAAACATTGGGTGTTGATGACGGCGATGTTGAAAAAATGAAAGCTGAAATTAAAGAAAGCTTGTCACAGGAAGTGACTAAGCGTGTTCGCCAAAATGTAAAAGAGCAAGTGTTTGATGCTCTAGTATCAAATGCAAAATTTGATTTACCTAACGCATTACTTGGTATGGAAATCGATCGTTTGATGCAAATGTCACGCCATAATTTGCAACAACGTGGTGTTGATTTGGCAAATGTTACACTTGAGCCTTCAATGTTTGAAGATCAAGCAAAGCGTGGTGCTACATTGCGTTTAGTATTGATGCACTTGGTGAATGAACATTCATTACAAGCGGATGCTGTCCAAGTGCGTGCAATGGTTGACCAATTCTCAGTAAGTTTTGAGCGTCCTGAAGATGTTATGCGTTGGTACTACGATGACGTTAAGCGTCTTGATGAGCCAGCAGCCTTGGCAACTGAAGAAAATGTTGTGAACTGGGTATTGTCTGCTGCAAAAGTAACAGACAAAAAAGTTAAATTTGATGATTTAATGGGTAACGCTTAATGCAAACGCCAAGTCATCTTCAAATGAAAGAAATGATGAATACCATGGACACGCAAGGTCTCGGTTATATCCCAATGGTCGTGGAACAAAGTGGTCGTGGTGAGCGTTCTTATGACATTTATTCACGACTCCTTAAAGAACGTGTGATTTTCTTGGTCGGCCCTGTGAATGACATGACTGCCAACTTAGTGGTTGCACAATTACTGTTCCTAGAAGCAGAAAATCCAGATAAAGATATCTCACTTTACATCAATTCACCAGGTGGATCAGTGACTGCGGGCATGTCAATTTATGACACGATGCAATTCATTAAACCTGACGTCAGCACGCTGTGTATTGGTCAAGCGGCAAGCATGGGTGCTTTCTTGTTAGCTGCTGGCGCTAAAAATAAGCGCTTTAGTTTGCCTAACTCTCGTGTCATGATTCACCAGCCGTCTGGTGGCTTCCAAGGCCAATCAACGGATATTGAGATTCATGCAAAAGAGATTTTGTATTTGCGCGCGAAACTGAATGAAATTTTGGCGCACCACACAGGTCGAACAGCGGATGAAATTGATCGCGATACAGAGCGGGATAACTTCATGAGTGCAGAGCAATCGGTTACTTATGGCTTGATTGATAAAGTTATTGAAAATCGTCCTGAGGCTGCTTAATCGGCTTTGTTGTTTCAGCTATACTTGAGCATTGAATTTATAAAGAAATCTTAGGAACAGTGAATGACGAAAAACGCATCAGACGAAAAACTACTTTATTGTTCGTTTTGCGGTAAAAGTCAGCATGAAGTTAAAAAACTGATTGCTGGCCCTTCTGTATTCATCTGCGACGAGTGCGTCGACCTTTGTAATGATATTATTCGTGAAGAAGCACAAACGGTTGACGGCGAAAAAGTCGGTGACAAGAAACTCCCAACCCCTAAAGAAATCTGTGCGATTCTTGATCAGTATGTGATTGGTCAAGTCCAGGCTAAAAAGAGCCTAGCTGTAGCGGTTTATAATCACTACAAGCGTTTAGATCAACCTACTGCCAAAGATGATGTGGAGATTGCTAAGAGCAATATTTTAGTGATAGGCCCAACGGGTTCCGGGAAGACGCTGTTAGCCCAAACTCTAGCGCGCCTCTTAGATGTACCGTTTGTGATGGCTGACGCGACTACATTAACTGAAGCTGGTTATGTAGGGGAAGACGTTGAAAATATCATGCAAAAGCTACTGCAAAAATGTGATTACGATATTGATAAAGCTCAGCGAGGTATTGTTTATATTGATGAAATTGACAAAATTTCGCGTAAATCAGACAATCCATCCATTACACGCGATGTTTCTGGCGAAGGTGTTCAACAAGCTTTGCTTAAACTTATTGAAGGGACAGTAGCTTCTGTGCCTCCTCAAGGTGGTCGTAAGCATCCAAATCAAGAGTTCGTTCAGCTAGACACAACCAATATACTTTTCATTTGTGGCGGAGCCTTTGATGGTTTAGATAAAGTGATTCGACGTCGCTCTGAAAAAGGCGGTATTGGATTTGGTGCTGAAGTAAAGAGCAAAGAAGACTCAAGGGCAATTGGAGAAGTGTTGCGTGATGTTGAGCCTGAGGATTTGATTAAGTTTGGTTTGATACCTGAATTTGTTGGTCGTCTGCCTGCAATTGCAACGCTTGAGTCATTAGATGAAGCCGCGCTAATGACCATTTTAGTTGAGCCCAAAAATGCTTTAACTAAACAATTTGCAAAACTCTTCAAAATGGAAGGTGTTGAGATAGAATTCCGTGATGAAGCACTTCGTTTGATTTCTAAAAAAGCGCTTGAACGTAAAACGGGTGCTCGTGGCCTGCGTTCAATTATGGAGCATGCTTTGCTTGAAATTATGTTTGATTTGCCCTCCATGCCTAATCTCATCAAGGTTGTAGTGGATGAGGGGACTATCAGAGGTGATAACCCACCTGTCTTGGTTTACTCTGATGAAGCAGTGAAGGCTGAGTCAGTTAGCTAAGTCGAATATTTTAGTGTTTATTTAAATCAGCACCTCTTAATGCTAAAAATAATTTACGCTGGCACTTGAAGTGCCAGAGTTTATCCCCAATTAGATTGCACAGATACTCGGCATATTGCCGAATGAAGCTAACGCTAAAGGCTTTCTCATGACAGAAAAAACATTGCCAACTTTTACTCACGACTCAGGATTTATGCCGCTATTGCCTTTGCGTGATGTGGTTGTTTATCCGCATCTTGTAATCCCTCTTTTTGTGGGACGTGCCAAGTCAGTTAAGGCGCTTGAGATTGCCTCTGAAGGCAATAAGCAAATTTTTTTATTGGCTCAAAAATCTGCAAACAAAGATGAGCCAGACGCTTCTGATCTCTATGATGTTGGAACAATTGCAACAGTCTTACAAATGCTCAAGTTGCCTGATGGCACCGTGAAGGTGTTAGTTGAGGGTGTCAGTCGCGCTAAATTGGTTGAGTTCCAAGACACTGAAGAGTGTTTTACAGCGAAAGCCGAAGTTATTGCTGACCTGCAAGAGGATGAACATGAGGTCCAAGCGCTCATGCGTTCTGTGTTTACACAGTTTGATCAATACGTAAAACTCAATAAAAAAATACCGCCTGAGATTTTGACTTCGCTTGCAACGATTGAAGATGCAAGCCGATTAGCAGACACTATTACCGCGCATCTCACTTTAAAGCTCGAAGAAAAGCAGAGCATTCTTGAAATGTTTAGTACCTCCCAGCGTCTTGAGCATTTGCTTGGCGTGATGGAAGGTGAGATTGATATTTTGCAGGTTGAGAAGCGTATCCGTGGGCGAGTAAAGCGCCAAATGGAGAAGAGTCAACGCGAGTATTATTTGAATGAGCAAGTCAAAGCCATTCAAAAGGAACTTGGTGAGCAGGATGAAAACGCTGACATTGATGAATTAGCAAAGAAAATTGAAGCTGCCAAAATGCCTAAAGAGGCTTTGGATAAAGCGAATGCTGAAATGAAAAAGCTCAGAATGATGTCGCAGATGTCTGCAGAGGCTAGCGTGGTGAGGAATTACATTGAAACCTTGGTGAATTTGCCTTGGAAAAAGAAAACCAAGATACATAAAGACTTGGTTGAGGCTCAACGTATTCTGGAGGAAGATCACTACGGTCTTGAGAAGGTGAAGGAGCGTATCGTTGAATATCTTGCAGTTCAGCAGCGTGTTGATAAATCAAAAGCACCAATTCTTTGTTTAGTTGGACCTCCAGGGGTAGGTAAAACTTCACTGGGTCAAAGTATCGCTAAGGCGATTAATCGTAAATTTGTGCGAGTTGCCTTAGGTGGTGTGCGTGATGAATCAGAGATTCGCGGTCATCGACGCACTTACATTGGCTCAATGCCTGGTAAAGTTTTGCAAAGTATGGCGAAAGTTTCAGTAAAAAATCCACTGTTCTTATTGGATGAAGTCGACAAGATGGGGCAAGATATGCGCGGTGATCCATCATCAGCATTGTTAGAAGTCCTTGATCCAGAACAAAATCATACCTTCGTGGATCATTACGTTGAGGTTGAGTACGACCTATCTGACGTGATGTTTGTTGCCACCTCTAATTCGCTTAATATTCCAGAAGCCTTAATGGATCGTATGGAAATTATTCGCCTTGCAGGCTATACAGAAGACGAAAAGCTTAACATTGCAATGCGGTATTTAGTGCCTAAGCAATTAAAAGCACACGGTTTAAAAGTGAGTGAGATTGAAATTTCTGAAGCGTCTGTACAAGAAATCATTCGTTACTACACCCGTGAAGCTGGCGTTCGTAGTCTTGATAGAGAGATTTCAAAAATCTGCCGCAAGGTTGTGAAAGATATTTTGACTGCAAAAATAAGCTTGCCTAAAGATGGCAAATTTGAGCAGATTGTTGTGACACCAGCGATTGTAGAGAAGTACCTTGGTGTTCAGCGTTTCGATTACGGACTTGCCGCGAAAGATAATCAAGTGGGGCAGGTTACTGGCTTAGCCTGGACGCAAGTTGGTGGGGATTTGTTAACGATTGAATCAGTCGCTATGCCTGGTAAAGGTAAAACCATTACGACGGGTAAGCTTGGTGATGTTATGCAAGAGTCTATTCAAGCAGCAATGAGTGTGGTGAGAAGCCGCGCTAAGCGCCTTGGGATTCCCGAAGATTTTTATGAAAAGAATGATATTCATATTCACTTTCCTGAAGGCGCGACGCCTAAGGATGGACCAAGTGCGGGTATTGGCATAACAACAGCCTTAGTATCTGTGCTCACTAATATTCCGGTTCGCGCAGACGTTGCCATGACAGGAGAGATTACCTTACGTGGTGAAGTGTTGCCAATTGGCGGACTTAAAGAGAAGTTGTTAGCTGCACATCGAGGTGGCATTAAAACGGTATTGATTCCAGATCAAAACCTTAAAGATTTGACTGAGATCCCAGATAACGTTAGAAACTGCTTAGTTATTCATCCTGTTAAATGGATTGATGAAGTGTTGGAATATGCATTGGAAAAAATGCCAGAAGCAACCGTTGATGTGCTCCCAGTTAAAGATATAAAAGAGGTTGAAGCTGTTGTAATAACTAAGCATTAAATGAGTATTTGGTGGTTAACGCTTGACACAAGCTTTTGACACTTGATATAAAGTAAAACAGCAGGGCTGAAAACTGACCTGTTTTATAAATAATAACGCAAGGGGATACAAGTGAATAAATCAGAGCTAATCGACCAAATCGCAAAAGCCGCTGGAATCTCAAAGGCTGCAGCGGGCCGTGCATTAGATGCAACAACTTCAGCAGTAACCAGTGCTTTGAAAAAGGGGGATTTAGTTACCCTCATTGGCTTCGGAACATTTTATGTTGGTAAACGTGCTGCGCGTAATGGCCGTAACCCACGTACTGGCGCCACAATTTCTATTAAAGCAGCTAATTCCCCTAAATTTAGGGCTGGTAAAGCACTCAAGGATGCTGTAAACTAGCGTTCTTCGTTGGTTAACGAATGGGTGATTAGCTCAGTTGGTAGAGCGTCGCCCTTACAAGGCGAATGTCGGCGGTTCGACCCCGTCATCACCCACCATTCAACCATCGTAGAATAAGTCGTTACATTATTAAGTATGTAGCGCATAGTTTTGGAGTGGTAGTTCAGTTGGTTAGAATACCGGCCTGTCACGCCGGGGGTCGCGGGTTCGAGTCCCGTCCACTCCGCCACGAATTGCCTAGTGTTTATAGCATATAGCAATTCACCAAAAAGCCTCGCGAAAGCGGGGCTTTTTGTTTTTCTAGTTTTGGAAAACTCAAACTTTTGATAAAGTGCTTTTCAAGACGCTTTCTCGCGTTCCCTTTGGCCTGTAAAGGCTATCGCTAATATGGTATATTAATTATAATAGTATCTATTCATTTTTACGTTTGTTTTAATTGGTTTTATTAGAACTTTTTGACAGGCTCAATGACTTATAAAAATGCTGCATTTAATTATTAATTGAAGGTGTAATCGTTATGTTGGAAGTTATTCGTGCCCATTCTAAGGGCTGGGTTGCAAAGTTAATTTTGACTTTAATTACAGTGCCATTTGCTTTGTTTGGTATTGATGCTTATTTGAAAGATGCTGGAGCTGGTGCTTCCGTTGCAAAGGTTGATGGCGCAACAATTTCTATTCAAGAATATCGCAATGCGATGCAAAGTTTGAGGGATCGTTTTCAAAAAGAAAACCCAAAAGATATTGGCGCCCTTGACTCCCCTGAAGTTAAACAATCAGTGTTAGACCGTTTAATTAATACACGATTACTCAACGCTGAAGTGGTCAATAGCAACTTTAAAGTTTCTAATGAGCAATTAGCGCAATTCATCACTAGTTTGCCTGAGTTTCAGCAGGGAGGTAAATTTTCACAAGAAGTTTACGACAAGCTATTAAGTCAAAATCAAATGACGCCATCGCAATTTGAAAAAAAAATGCGTGGAGAACTGCTATTACAACAAGTTCGAGATGGAATTCCTGGACTCGCATTTTCTGCAAAAGCAGTTGAGGATGCCGTACTTAATGAAGAGCATCAACAGAGAGAAGTGACGGTTGCTGAGATCAAGACGGCTGATTTTATTTCTCAAGTGAACGTGGATTCCTCTGAAGTTCAAGCTTATTACAACAAGCATAAAGACAAATTCAAAGTGCCTGAGCAGGTGAAGCTAGAGTTTGTGATGTTGTCTGCGAGCACTTTGATTCCGAAAATGCAAACGACGGAAGAAGAAGCAAAGAAATTTTATGATGAAAATGCATCAAAATTCCAAGGTGGTGAGCATCGTCATGCAAGCCACATCTTAATTGGAGTGGGAGCTACTGCGTCGGCTGAAGCAAAAGCTGAAGCTAAGAAAAAAGCTGAACAAGTGCTAGCTGAAGTTAAGAAAAATCCAGGAAAGTTTGCTGAGCTTGCTAAAAAATACTCTCAAGATCCTGGTTCAGCTGAAAAAGGGGGTGACCTGGGTACCTTTGGTCGAGGTTCAATGGTTAAGCCATTTGAAGATGCTACTTTCTCTTTGAAGGTCGGTGATGTAAGCGGCTTGGTCCAATCTGATTTCGGTTATCACATCATTAAGTTGACTGAAATTTTGGGTCAAGGACAAGGCTTTGAAGGCCTTAAGTCAGAGATTCGTGCAGAAATCATGTATCAAAAGGCGCTAGTTAAATTTTCAGAGCAAGCAGAAGCTTTTAGTGCTTCTGTTTATGAACAATCGACAAGCCTAAAACCAGTGGCTGATGCTTATGGTGTTCCACTTCAGAAGACTGAATGGTTAAGTTACGCAGATGGCGCTAAATTCTTCAAAAGTGATAAATTGATGACGCTAGTTTTTACTGATGAAGTACTTAAAGATAAACGTAATACTGAGGCTGTCGAAGTTTCTAACAATACTCTAATTTCAGCACGCGTTGTTGAATACAAAGTTTCAGCACCACGAAGTTTTGATGAGGTTAAAGTCGGAATTACGGACTTGCTGAAAATCGAGAAGGCAACGAAACTGGCGGTCGATAAAGGGGTTTCGTCATTAGCGAGTCTAAAGTCATCTAAGGATGTCGCTGACCTTGATTGGATACTTCCTGCTTTCGTTGATCGTAAAAATGCCCAAGGCTTAACAGACTTAACGATGTCAAATGTGTTTAAAGTCGATACAAGCAAATTACCAGCTTACGCTGGCATTGCAGACAGCAAGAAAGGTTACTTGTTAATTAAGGTAACAGCTGTTCAAAATAAGCTCGATGATGATGATGCGAAAAAGGCAGCATTGTTTGATTTGAGAACTGCAATCGCATCTGAATTTTCATCTGCTTACATTAGTACACTTAAAGCAGATAAAAAGATTATGGTGAATAGTCGCTTGATGATGAGTGATTCTGCAGCGCAATAAGGATTACTTATTTGGTATTGTTAAATAAGCAGCCAATAAAAAAGGCCGTCAATTGAATTGACGGCCTTTTTTGTTCAAATAGAGCTTCTAAATCTTAGTCAACAATACCAGCCGCAGTAATATTCATCCCGCCGTCAACATAAGTAATCTCACCAGTCACGCCAGAAGCTAAATCGCTGCATAAAAAAGCAGAGACATTGCCTACCTCTTCAATAGTTACATTACGACGCAGCGGAGCGTGTTTCTCGTTAAAGCCCTGCATCTTATCGAAGTCTGCAATACCAGAGGCTGCAAGCGTTTTGATTGGACCAGCAGATACAGCGTTCACACGAATACCTTTTGGGCCTAAACTTTGCGCCATATAGCGCACGTTGGCTTCTAAGCTTGCTTTCGCAACGCCCATTACGTTGTAGTTAGGCAATGTACGCTCTGCGCCCAAGTAACTAATGGTGAGCAAGCTACCATTACGACCTTCCATCATTGGCATGGCTGCTTTTGCCAGTGCTGCGAAGCTGTATGAACTAATGTCATGCGCAATACGGAAATACTCACGTGTTACTTTTTCTAGGTAGTCACCATCCAGCGCATCTTTGGGAACAAATGCAACTGAGTGGACAATCACGTCTATGCCATCCCAATGTTTAGCCAAGGCAGGGAATAGCGCGTCGATTTGTTCATCGCTTCCTACATCACACGGTAATACGATAGTTGATTCAAAGTCTGCTGCTAATTTTTTTACGCGATCTTCGAATTTGTCCATTTGGTAAGTGAAGGCAATCTCAGCGCCTTCGCGTTTCATCGCTTCAGCAATCCCATACGCAATTGAGCGATTGCTAAGTAGCCCAACGATTAGTACGCGTTTTCCATTGAGAAATCCCATGAGTAGCTTTCCTTAAAAGTCAAAATTTTTATTTGTTATTTGAAGTTCTTGGGTCCAACGCATCGCGCAGACCTTCACCAAGCAAATTATAACCCATCACAGTCATTAATATGGCGAGGCCAGGGAACATAGATAGCCACCAAGCGAACTCGATGTACTCTTTGCCATCAGTGAGTATATTTCCCCAAGAGGCTTGTGGGGCCTGAACACCCAAGCCTAGAAAGCTCAATCCGGATTCAACCAAGACCGCGCTAGCAACCCCCAAAACAGAGCTTACGATGATGGGGGTCAGGCTATTGGGTAAGAGTTGTTTGAATATCAGTCGACTATCTTTTGCACCTAAGGTCTGAGATGCAAGAACAAACTCACGATTCCTAAGACTCATGAATTCGGCACGTACAAGACGGGTAACACCCATCCAAGAGGTTAGTCCAATGACAATCATGATGTTCCAAATTGAAGGGGTTAAGAAAGCAATGACTGCCAATATTAAGAAGAATGTTGGTATCGATAACATGACATCAACAATACGCATAATGACAGTATCAACCCAGCCACGATAGAAGCCCGCAATAGCCCCAAGGACGATGCCAATGATTGTAGCAATACCAACAGCCACAATTCCAACTAAAAGCGATATACGAGCACCAAATAGCATCCGTGAGCATACGTCTCGCCCAAGACCGTCAGTGCCCATTAAGTGCGATGATGAAGGCGAAAGTAAGATATTTTTAACATCAATTGCATCTGGATCAAATGGAGCAATCCATGGAGCGAAAATTGCCATCAATGAAATTATACCAATGATAATCAAGCCAGCTAAGGCCAAAGGATTTTTAAGGACTGCGTTCATTGTGCGACTCCTTTACGAACTCGTGGGTCAGCCCAAGCATAAGCCAAGTCAGCCAGTAGGTTGCCGATAAGCGTAAGCGCGGAGCCTATGGTCAGAATTCCCATAATCACGGGGAAATCACGCATTAGCACAGCATCGTAAAAAAGTTTCCCCATGCCCGGTATGGCGAAAATGGATTCAGCAATCACAGAGCCGCCAATCAGGCCTGGAATGGAAAGGCCAAATATAGTGATGAGTGGAAGTAGGGCATTGCGCAGCGCATGTTTATAGACGACCGTATTTTCTGGCAAGCCTTTAGCACGCGCGGTGGTAATGAAGTCTTGGTGGAGAACATCTAACATGCCGTTACGCACAAAGAGTGAAATACCAGCCAGTCCTGTGAGACCAGAAATTAAAATTGGCAAGGTAAGATGTTTAAGGGTATCTATCAGTTGTGCAAAGGCAGGGAGCTTTTCTGCGCCCAGACTGTGAAGCCCTGAAATAGGCAGCCAGTTGTGACTAACTCCAGTCCAATACATCAGCATTAATGCCAGCCAAAAGCTTGGGACAGCAAAACCAATAAACACAAAGATAGTAATCGATCGATCCGGCAGTTTGTTTTGAGTGAGCGCGGAGATCACACCCAAAGGTAACGCAAGACCAATAATCAGAATAAGGCTAAATACATTAATCAGTAAGGTTATCGGGAGCGCCTCTTGAATCATCCCTTTGGTTACATTTCCCTCTTTGTCAGTTTCTTGCCAAAACACAGGGCTTTGATGACTGGCGAACGAATGACCAAAGTCTAATGTAGACATACGTTTTAGCCATAGACCATATTGCACGATAACTGGCTTATCAAGATTATAGAGTTCACGTAACTTTTGGCGAGATTCCTCGCTGGTTTTTGGATTAAAACTGGCCTCAGTGGCAGTGATGTCACCGGGGGCTAGATGCATAATTAAAAATGAAATGAGACTGATGCCGACCAGCAGAGGCGCCATCCAAAATAATCTGTTTAATAAGTATTTAAGCATAGTTACTCCGCGCTCATTTCGTTGCGTCTAAGTGGAACAGGAACGTACCACTCATAAGAATTGTGACCAATGCCTGCAGGTGGGGCCGGATCGTTAATTCCTTTTACCCGCTTATTGATTGCGGGTAAGCCATAGCCTGCAAATAAATAAACAACAGGACTATCTGCTAATAAAATTTCGGCAAACTCGTGATAGATCTTCATGCGCTTATCGGGGTTTAACTCTAACCTACCAGCTTCTAATAATTGATCAACGTGCGTGTTGCGGTAACCAATGAAATTGAACTGCCCTGGTGCCTGCTGAGATGAGTGCCAAATGTTGAATTGGTCTGGCTCTAAACCCAATCCCCAGCCAAGCAAAACAACATTAAAGTCCCCGGTTTTAATGAATCGACTAATAAAAGTTGCCCATTCCACTACGCGAATTTTGACATCAATCCCTATTTCTTTTAAGCGACGCTGAACTAACACAGCGCTCATTTCCCGCTCTTTATTTTGATTGGTTAAGATTTCAAAGCTTAGTGGTTTGCCCTCTTTGTCCAATATGCCGTCATGATCATGATCTTCAAAACCAGCTTCTTTAAGCAAGGCAATTGCTTTTTGTGGGTCATAGGGATATGGCTGAAGCTTAGGATTGCTCCAGCGCGTTCCTGGTTTATAGGGGGATGCAACAGGCAGACCCAAGCCAAGCATGACACCGTCAATAATTTCTTGTTTATCTATCGCGTAGTTAATAGCTTGCCTTACCCGAACGTCATTGAAAGGCTTACGTTTCAAGTTGAAACCTAAGTAGGTATAACTATTGCCTAATTCTTTATACTGCGCAATTTTGGCCGTAAGGTCAGGGCGTGCTGGAAAAATGCGTGCGTATTGAATAGAGTTTAAGCTCATCGAATCAATATTATCGGCCATCAGTTCTAAAAACTGGGCAGCGCGGTCTGGGATAATGCGAGAGATTAAACGATCTATTTTGGCTTGCCCTTGGGTTGCGTTGGGATTGCGCTTAAGCGTTATGCTCTCACCTTTTTTCCATTGGTCTAGTTGGTAATAATGGCTCCCAACAGGATTGCGTGAAAATGCTGTGTTGTTGATGTCTTGGCCTTCGAGTAAATGTTTAGGAAGAATATGTAACCCAGACCATGAGTCTAGAGCTGGCGCATAGGGTGCCTCGTAGGTCACTCTGAAAGTAAGCTTGTCAGGGATTTCAGCCTTTCTAACGAGTTTGTAATCTGCACCATAGGGTGAACGCGTCTTGTCATCTGTTACCGTCTTCCATGTAAACAAAACATCTTCACTAGTGAGTAGTTTTCCATCAGCCCATTTGAGGTTCGGTTTGAGATGAAAGGTGATGGTTTTTTGATCGGATGAAACATCCCATGACGTTGCGAGCTCTCCAGATAATTCCAGATTCTTATCATATTTAAGTAGGCTGTTAAAAATATTGGAAGCTATTGCAGATGCAGAAGATTCGCCAGCCATCATTGCGATTAGGCCGCTGGGCTCGCCTGACATTGCATCCACAAGTGAGCCCCCAGATTCTGATGGATATGGCTGGTTAAATTTAGTCGAAGCTACATCTTGTTGTTGGCTACAGCTGATTAGGAAAAATGCCATCAACGCGCAGCAAGGTAAATAAATGAAATGCATGACTCTTGAAAGCTTATTGTGCATTAGAGAATACTGCCTTTATTATCATTCGTTTTAAAATTGAACATACTATTTCTTTGCCTTTTCATGAGAAGAGGATTTTGGTGCACTTTTATCATTTTTGCTTGATTTAGCACAACCAGCATTTCTGACCTTGCTTTTAATATTTTGTTTCTGTTGATTCGGGCGATTTTTCAAATCACTATTTGGAATATTAATGACTTGGCCAATTTTAAGACTTGGACTTTTAAGGGTATTATATGACATCAGACTGTTAACGCTAACGTCATACTGACGTCCGATTGCCGCCAGTGTTTCTTTCGGTTTAACCGTATGGGCTTTGTTTTCAATTGTGGTTTTAACGATATCTAAGGATGTGTTGTTCAATGCGCTATTGATGTCGATTTTTGATGACTCATTATTATTAGCACCAAAATTATTAGCACCTAGAGGAACCAGAATCGGTTGTGCGCCATTTATTTTCTTACTGTTTGGAATATTATTAATTTCACGTAACTGACTCACTGGAATCCCAAACTTCCGCGCGATATTATCCATGCGTTCACCACGCTTGGTGTAGTATGTTTGCCAGCTAACAAGCGGCTTGTCATAATTTGCTAAATTTAATTTAAAAGTGTTAGCAGCTGAAACTGGAAATAAAATTTCATGCGCACTCCCTGTTTCAGTGATGACTGGACGGTTATATTCTGGATTCAAAGAGATAAATTCCTCGTAAGATATCTCGGCAAGCGTTGCAGCTAATTTGGCATCAATCTGCTCAGGGGCAATCACTTTTGTAAAGTAAGGGCGGTTAGGAATCTTGTCGATGTTAAGACCATAAATTTCTGGCTTTCTCATGATGTTCTTGATTGCTTGAAGTTTGGGGACGTAATTCTTTGTTTCTTCTGGAAGATACAAACTTGCATAGTCAGTCGGTAAGCCTTTTTTACGATTTCGATCAATCGCACGCTGAACTGTGCCTTCGCCCGCATTATAAGCAGCAAGTGCCAGGTCCCAGTTACCAAATATCCCATGGAGTTTTTGTAAGTAGGTTAACGCTGCAGATGTTGCTGCTGTTACATCACGTCGATTATCCACCCACCAATCTTGCTTCAGCCCAAAGTGTTTACCTGTCGCTGGCATAAACTGCCATATTCCTGATGCTTTTGAGCGGGAGTTTGCAACAGGATTAAACGCACTTTCCACCATAGGTAAAAGTGCTATTTCGCTTGGCATGCCGCGTTTTTCGACTTCAACAACAATGTGATAAAGGTAGCGCTGGCTTCGACCGATCATGCGCTTCATATAATCTGGTCTTGATGCGTACCAAGCCTCATGTGCGCCCGTATAATTGGAGCTCAGCTCGGGCATTGTGTAGCCGCTGATAATGCGTTGGCGTAAGTCTAGAGCCCCTTTGTCGACGGTTGCTGACGGTTGGTATGTTTGAGCATCTGGAAGGTAGTTTAGAACTGGATCAAGTTGTGAGTTTGGTGTGATATTGAAGCTTGAATCTAGCGCTTCACGGTTCGGAGAGTTGTTGTCCAAAATCACAATATAATCGCCCTCAATATTGGTTTCGGCGTGTGCAGATGTGACCAAAAGCAGCAGCGTAAGCAATATTAATTTTAGAGGACTTTGGTTCGGCATGAACGCTTTCTAGAGGGCTTAAAATAAGCGAAAATAGCCTGTGATAGTAGCTAAATAGGAGGTATACAGTCAAGCAAAAATCCTGAAAACACTTTTGCCTAGATTATGACTTAAAAGTGATTTCGCATTTGTCTGAGGATTGTAAAAACCTCAACTTTATCAGCATGATGTAAGTTTAAAGTACTGATAATTTCCGGGGAGTCGCATCGTAAAAATGGATTGGTCGCCAGCTCCAATAATACTGAGCTTGGAATTGTAGGTAAGCCAGCTTCCCTGAGCTTGCGAGATGCGCTTATTCTCTCGATTAAAGTAGGATTGTTTTTTTCTATCGTCTTTGCAAACTGCAAATTATGTTCAGTGTATTCATGGGCGCAGTAAATGGATGTTTCAGGTGGAAGCTTTGCAATTTTTTGAAGCGAAGCAAACATTTGTGCTGGCGTACCTTCAAAAAGTCGGCCACACCCTCCACCAAATACGGTGTCGCCACAGAACACAGAATTTGCGCCATAATAGGCTACGTGTCCTAGGGTATGACCGCCAACATCCATCACGTTGAAAGAAATATCCAAGTCTTGAATATGAATGGCTTGGCCGTCATTAACTGAATTATGGGTGAATGGGTATAGTTCTTTTTGGGGGGCGAAGACTTGTGGTGAATATTTAGCCATGAGTACATCTACACCGCCAATATGGTCGGCGTGATGGTGCGTAATTAAAATAGTGGTGAGCTTTAAATCGCGCTGTTGTAGAGTGGCAATGACTGGCGAAGCATCGCCGGGATCCACAACAGCAGCATGCGTGCCATTTTCAATAAGCCAAATGTAATTATCTTTAAACGCTGGAATAGGTATGATGTTAAGCATAATGATTGATAGCGTAACATTTTATGTAAGACTAATGAATCCTGAATACGTGTAATGATTAAATACCTAAATCAACCTGAGACTTTGAGTTGGCTGGAGACGCCGATAGGTAACTACCTATTGGCGCAGGAGCAGGCTCTTTTTGATGACATTGTGAGCGATATTTTTGGTTTTAACGCCATGCAGTTAGGATTTTTACAAGCTGATTTATTGCGCAATTCTCGCATTCCATTTGCACTTAAGGCCAGTGAAACGGAGGGCAACTTGTTGTGTGAAACGCAGCAGTTGCCTATTTCAAGTAACACGATGGATTTAGTATTGTTACCCCATACGTTAGACTTTAGTATAAATCCTCAACAAACGTTGCGCGAAGTGGAGCGCGTTTTAAGGCCTGAAGGGCACGTCGTGATTGCTGGCTTCAATCCTCTTAGCGCATGGGGTATGAGAAGATTTGTGAGCAAAAGATGCTCTTCATCTAGCGCGCTTTGGCATGCCCACTTTTTATCCGCTTTGCGCATTAAAGACTGGTTAAATTTACTTGGTTTAGAAGTTGTCAGCACACGCCTCGCTTGTTATAAGCTACCTGTGCAATCTACCACGTGGATACAACGTTTAGATGGATTAGATAAGTTTGGTAGCCGTTGTTGGCCGATGTTAGGCGGAATATATTGCATCGTTGCTAAAAAGAGGGTGTTAGGAATGCGAATTATTAAGCCTAATTGGAAGCAGGTCAGACTGAAACGTGGACTAGCGATTTCACCATCACAAAAAGAAGATGCATCTAGTTCCGTAAAAAATAATTCAGTAACAAAAACAAATAACAAGGTTTAATTGTGTCAGAAAAACAATCAGAATTAGTGGTTATTTATGCCGATGGGGCTTGTAAAGGTAATCCTGGGCCTGGGGGTTGGGGTGCATGGATTCGAATGGGCGATCACTCAAAGGAGTTATGTGGAGGTGAGCCTATTACCACCAATAATCGTATGGAGCTGACAGCTGTTATTCGAGCTCTGCAAGCGTTAAAGAGAGTTTGTGAGGTGCAAATTTATACCGACTCGGTCTATGTACAAAAAGGCATGACAGAGTGGATAGATGGTTGGAAAAAAAGAGGTTGGCGCACTGCGGATAAAAAGCCTGTGAAGAATGATGATTTATGGCAAGAATTAGACAAAATATCGAGTCAACATAAGGTTGAATGGTTGTGGGTCAAAGGGCATGCTGGCGACCCGGGTAACGAGCGTGCGGATGCGTTGGCCAATCAGGGCGTTGCCCAAGTGATGCACGGTTAAAAAATATTTAAAAATTAATTGAGACTGAACAAATGAGACAAGTTTTTTTGGATACTGAAACTACCGGCCTTTATCCAGCGCAAGGGCACAGAATTATTGAAATTGCTGCGATTGAGGTGATTAATCGTCGCGTGACCGATAATCACTTTCATGTGTATCTCAATCCGGACAGAGAGATTGACGCAGCTGCGCAAGAAGTTCACGGCATTACCCTGGAATTTTTGCAAGACAAACCTAGATTTCCAGATGTCGTAAGCGAACTTCTAGACTTTGTCGCAGGTGCTGAGGTGGTTATTCATAACGCGCCGTTTGATATGGGCTTTTTGAATGCCGAGCTTGGTAAAGTAGACCGTGAAAACATAGAAAAGACTACCGGCAATATTGTCGATACACTAAAAATGGCCAAAGAAATGCGGCCCGGACAGCGCAATAACTTGGATGCCTTATGTCGCCACTTTGGTATTGATAACTCTAGGCGAACCTTGCATGGCGCTTTATTAGATGCTGAGTTGCTAGCTAAAGTTTATATGGCAATGACGCGGGGCCAAGAAAGCCTCATGATCGACATGTTAGATGATGAAGCTACGAAAGATGAAGAAAACGAAACCTCACATCCAATTAGTCTTAAAGTATTAAGCGCCTCATTAGTGGAGCTGGAAGAGCATGCGGATTATGTAAAAGAGCTCAACAAAGGGGATAATCTTTGGCAGAAAGCTGTAGAAGAAATAGCGATGGAGTAGTTAACTTAGTGCGTCCGCCCAGCTGTTGGGTGTTTCATAAAGTCTTATGCGCTCGAGTTTGAGGTGGTTGCCATAGACGTCTTGATATTGGCTACTAAGAATACGATAAGCCGCCGCAGCCATATTTTCAGCAGTTGGTACGCTATTCATTACCACGGTCTTATGGTTAGGTAGCGAGTTCAAAAAGTTCAAAATCTCTGTATCACCTTTGTAAACTAAGAAAGCGTGATCCCAAACATCAACGACTGACTTTTTAGCGATGGCTTTAACATCTGAAAAGTCCATTACCATGCCGTTATCGGAGACATTTTCTTGTTGAATGATATCGCCAGACAATGTAACTTCCATCGCATAGCGATGACCATGAAGATTTTTACATTGGCTTTTATGGCAGGGAATACGATGCCCAGCGTCGAATTCTAGTCGTGTTGTAATTTGCATAACCAAGATTATATCAGCAATCTGAGCGGCTGTTTTTGGGGCGGCTAATTTTTGGGTTTGCTGATTTCTTGGGTGAGTCCTTGATAGTAGCTTAGTCTCACGGCTGATATTTTACCTGCCTCCATAGCACCAATAATTGAGCAGTCTGGTTCATGAATGTGTTTACAGTTGTTGAAGCGGCATTTACCTAAATAAGGTCGAAATTCAATAAATGCCTGCTCTAACTCTTCAAGGTTTAAGTGATTTAAGCCAAACTCTTGCAAACCCGGAGAGTCAATCAAATCGCTCATATCGTCTAAATGATATAAATGCGCTGCAGTAGTAGTGTGCTTACCGCTGTCTAGTACTTCAGACACTTCTTGGGTACGGACAGCTGATTCTGGCAGAAGGGCATTCACTATAGTGGATTTTCCCATACCAGATTGACCAACTAGGACGCTCACTTGTCCTGAGAGCCATTGCTTGAGCGGATTAATATCTTGTTTTGCGGACAAAGGCTGTACTTGATAACCTAAGTCTTGGTAAACCTTCAGTAATTTCATGGCTTCAGAATTGTCAGCTAAATCACATTTGTTGAGCACAATGACTGCTTTAATTCCTGCTGCTTCAGCTGCAATTAAACAGCGATTAAGAAGCGCTTCATAAAAGCTAGGTGTCGTGGCCAGGACAATAATGACTTGCGTGACATTTGAAGCGAGGGTTTTGGTTTTATATGCATTGCTACGAAATAAAAGGCTGGTGCGAGGGTCAAGTTTTTCAACCACGCCTTCAAGTTTGTCAGTCATTTTTACAAGTACTTGATCGCCACAAGCGAGATCGTTTTTTTTCCCGCGGGTCACACAGCTTATTTGTGAGCCATCTTTGAGTTCAACACCATAGCGCTTGCCATAAGATGCGATGACTTGACCTTGTTTTAGATTGGAATCGACCAACAGACTATTTTTCGAAACGGTAGTAAATTTGATTCAAATAGCTTGTAACATGCAGTTCTTCATCCTCAAACCATTTTAAGCCAATCATGGTGTTGCAATTTCGAACTTGCGCTTTTAACCCGCGTGAGGTTTTAACTAAGCGATTTTCACGTGTGTAGATCGCCGAACCATCTCCACCAAAACTACTTGCATGGCAAGAAATACAATTGTTCTGTAACAAGTTCTTTCCGATGGCAGGATCGCCCCCGGGGTAAAGTGCTGAATACTGGTCAGCATGAGCGAGATTTGTGCTCATAAGTGCCAAAAATATTAAAGTACAAAAAAAATTAAACATGTATTCCAAAGTTGCCGAAAACCTATGCAATCTATTTAATTGCTAGCTTTGCAATCCGAATACTGGCCGGTGGATGTGAGTCATAGAATGCTGAGTGTAACGGGTCTGGCGTTAAGGTTGAAGCATTATCACGATAAAGCTTTACTAAAGCGGTTACTAAATGTTTTGCGCTTGAGTACTGCGCAGCATAAGCATCTGCTTCAAACTCATTTTTACGCGAATAATTAGCCATGATAGGACGTAACAAAAATAAAAATACTGGACTAACTAGCAAGAATAAGATGAGTGCCATATAACTACTCATATCATTGACACCTAAGCCTAAGAAAAACCATGATTGGTCTTTTAGCCAGCCTAACAAAGCCAAGCCTACAAAGCTAATAAAGAACATCATCGCGATTCGTTTGATCACATGCTTGTGTTTAAAATGGCCTAGTTCATGTGCTAGTACCGCTTCGATTTCATCAGCATTAAGTCGCTCTAAAAGCGTATCAAAAAATACTACGCGTTTGCTTTTACCAAAACCAGTAAAGTAAGCATTTCCATGGCTGCTTCTTGCAGAGCCGTCCATCACAAAGAGTCCTTGTGATTTGAATCCGCATTTTGTTAATAAAGCTTCAATGCGCGTTTTCAACGCTTCATCGGATAGTGGCGTGAACTTATTAAAAAACGGTGCAATAAAGGTTGGATAAATGGCTAGTACTAACAAGTTGAATACACTCCAAACTACCCATAAATAAAGCCACCAATACTGGCCAGCGCCATCCATGAGCCAAAGTGCAGCAAATAAAATAGGGGCCCCTAACAAAATGCCAAGAATGCTTTGTTTAACCATGTCACCAAAAAACATACTGCGTGTCATTTTGTTGAACCCAAAATGTTCATCAATAACGAAAGTTTTGTAGTAGTCAAAATGAATGTCGATAATACCGCTTATGATAAGTGCACTCAAAATTACAAGAGAACCTCGTAACATTTCGTGCGCAGGAATGAGATCACGCCAAGCATGGTCTATCAACTGCAAACCAGTCCCAAGTGTAAGGATGATAAGTAGTCCAGCTTGAATAATCCCTTCGGCAATTACTAGCTTAGTTTTGGCTGCAGTGTAGTCAGCTGCTTTTTTGTGAGCATCAAGATTAATATCTTTGCTGAAAGCAGCAGGTACTTGTTCACGATTTTTTTGTACAAAACCAATGTGCCTATTACCTAACCAAAAACGCGTAAGCGTGGTTAACACCACTAAGCTAACAAAAATAATGCTGAGGGTCTCGCTATGAGCAGATGCCATGATTTTTATACTTTTAAGTTAAACTACAACCATTATAGAAGCTTCAGAAGAATGAAGGTTCATCAATTGCAGTTTATTCAATAAAATTAATGGAAATCATGATGGCAAATCCCAATGACAATTTAATCTGGCTAGATATGGAAATGACTGGCTTGTTACCCGATTCTGATCGCATTATAGAATTAGCGGTTGTCGTGACAGATCCAGATTTAAATATCATTGCCGAATCTCCAGTCATTGTTGTGCATCAATTGGACGAAGTCTTAGATGGCATGGATGCTTGGAATAAAGGCACGCATGGCCGCTCTGGCTTGATCGAAAAAGTGAAAGCCTCAACGACAAACGAAGTTCAGGCAACAACACAAATGTTGGAATTTTTGAAACAGCATGTACCCTCGGGAAAATCGCCGATGTGTGGCAATTCTATCTGCCAAGACAGACGATTTATGGCACGTTATATGCCAGAACTTGAACAATACTTTCATTATCGTAATTTGGATGTCAGCACCTTTAAAGAGTTGGCGCGTCGCTGGAAACCTACGATTAAGTCTGGGTTCAAGAAAGCAAGCAAACACGAAGCATTGGCAGATATTTATGAGTCTATTGACGAGCTGAAGTATTATCGTGAACACTTTATCAAGCTCGATTAGATTCAGCTCTAGTACCGGTTGAAAATCCAATAACTAAATTTTTTAAATGTGAGCGCTTTTTGTCAGCCAATCATTCAAACAGTTAATTTAAGGAATTGAGCATGGGCATGACAGCTTTTTTTGCAGTCGGGTTGGGAGCAGCAATCGGTGCTTGGGGTCGGTGGGCCTTAAGCTTGGCATTTAATAGTTTTTTCCCTTTATTGCCCTTTGGTACGTTGGCGGCTAACTTGGTTGGCAGCTATTTAATTGGAGTTAGCATGGGCTTCATTAGTCTAGGTGGTTTGCTCAACCCAGAGTTACGACTTTTGATTACAACAGGATTCTTGGGGGGGTTGACCACATTTTCAACATTCTCAGCTGAGTCCGTCACGTTATTGTCTCGTGGTGAATATGGATGGGCATCATTGCATTTGCTGGCGCATCTATTCGGCTCTTTATTGATGACCGCACTGGGTTTGTTGACATTGCAACTTTTGAAACATTAATGGTTCATAAAAACATGAGTTTAAGATTACGCCTTAATTTGTTAATTACAGCTTTGTCCTTTGCATTCATGCTGGCGGCGGGTTGGGTCATTGTAAACGATGCGAAAGTTTCCATTCGTGAGCGCGTAGAAGCTGCTTCTCGAGTGACGGTACAATTGCTCGATAATGTCATCGTGACCTCTGTCATGAACCCCAGTTTAGGAGAAACCACAGATGTTTTAAATGTGTTCTTGCGATCACTTGGATATGTCCGCAATAATCAAATCTCATTATATGATTTGCGCGGTAATTTGCTTTATGAATCGCCAAAATCCACTTATCAATCAAATGTGCATCCGCCACAGTGGTTTGTAAAGATAGTTGAGCCTAAGCAGGAGACAGTTTATCGCCGCGTTCGTTTTGGGGTTTTAGTTGTCAATTCAAATGCAGCTGGATCTATTCGTCAAACCTGGCGAGGCGTGGAGCAATTGATGTGGATGGGCTTAGGGTTTTTCTTTATTTTAAATATCTTAGTTTATGCACTTTTGAGTCACTCTTTAAGGCCTGTAGGACGGATTCTCAGTGCTATTAATCGAATGGAGCAAGGAGACTTGAAGGTTCGTCTTGAGCCATTTAAGTTGCCTGAATTTGATACGATCAGGCTTAGTCTTAATCGCATGGCTGAGTCTTTGGAAGCAGAGCGACAACTTGAAGAAAACAGACAATTAACAGCCCTGATACAGACACATATTGAGGATGAGCGCCGCAGTTTGGCGCGTGAGTTGCACGATGAGCTTGGCCAATATGTGACAGCAATCAAAACTTTTGCGGTTGGGATTGCAAATAAGACAATTGAAAAAATGCCTGAAGTTTCATCTAACGCTCATACGATTGTTGCCGCTGCAAATCATATTTATGATGGTATGCACGATATTATTCGTCATTTGCGCCCAGGTGCACTTGACAACCTCGGGCTTTCTGAAACGCTCAAGGATTCTGTGAATCATTTAAAAAAGCAGCATCCCAAGATTAATTTTAAACTCGAATTAGCCGGTGAGCTTGATCAGCTTGGTGAAAATCTGAATATTAATTTTTATAGAATCGTGCAAGAGTCATTAAATAATGCGGTGAAACATTCAAAAGCCAGTATTATTCTAGTGAGTTTGAAGCAAGCAACGAATGGAAGTGTGAGTTTAATCATAGAAGACAATGGGGTTGGAATGGATATCAATACCGTTGACCAAACTCAACATTTTGGACTGCTTGGAATGCGAGAGCGAACGCAAGCATTCCGCGGTCAATTTGACATTCATTCTTCACCCAAAGGCACCAAAATTTCTATTCATCTTCCCAAGGAGTCCATTATATGAGTGCCCCCATCAATGTCTTATTAGTGGATGATCACGCAGTCGTTCGTATGGGTTTTAAAATGCTATTGGAGTCTGATGCTGATATTAAAGTTATCGCGGAAGCAGATAGTGGCGAAAATGGTGTCAAAATGTACATGGAGCATAAGCCTAATGTTGTGGTGATGGACATCACTATGCCGGGTATTGGTGGACTTGAAGCGACTGACCGAATTATTGCAAAAGACAATTCTGCACGAATTCTCGTGCTGTCGGCGCATGAAGACTCCGTGCATCCTAAGCGGGTATTGAATGCGGGTGCAATGGGTTATTTGACTAAGCGAAGTGCGGCTGAGGAGCTGATTAGAGCCATTCGCACGGTAGCGAGCGGTAAGATGTATCTTGAGGCCAGTATTGCTCAGCAGATGGCTATTCAACAATTAAACGGTGAAAAAAATCCTGTAGATGTGCTGTCTGATCGTGAGTTCGAAGTTTTTATGGCGCTTGCTAAAGGGGAAACCACTAATCAAATTGCTGAAATTTTGAGTCTGTCGCCTCGCACAGTTGGAACACATCTTTACAACATCAAACAAAAGCTCAATGCAAACAATTCAGCTGAAATTGCCCTGATAGCCATGCGTTCTGGATTGATTGATCCATAATTCTATTTTTGATTGCTTGTATTAGCGCTAATGCTCATTACGCCACTGGTGATAATTAATACAATTGCAAGCCAGCGGTCCATCGAAAGCACTTCTTTCCAAAGCAATATGCCGAATAAACTCGCTAGCACCACAGTAGTGTAAGCGAGGCTACCCACTACTAATGAATTGCCTGTTCTGTAAGCTCTTGTCATAACGAGTTGGGCAATGGTAGCGCAAGTGCCTAAGCCTGCTAAAATGGCGATATCATGGATCGATAGGGGGGTAAAGCGGTGAATGAGCATCCAAGCGCCTCCGCCCAATGTGCAAACAAGTGAGAAATAGAAGACGGTACGCCAGTCAGGCTCGCCAGCACGTCCAAGTTGTGCAACCTGCACATAAACTAAGCCTGCTAATAGACCGGAAAGCAAACCCAAGCCACCTGCAAGAAACTCTCCGTAGTGAATGCTAGGCTTGAGTAAGAAAGTGACGCCCATAAAGCCTGTTAAGATAGCCGTCAGCAAAATTTTCTTAGGCTTTTCATTGAGCGCAATCATTAAAATTGCTGCCATCGCCAATGGGGATGTGTAGTTGAGGGTAATTGCCGTGGCAAGCGGCAGCTCGCTGATGGCATAGAAAAACATCACCATAGAAATAAAGCCGATTGTGGAGCGAGACATCTGCTTTTTGAAATGCGGTGTTTTGACTGATAGTCGATTGACGACGACGTAACTAGCAATGAACATTAAGCCAACTATAGAACGGTAAAAGACCAGCTCTGCACTAGAGAATTTTTGTGAGGCGATTTTGACTAAAACACCCATCACAGCAAAGAAAAATGCTGCGACTAGCATCCATAAACTACCCCACTTGAATTGCATTACAGGTGCGGTTCTAGCTGCGCGCGCAGCCAATAATGAAAGTGTTCTAAGCCTGTTTCCATTGGATGTTGATAAGGGCCGTGCTCATCGATATTTTGCACAAAGAGTGCGTTACGACCATTGTGCATGCGCTGACAAATTGTTTTGTCTTCAACAGAGGTTTCTTCATAGGCAGCTTGTTGGGCGGCGATATATTCGCGCTCAAACAAAGCGATGTCTTCAGGGTAGTAAAACTCAACTACGTTCGAGCAGTTATGCAAACCACGAGGAATAATGTGAGAAGTCACAAGCACGTTTGGATACCATTCGATCATCAGGAAGGGATAATATATCATCCAAATAGCGCCATACTTCGGTAAGCCCTTTTTGCCTTGATATTGTTTGACCTGTGTCTGCCATTTTTTGTAGATTTCTGAGTCGGCTTTATCATCACTTGTTTTGTAGCCAACCGTTTGCACACTATAGTCTTTGCCAAACTCCCAATTGAGCTCATCGCAATTCACAAAGCCGTCTAAACCAGGGTGAATTGGCCTACGTGGTAGTCTTCTAGGTACACTTCAATAAATGTCTTCTAGTTGAAGTCATACTCATCAATGGTCACCCGGTCTAGCATGTAATTGGTGAAGTCGAAATCCTGTTTGCATCCCAATGCGCTCAAATCTTCTGCGATATTGCGCTTGCTGTTAAAAAGTAAACCCTGCCAATTGGTGAGCTGGATTTGATTCAAGTGAAGGCAAGGGTTTTCATCAAAATAGGGTGCAGCTAAAAGCTCACCTTTGAGGTTGTAAGTCCAGCGGTGAAGTGGGCAGACGATGTGCTGGGTATTTCCCTGCCCATTTAACATCAAGGCCTGGCGATGGCGGCATATATTGCTGATTAAGCTAATGCCTTGCTGTGTATGGACTAAAGCTTTTGCATCTTGCATCCAGCCTAATGTATAAAAAAATCTCCTTGATTTGGTACCATAAGTTCGTGACCAAAGTACTGTGACGCTTTGGGAAATAAGTGCTTTTCTTCTAGCGCGTAAATGGTGGGATCTGCATACCAAGCCAGGGGTAATTGGGCTGAGTTGCTGACTTGATTATTGTGTCTGTCTGTAAGAGAAGTCATGTCGCTTATTCGTGTTCAACTAAGTTTGTTTTTACAATACTTTAAATGCTTTTGTACAATTAATAATTTTGAGGGGTGCGATTTTGCACTAACCCCATTTTTTTTCAAGTTTTTTTCCAGATTGCCGATTGTTAAAATATTATCTAATTCATTATATTCAGATGAATTTAGAATAAGTTTCAGCGACTTAAAAGCATGGCAGACCGCTTCAAAAAGCCCTCAATTCTTGCCTAAAAGGTCGTTTTGAGATAATCTCAAGGAATTAGATTTAAAACAAATATTAAGCTTTAGGACTAAGCCAATGAAAAATCCACTAGATTCGATTTTAGGTACGATCATTTCTGGCTTAGTTATGACGTTCGTATTATATTTATTTGTGAAACATTTCGTGTTGGCGGAGGTGTAACTCATGGAATACTCAATGGGTATTTTCCGCTGGTTACACATCATGGCAGGCATCACTTGGATTGGCTTGCTTTACTACTTTAATTTAGTACAAGTGCCTGCAATGAAAGACGCTGCGTCTGATGGTACTGCGGCAGGCATTTCAAAACACGTCGCACCTCGAGCTCTGTTGTGGTTCAGATGGGCAGCTGTGGCTACCTGGTTGATGGGCGCTGCTTTGCTAGGGCCTGGTTTTAGCGCAGCTGTTTCTTTACAAGCAGGCTATATTGGGATAGGGATTGGTGCTTGGTTGGGGACGATTATGTTGTTTAACGTTTGGGTCCTTATTTGGCCGAATCAAAAAAAGATTTTAGGCTTGGTTTCTGCGAGTGATGATGAGAAAGCAAAAGCGCGTCGTGTGGTTTTTTTAGCATCACGAACCAACATGATGCTTTCATTGCCAATGTTGTTTTTTATGGCGAATGGTTTTTCACACAAGGCGCTTATCGGCCTCTAAGTTTTATGTTTAAGCTTAAACTGGCGGCTTAAGCCGCCTTTTTTCATTTTTATTTGGCAACAGATTGTTGCCAATTTGTTTAGTAAGTATTGAGTAAAGTGATATGTCACAACATTTGATGAACACCTATGCACGTCAGCCTGTTTGCTTTGTAAAAGGTGAGGGTATTTGGCTATTTGATCCAGCAGGGAATCGTTACTTAGATGCGTTGGCTGGTGTTGCGGTCAATGGCCTAGGTCATGCACACCCCAAGCTTGTGAAAGCGATTAGTGATCAAGCAGCCAAGCTGATTCATGTTTCTAATGTATACAACATTAATGAACAATCACGTCTGGCTGACAAGCTTTGCGAAATCTCTGGTATGGATAAAGTGTTCTTTTGTAACTCTGGTTGTGAGGCAAACGAAGCTTCAATCAAATTAGCTAGACTTTATGGGCACAATAAAGGTATCAACAATCCTGAAATTATAGTGATGGAAAAAGCATTCCATGGTCGAACTTTGGCAACGCTTTCAGCAACAGGCAATCGTAAATCGCAAGCAGGTTTTGAGCCGCTGGTGAGTGGCTTTGTTCGTGTTCCATATGATGACGTGGAAGCAGTGCGTCAAGTCGCGGCTCATAATAAGAACGTGGTGGCGATCTTAGTTGAGCCAGTGCAAGGCGAGGGTGGTATTAACATTCCCACTGACGCAGCTGGCTATTTGGAAGAGTTGCGCAAAATTTGTGATGACAATGGCTGGTTGCTGATGGTTGATGAAGTGCAAACTGGCATAGGCCGCACTGGCACATGGTTTGCGTTTCAACATGCGCATATCTTACCTGATGTGATGTCTTTGGCCAAAGGACTTGGATCAGGCGTGCCAATCGGCGCATGTGTAGCCAGGGGTGTGGCTGCCGAGACGTTTACGTATGGTAAGCACGGCTCAACTTTTGGCGGAAATCCGCTTGCCGCCGCCGCCGGACTTGCTACATTGCAAATTATTGAAGAAGAGAATTTGCGTGAGCATGCGGAAGCAATGGGTCATGTTATTTGTGACGGCTTACGTACTGCATTGAAAGAGGTTGCAGGCGTTAATACTATTCGAAATGCGGGCTTAATGATTGGTGTAGAACTTGATCGACCATGTGGCGATTTAGTCAAGCGAGCCCTTGCTGAGAGGTTGCTAATTAACGTCACTGCTGACAAAGTGATTCGTTTGCTACCGCCGTTGGTTATTAGTCAAAACGAAGCAGAGCAGTTAGTGGCAATCTTAGCCAAGTTAATTAAGCAGTTTTTGAGCGAATAATATTCTTTAAACTAATGGTTTAAACGTCCAATTTTTTGGTCAACATCATGACAATCAAACATTTTTTACAGTTTAATGACTTAAATCTCGACGAGCTTAATCATATTTTTGAGCGCACTCGTTGGATTAAAGCCCAATTTAAAGTCTATCAACAGTATTGGCCGCTCTCTGATCGAACATTGGTAATGATTTTTGAGAAGGCGAGCACCCGTACACGCCTATCTTTTGAAGCGGGTATGCAGCAATTAGGCGGTTCTGCAATCTATCTTAATACCCGTGATTCACAATTGGGTCGAGGCGAACCGGTTGAAGATGCTGCGCAAGTGATCTCTCGCATGAGCGATATCGTGATGATTCGTACGTTTGAGCAAGACATTATTGAGCGCTTTGCGGCTAATTCTCGCGTGCCAGTAATAAACGGCTTAACCAATGAGTATCATCCTTGCCAAATTTTAGCGGATATTTTCACCTTTATTGAACACCGCGGTCCAGTTAAAGGTAAAACGGTTGCATGGATCGGTGATTCAAACAATGTTTGTAATACCTGGTTGCAGGCGGCTGAGGTGCTGGACTTCAATGTGCATGTTTCAACGCCGCCTGGCTACGAAGTCGAGCCTGAGCGCGCTAACTTATACGGTCATAGTCATTACGAAGAGTTTGTTGATCCTATGGAAGCTGCACTCGGGGCTGACTTAGTAACGACAGACGTTTGGACTTCAATGGGTTTTGAAGCTGAAAACGAAGAACGTATGCGTGACTTTGCTGATTGGCAAGTGGATGCAGACATGATGCGTGTGGCGAAAGATGATGCATTGTTTATGCATTGCTTGCCAGCACACCGTGGTGAAGAAGTTTCTACCGAAGTGATAGATGGCAAACATTCAGTTGTTTGGGATGAGGCTGAAAACAGATTGCATGTTCAAAAGGCACTTATGGAATATCTCTTGCTAGGAAAAGTTAAGTAATTATTAAGATTAGGAAAGAAGTAATGAGCGATATTAAAAAAGTAGTGTTAGCGTATTCAGGGGGGCTTGATACTTCAGTGATATTGAAGTGGCTTCAAGATGAATACAAATGCGAGGTAGTGACATTCACTGCTGACTTAGGTCAAGGTGAAGAGTTGGAACCAGCTCGCGCTAAAGCAATGGCGGCTGGGGTGAAAGAGATTTACATTGATGATGTCCGTGAAGAGTTTGTGCGTGACTTTGTATTCCCAATGTTTCGTGCCAATACGGTTTATGAAGGCGAGTATTTGCTCGGTACGTCTATCGCGCGCCCATTGATTGCTAAACGCTTAATTGAGATTGCGAATGAAACGGGTGCTGATGCGATTTCGCATGGTGCGACAGGTAAGGGTAATGATCAAGTGCGCTTTGAGCTTGGTGCTTATGCATTAAAACCTAATATCCATATTATTGCTCCATGGCGTGAGTGGGATTTGCTCTCACGTGAAAAGCTTTTGGCATATGCAGAAAAGCATGGTATTCCGGTTGAAATGAAACATAAAGAAGGCGGAAGTCCATACAGCATGGATGCGAACTTGTTACACATTTCTTACGAGGGTCGTCATTTAGAAAATCCGGCGGCAGAAGCTGAGGAAGACATGTGGCGCTGGACAGTATCGCCAGAAAAGGCGCCTGATGCGGCTGAATACATTGACATTGAATATGTCAACGGAGACCCTATCGCATTGAATGGCCAAAATATGAAAGCACATGAAATTTTGGCGCATTTGAATCAGGTTGGTGGTAAGCACGGTATTGGCCGTTTAGACTTAGTTGAAAATCGTTATGTGGGCATGAAGTCACGTGGCTGCTACGAAACACCAGGCGGCACAATTTTACTTAAAGCGCATCGAGCGATTGAATCCATTACACTAGACCGCGAAGTGGCGCATTTGAAAGATGACTTGATGCCGCGCTATGCCAGCATGATTTATAACGGCTATTGGTGGAGCCCTGAGCGTTTAGCGCTTCAAAGCTTAATCGATCATACGCAAAAAACAGTTAATGGTTGGGTGCGTTTGAAACTTTATAAAGGCAATGTCATTGTTGCTGGTCGTGATTCAAAAACAGACTCATTGTTTGATCCAAACATTGCAACATTTGAAGATGATAAAGGCGCTTACGACCAAAAAGATGCAGCTGGCTTCATCAAGCTTAATGCATTGAGATTACGCATTGCGGCAAATCTAAAACAGAAGCAAGACTAAATAAAATACACACTTATCTATAAGGAAATCTCATGGCTCAATTTGATCATGTAAGCGTAAAGAAAAAAGCAAACGTCTATTTCGACGGCAAATGCGTTAGTCATACAGTTTTATTCCCTAATGGCACGCGTAGCACGATAGGCGTAATTTTCCCAAGTTCACTCACATTCAATACACAGGCACCAGAGTTAATGGAGCTTAATCTGGGTGTTTGTAAAGTAAGACTTGCAGGTGAAACAGAGTGGAAGACTTACAGTGCAGGTGAAAAATTCACGGTACCAGGAAATTCTTCATTCGATATCGAAGTGCTTGAAATGCTCGATTATGTCTGTCATTTTGAATAATTAAGAGGTCGATATGCCATCTTTTGATATTACATCTGAAGTTGATATGGTCGCATTGAAAAATGCGATTGATGTGGTGAGTCGTAGCATTACTAATCGTTACGACTTTAAAGGCACTAGCGCGAACGTAGAGCTTAATGAGAAAGATAGCTTGATGACTTTGTTTGGTGATTCCGATTTCCAGCTAGATCAAATTAAAAACATTTTATTGCCTGCGATGGAGAAGAAAGAGGCTGATAGTGCCAAACGCCTTGATCATCAAGATGTTCAAAATATTTCAGGGAATAAAGTGAAGCAAGTCCTTAAGATCAAAGACGGAATTGATACTGAACTTGCGAAACGGATTGTTAAGCTGATTAAAGACAGTGGCGTGAAGGTACAAGCTAGTATTCAAGGCGATACCGTGCGCGTGGTGGGTGCTAAGCGTGATGTGTTGCAAGATACCATTGCCCAAGTTAAAAAGTCTGTGACAGACTTTCCGATGCAGTTTGGTAATTTTCGAGATTAATTTTTTATATTGTTAGAAGTTGAATGAGCGCGAAAACCCTTTACGACAAGTTGTTTGATTCCCATGTAGTGACCGAAGAAAACGGCACTGCACTAATTTACATTGACCGTCATCTAGTGCATGAAGTGACCAGTCCGCAAGCTTTTGAAGGCTTAAGATTGGCTGGCCGCAAGCCATGGCGCAAAGACTCTATAGTAGCTACTGCTGACCATAACACGCCTACCAATGGCTGGGAAAAAGGATTGGATGGCATTGCTGATCCTATCTCACGAATCCAAATCGAAACCTTGGATCGCAATATTAAAGAATTTGGTGCAAAAGCATATTTTCCATTTATGGATAAAGGCCAAGGTATTGTTCATGTGATGGGGCCAGAGCAGGGGGCAACTTTACCGGGGATGACGGTAGTCTGTGGGGACTCTCACACAAGCACACACGGCGCTTTTGGGGCTTTAGCACATGGCATTGGCACGTCCGAAGTAGAGCACGTCATGGCGACACAATGTTTAGTGCAGAAAAAATCTAAATCTATGCTTGTAAGTGTGGATGGCAAATTAGGTAGCGGCGTGACAGCAAAGGATGTGGCATTAGCGATTATCGGTAAGATTGGCACTGCAGGCGGAACAGGTTATGCGATTGAGTTCGGCGGTAAGGTCATCTGTGCGTTGACGATGGAAGGCCGCATGACCCTATGTAATATGGCGATTGAAGCTGGCGCACGAGCAGGTATGGTTGCGGTGGATGATGCGACGATAAATTATGTTAAAGGGCGTCCATATTCACCTAACGCCGACCAATGGGATGCTGCGGTAGCTTACTGGCGCTCTTTGGTCAGCGATAAGGGTGCTCAGTTCGATGCAACAGTGACTCTAAATGGTGAGGATATTAAGCCTCAAGTGACTTGGGGTACTTCACCTGAAATGGTGGTTGGGATTGATGGCTTTGTGCCAGATCCTGCAAGTGAATCTGATGCGACCAAGAAAGGCAGTATGGAGCGTGCCCTGCAATATATGGGTTTAAAAGCGAATACGCCGATAAACGAAATTAGCATTGATAAAGTATTTATTGGTTCATGCACTAATTCTCGTATTGAAGACTTACGTGCGGCAGCCGGCGTCGCTAAAGGCAAGAAAATCGCATCCAATGTTAAGTTAGCTTTGGTTGTTCCAGGTTCTGGCTTAGTAAAAGCTCAGGCGGAAGCGGAAGGCTTAGATAAAGTATTTAAAGACGCGGGCTTTGAATGGCGTGAGCCAGGCTGCTCAATGTGCTTAGCGATGAATGCTGACCGCCTAGAATCGGGTGAGCGCTGTGCATCAACTTCTAACCGCAACTTTGAAGGTCGCCAAGGGATGGGTGGCAGGACGCATTTAGTGAGCCCTGAAATGGCCGCTGCCGCTGCGATTGCAGGACATTTTGTTGATGTCCGTACCTTTAGATAAGAGATTGATGATATGCAAGCATTTACCCAATTAAATGGTTTAGTCGTTCCGCTTGATAGAGCGAATGTCGACACCGACGCGATTATTCCTAAGCAGTTTTTAAAGTCCATCAAGCGCAGTGGCTTTGGCCCTAACGCCTTTGATGAATGGCGTTATTTAGACCATGGCGAACCAGGCATGGATAACAGCAAGCGTAAAATCAACCCCGACTTTGTGTTGAATCAATTGCGGTATCAAGGTGGTTCAGTGCTTTTAGCACGAGAAAACTTTGGTTGTGGCTCTAGCCGTGAACATGCACCTTGGGCCCTGGAAGACTTTGGCTTCCGTGCCATTATTGCGCCTAGTTTCGCTGATATTTTCTTTAATAACTGCTTTAAGAACGGCATGTTGCCTATCGTGCTGTCTGCCGATGATGTTGATACTTTCTTTAAAGAAACCGAAGCGACAGTGGGTTACAAGCTCAATATTGATTTGAACGCACAAACCGTTACTCAGCCATGCGGCAAGTCATATAAGTTTGAAGTTGATGCTTTCCGTAAGCATTGCTTGTTGAATGGTTTGGATGATATTGCGTTGACTATGCAACATCATAATGCGATTAAAGTTTTTGAAGAAAAACATAAAGCTGAACAGCCGTGGCTTTTTAATTAGGGCTTATTTAATTATATTTTTCAATTACATATTACTATTTACTAGGAATTTAGATGAAGATTGCAGTTCTGCCAGGTGATGGCATCGGTCCAGAAATCGTTACTCAAGCTGTTAAGGTTTTAAATGCCTTAAACATTGGACTTGAAATGAAAGAAGCGCCAATTGGTGGCGCTGGTTATGAAGCAGCTGGCGATCCACTTCCTGCGGATACCTTGAAGTTGGCTAAAGAGTCTGATGCTGTTTTGCTTGGTGCCGTGGGTGACTGGAAATATGATGCATTACCCCGCGAAATCCGCCCAGAGCGGGGTTTGCTCCGGATTCGCAAAGAACTTAATTTGTTTGCAAACTTGCGTCCAGCTTTGCTCTATCCTGAGCTAGCCTCTGCTTCTACTTTGAAGCCGGAAGTGGTCGCTGGTTTAGATATTATGATTGTGCGTGAATTAACGGGTGATATTTACTTTGGTCAACCCCGCGGCATCATAACCTTGCCTAATGGTGAGCGCGAAGGTGTAAACACCATGCGCTATTCTGAATCTGAAATCTGCCGAATCGGTCATGTTGCTTTCAATATCGCTATGAAGCGTCATAAAAAAGTTTGTTCAGTGGATAAAGCGAATGTGCTTGAGACAACTGAGTTATGGCGTCAAGTCATGATTGAAATTTCAAAAGAGTATCCGGAAGTTGAGTTGAGCCACATGTATGTGGATAACGCTGCGATGCAGTTGATTCGTGCGCCTAAGCAATTTGATGTGATGGTGACAGGTAATATTTTTGGTGACATTTTATCTGACGAAGCCTCAATGTTGACGGGCTCTATTGGTATGTTGCCTTCCGCATCTTTAGATGCGAACAATAAAGGTATGTATGAACCTAGTCATGGCTCTGCACCTGATATTGCCAATCAAGATATTGCAAATCCATTAGCGACAATTCTTTCGGCGGCGATGATGCTACGTTATAGCTTTAGCGATGAAAAGAACGCCACACGCATCGAAGATGCAGTGAAAAAAGCCTTGGCACAAGGTTATCGTACTGCTGATATTTATACTGAAGGCACTAAAAAAGTGAAATGTAGCGAAATGGGCGATACCGTCGTTGCTGCTTTGTAAAAGATTTAGGAAAAAAAAGAAAATGTTAAAAGTAGGTTTTATTGGTTGGCGCGGTATGGTGGGATCAGTGCTCATGCAACGTATGTTAGAAGAAAACGACTTTGCTAACATCGAACCACAGTTTTTTACCACATCACAAGTGGGTGGCTCAGGTCCTAATGTTGGTAAACAGACGCCGCATTTAAAAGACGCTAAAGATATTGCTGAACTTAAGCACATGGACGTGATTGTGTCCTGCCAAGGTGGCGACTATACAAGTGAAGTGTTTCCTAAGTTACGTGGTGATGGATGGAATGGACATTGGATTGATGCCGCTTCTACATTACGTATGGAAGATCACGCTGTCATTATTCTTGATCCTGTGAACATGCACGTCATTAAAGATGCGATGCAGAAAGGTGGTAAAAACTGGGTAGGCGGTAACTGCACGGTTTCACTTATGCTCATGGCTTTAAATGGGTTATTCAAAGAGAACTTGGTGGAATGGGCAACTTCTATGACCTACCAAGCAGCATCAGGCGCTGGCGCACAAAATATGCGTGAATTGCTCAAGCAAATGGGCGCTGCAAATCTGGCTGTTGCTAACTTGCTTGCTGATCCAGCTTCCGCCATTTTAGATATAGACCGAACGGTTGCATCAACTTTGCGTGATGATGCTTTTCCAACAGCACATTTTGGCGCGCCTTTAGCGGGTAGTTTAATTCCTTGGATTGATAAGGATTTGGGCAATGGTCAAAGTAAAGAAGAGTGGAAAGGCGGCGCTGAGACTAACAAGATTCTAGGTTTAGAAGCGAATCCTATTGTGATTGACGGTTTATGTGTGCGTATTGGAGCAATGCGTTGTCATTCTCAAGCGCTCACGATTAAGCTGACAAAAGATGTGCCTTTAGATGAAATTAATGATATGTTGGCAAAATCGAATCAATGGGTAAAAGTAATTGCTAACGAGCGTGAAGCAAGTATGAAGCAGCTCACGCCTGCCGCAGTAACTGGGACGCTAATCACGCCAGTTGGGCGTTTGCGTAAAATGGGCATGGGAGGCGAGTTTTTGTCAGCTTTTACGGTAGGTGATCAGTTGTTATGGGGTGCTGCAGAACCACTTCGTCGTATGCTAGACATTCTAGTCAAATCATAACCTACACTTGCTAATGCCTTGTGATGCGTCTAGTAAGATGTTACTTTAAATTTTTTTGCGTTTATTGAGTATAACGGGCTAAATAATGAGAAAAATATTGAAGCGATCAATCGTTAAGCAAGTCTTTTTGACGCTGTTTATCGCACTAATTCCTTTAGCTGTATCTGCCACAGGGCTGGGGAAGCTTAATGTTTTGTCAGCGCTAGGTGAGCCTCTAAATGCAGAGATTGAATTGTTGTCAGTCCTCCCGGAAGATATGACAACATTAACGGCGGGTCTTGCTTCACAAGCCCAGTATCTTGCGCAGGGAATCGATAAAACACCGATTCAGGAAAGTATCAAAGCAAATGTTAGTAAAAGGCCTGACGGATCGCTTGTTATTCAACTTACTTCTGAACAAGTCATTACTGATCCTTTATTGGATATGTTGATCCAATTGGTTTGGAGTGGTGGTCAGTTAACGCGTGAATATACTTTACTGCTTGATCCGTCAGATTCCTCTGCAACTATTATTGCACCACCAGTTACTGAAATTCCGAAATCGATATCTCTGTCATCAAGCGCAAAAGAGGCATTAACGGCTGACAAGCTATCTGTTTCAAAAAGCAATGCTAAGAATTCTGGTCGGCGTTCCATATCACAAAAAACAATAGATATTCAATTACAGGGTCAGGCAATTGCGACGGTAAAAGGAGACACCTTAAGTGCACTAGTAGGAAAAGTTCAAGTGCAAGATGTCAACTTAGATCAATTATTGCTCGGCGTTTTTCAAGCAAATCCTTCAGCGTTTGCTAACGGAAATATGAACCGTTTAAAAGTCGGCGAATTAATCAACATCCCTAGCGCTGATATTTTCCAAGCAATCAGTAAAAGTGAAGCGAGGGCAGAGGTTAGTGCACACGTTGCAAATTGGCGTGTATATGCAGCAAAGCTTGCCGGGGCATCAGCGAATTCTAAAGCGACTGAAAATTCAGCGAATCAGTTCACGGGCGGAAAAATTATTGCTAAAGCAGAGGATAAAGCAGCGCCTGTTTCAGAAGTTTCGCGTGACGTTGTTAAGCTAACTAAAACAGAAATTGATCAGCTAAAACCAAGTGATCCTAATGTGCATGATGATGCAAATTATTCAGCTAAAACAGCATCAAATATTCAAGATGATTTAGCGGCTAAAGAAAATCAAAATAAAGATGCAGAAGAAAAATCTGCTGCTTTGCAAAAACAAATTTCTGATATGAAGCAATTGTTAATGCTCAGAAATAAGCATCTAGCAGATGCTCAAAACAACGCTGCCCAAGTGACCACCATTAACAATGAGTTCCCAAATAATTTATCTAATATTAGCCCAGTGATTTTAGCGGTTTTAGGTGGTCTTATCACTTTAATGCTTCCAATATTATGGTTAAAAAGAAGAAGAAATAAGCGCGCTTTATCACAAGATGACTCTGCAGACTTGAATGGCAAAACGTTTTCTAAATCGACAACAGAAAATAGCGCTGATTCTGCAACGTCCCCAAGTAATTTTTCATCTTCGAGTGTTTCTTTAATTGATGACAATGAGGTCGAACCACCCGCAGAGGCTGATTTTTTTATTGGGTCTGAGCATCAGTCACAGGCAGAAGATGCTCAAGCTCTTCCCAGTTCCTCTGAAAGTGAAACTAAGGTCCTAGCTTCGGACTTGAATGATGTGGACTTGATGGAAGAGCAGCTTCCCCTTGTTGAAGAAGTTAAAGTAAGCAATCAAACACTTGAAGAAATTAGTTTTGATAATCCACATAGCCCATCTGATCTTTCCAATGGTTTAGAATTTCAATCGTCTGCAAATAAGCCTCTTGAGATGGATTTGACCGGCATTAGTTTAGATTTTGAGTCAACGCCACAGTTAACAGCTACAGATTTTGAAGCAGCACCTATTCCTGATACATTTAACGGCGACTTTTCGAATTTGCTAAATAAAGATGTAAAGCCAAACTCAGATAAAGCTGCCCCGCCATCATCAATATCAAAATCGGTAAGCAAGCCTATCAAACCTAGCAGGCGTAAAAAAGTTAATAAAGTAAACAGCGAGGAGTCTACAGACGTCGCAACAAAACTTGAGCTGGCCGCTGCCTACATTGATATGGATGATAAAGAGGAAGCTTTTAAATTATTGACGGAAGCCATTCAAGAAGGCGGTCCTGAACAGCGTGCGCGTGCACAAAATCTCATTGATCGGCTGAATTAATGAATCGTCTCATTAAATTAGCCGGGCGATTTAGTCCGGCTTTTTTATTCAACCCAGCGGGATTGCACCCCGTCGTTAAACTGCTCTCATTGATAATAATGATATTCTGCATTCCGCAGCTTTCAATTACCAGTCTGGCAATGTTATGTCTATTGCTTTTAATCGGACTCATGCTGTTTAGAGCGAATCTTTTCCTTAAGATGATGTTGCGCATGCGTTGGCTGTTTGTCTCGATGTGGCTTATTTATGCTTTTACCACGCCTGGTGAATACCTTCATGATTGGCCGATTGGCCTAATGCCAACCTATGAAGGTTTGCGCTTTGGGCTCATACAGGTTTTTAGAATTTCTTTGATACTGGCTGGCGTAGCCATTCTGATGGCTTCTTCAACAAAGGAAAAGTTAATGGCGGGTATTTACCAGTTGATTCGTCCTTTTGAAATCCTTGGTATTCCATGTAAGCGATTTACAGCAAGGCTTTATCTCACTTTAGAATATATTGAAAATACAGCGCCTCAGCTGGACAACTCATTAAAAAGTTTAGGTTGGCTTTATAGATTTGAAAGCTTGATCAATGATGTTGTGAAAGTTGGCAAGCATGAAATCATCCATCTTGAAAATACCGATTTTTCAATGCTTGATTATATTTGTCTCGCGCTGTTGTTCGTTTTACTAGGAGTTTCATTTGGAGTTTCAGGATGAGAATTGCATTAGCCTTGGAATACGACGGACATTACTTTTGTGGTTGGCAAACACAGCCTAATGGCTGCGGCGTCCAAAATCGCCTGGAACATGCTCTGAGTGATATGGCTGGGCATAAGGTAGGGGTTGTAGCTGCAGGACGCACCGATGCAGGTGTTCATGCATTATGCCAAGTTGTTCATTTTGATACCGAAACAGAGCGCCCATTAAGCGCATGGGTGCGCGGCATTAATGCTAATTTGCCAATGAGTGTCCGTGTGCTATGGGCTCAGATAGTGTCAAATGAATTTCATGCGCGATTTTCAGCCAGGCGTCGAGACTATCAGTTTGTTTTATACAATGGACCCGTGGCGCCAGCGGTGATGGCTAATAAGTCTAGTTGGTTTCATCTGCCGCTTGATGTGAAAAAAATGGCTGAAGCCGCTACGCACTTTGAAGGTGAGCATGATTTCAGTGCTTTTCGTGCGGCGGAGTGCCAAGCGAAATCGCCTGTCAGAACGCTTTATCAAGCTGAAGTAAAAAAACAAGGCGATTGCATCGTATTTGATTTTTCTGGCAATGCGTTTTTGCATCATCAAGTAAGAAATATGGTGGGAGCGCTTGTCTATGTGGGTAAGGGAAATTTTGAGCCTGACCACATTAAAACCTTGTTGCAAGCGCGCGATCGTACCAAATCTCCGCCAACCTTTTCGCCAGACGGTTTGTATTTGACAGGAGTGGGCTATGAAATGCATTGGGCCTTACCTCCAACGCGTCGATATCTTCAGTTTTTTACTTCAAGCACTAACTAAGCTGTGACAGTTTTAAGGCTTTCGGTTACGCTATCATCTTTATATTAAATTCTTTTATCTGTGCGAACTCGCGTAAAAATTTGTGGGATTACTAGCGTCGAAGATGCGATTGAAGTAGTTAGGCAGGGCGCTGATGCCATTGGCCTAGTTTTTTACGCCCCAAGTCCACGGAATGTCACCATTATGCAAGCAGCTGAGATTGCATCTGCAGTGCCGGCTTTTGTTTCAGTTGTTGGTCTTTTTGTGGATGCTGAGGCTGCGTTTATTCAGGAAGTGCTTGTATCAGTGAAGCTAGATATACTTCAATTTCATGGAGATGAAACACCTTCTGCATGCCGTCAACATTCAAGACCTTATATGAAGGCAATTCGCGTTAAAAACGGTACAAATTTGGTACAATATGCATGTGATTATTCAGATGCAAAGGCACTTTTGTTGGACGCATTTGCTGAAGGTGTACCAGGTGGTACCGGATTGAAGTTTGATTGGTCATTAATTCCACAGGCTTTACCTTTGCCAGTTGTGCTGGCTGGTGGCTTGAATGCTGAAAATGTTGGTGCGGCGATTGAACAAGTTCGACCTTATGCGGTCGATGTAAGTGGTGGTGTAGAAGCCGTTAAAGGGATTAAGGATGCAGTGAAAATCGCTGCATTCATGCGAGGAGTTAGTAATGCAACTATATGATATGCCTGATGAACGTGGCCACTTTGGCCCTTACGGCGGAATTTTTGTCTCTGAAACTTTAGTTGAGGCGCTTGAAGATCTGCGTTTGATGTATGAGAAGTACCGCAATGATCCAGAGTTCTTGGCTGAATTTGCACATGATTTAAAACATTTTGTGGGTCGTCCAAGTCCTATTTATCACGCTAAACGTTGGTCTGATAAAGTTGGTGGCGCGCAAATTTACTTAAAACGTGAAGACTTAAATCATACAGGCGCCCACAAAGTGAATAACACGGTTGGTCAAGCCTTGCTAGCAAAGCGCATGGGTAAGCCGCGTGTGATTGCGGAAACAGGCGCGGGTCAGCACGGGGTTGCGACTGCGACGATTGCTGCTAGATTGGGCCTTGAGTGTGTGGTTTACATGGGCTCAGAGGATATTAAGCGTCAAGCACCTAATGTTTATCGCATGAAGTTATTAGGCGCAACCGTTGTGCCTGTAGAAAGTGGTTCAAAAACCCTTAAAGACGCACTCAATGAAGCGATGCGTGACTGGGTTACCAATATTGAAAATACCTTTTATATTATTGGAACAGTGGCTGGTCCACACCCTTATCCAATGATGGTGCGAGATTTCCAAGCCGTCATTGGTGTGGAAGCAAAAATCCAAATGAATGAAATCGTTGGTCGCCAGCCAGATGCTGTTCTTGCTTGTGTTGGCGGTGGTTCAAATGCAATGGGTATCTTCTATCCTTACATCAATGAAGCAGGCGTGAAGTTGATTGGTGTTGAAGCTGCTGGTCATGGTATTGAAACAGGTAAGCATGCTGCTCCTCTTACTGCTAATAGTGCTGTGGGTGTGCTTCATGGAAATCGTACCTATTTGATGCAAGATGCAGATGGTCAAATCATTGAAACACACTCAGTTTCAGCGGGTCTCGATTACCCCGGTGTTGGCCCTGAACATGCTTGGCTCAAAGACACTAATCGTGCCGAATACGTTGCGATTACTGATGATGATGCTATGGCTGCTTTCCATAGTCTTTGCCAAATTGAAGGTATTATTCCCGCATTGGAGACCAGTCACGCGCTGGCTTATGCTGAAAAACTTGCTAAGACTATGTCACCAGATCAAATTATTTTGGTTAATTTATCAGGTCGTGGTGATAAAGACATGAACACTGTTGCTCAACTTTCTGGAATTACTCTTTAAACACTATGTCACGTATTCAAACCACTTTTGCTGCGCTTAAGCAGTCTGGCAAAAAAGCTTTAATCCCTTTTATTACTGCAGGAGATCCGCATCCAGATCAAACCGTTGCAATGTTACATGGTTTGGTTAAAGCGGGTGCCGATTTAATTGAGTTGGGTGTTCCTTTCTCTGATCCAATGGCAGATGGTCCAGTCATTCAGCGCGCAAGCGAACGCGCGCTTGTCCACAAAGTCGGTTTGCGACATGTTTTGGCTTTAGTCAAAGAGTTTCGTCAGCAAGATGATCAAACCCCTATTATTTTAATGGGATATGCAAATCCTATAGAGGCGATGGGTACTGAAAAGTTTGCAGACGCAGCTAAAGAAGCGGGCGTAGACGGTATGTTAACGGTTGACTACCCGCCAGAGGAATCAACAGAATTTAATGCCATGTTGAAAGCCCGAGATATTGATCCAGTTTTCCTGTTGTCACCAACAACAGATAAGGCACGTGTAGATATTATTGCGAATCAAGCTAGTGGCTTTATTTACTATGTTTCGTTAAAAGGGGTTACTGGCTCTAAGAGCCTTGATATTGTTGAGGTCGCAGATCGCGTTGCTTCGATCAGATTGCAAACTAACTTACCTATTGGTGTCGGCTTCGGTGTACGTGACGCTGAAACAGCTAAAGCGGTTGCAGGTGTTGCGGATGCTGTGGTGGTTGGAAGTCGTATGGTGCAAGAAGTTGAAAAGTCGACTGCGCATAATGTAGTTGCGAACTTAATGGCCCTGACGGCAGAGCTTCGTGCCGCCATTGATGCCCAATAAATATGAAAAAACTCGTTTTAACGAGAAAAGGGAATAAGCAATGAGTTGGTTACAAAAAATCCTACCACCAAAAATTAATCGAGTAATTGGCCCAAGTAAAAAGAATGTTCCAGAAGGTCTTTGGAGTAAATGTCCAAAGTGTGACTCAGTTTTATATCGTACTGATCTGGAAGCGAATGCTGAGGTATGTCCCAAGTGTGATTATCACAACCGTATTTCTGCTAGAGATCGTTTGAATGTTTTGTTAGATGAAGAGGGGCGCATTGAGATTGGTGCAGAGGTGCAGCCTATCGACCCTTTAAAATTTAAAGACACTAAACGTTATGCTGACCGCATTAAAGCCTCACAAAGTGAAGTGGGTGAGACCGATGCTTTGTTTGTGATGCAGGGAAGTATCAAGCAAGTGCCTGTTGTTGCTGCATCATTTGAATTTAAATTCATGGGCGGTTCTATGGGATCGGTTGTGGGTGAGCGTTTTGTCCGCGGTGTTAAAGCAGCCATCGACAGCAAATCAGCCTTTATTTGCGTATCAGCCAGTGGTGGTGCACGTATGCAAGAGGGTTTATTTTCATTGATGCAAATGGCGAAAACAAGTGCAGCTTTAACAAAATTGAGCAAAGCTGGTTTGCCTTATATTTCAGTATTGACCGACCCGACAATGGGCGGCGTGTCAGCGAGCTTTGCCATGTTGGGCGATATTATTGTGGCTGAGCCTCAAGCGCTTATTGGGTTTGCTGGCCCGCGTGTGATTGAACAAACTGTGCGTGAGACATTGCCCGACGGGTTCCAGCGTGCTGAATTCTTGGTTGAACATGGCGCTGTTGATATGATTATTGATCGTCGTGAGATGCGTGATAAGTTATCTGTATTGATTGCTAACTTAATGAAGTTGCCAGTCGCTGCTTAAGTAACTTCTTTTGACGACTCACTGATACTGTTAATAAATTGCCTGAACACTTTGATTTTTCAGCTAAATCTACCGCTGATTTTGATTTAAACGACTGGCTAACTTACATTGAAGCGCTGCACCCCAAAGATATTGAAATGGGGTTGGCGCGTGTAAACCAAGTCAAGGCACGCTTAAACTTGCAATATCAATTCCCTGTGATTACGGTAGCTGGCACCAACGGTAAGGGCTCAACTTGCGCCATGTTGGAGGGTATTTATCATGCTGCTGGCTATCATGTTGCAAGCTACTCCTCCCCTCATTTACTGCGTTACAACGAGCGCATCCGAATTGCTTGCCATGAAATTAGTAATGAGGATTTAATCTCCGCTTTTCAAGCGATTGAACTTGCACGACAAGAAATACAACTCACTTACTTTGAATATGGCACCTTGGCCGCTATGTGGCACTTTTGTGCTTCTGAGGTGGATGTTGTAATTTTAGAAGTGGGTTTAGGCGGCAGGTTGGACGCCGTGAATGTGTTTGAACCAAGTTGCAGCATTGTGACCAGTGTGGATTTAGATCACATGGAATTTTTAGGTAATACACGTGAGCTAATTGGCGCCGAGAAGGCAGGGGTCTTTAGAAAAAATATTCCAGCCATTTGTGGAGATTTATCTCCGCCAAACGCTTTAATTCAGCACGCGGAAAACATCGGCGCCCCACTTAAGCTGATTCAACGTGATTTTCAATTTGCGCGTCATCAAGCTTTTTGGGGCTATTCAAGTCCGGAATCCAATCTCGATGACTTGCCAATGCCGGCTTTACTTGGAGATTTTCAGTTACACAACGCTTCTTGTGTGCTAGCAGCGATTGAGTCATTGCAGTCAGTATTACCCGTAAGTAAAGAGGCTGTATGCGATGGCCTATTAACGGTTCGATTGCATGGTCGTTATCAGTACCTTTCATTTAAGCCAGATGTGATTTTGGATGTTGCACATAATCCGCATGCAGCGAAGTCATTAGCTGAAAATCTTAAGAGCACGGTGACGCAAGGCAAGACCATTGCAGTTTTTGCGATGTTAGCTGATAAAGATATTACTGGTGTAATAAAAGCGATCGCTTGCGAAGTTGATCAATGGTATGTTTCGGGCATTGCTCACGTTCGAGGTGCTGATGGGGAAATGATTCAGCAACTCGTCCATACACAATTGCCTAATGCGGTAATTCGATTGTTTGTCGGTGTTGAAAAAGCCTACGAGCAAGCCTGTATTGATGCTAATGAAAATGATAGAATCATTATATTAGGATCATTTTTCACAGTAGCTGAAGTAATGCGATCTTTGCAAATAGCCACATCTAAAAATAGGACGATAAATAATGGCGCAAGATAGCCTGCAATCTCAAGGCGAGCAGGAAATCCAATTCAAAAAGCGAGCAAGAAGACGCCTTGTGGGAGCAGTGGCACTTGTATTGCTCATGATTGTATTGTTGCCGATATTGCTTGAAGATAGGGTTGTTCAAGTACCCAAAGAAGATGTTGTTATCTCTATACCAAGCCAAGACAATCAGCTTCAACCTCATTCAGAAGCGGATTCAGTTAATCAAGATCAGTCTTTGAAGGTTAGTCCAGTTCCAACTTCACCATTGAGCGTCCCTGCGCTGGAGAGTAATCCAGCGGATAATAAAATGTCAGTTAGCAATGACTCAACAAGCCAAGCAAAAGTGAATCAAGCCAAACCTACCGAACCGCCCATATCCGTTTCAGAGAATAAGTCTGAAGTTAATCCTTTAGAGATAAAAGTACCAAAAAAAGAAGAAGCCAAACTTAAGTCAGTTGAGCCTAATACAAGGTCGGAAGAGATGTCGGCTGCGGCACGTATTTATGTTCAAATCGGCGTTTTTTCCGATCCGGAAAACGTAAAGAAAATGCAATTACAGATATCCAATAAGGGTCTTAAATCTAAAATTGAGCTAATTGATACATCAAAAGGCAAAAAAACACGATTGAGAGTTGGCCCGTTTAATACTAAAAAAGATGCTGAAGTAGCTTTAGTTAAGCTGAAGTCGATTAGACTAACTGGCACGGTGGTGAATAATTAATGACTAGCTTTGATTATATTGCGCTAGCGATTGTTGGATTATCCATTTTTGTGAGTGTAATGCGAGGCTTTGTGCGGGAAGCGCTTGCGCTAATTGGCTGGTTAGCCGCTTTTTTTGTGGCAAAAACATATACGTTAGAATTAGCACCTCTGTTACCGAAAGCGATTCCGACAGAAACCTTGCAATATTTGGCTGGTTTTATCATTTTATTTTTGGCAACCTTGCTGATTACTAGTTTGCTTGCAATTGCGCTATCACAAATTTTCCAAAAAGTTGGGCTTAGCTGGCTTGATCGTGCTCTAGGTGCGATATTTGGCACATTGCGAGGTGTGATGATTGTGGGAGTAATTGTTTTTTTGTGCGGCCTCACCGATTTACCTAAAAATGCCGCTTGGCGGAGTGCGATGTTGAGTGCGCCCTTAGAGGCATTGGTATTAGGTGCAATGCCTTGGATGCCTAAAGCGATTGCGGATCGCGTAAAGTTTGATTCGTAAATAATGTCGTATTTAGCAGTGATTCTCATTGTAGAATGTTCTCTTGAAATGTGTCCCCAGCAGTACGTCAATAATTGAATTTTTAGTTACAAAGGCAAATTAAACAATGTGTGGAATTATCGGTATTGTCGGTAAAAACCCAGTTAACCAGTTGCTTTACGATGGTTTATTGGTGCTACAGCATCGTGGTCAAGATGCTGCAGGGATTGTTACCTGTGATGGCAATACCTTTTATATGCACAAAAACAATGGCCTAGTGCAAGATGTATTTCAAACCCGTCATATGCGTAGCCTTCAAGGTAATGCCGGTATCGCGCATGTGCGTTACCCAACGGCAGGCTCATCATCAGCTGCTGAAGCGCAGCCCTTCTATGTGAACTCTCCTTTCGGTATTGTGCTCGGACATAACGGTAACTTGACTAATTCAGCACAATTAAAACAAGAGATGTTTCGCCAAGATTTACGCCACATCAATACGAATTCAGACTCAGAAGTACTGTTAAACGTTTTAGCCCATGAAATTGAACAAACTGCCCATAGCGCAGTGCTCAATTCAGATATGATTTTAGATGCGGTTGCTGGGGTCCATAAACGTGTTAAAGGCGCCTATGCTGTTGTTGCGATGGTCGCAAACTTTGGCTTGCTGGCTTTCAGAGATCCGCATGGCATTCGGCCATTAGTGATTGGGAAGCTTGAAACTGAAAAGGGTGTTGAATATATTGTCGCTTCTGAAAGCGTAGCGCTTGATGTGCTTGGATTTAAATTGGTGCGTGATGTAGATCCTGGCGAGGCAGTATTTATCGACATGGACGGTAACTTCTACTCACGTCAATGTGCTGAAAATGCTTCACTAACGCCATGTATTTTTGAATATGTTTATCTTGCACGTCCTGATTCCTTAATTGATGGCGTATCTGTTTACCAAACACGTTTACATATGGGCGAAAGCCTTGCTGAGAAAATAAAACGTGAGTGGAAAGACCTTAAGATCGATGTTGTCATTCCGATTCCTGATACCAGTCGGCCAAGTGCATTGCAATTAGCTAATGCGCTGAATGTGACCTATCGTGAAGGCTTCATTAAGAATCGCTATATTGGCCGAACATTTATTATGCCTGGCCAAGCGTTACGTAAAAAATCCGTGCGTCAAAAGCTTAATCCGATTGGCATGGAGTTCCAGGGTAAAAATGTCTTATTAGTAGATGATTCAATAGTACGTGGAACAACCTCACAACAAATCGTACAAATGGCACGTGACGCAGGTGCAAGCAAGGTTTACTTTGCATCGGCTGCGCCGCCTGTCAGATTTCCAAATGTCTATGGTATTGATATGCCAACACGCAATGAATTATTAGCAACTGGCCGAACTGATGATCAAATCTGTAAAGAAATTGGCGCAGATGCTTTGATTTATCAAGATCTTGATGCATTAGTGTCTGCTGTGCGCTCAAGTAATCCAAAAATCAAAGTATTTGATTGCTCATGTTTCGATGGTAAGTATGTGACAGGTGATATTAACGAAGCTTATTTAAATGCAATTGAGAATGCCCGTGGTGATGGAGAGAAGATGTCAAAGCCAGCCAATTCGATCACGCAAATGGATTTAAATTTGGTGAATGCCAAAGAGCATGAGGAAGAAGCTACTTAAGCAATTGTCTCTTTGCTTGACGATATTTGGATTGAGGGATAGTATGCAATTGCGCTGATTTGAGTTGCTTAAAAGCATAGCTCAGCTTGCGGGCGCTCAATAAATTCAGCTAAAGCGAGTGCTAGCAAAAGCAAACCCGTTTTAGCCTTATCGCAAAACGGGTTTTTTTACGCCTAACTTTAGGCGATCAAAGGTAATGAGATGACAACAAATATTGATTTAGATGGATTTGACGAGAGTGCCTGGCATCCAGAAACCCTTGGGGTGCGTGCTGGAAATCAAATGACAGAATTTGGCGAAAACTCAGAAGCCTTGTTTCTCAATTCAAGCTTTCGCTTCAAAAGTGCTGCACAAGCCGCCGCGCGTTTTGGTGGTTCTGAGCCTGGCAATATTTACTCTCGTTTTACTAATCCAACTGTGACGATGTTTCAAGATAAGCTTGCTGCCTTGGAGTGTGCGGAGCAATGCGTCGCAACATCAAGTGGCATGTCCGCCATTTTGGCTTGTATGATGGGCTTGTGTAGCTCAGGTGACCATGTTGTTGCATCTCGCAGCATTTTTGGAACAAGTGTGCAGCTTTTCAGCAACATTCTAAAGCGTTGGGGATTGGAAGTCACATTTGTATCACTGACCGATCATCAAGAATGGCAGGGCGCGATTACTCCCAAAACAAAGCTATTTTTTGTGGAAACGCCTTCTAACCCATTAACCGATGTTTGTGATATTGCTGCGATGGCTAAGATTGCACATGATGCGAACGCTTTATTAGTGGTTGATAATTGTTTTTGTACGCCAGCTATTCAGCTACCTTTAAAGCTAGGTGCTGACATTATTATTCATTCAGCCACCAAGTACATCGATGGCCAAGGCAGATGCCTTGGCGGTGCTGTGCTGGGTTCAAAAGCACATATGGAGCCAGTATACGGTTTCTTACGCACGGCTGGCGTTACGATGAGTGCATTCAATGCTTGGGTCTTTTTAAAAGGGCTTGAGACCTTATTTGTTCGCATGGAAGCACATGCCAAAAATGCTTTGGTTTTGGCGACGTGGTTAGAAGCGCAACCTCAAGTGGAACGTGTTTTTTATCCTGGTCTTAAGTCCCATCCACAACATGCACTTGCGATGGAACAACAGGTTAGTGGTGGCGGAATCGTCAGTTTTGAAGTAAAGCCTAAAGCAGGCCAAACTTCGCAAGAGGCAGCATGGGCGTTAATTGATGCAACTAAGCTCATTTCAATCACCGCTAACTTGGGCGATGCAAAAAGCACGATTACTCATCCTGCTACAACCACGCATAGTCGTGTCACGGCTGAAGCAAGAGCGGCCGCTGGCATAACGGATGGCTTAGTTAGAATTGCTGTTGGGCTAGAGCACGTTGCCGACTTGAAAGCAGATCTTGCGTTACTATCAAAATAGTCATTATTTTAAGTAATAAAAAAGGAGCCTAAAGGCTCCTTTTTTATTCTCTATTGATGCTATCAGCGCAATGTTCTACCAAACATTTGCAAGGCTAATTGATAGCCGGTTGCCGCTAATTGCGGATCGTAACGCTCACCTTCATCACGCATGAACGCATGTTGGCCATTAAACTCATGCCAGGTGAATTTAAGGTCTGTTGCATTAAGGTCGCTGTAGACCTTTGCGCGTCCTGTCGCTGGAATATGCGGATCTTGCTTGCCCCAAATCATCACCAATTCGCCTTTGATTTTATTCAAGTTTTCCATGCTGTGTTGACCAGGCTTGTTTGGAATCACTGGTGTATGTAAGTCAGTTGCATAAAAACAAGCGGTTGATTTTACTTCTTTTTGCAGTGCAGCGCGGAAAGCTAAGTGGCCACCAATGCAAAAGCCCATCGCACCAATATCACCAGAACACCAAGCTTGTTTTTTTACAAATTCAATCATGGCTTCGTTGTCGGTATCGTAGCCTTGTACGTCTTTTGCCGCTTTATCTGCATTACCTTTGTCGCGGCCTGCATCGTCATAACCAAGCACTGTGCCAATTGGGTTAAGCTCGTGAAATACTTCAGGCACTAGTACCGCATAACCATGACCAGCCATAAAGCGTGCTGCACGCTCAATTGGGCCAGTTTGTTGGAAAATTTCTGAGTAAAATAAAATAGCAGGGTAAGCCCCTTCGCCAGCTGGACGGTGCACATAGGTGCGCATCACGCCGGTTGGGGTTGGTAAATCAACGATGTGGCTTTGAATGTTCACGCAGGTATCCTCAAAAATGTTTTATTGGTAGTGCTTCTTTTCAATGAGATTTTACAATATTTCAGCCTGTATTGATGCATCAAGTGAGACAAGTTTGCTTGGGGTATAATTATGCTTATGCTAGAAATATTAACTTTCATCATTTCCGTTATTGCGCTGCTATTGATAGTCGTGTTGTTGCGCCAGTCCGCAAATAAACCTAATGCTGAAAGTGCATTGCTTATTCAATTAGAAGAAAAGCATAGAGCGATGCTGCTTGATTTAAATGATGGCCTCAATAAATTAGGTGACAGGTTAAATGTTTCTTCTCAAGAATCTTGCGAGCGACTTCGAACTGCCGTGGCTCTTGAACTAGCGCAAACCCGCGAAGCGATGCAGGCTTTACAAACAGCGCAAACGACTAGCCTTGCGCAAACTCGTGAAAATGTCATCGAAAAACTCCATACCACACTAGCTGAGCAAGGTAAGACCCAGCAGGAACTCATTCAAGCGACTATGCGCAATGCGACTTTGCAATTGACTGGGAGCATTGAAAGCTTGAGCAAGGTGGTTGATACCCGCCTAGAAGAAATCAGCGGTAAAGTGACTGAGCGCCTTGACGAAGGCTTTAAGAAAACAAACGATACCTTTGTACGCGTGATGGAACGCTTGGCGACCATCGATAAAGCACAAGAAAAGATTGATGGCTTAACGACGAATGTGGTGAGCTTGCAAGCTTTGCTTGGTGATAAGCGCTCACGGGGTGCCTTTGGTGAGGTTCAGCTTGAGGGTTTGGTACGAAACGTAATGCCAAATGGCACTTATGAGATGCAGTACTCTCTGCCTAACGGCACCCGGGTTGACTGCGCCTTGTTCTTGCCTGAGCCAACAGGCATGGTGGCAGTTGACTCTAAATTCCCGCTTGAAAATTATCACCGGATGTATGAAAGCGGCGTGACGGATGCTGAAAAAATTACTGCACAGCGTCAGTTTAAAGCTGACGTTAAAAAGCATGTGGATGATATTGCGAGTAAATATATTATTGCGGATGTGACTTCAGATGGTGCTGTCATGTTTATCCCAGCAGAAGCAGTGTTTGCGGAAATTCATGCGAACCATCGTGACATTGTGGATTACGCCATGGCAAAAAACGTTTGGGTGGTTTCCCCAACTACCCTGATGGCTGTGCTTAATACTGCGCGTGCTGTATTGAAAGATGTCGAAACTCGTAAGCAGGTTCATATTATCAAGGAAGAGCTTGGTAAGTTGGGTAAAGAGTTTGGCCGCTTTGATACGCGGATGAAAAAGCTGGCTGACCATATTCGATTAGCACATGAAGATGCGCAAGATGTGCAAACCACTAGTCAGAAAATTTCTCGTCGATTCTCACAGATTGAGCGCGTAGAGCTTGCTGGGGATGCAGCATCGTTAGCATTGCCGATTGATGAGATTGTGGATGTTGATGGTATGGAAGCTGATTAATTGATTACTGTACTTTACTTTGCAAGATTAAAAGAATCGCTCAACTATTCAACAGAAGAAATCGACTTGCCTGCCGATGTGAATACCATTGCTTTGCTTAAGCTTCATTTAGCAAAGCGCGGCGAGGCTTGGGTGAATTTGTTTAACGGAAATCAAACGATACGCGCAGCTATTAATCACGCCTTGGTTGATAATAATGCTGCGATTAAAAATGGCGATGAAGTGGCCTTCTTCCCGCCTGTTACAGGCGGTTAATTTAATACTATGGCAGTGCGCATCCAAACTCAGGATTTTGATGTAGGTGCAGAAATTAATGCCTTGCGTCTAAGTTGCCCTAATATTGGCGCGGTTGTTTCGTTTGTTGGGCAAGTTAGAGATTTCAATGATGGCGACAATGTTGCAGCATTGACTCTAGAGCATTATCCAGGGATGACTGAAAAGTCGCTCGCTGGCATTATCGAGCAGGCTCAAGCGAGATGGGCAATTACTGATGCATTAATTATTCACCGTGTGGGTGAATTAAAGCCGCTTGATCAAATTGTTTTGGTTCTGGTTGCCTCAGCACATCGTAAAGACGCTTTTTTTGCCTGCGAATTTATCATGGACTTCTTAAAGACTGAAGCCCCGTTTTGGAAAAAAGAACAAACACCCACTGGTGAGCGCTGGGTTGAAGCTAAAGCCTCCGATGAGCAAGCTAAAAGTCGTTGGCAGCAATAAATAAGATTAACCATTAGAAAATACCTCATGTCATATTCATTAAAAGCAACTCAACTCAACCTTCCTCTGCAGGCCCGTGAGCTTGGCTTTGCTAATACATCTTCATTGAATCTAGACTCTTTTTCATCATGGATAGGACAGACTGAGGCTCAGCAAGCGGTGAATTTTGGATTAAATATCTTTGATCCTGGTTTTAATATGCTTGTGCTAGGTGAGTCTGGAAGTGGTCGTCAATCCCTTACTCTACAAGCGATCAAAGCCGCTTCTGCTAAACGTTCTAAACCGCATGATTTAGTCTTGCTTTATCACTTCGATACACCAGAAAAGCCATTGCCGCTTTATCTCAATGCTGGTCATGGAGTACGCCTTCGTGCTGAGATGGATATGTTTATTCGTCAAATGATGAAAGTGATTCCTGCACTCATTACAAAGACGGCCGCTAAGGAAGAAATGCCGTCCGAAAAGGCGCCTAAAAAAGAAGACGCCATCAAGGCGGAAGCTAATAAGGAAAGTATTGAGACAAAACTCGCTCAAGAGTTGAAACTGGCATTAGAAACCTTCTTTACTGAGCAGTTTTCACGCTTGATTATGATTGTAAAAGGGGATGCGAGTCCTTTTGCAATGGCCGAGCTGCTGAAGTTTGATCTTTACCTTGCCGCCTTGATGCGGGACGTTTGTGAAAATATTGAAATCTTTAATCAAGCATCAGGCAGTGACAATGAAGGATTGCTTGAGGGCTTCTTGGGTCGATTCCGCGTCAATGTGATGGTGGATAACGCCGCCTACCTTGCAGATGCAAATTTAGGATCTCCCGTAATCTTTGACGATGACCCCACTTTCAGTTCACTGTTTGGTGGTTTGGAGAGTGCTGATAGCGCTAGTAATACGGCAGACTTTATGCGGCTTCGAGCGGGTAACTTGCTTAAAGCGCACGGTGGTACCTTGATGCTTTATTTGCGCGATATCAATGCAGATCAGCAATCAGGGGTTCAGATTTTAGAGAAGCTACATCGTTTTTTACGCAACGGCACGATTCAAATTGAAGAGGCAAGTGGCACTCCTGGACAGAATGCAGGCATTCATTTTGCGCCAGAGGCTTTAGCTGCCAACGTAAAATTAGTCTTCATTGCTACGCGTGAAGAATATTACGCGCTGCAAGATGAATTGCCAGAATTTGCGCGATACTTTCAAGTGAAGGTAGATTTTGTGGAAAGCATGCCTGCTAATAAGGCTGCATATTCCGCGCTTGCTGGCTTGATTGCGCAATTTTGTCATCATTATGGATTAAAGCCTTTTGCTGCGAATGCGGTAGTAAAACTCATTCGTTTTATGCAGCGCACAATTGACGACCAGACACGGATCGGGACACGTTTTTCTCTACTTGAAATGTTAGTTCTAGAGAGTGCTGTGATGGCAAATTTTGCCGCTTCTGAGTTCGTTTCAGCTAATGATGTGCAATCTGCTTTAGATGCTCGTAGAAAACGACACAATAGCCCGGAGCGTCAACTGCGTGAGTCAATGATTGATGGTGAAGTCATGATTAATGTGACGGGCGAGCAGGTTGGTCAGATTAATGGTTTGACGCATATTGATTTAGGTGACATGAGCTTTGGCTCACCAGTCCGAATTTCAGCGAGATGTTATGCAGGGGCTGAGGGTGTAATTAATATTGACCGTGAGGTCGCAATGACAGGCCCTAACCACGACAAGGGTTTGATGATTTTGCGTAGTTGGCTTTCAGCAAGTTTTAGTAGCCTTACGCCGTTGTCACTCACCGCATCCTTGGTGTTCGAGCAGGAGTATTATGGGGTTGAAGGTGATTCAGCTTCATGTGCGGAGCTCTATGCATTGCTTTCTGCTTTGTCCGGTGTGCCGATTAAACAGGGCTTGGCAGTGACCGGCGCGATGAATCAGCACGGCGAGGTGATGGCGATTGGTGGTCTTAATGAAAAAATTGAAGGCTACTTCCGAATTTGTAAGGCAATTGGCTTAGATGGCAAGCAGGGCGTGTTAATTCCTAGTCGCAATCTCGCGCACTTGTTACTGGAGGATGAGGTTATTGAGGCGGTAAATGCAGGGCAGTTCCATATCTATCCTGTGAGTAATGTGCTTGAGGCGATTGAGCTCTTAACGGATGTGCCAGCGGGTACTTGGTCGGGTGATCGTTATCCTGAAAACTCAGTCCTTGGTCGTGCGCAGCATCACCTCGAGACCTTCCGCATGGCGCTGCAACATAACCGTGCGATCCAGTTAAATCAACCTCGTTCAGTTTAAGTATGGCGATAGATCACAGTGCTGATGGTAAATGCCGTTTAGATAAATGGCTCTGGGCGGCGCGGTTTTATAAAACGCGAAGTCTCGCAACCGACGCGATTGATGGCGGTAAGATTCATGTGGACGGCGATCGTGTTAAACCTGCCAAGGATGTGCGTGTAGGGCAGTTGATCCATATTCGCCGCAAAGAGCTCGATATGGACGTTGTTGTGAAAGCTTTATCGGTGACAAGAAGGGGCGCGCCAGAGGCTGCGCTACTTTATGATGAAACGCCTGAGAGTCTTGCTAAGCGAGATAATGCGGCTGTCACGAAAGAAGCTGATCACGCCAAACGTGAAAGAGGGGCGGGGCGGCCAACAAAGCGGCAACTCAGGGATATTAAGAAGTTTACGGGGATTAGTAACTTTTAACATCAGTTACTTTTAAAATAAATAAAGGCGACCAGCTGGTCGCCTTTATTTATTTGTGGAGACTGCTTAATCAGAGTGGTCGGTGTAGGGAAACTTTACGTGACCGTAACGTACAATTAAAATCGCCAACGCAATTAGCAAGATGGAGCCGGATAGGGCCCATATGCGGAATGCATCAAGCTCCTTAATGTCTAGTACTAAGAAGCGTGCTACCGCAATAATGCCAATGTAGAGAGGGTATCGCACTGGCAAATTGCCAGAGCCAAGATAGTGGCCCAGCATTGACATGACCTCTAGGTAAAGGAACATTAGGAGCAAATCGCCAACAATCAGCGCTTTCGCTTCCCAGATGTGCGTGATTTCCTGAAACACAGCAAAAATTGTTGCGATGGCAATGATGATCAAAACGACCTGGCCAACGATACTTAAGCCGCGCTGCGTAATTCTGGTGAAGTGGTTTGGGGTCATATTTAATCTCTTTTAGATGTTATATAGATGGTTGTCGCATTAAGTTTCAACAATATTAGCCTTAAGCCAGTGCGTAATATTCTCAATATCTAGCCTCTGTTCTTCGAACATGCAAATGATAAAATTATATGTATCTTGTGAGTTTGTGTTTAATTTATATCCATTCATGCGAAGGAATACATCCATTGCCGCAAAGGCAATTCTCTTGTTTCCGTCTACAAAAGGATGATTAATTGCTAGGCTCTCAAAAAGCGCAGCAGCTTCTGTAATCCTGTCGTTGTAGTAACCTGATTGAGGTCTGTAAACAGCTCCCTCAAGTGCGCCTTTGTCTCTAATCCCTGCAGAGCCTCCAAATTTCTGTATGAGAATTTCGTGCATTATCACGATCTCATCCATTGTTAGGTAGGTTGGCATTATCTAGCTAACGCTTGGTATAGAGCATCAAATTCATGCAAGCTTTGTGCGAAATTTGTCATGACCTTTTGGCTTTGGGGCATGGCGCCTTTCTTAGATAGATAATCACGGAAGGCTTCATCCATAACTGCATGAAGCTTTCTGCCCTCTGTATCTGCAATTTCTCTCAAGGTATTCAGTATTTCAGGGTTGGCTTGGGATGAGAATTTGCTTAATTGAGGTTCGCGCATATACTTTCCTTTCATGAATTTTATTTATTTTTCTTGAAAACTGATTGTGCGTCAAGTGTTTTTGGTAGGGCGCATGATCGTTTAATGAACGGGCCTGTTGGTTTGGTTTCGATTTTTATTAACTTATTGAATAAATAAATTTTGGCCTGTATTTTTTAAATTTAATGAAAATCACAGGCAAAACCATGAACTGATCATCGGATCGGCGCTGCTGGATTTGCAGGACGCTTGATAAATGGTATTAGCGTGCGTTTGATTAGGGGGCATTGGTCATTTTTTTCAATAAATTTAGTAGATTACATAAAAGTGTATGCTACTTTTTCCAGAAAAGTTTGAATTAATGTGTTGCGAAAATGGTGTTATTAATCGTACTGTTTGCAGTATTCTTGGTGGTATGATTTAATGGGATTTAATTATTATAGTTAAGGAATGGTCATGTCTGATATCAGTGCAAATGATCTTAAGGTGAGGGGCGTGGCGAGTATCGAGGCGGGTCTTGCAGACGCAAGTGAGGCCATCATCTCGGTGCGCGGACGTAAGCGCTTTGTTGTGATGGATGTAGCCCACTATGAGTACCTCAGGGAGTGCGAGCTCGAGGCTGCACTGTCCCAATCTCGTGCCGATATGAACGCAGGTAGGTTCATCCTCGAGTCGCCGGAGGAGCACCTCGCTAGACTTGAACGCTCTGTATGAGTTATCGGCTTGTCTTCACGGAAACTTACAATCGACATGCGCTACGTTGGCTTAAGCGCCACCCCGACCTTAAAGGGCAGTACCTCAAGACGTTAAAGCTTTTGGAGTCCAATCCCTTCCACCCCTCACTCAGGCTGCACGGATTGGGTGGTCGGCTGCAGGGGCTGCACTCAATTTCTATCAATCTTTCTTATCGTATCACCCTGGAGTTACTGATTCAGGATCGGGATGTGATTCTGATCAATATTGGTGACCATGATCAGTTGTATTAATTGTTATAATCGTAAATAACGATTTTTAAGAAAAACCTATGATTTTAGTTACTGGCGCTGCAGGCTTTATCGGCTCTAACTTTGTTTTGGACTGGCTGGCTGAGTCGGATGAGCCGGTTTTGAATTTAGACCTCCTGACCTATGCAGGCAACCTAGAAAATCTTTCTAGCCTTCAAAACGATCCGAGGCATGTCTTTGTTAAGGGCGATATTGGCGACACGAAGTTAGTTCCTGAAATTCTTCATCGATACAAACCACGCGCGGTGATCAACTTTGCGGCAGAGAGTCACGTTGATCGCTCTATCCATGGCCCCGAGGACTTTATTCAGACCAACGTGGTGGGTACATTTCATTTACTTGAATCTATCCGGGCTTATTGGTCAGAGCTTGACGAAGAAGATAAGTCGAATTTTCGTTTTCTACATGTGTCGACCGACGAGGTTTATGGCACCTTAGGTGAAAACGATCTTGCGTTCACCGAGACAACCCCTTACGCCCCCAATAGCCCTTACTCGGCCTCAAAGGCAGCGTCAGACCACTTAGTACGCGCGTATCACCACACCTATGGCCTCCCAGTACTCACGACTAATTGCTCCAACAACTATGGTCCATACCACTTCCCTGAGAAGCTAATTCCCCTGTGTCTGCTCAATGCGATTAATGGCAAGCACCTGCCTATCTACGGTGACGGTCAGCAGATTCGAGATTGGCTCTTTGTGAAGGATCACTGCAGTGCGATTCGCCGCGTATTAGCTGAGGGTAAGCTAGGTGAGACCTATAACGTAGGCGGTTGGAACGAGAAGGCTAACCTTGATGTGGTGAACGTACTCTGTGAGATCTTAGACGAGTTGAAGCCACGTGAAGATGGATTGAGCTACAAGACACAGATCACGTTCGTCAAGGACCGACCGGGGCACGATAGAAGGTATGCCATTGATGCAACAAAGATCGAGCGTGAGTTAGGTTGGAAGCCTCAGGAGACCTTTGAGACGGGGATTCGCAAGACGGTGATCTGGTACCTCGAAAATCAGCCTTGGGTAGCCAATGTAGCGAGCGGCGAGTATCGCCAATGGCTTAATAAGCATTACGCGTGAGATATTAATGAAAATTCTCGTCACAGGTAAAAATGGTCAGGTCGGCTTCGAGCTCATGCGAAGTCTGGCACCACTCGGGACGGTTGTCGGCGTCGACATTGATGAGTGCGACCTGCAGGATGTGTCGTCGATAGAAATGCTACTGAATAAAGTAAGACCCGACCTGATTGTTAACCCTGCGGCCTATACGGCAGTAGATAAGGCGGAGACAGAGCAGGCGTTGGCGCATGCCATTAATGCAAGGGCCCCTGAAGTGATGGCCAAGTATGCCGCCTCGCACGATATACCGATCATCCATTACTCAACCGATTACGTTTTTGATGGTCAAAAGGAGGGCTCCTACACCGAGTCTGACAACACCAATCCGCAGTCTGTTTACGGCAAGACGAAGGCCTTGGGTGAGATGGCTATTCGCAACCATGCACCTAAACATATCATCCTTCGAACCAGCTGGGTATTTGGGAGTCATGGCGGAAATTTCTTGAAGACTATACTCAAGCTTGCCCAAGAGCGAGATCAACTCAGCATTATCTCGGATCAGGTTGGCTCGCCCACCTCTGCGGCTTTGTTGGCAGAAGTGACGGCTGAGATTGTGAAGCAGCTATTTTTGCCTGAGGCTTCTGATAAGTATGGCACCTATCATTTGGTTGCAGAGGGAGATACCAGCTGGCACGGTTATGCGCAGCTGGTGGTGGCAAGGGCAAATGCAATGGGCATGGAAACTAAAATATCTGCGGATGCCATTGAGGCAATCAAGACATCAGACTATCCTTTGCCAGCGCCAAGGCCTGCAAACTCAAGGCTAGATACCACGAAGGTGAGTCAGGTGTTCTCCGTTAGCCTGCCCAATTGGCAGGAAGGCGTTGAGAAGGTTATTCATGGTCTGATCAAGCAAAAGGCGGCCACGTAAAACGCTTAATTTGAGTGTGTTAAAAATATGTTGCATTTAACAAGTGGCCTTATGTTAAGATGTTTCATGTAACATATTTATGGATAAACATCATGAGAGAAAATACAACCGTCCGTGTTCAGAAGCACAGGACCTCATTGCGTTCGATGGGGATGCGGCCCATACAAATTTGGGTGCCCGATACGCGCCTCGCTTCCTTTGCGGACGAAAGTAAGCGCCAGTCATTAGTTGCAGCGGCGGCTGACGTTAAGGATCAATCGCTGATGGGCTTCCTGGATGACGCGTTAGTGGACATCGTCTAGTGCTTAAGCGTGGCAACATCGTATCGATTGCGGTTCAGGGAGACTTTGGCAAGCCAAGGCCGGCGCTCCTCATTCAGTCGGATATGTTTTATGAGGCACACGCAACCTTTACTGTGCTCTTGATCTCAAGTGAGCTAATCGACGCGCCATTATTTAGGTTGGGTATCGAACCCGACCAAGATAACGGCTTGACGCAGCAGAGTCAGATTCAGGTGGATAAGGCCATGACGGTCAGAAGAGAGAAGGTCGGACAAATAATCGGCCGCGTAGATGATGCGATGATGGTTCGGGTCAATCGTGCACTGGCTCTTTGGATTGGTTTGGCCTAGCAAGTCTAATATCATGAGTGTGAATATGAAAAAAAATCGTAAAGGGATCATCCTCGCCGGCGGTTCCGGTACTAGGCTATATCCAGCAACGCTGGCAGTTTCTAAGCAACTGCTGCCGGTGTTTGATAAGCCGATGATCTACTACCCGCTAACCACCTTGATGCTCGCGGGGATACGAGACATTTTGGTCATCTCAACCCCGCAAGACACGCCGAGGTTTGAGCAACTGCTGGGAGATGGCAGTCAATGGGGTCTAAACATAAGCTATGAGATTCAGCCTAGCCCTGACGGCTTAGCACAAGCGTTTTTGATTGGTGAGCAGTTTATTGGCAACGACCTCTCTGCATTGGTGCTGGGTGACAATATCTTCTACGGACACGATTTTCATCACCTGCTTGTGAATGCTAAAGCCAAAGAAGAGGGCGCCTCTGTGTTTGCCTACCATGTGCAGGATCCAGAACGGTATGGCGTGGTTGAGTTTGACTTCAACAACAAGGCCATCAGCATTGAAGAAAAGCCTAGTTATCCTAAGTCTAGCTATGCGTTGACGGGCCTCTATTTTTACGATCTAGATGTAGTTGAAATCGCTAAGGGGCTCAAGCCTTCAAAGCGTGGTGAGCTAGAGATCACAGACCTTAATCGCGTTTACCTAGAGCAAGGAAAACTCGATGTGGAGATTATGGGTCGAGGTTATGCCTGGCTGGATACTGGGACCCATGAGTCATTGCTTGAGGCGGGGCAGTTCATTGCGACCATCGAGAATCGTCAGGGGCTAAAGGTTGCCTGTCCTGAGGAGATCGCCTACCGGCAGGATTGGATATGCGCTGAGCAATTACAAAAGCTTGCGCAGCCATTGGCGAAGAACGGTTACGGTCGGTATCTCCAAAACATTCTTAAAGAGAAGGTTTTTTGAAAACATGAGGGCAACCCCACTTGCAATAAGCGATGTCTATCTCATTGAACCAGAAGTCTTTGGGGATGAGCGTGGTTTTTTTTTCGAGAGCTTTAATCACGCAAATTTTGAGCAGGCAATTGGCCGCCCAGTTAAATTTGTTCAGGATAACCACTCCAAGTCCTCTAAGGGCGTGCTCCGTGGTTTGCACTTTCAGTATCCTAATCCACAGGGCAAGCTAGTGCGTGTTACTCAGGGTGAGGTTTTTGATGTGGCGGTTGACATACGAATGGGCTCTCCAACATACAGTTGCTGGGTGGGGGAGATCTTGTCGGCGGATAATAAAAAACAGTTGTGGATTCCAGAAGGCCTTGCGCATGGTTTTTTGGTGCTCTCAGACACCGCTGAGTTTTTATACAAGACCACAGACTATTATGCCCCAGCGCATGAGCAGTGCATTCGTTGGGATGATCCAACGCTTGGTATCCTTTGGCCTATTGATGATGATCCCATCCTTTCAACTAAGGATAGCTTAGGCAAGTGTTTATAAAAAGTAACGCTACTAAAGATGCTATCGTACATCGGCATTTTTCTGGGACATCACATGGCATGTGATTCGATATAAATATGGCAAGCAATCATGTTATAGTTATTTTAATGCTGTGTTAAAATTTATAAAAAAATCTAATCCAAGTTTTCAGTCTTTTAATGTATTAAATAATGGCTTCCTAAATGATTTTTAACAAAAAAAACTTCCTTTCTCTTCTTTTAATGCTGTTGGCTATTAATGTGCCCATTGCATTTGCCGCTGATAATTTTATAGTTGACCCAAGGTTGTCGATGTCACCATTCCTTGGTGGCGCCAACACTGTATTGGAGTCCCCAGAAAAAAACATCGATACGCCCTATGATGCTAAAAAAAATGTGAGGCCATTCGGTTCTACGGTTGAATCAAATCTCCAGGAACGACTTCAAGAGGCGAAAAGTGAGACCGCCATTGAAGAGAGGGTGGTTGGCCGTGATGAATCCAAGTTAAAGAGTGAGTTTCAAGCATTTGTCGCCCAGTCTGTCGGTCAAACATTGCCGATGTTCGGCTTTGACTTGTTCAGCAAGGAGGCCAAGACATTTGCGCCAGTGAACAATATCCCTGTTACGCCAGATTACACAATAGGGCCCGGTGATGAGCTGAATCTTCGCGTGTGGGGGCAGGTAGAAATAATCCAGAATTTGGTGGTGGACAGAAATGGCATGATCAGCATCCCTAAAGTTGGGCAGGTAAGCGTGGTGGGTATTCGTTATCAAAACTTACAAGCGCATATCAAGTCGGCTATTGACCAAGTGTTTCGTAACTTTGAGATAGACGTTTCATTGGGTAAGTTGCGATCCATCCAGATATTTGTAGTAGGGCAAGCCATGCTGCCTGGCAACTTTACGGTGAGCTCTTTAAGTACTCTAGTGAATGCGTTATTTGCCTCTGGCGGTCCCTCGGTTAAGGGCTCTATGCGTCACATTCAATTAAAGCGCTCTGGTAAGGTCATCACCGATTTTGATATCTATGACCTATTGCTCAAAGGTGATAAGTCTAAAGATGTGCAACTCGTTTCAGGCGATGTGATTTACATTCCAAACGTCGGTCCGATGGCAGCGGTCGCCGGCAGTGTGAATACCCCGGCTATTTATGAATTAAGGGGAGATGAATCTCTTTCCGATTTGCTCAAGCTGTCAGGCGGCTTAACGAATGTTGCAGCAGGAAAAAAGGTCACGCTTGAGCGTATCCGTGATCGTGGCATACGAGCCATGGATGCATTTCAACTTGACACTCAAGGCTTGGCGGAACCCATTCATGATGGTGATTTAGTGACAGTGCGTTCTATATCCCCTGAGTTTGAAAATGCGGTGACCTTGCGAGGGCAGATTGCCGGTTTGTATGCGGGACGACATCCTTGGCGGGAGGGTTTGCGTATCACAGATATCATTCCCAATAATGCTGCCTTGTTAACCGACAGTTATTGGACTAACCAAAATCAAGTCAAGCAAGAGGGTGAAGAGAGAAAAACCTTGCTGCGAGATAATATTGGGGAGATTAATTGGGACTACGCTTCTATAGAGCGCCTCAACAAGGATGACCTCACCACCAAGTTGATTACATTCAATTTGGGTAAGGCGATGCTCCGTGACGATGAACAAAATATTCCCTTGCAGGCGGGTGACGTCATCACCCTGTTCTCTAAAAATGAGATTCTAACCCCACTTAATAAGCGCAGCGTTTTTGTGACTATTCAAGGTGAAGTATCTCATCCAGGGATTTATCAAGCGCTCCCGGGTGAGACGCTCAGGCAGCTATTTCAGCGCGTGGGTAAACCTTCCCCGGAAGCGTTTATGGTCGGTGCAGAGTTCGTTCGTGAATCTACGCGTAAAATACAGCAAAATCGTCTCGATCAAATGGCTGAAAAAATGGATGTGGAAATTAAGCGCACCGCCGGAAGACGAAGTTCGACAGCTATCACACCTAATGATGCAGCAAAAGTCCTAGAAGATGCCAAAATGCAACAAGGGTTACTTGAAAAAATGAAGCAAGTGAGGGCGACCGGGCGGATTGTCTTGGAGCTGCCAGAAGACGCTGCAGGTGCCAAGGACTTACCTGATATCGCGCTTGAGGATGGGGACAGGCTTTATGTTCCATCACGCCCTTCAATCGTAAATGTCTTGGGCACGGTGTTTAATCAAAATACCTTTATCTACAAAGACGCGCTAACCGTTAAGGACTATTTGCAAAAAGCTGGTGGCCCAACCCGAGATGGAGATGCGGATGAAGTTTATCTAGTTCGAGCTAGTGGCTTGGTGATGAGTAAGCGGCAAATATCTACGTTTGCAATCGGCAGCTTTAATGGAGTAAAAGTGATGGCCGGCGACACTATTGTCGTTCCAGAAAAGTTAGAGCGATATAATCTCACCAAGGAACTGGCAAGCTGGTCGCAAGTGTTCTATCAGTTTGCAGTTGGTATATCCGCTTTGAAAAACCTTGGTATATTTTAGGGGTTAGCAATGGATAAGCATACGCAGCAATCCTTGACAGTCTCTGAGCCACATGACGAAGAGGGTGAAGTTAACCTAATGGATTTATTGCTTGTACTCGCTAAGTACAATCGACTCATCATTGGGTTAATATTGCTTGGGGCAGTCCTAGCCGTGACCTATGTCTTGCTTGCCACAAAAATTTACACGGCTAGAACTGTCCTGCTGCCACCGCAACAAGAATCGCAAGGTGCCAGTGCGCTCCTTAGTAGCCTCGGAGGTGGGGGGCTGTCACAATTAGCAAGTGGCGCTAACCTTATGCTTGGCGTCTTAACTAGTCGCACCCTTGCAGACGAGGTTATTCAGCAATATAACCTGCAGTCCTATTACGAGCAGGAGAGTCTCACCACAACGCGTAAGAAGCTCTGGGGTGCAGCCTCGATCAAGGCGGATAAGGGCGGCTTCATTACCATTGAATTCTCCGACAAGAATCCGCGCTTGGCCTCAGCGATTGCTAACTCCTTTGTAGAGCAGCTAACTAAAATCAACCAAAAAGTTGCCCTGACAAACTCAGCCAGACGTCGCTTATTTTTTGAGAATCAAGTGAAGATGACTCGAGAAAATCTCGCTGCCGCCGAAGTTGAATTAAAGCGGATGCAAGAAAAAACAGGCATCATTTCGCTCGATAGGCAGAGTGTAATTGCCCTTCAGGCAGTCGCCAGCATGCGTGCAGAGATAGCATCGAAAGAGGTTGAGCTATCAGCGATGCGTGGATATGCCACCGAAAAAAACCCAAACTATCAACGGCTGCAGGATGTTATTGCAAGCCTCCGTAGCCAGTTAACCAGGCTCGAGCAAACGAATACGGGCCGTGGGGATTCAAAGATATCGACCGGTAAACTGCCAGAAACTGGTCTGAAGTATGCACGTGCGATGCGGGATCTGAAGGAGCAGGAAGCTAAATTCGAGTATTTAGGTAAGTTGCTAGAGGGGGCTAGGATAGATGAATCAAAAGATGCACCACTGATACAGGTGGTGGATAAGGCCATACCGCCAGAGCACCCCTCAAAGCCTAAGGGCTTATTAATATTGATCATTTTCACCATGCTTGGATTTGTTTTAGGGGTCGTCATGGCGTTCATTAAGAGCGCATCCGCGCGTGCGAGTGAGGACACAAAATCTCTTGAGCGCAAGCAGCTTCTATATCAATACCTTCGAAGAGGAAAGTGACCTTAGTGACTGAAGAAAATGTCAATTCAATTGATTAAGAGGTTCGCTAGCAAATCCTGATGTCCATTGGGTATCAAAAGCGAAATGCGTGTGGTTTGATTAAAGTTCATCAAGAACAGAGATTGTATGTCGGCGCTGCCGAACCACTTGGGTATGAGAGAGTGCTAGTGATAGGTGGTCTTAATGAGTGATTTTCTATCCTCATCACTCAATGAGGTAATTAAATCGTTAATGAATTTTTGATGTAAAACAAATTCATCCGGTTCATTATTAACGCTTGATACCCTAAATAAAATACCATCCGGAATCAGCCCTGAAAAAGCGTATTGGAGTCTTAAAAGCCTACTCAGCCCCGTATCGACCACAGCAAAATCCCCGTAGCTAATCCAGTAGGTCACAGGTTCATTCCTTGCGCCGAGGGTGCCCACAAACTGTTTAATGGGGAGCTTGCCAAAGCCATTATTTAAAGTAGCCTTCTTGGTGTCAGAAACCATAAAGCCCTGCGCTCTATAACATATTTCAGGTGGGTGCAGTCGTTTATCCTCGGCTTGCTCTCTGCCGTAAGCGATGTTGACCATGATGCGCTGGCCGTTGGTGTTCACATAGGTGCGAACAAGGTTTTGGTCGTACAAGCCTTTCAGACCTTGATCAGTCTGCGCACTAACGATGCTCAACATGGCCTCATCTTGTTGCCAGTCTGCAAATTGTTTTGGAATCATGCTGGCCAAATTAACACGATCATGTTGAGCTAAGAACTGAGATGGCTTGAGGAAGGGCTCGCAGGATGCAACCATAATTAAAATTATTCCAATCAGGATAGAGTTGGATCTAAGTTTGCGCATCCGCTGAGGCTCCAGTCGCTTGCTCATCGTGGTTGATGGGTGATTTTCTGTAGTGCCGTGTCTATCGATATGATGAGTGATAGTGCGACGACAAACAATAGGATGCCAGCAAAGCCATGCATAAAGCCTTGTGCGGCTAAATCCCCGTAGTAATAGGTTACCAATACCAAGGTGATAACACGTACGACGTTGGCTATGAAAGAGATAGGAATGATGAGCGCAGCCAGGGTAAGATTTCTAACAAGTAAATCATGTTTCACCATGTGCAGGTAAAGCAAGCCCATCGCCTCTAGAGATATTAACGTGTGAAGTCCAGCGCAAGCATCGGCGACCATTAACTTGTATTGGCCGACATGGAGCATAACCCCCTCGCGTGCAATTGGATAGTTAGAATAAAATAAAATATTCTCCACGACATCTGATACGGCCAATTTCATTGGCAAGGTTAACGCATCAACAAAAGCACCTGGGAGAGGAATGATGAATATCATAAAAAAAAGTGGAAACCAAACCGCCTTAACCACTGCAACCCCTCTAGTGATCAGCAAAACTCCACTGATTACTGGAATTTGGGAGGCAATCTGCAGTGCGAAGCTGTCTAAAAGGTAACCAAGTACATGACAAATCAGCCCGAGGGTTAACAAGCATCCCCCAGTGATAGATGTCCAAGGGAGAGATTTTTTTCCTGTTTGATTACCCGGTTGAGTATGAGCTTCAGAGCTAGGAATGGGTTGGTCAGCAAGGTAAGCGCGTTTTTGCCAAAACAGAAATAAAACAATGCCCAGCGCCATCGGCCCCTGGGTGTACTCATCATTAGCCCACAACCTAGTGCCTAGTCTTTGGTACATGGGAATGTATAGGCATGCAAGGCCAATAATGATGGGCCACCACTCCCTTATCCAGCTTAGAATTCTCTTACTTAACATACTTAAAGATTATATAATAATTAAGGTTTCGGGTCAGATAATTACTTATTTTTCAAATATGGAGCTTTTTTATTTTTGGGCTACAGCTGTCAGCCTGATGGGTTAAATTTTTTCTGTAAAACCCGTCGATCAGACAGATACCAATTTCATGTTGTGATATAAACTAAGAATTAAGGTAATAATATTAATTCACAATTGGACCTCCCACTTAAATGGGATTAGCCCTGAAGCGTTTGAAGAGGTCTGGTGCAAACAAGGCTTGGTGTCTACAAAACCGTTGGAAGTCTATTTTGAATGTAAAATATAATTGAAATTTCAAATATCTAATCCACTTTAAAAAGTTTAATTTTATTATTAATAATAATTTAACTATTGATAATTTCTAATATAATATATCATGTATCATAATGATCTTCGCCATAAACCCTTTACTCCTCACCTATGCCTTCATTACGGCCATCGTTAACGGTTGGCGTCCTGGGATGGAAACATGACCATGTTGACCAGTCTGCTTGTGGTGTCCTTTTGCTGCGTCTTCTTGATGTGCCTCTTGATTAAGCGTTCAGAGCATCTGCACGGGTTTCTTTCGCACGACAATGACCTTGAGGGTATCCAGAAGTTTCATGATGCCCCGGTCCCCCGGGTGGGGGGGGTGGCGATTATGGCTGGTCTACTCCTTAGCTTCTTAGCCATGGCGACTTTGGTAGATCCTATTGGCATTGGGCGCACTCAATGGGGCTTGCTATTGTTTTCCGCTTTGCCCATATTTCTCGGTGGTTTGATTGAGGATCTTACCAAGCAAGTTTCTGTGTCTATTAGGTTATTACTCTCATTCGTTTCCGCGGGCATTGCCGCAGCCTTGCTCGGCGCTGTGGTTCACACCGTCAATATCCCGGCTATTGATGCCATGATGGCGTGGTCGCCAGTAGCGATTGCCTTTACGGTATTTGCGGTGGGCGGGGTCACCCACAGCTTCAACTTGATCGATGGCTATAACGGTCTGGCAGGTGGCGTCACACTGATCGTGATGACTGCGGTGGCCTCTAGTGCCTATGTATTGGGTGACCAAACTGTTCTGATGCTTAGCCTGTTTATTGCGATGTCGACGCTGGGTTTCCTGGTGTGGAACTGGCCTAGGGGGGGCATTTTTTTGGGTGATGGCGGAGCGTACCTCTTAGGCTTTTTGAGCGCGGTGATTCTCCTGATGTTTTTAAATCGCAATCCAAGCGTCTCGGCTTGGTTTGCTTTGGCGCTTGTTGGCTATCCCGTTTTTGAGACCCTGTATTCCATTTTTCGCCGGAAGGTATATCTCAACGTCAACCATGACGCGCCAGACGATCAGCACATGCATCAACTGCTCTATAAATGCATTAAACGCGTGCGCGGTAGTGACCAAGGCGCCTGGATTTCAAATAATAGTTTGACCTCGGTGCCAATCTGGTTGGCCGTATCTATTTCCGCTTATTTCACGGTGTGCTTCTACGGTAATACGCAGGCCCTGATGTGGTTTCTATTGGGTGGCGTGTTGGTGTACATGCTGACCTATCGTATCCTGTTGCGGCTCTCTCAACAAAGTACATCTTGTGAGTAGCTCGCTAGTGAAGCCCTTTTCCTATTTGCCCCAAGTCACCCTGTTGCTTGCGTTAACTTTTTCTGGTGAGGCGCTCGCAGAAGCAAGCCCCAGAAAGTTAAATGATCAATCAGGTCCCCTCAAGATCGATATGAGCACTGCGCAAGCGGATCATATCAATAGTATTTTCAAGCCCCAGCTTGAGATGCCTGCGTCGATAAACCCGACCGCTATCACCTTAAAATTAAATTACGAAACCGTGAAGTTGCCGGGCGGTGAGCCTATGGGCTGGGTCGGTGCAGACCTCATGTTTGATGTGAGTAAGAATGCGCGCCTAGGGGTTGGAAGTTATGGCGCGATGGCAGGGCAGCGTGGGGGTTTTATTACGTTGGGCGTTACCGGCGAGCTTCGTGGGCAAGTCTACCCTGACTGGTTTCTACATACGGGACTCTTTGTTGGTGCCGGTGGCGGCCGTGGGGGCTACACACTCTCAGGCGGCGGCCTCATGCTTCGTGCTGACCTTGGCCTAGATTACCAAGTAAAGGGGCTGGGTAAGTTCGGGGTAGGTGTCAGCCACGTTGAGTTCCCTGACGGCGTAATTTCTAGCACGCAGCCTTACCTGCAATATGAGTACTCGTTTAGCAATTTATTCTCACCTGGCTGGCGAGCGCACGACATGACGGATGGTGGTAGTTGGTTATTGGCCTCGCACTTGAATGAGTTTAGTGTGGTGGGCCGTGAGTACATTATTCCTTCCAGCGTGCACCGTTATAACGGTGCGCCGCAGTCAAGTCGTATGCAATTAGTCGGTGTTGAGTGGTTAACCTTCTTAGATGATGCCTGGTTTTTAAAGATAGAGGCTGAAGGCGCTGGCGGTGGCGACAATAATGGCTACATGCAGATTCTTGCGGGTGGCGGATACAGACTCCCTGTCACAAAGAATGTCTTTGTAAAGCTTCAAGCGGCCGCAGGCCCGGCTGGCGGCGGTGGCGTTGATACCGGGGGTGGTCTGCTCGTTGATACCGGTGCATCGATCCAGTATGCCCTCAGTAATCAGTTACTGATAGAGGCAGCCCTAAGTGATGTGCGCGCGCCGAGTGCTGGTTTTGAGGCCCTGAACGTGGGGCTGAAGCTTAATTACCAGTATGGCATAACGGGTAGCCTCAAGGAGCCTGTGCCCTGGTCCGCACTGTCTGGCTTCGATGCGAACCCGCTACGCCTGCGTGTCGCCAACCAAACCTACTTCAAGGCAAACGATTTGTGGCGTAACCGCTCGATTGACCAGACGGTCAGTAACCTTGGGGTGCAGGCGGATTATTTTTTTAATGCGCACTTCTTTTTAACGGGGCAGGGCTTAGCAGCTTATGCGGGCGACGCAGGCGCTTACATGATCGGCGCGTTTGGGCTTGGTACACACTGGGACCTTAGCCGTGACCTGTTTGTTGAGGCTGAGGGTTTAGTGGGTGCCGCTGGCGGCGGTGGGTTAGCGGTGGGTGGCGGCTTTGTGGCCCAGGGCAACGCTTCGCTTGGCTACAGGCTCACACAGAACCTGAGCCTGATAGCGTCCGTAGGTCGTGTCGGTTCATTTGAGGGTAACTTTCAAGCAAACGTCCTTGGCCTCTCTTTGGGCTATGACTTTTTAGGCTTCACCCGCAAATAGGGTCATTGGAAATTAGGCTTTATGAACCAGCTTAAAAATTGGTTGTTGTTTTGAAGACTGTTTAAATTCTGTTATATTCATCGTCTAGAATTCTTGTTTAATATTGAACAAGAATTCTTTTGATCAAAAATTTTTTGATACTGCGTCCATTTTTTTTAGGAGCGCGGTGGGGTGTGAGTGAATATAATGGGCGCTAGGGCGGAATGAATAGACAGCAGAAGCTACAGCAGGAAACCTACTACCGGGTGCTGGCGATTATCGCGCAGGAGCCAAGGATCACTCAGCGTGATTTAGCAGGGCGCTTACAGATCAGCCTCGGCGGGGTGAACTACAGCCTCAAGGCCCTAATAGAAATCGGCTGACTCAAGGTGCAGAATTTTAAGAATAGCGAGAGTAAGCTCGGCTAAGCCTACCTGCTCACCCCTGAAGGTGTGAGCAAAAAGACTCAGCTGGAGCTCGACTTCCTGAGGCGTAAGATGGCGGAATACGAGGCGCTTGAAGCGGAAATTACAGACCTTCAGCGGCAGCTGGCGCGACCGGATGATGGAACTAATTTAGAGGATTAATGAAGAAGAAACTAATACTAACGCTTTCCCTGATGGGTCTACCGATGATGGGCCTTGCCGCCGACAGGGCGGAGATCGATGCGGGTGTGGCGAGCGTGCTCAAGGATTTCTATTACCTCGCGTCTGGTAATAAGGAGTTGGTCGCAAAGGCAAGCGGCGTGCTGGTGTTCCCTAGCGTGATCAAGGCCGGCTTCGTGGTTGGCGGCGAGTACGGTGAGGGCGCGCTGCTGGTGGGTGGTAAGACGGTGGACTACTACTCGATCGCGTCGGCCTCCGTGGGGATACAGCTTGGCGCCCAAGAGCGCGCTGAGATGATACTGTTTATGGAGGGGAGCGCCTTCGACAAGTTTAGGCAGGCCGACGGCTGGAACGTGGGTGTGGACGGCAGCATCGCGGTGGTCGATGCGGGCGCGGGTAAGGGGGTTAATACCGACAGCATCAAGGACCCGGTGATCGCGGTGATTCTGCTCAACCGTGGCCTGATGGCGAACATGTCGCTCGAGGGCTCTAAGATCTCGAAGATCGACCGGTAGTTGGGTGTCGAGATCCCGGGATCGGGCATTAGCGGGCCTAAGTGCTATTGGGCTAGACAGCTCACTTTTTTCAATGATTCAGATACGACTCTGACTAACCGCAGTTCCATGGACCCTAAATGACGTGCTTAAAAATTGATAGTCGAGACCTATTCGGTAGGGATTAAGTGATAGCACCCCTAAAAAAAATCATCCATAACGCCACAAATTACCAAGGATTTAGGCGATATTTTACCAATACCTCGTGGATGTTTGGCGAGCAAATGTTGCGCCTGTCTGCAGGTTTGCTGGTGGGGATATGGGTGGCGCGCTACTTAGGACCAGAGCAGTTTGGCTTGTTTAGTTATGCAATAGCCTTTGCTTCTTTGTTTGGCAGTGTTGCCAAGTTGGGACTCGATAGTATTGTGGTGCGTGATTTGGTTCAAGAACCAGCATTGCACAAGACTTATATGGGCACCGCCTTTTGGTTAAAGCTTGTCGCCGCATTATTTATGCTCTCTTTAGTGGGCTTAGTCACCCTATTCACTAGCAACAGCGCTCCCACCGATCTGTATATTTTTATTATCGCCAGCGGCATTATTTTTCAGTCCTTTGAAGTGGTGGATTTTTATTTCCAATCGCAGGTACTCTCAAAATTTGTAGCAATCTGCAAAATAACTCAATTACTGATTTCGTCATTAATAAAGATCTATTTGATATTGATTCGTGCAGATTTATTTTGGTTTTTCTTCGTAAGCCTAGTTGATCAAGTCACCCTTGCAATCTCGCTTTATATTGCATACCGCTGTGAAAAAATCGGTGGTTTTTTGCGGCATTTTGATTTTGCTTTAGCAAAGAAAATGCTGTGGAGGAGCTGGCCGTTAGTTTTTACTAGCCTTGTCGTCATTCTTTATATGCGGATCGATCAAATTATGATTCATGACATGCTGGGTGATCATGCGACGGGTATTTATTCAGTAGCTGTTAGGCTTAGCGAGGTTTGGTATTTTATTCCTGTGATAGTAACAAACTCTCTATTCCCTGCTATCGTCAATGCAAAAATAATAAGCCAGGAATATTATATCCTTAGGCTTCAGCAGCTACTTACAGTATTGGTTTGGATTTCTATTTTTACATCTGTAATAACTTTACTATTAAGTAAATGGTTAATTCTTTTGCTCTTTGGTGTGGCCTATCAGGATGCGAGCCAAGTCTTGATGATTAACATGTGGGCGAGCGTCTTTGTGTCGCTGGGTGTAGCGAGTAGCAGCTGGTTGATCTGTGAGAATTTACAACATAATTTGCTTTATAGATCGTTATTAGGTTTGTTTATCAATATCATGTTTAATTTCGCTCTAATCCCACGCTATGGAATAGTTGGCGCAGCTTATGCGACTTTATTGGCGCAATCATTCGCTTGCTTATTTTTTGATTTGGCAACATCACAAACTAGGATGGTATTTAAGATGAAACTAAAGACGATTTTTTTTACAGGCTTGAGGAGGAAAAAGTTTAATGACTGATTTCAAGATAAACACACCTGTTGCTTTTGTTATTTTCAACCGCCCAGATACTACTGAAAGAGTATTTGCAGAGATTGCTAAGGCAAAACCGCCCAAACTTTTTGTTGTTGGTGATGGTGCTAGAGTTGGCATAGAGGGCGAGGCTGAGAAGGTTGCTGCAGCTCGTGCAATTATTGATCGTGTGGATTGGGATTGTGATGTGCTCACCAACCTTTCAGAAATCAACATGGGCTGTAAACGTCGTATTTCAACTGGACTAGATTGGGTATTTGAGCAAGTGGAGGAAGCGATCATTCTGGAAGATGATTGCTTGCCACATTCCACTTTCTTTAGATTTTGTGAAGAGTTGCTAACCCGCTACCGTGACGACAAACGTATCAGCATGATTAGTGGTGATAATTTTCAGTTTGGAATGTCGGTTACACAAAACAGTTACTACTTTTCTACGTACACTCATATTTGGGGCTGGGCAACTTGGAGAGATAGGTGGCAAAGTAGTAATGATGTCGAGCTCATAAAATGGCCGTTAGTAAGAGATGCGCAATGTTTACAACATCTATTTAACATAAAACATGAGTCCTTATACTGGAAAAAGATTTTTGAGCAAGCGTTTTGTGGAAAAATTAATTCTTGGGCTTACGGTTGGTTTTTTGAAAACTTACTTAAAGGAAAAGTTAGTGTTGTGCCGAATGTGAATTTAATCTCAAATATTGGATTTGGTCGGGATGATGCGACAAATACGCAAATGATTACTAAAGAGGCCAATATACAAACGAGTCCAATTATATTTCCTTTGGTACATCCGATCTTTAATATCGTTAATAAAGCGGCAGACAATTTTTATTATCGAACATTTCTTCATCGCTCAATTTATAAACGGCTCCGTAATAAAATTACATTCATAATTAAGTCATTAATAAGATGATAATAAATATTAAAAACTATCTTGAGAGCTTTGGTGAAGTCGCAAGTCTATCGCGAAAGCGTTTATTAGATGAAATGGACAGTGTTTGGGATGGGCTTGGTTTGGACAATAGTGTCGCAATCAACAAGCAGCTAGATAAAGTGGCAGTTTATTACAGCCATCCAGTCTGGATATTAAACGGACTTTTTTCTGAGTGTGATCCAGAGTCAAGAGCGCATCGTGCAGCTATTGCAACTTTTATAAAAAAGCTGGGTGTAAAACGTGTGGCCGACTATGGAGGCGGCAGTGGTGTGCTTGCTCGATTAGCTACAGAGGCTGATACCAATGTGCACGTTAACATTATTGAGCCATACGCTAATGATTTTTTTGTGGTTCGGTTAAGCAAATTACCACGCATCACTTTTTTACCGAGACTTGGTCCTGATTATGACGTTGTAATTGCTCAAGATGTCCTCGAGCACGTGGACAATCCGCTTGAGCTAGCTGTTGAATTGATCCAAGCTACGCATATGAATGGCTACCTCATATTTGCCAATTGTTTTTATCCCGTAATCAAATGTCATTTGCCAGCAACATTTTATTTACGGCATACGTTCATTTTTTTGATGAGGTCTGCCGGTCTTAAGTATATTGGCGGAATTGTCGATATTAAACACGCGTTGGTTTTCCAACGAGTTGAAGTGCTGAATCGACCTGTATTTGACTTTGCTTCGAAACAGGCCAAATTGATTGGACCCTTGCTTAATTGGGCTATGGTCTCAATGATGCGATCTAAAAGCTTATGCAAGAAAGTCACGCAAAGGTTTGGCGAAAATTCGGCCGACGCTGCCTCACCACATGTTTAATTCTGTGTTTAAAACAGGCAAGCCAATAATTCATGCTCTAACAATTTTTTCCATCAAATTGGATGAAATTAATTAATGCCTCGGGATCAGGATCAATCTGAGTCGATGTTATTAGGGGCTTACAAATTCATCAATTCATTATGTTTATATGGTTAGGAAAACCCCAATTAAGTCTATTATTAGCGGTCTTCATAATGCAAAATTACTTGAAACATTATCCCCCAAATTTATATCTGAAAAATGGCGTGAGTCATTTAATATTGATATTGGAGATCAATTTCGATCAATTTCTTTAATTTCATATTGGCAGTGTAACGAAACAGGTCTGCGTTGGTATCAACCACCTCAGGCAGCAGGGAGTGGATGGCTCTATAGCCAGCTAGAAAATTTTGATTGGTATTACATGCCTAATAAATACGAATTTGAAGTGGCGTGTAAATTGCTAATTAAAGAGAATCGTGTTTTAGAGGTGGGGGTCGGTTTTGGTTATTTCCTTGAGATGTGTCGTGCAAAAGGAATTAATATCCAAGGTATGGAGTTAAGCCCATCTGCTGCAAAGCGAGCACGTGAAAAAGGCTTTGAGGTTTTTGAAGAAAGTTTTGATGACCTTGCAGATCGTATCGGTGAATGTAATTTTGATGTCATCTGTTCCTTCCAAGTGCTAGAGCATGTTTCTCAGCCGCGGGAGTTTTTGGAGGGGTTGCTGCGAAACCTAAAGGTTGGAGGACGCCTAATAATTTCAGTACCCAATGCGGCTGTTATGCGCCGTATTGATCCTGAGCGTCAAGATTTATTAAATCAGCCCCCACATCACATGAGTCATTGGGATGAGGACGTTTTTCGCTCGCTGGAAAAAATCTTACCAGTCAAATTAAAGGCGGCATATCGCGAACCACTTGCTAGTTATCATGTTTTAGGTATGGTAGTTGGATTTATGCGTGGCTTAATGCCCAATTTAGGCAAAACCTTGCCGAGAGTATTGATTAATCGTTATACAACATTGCCATTGCAGTGGTTACTAAATATGGGGCTTAGAAAATTGATTCCAGGTCATACATTGGTTGTAGAGATGGAAAAGGTTAATTAATTGAAGGTTATCCATGTAAACCACTCTGACATAATTGGCGGAGCAGCACGAGCATCTTATCGGATTCACCACGCGTTGCGTGATAGTGGCTCAGACTCAAGAATGCTGGTTAATATCGCGACCGCAGGTGACTGGACAGCGGAAGGACCGAAAGGCAAATTTTCAAAAACAATGGTCAGATTACGTCCAACTATAGCAAGTTTACTGAATAGGACTCTCAAAACCGACAATCCCGTTATTCATTCAACTGGCATCTTGCCCACAGGCATACACCGGCAACTTAACGCGTCGGATGCCAACGTCGTAAATCTGCACTGGGTTAATGGCGAAATGATTTCCATATCTGAAATTGGCAAGCTTAATAAGCCAGTTGTTTGGACCCTGCACGATATGTGGGCCTTCTGCGGTGCAGAGCATTACACTGAGGACATGCGTTGGCGCAGCGGCTATACCGCCAATAATCGACCCGTGAATGAGACAGGCTTTGACCTTAACCGCTGGACGTTTAGTTGCAAGCAAAAGCATTGGAAGCTCCCCATGAATATTGTTTCGCCCAGCCAATGGCTTGCTGATTGCGCAAAGAACAGTGCTCTGATGCGTGACTGGCCAATATCAGTCATACCAAACGCCATCGACACGAATGTATGGAAGCCTGTCAATAAAGCAATAGCCAGAGAGCTATTAAACCTGCCGTCTGATATTCCGTTGCTCCTTTTTGGCGCAATGGGTGGCACGCGCGATCCCCGAAAAGGCTTCGATTTGCTTCAAGCTGCACTTAACCATCTAAGGGGCAGTCTGCCAGGTTTGGAGTTGATGGTGTTTGGCCAGCCCGCACCTAAAGCGAATGTTGATATTGGCTTTCCAATCCACTACGCCGGGCATTTGCTTGACGATGTTAGTCTGCGCCTTCTTTATAGTGCTGCAGATGCTCTAGTCATACCTTCGAGACAAGATAATTTGCCTAACACCGGAGTCGAAGCACATTCTTGTGGCACTCCTATTGTTGCATTTAATGCCAGCGGATTATCAGACATAGTTTCCCATCAGCAAACTGGCTACTTGGCCAAAGCCTTTGACCCAGTTGACTTGGCTGCCGGCTTGGCATGGATTTTGGATGATTCAACACGTTTGGCAGCACTTGGCGAAGCTTCACGTGCTAGGGCTGTTGACTTGTGGTCTAGCAAAGTTGTAGCAGCGCAATATTTGCAGATGTATGAGAATGTTCTAACCGCAAGCTTGGGTCCATAGCTCCAAATTGCCTTGCTTTGTCTTCGGCATACTTTATAGGTGTGTCTAATGAAAAGTTTTTAGTTTGTATAACTAAACATTAGTTAATGCAATTAATTAAAGCCTAGCTGCTTACTAATTTATATGATGGGCGCTATCATCTATGATCAATGTTTTGACAATGCAGTCTAGTCTGTTGATCGTATAGCTGATTTACGCAATCAATGCTCAACACGCTTAAGTCATTTTTCTTTTGAAAAGTGCGCCGCGCAAACATTAGATGTATAAAATAGTCTTAAGTAAATCCTCATGAATAAAATAGCATCAATATGTGGCGTAAGCGGGAATCATCAAGATGAAATGCAATAGTATTTTATGATCACAAAACCAAATCTATCAGTCAACAATCAGCGCATTTCAAAGCTAGTTGGCGGTTTTCGATTAAAAGGTCTATTTAAGGCATCAACTCTTGATAAGCCGCTTATTCCAATAATCAAGGTTGTGTTTAATGGCGAGAAGTTTCTTAAGGAGATCTCAGTTTTTTCATTAGGAGCTCTTAGTTTTGGCGACCCGTTTTCAAAGCCTGTATTAAATTATAGGCAATTTGTCTAAGTTATAAATATGCGTTATTTATTTTTATTTGGATTCTTATTACCTTACAGAAGTTTAACTTTTGACCTGTCGGGCATTTCAATTTCAAATTATTACTTTTTAATTCCGTTTCTGCTTTACAGCTTAATGCAGAAATCCAGCGGGGTAAAAAAAGAACTTTTGTTCATCTTTATTTTCCCATTTTTTTTAATAATTCTTTATTTGTTTAAAATTTCATATGGGGGTATTTCAACTGTAGGTGGAACAGGTGTTAATTTGTTATTTTATTTTATATTTGTATTTCTTCTTGCAAATTATGCTTCCGCTAATAAGAGTGACTTTGTTTGGATAATAAAAAAACTGGTTTTTATGAATATTAGCTACGCTATTTTACAGAATGTTCTATTACTTATAGGGTATGAGCAATTTGCCATGCTGCATTCAAACTTGCCTATCCAGGCTGAATATACTCAACCTGAATTTATATATCCAATCTATCGCGTAAATGGGTTTTTTAACGAGTCATCTCAACTAATCATTTTTTTAGTTTTAAGTTTGATTTTTCTGGAAAATGTAGATCAAAAAACTTCAAAAAAATTGAAGTATTTATTATGTTTATTTTCTGGATCCAAGACGGGAGTTTCTTATCTGTTATCGTTATTATTATTTTCTAACATTTATATAATACTAGCGACAGTTGCAACTGTTGTATTTGTTGGTAGCTACTTATTAGAAGAGCAACCGGCTTGGTTTGTTTTCGCGAATTTTGCATTTGAGATAAGGTTGGAAGCGTTTTATAAGAGTTTGGATATGGTTGAAACCCCACTTATTGGTTCATCATTCACTGAAATCGTTGGTTTGGATTTCATAAGTATTTATTATGTTTCACTAGGGTGGATAGGGTTGTCAATTTTATCGTCATATGTTCTATATGCAATATTTTTATCAAGACAGTACATATTTTTATTAATACTTCCAATCTCGCTGATGGCAAATGGCGCGCTTCCCTCCGAGCAATACGTACTTTTTTTTGCTTCATGTTGGGTATTATTTCAAAGTAAAATAAAATTGGGGCTCTCATAATATGCAAATTTCAATAATTACAACTACGCTTAATTCTAGAGCCTTTATTGGTGATCTTGCAAAAGATGTATTAAGCCAGTCAGATCCTAATTTTACTTGGATCATAATTGATGGCGGTTCAACCGACGGAACACTAGAATTCTTAAGCGGAGTCATAAGACCGAACGATATTATTGTTAGCGAAAAGGATTTTGGAATATATGATGCAATAAATAAAGGAATTAACTTAACCTCATCGACTTACTATATGATTGCTGGAGCTGATGACAGGATTTACACTGACACTTTGAAAACATTTAATAATTATGCAAAAAAACAAAGTTCTGATGTAATTGCAGCCTCGATAAACTATGGAACACATACTCTTTATCCTAATGAAGGAAGCATTGCGCTAAAGGGCCAGAACGCTTTAATAGCTAATCATTCGGTATCAACTATTTTTAAAAAAGAGCTGCATAGAAAGCATGGGCTTTACACGAATAAATTACCTATTTGCGCTGATCAATTCTTTCTAAGAAAGATATATGAGTCTGGAGCAACGTTCTATTTTTTACCAAACTATATAGCTGGATTTTTTTCTGACAAAGGGGTAACTCATACTGATTACTTTGGTACATTAACTGAATTTACTCGTGTTCAACTTTATTATGAAAATAACAAATTTTTTCAAATTCTGTTATTTTCAATGCGTTGTTTAAAAAATTTAAAAAAAATAATTAATCAAAAAAGAAAATGAAAGTATATGAAGAGAGGTATTTTAATATCAGCAGTGCCTATAAAAACAAGAGATGGAGGTGGTTGGGCGAGTAGGCGAATTATTGAAACTCTTTCTATAGGTGGCATACAAGTTAGAAGTAAAAAAAAATCAGTAAAAGTAATTTATGCTGCGATTGGATTTTTTTTGATTCCATTTTTACACCCTGTATTTACTCGCTTTATCCCATACAATATTTTTCTTAACCTTAATAAAAAAATTTATCTAAATTTTTCACAGACATTTTCAATAGCTTTATTTTCGAATCAATGTGTAGTTATTTGCCATGATTTACAGTGCCACCGAGATATATTTTTCAAATTGTGGGTTCGGTGGTCTGAAAAATTTATCCTTAATCGTGCTAAACAAGTTTGTGTTCTCTCTGCTCGTGACGCTAAAATAGTAAATCGTTACTATGGTGTTCCATCTAGTAGAATAAATAACCTATCTTTTACTCTTCTAAAAAATATTAAAGACTTTCAGGTAGAATTTGATGGGCCTATTAAAAATGCATTTTTTTTAGGAAGTATGGATCGTAGGGAAAATTATGAGGGTGTTTTATGGTTTGTACAGAACGTATTGATCCATTGCCCATTTTTAATCGTTAAAATTATAGGGAGTGCCGAGGATAATTGTAAAATCAATCACCCGCAGTTGGAGTATCTTGGATTTGTTGACGATCTTAGCGCAGTGATCCCTCTTGATTGGTTAATGATAGCACCAATGTTGTCGGAGGCTGGTGTGAAAATTAAAGTTATTGAATCTCTCGAGCGTAAAATTGCCGTAATGGGAACTAGGCAAGCTTTCAGTGGTATACCATACAAGCCAAAAGATTTTTGTTCAAACGATCCAGTAAATTGGATTAAAACACTATCAAGAGGGGGTGTTTTTTACAATCACATTTTATTAGCCAAGGTTTAGTTTTTTTTAAAAATTCAAAGTTACCAATGATAAAAATATCTGCATCTATTGTACTTTATAATACATCAGAAAGTCAACTCGGCCGAGTAATGCGAGATATAGCAAATTCGAATATTGTTGATAAGGTGTTTTTGATTGATAACTCCCCTATGACAGTTGAATCAACAATATATAATCACTCAAATGTCACCTACATTAAATCTAAGAAAAATATTGGTTATGGTGCAGGTCACAACATTGCTATACGGCAAGCAATAAAATCTAATGCTGAGTTTCACTTTGTCTTAAATCCTGATATTTATTTCCAACCTGACGCGCTTCATCAGATGATTGCGCGGATGCGGCAAGACGAATCTATTGGTCAGTTGATGCCTAAGGTTGTCTCCCCTGATGGAAGTTTGCAATACCTTTGTAAGCTAATCCCCACACCGTTTGATTTGTTTTTGAGACGCTTTTTGCGTGGTCCATTTAAAGAACTTGCTCGAAACAAGGCTGAACAATTCGAGCTTCGCTTCACAGGTTATAAGCACGAGATTGATGTTCCTTATCTTTCTGGGTGCTTTATGCTTTTTCGTGTAAGCGCTTTAAAAGAAATAGGTTTGTTTGAAGAGAGGTTCTTTATGTATGCAGAAGATGTAGATATCACCAGACGAATGCATGCAAAATACAGAACCATTTTTTACCCAAATGCTGTGATTGTTCATGAGCATGCTAGAGAGTCATACAAAAGTATTAAAATGCTCTGGGTTCATATCATTAATGTGATTCGGTATTTTAATAAGTGGGGTTGGTTTTTTGACGCTGAAAGAAAAGAAGTCAATAGCAAAATCATGGAAAAATTGAAAAAGCAAGTTTAGAAATTTAACAACTCGGCAATTAGCCAAACGGGTTTTGTGACAACGTTAATCTAATTGATGCCATTGAAAAAAAGTGCGCTATGAGTTTATAGAAGCTCATCAACAAGAGCAGGTGTTTTACTCTGAGTAGCATTTAAATTTCAAAACTTATTTGCTCAACGTAACGCATCACCGTATCCGACTTACTCCAACGGCCCATGCTCATAATAACGGGAAGGCTTGCGCCTGAGCTCACCAGATCCTGAGCATGTTCCACCCGCATAGAGTGGCCGCTAATCTTTACAGCAAGATCTGAATCTATCTCGCTCACTCTCGCAATTTTCTTATAGATTCTATTAATCTGTCCCGCGCCAAGGGTCTGCATTATGTGCTGACCACTATTGATACCTCTAAATAAAGGTCCCGTTTCTGCATTGAGTTGGTTGAGCCATTCATTTAGTGCATGTTGAGTTCTTTTACTCAAATGAAGCCACCTCCCAATTGCGTCTTGATCGGTCTTGCTTTTTCTTAAAAGGATGGTGGTATTTTCTACGCCGTTGATCACCCTTGTTTTTACGTCCTCAACCCTGAGCGCTACCAACTCACTTCTTCGGCATAACGTGTCATAGGCCACGAGGAGGAGGGCACGGTCCCGAATCCCCTTTAGGTTGCTCTCTGTTGCGTTTAGCATTTTCTCTAGAATCTCTGCCGTGACACCTAGCGATTGATGAGATGCTCTCCCGAGTTTTCTGTGCATGCGGCGCATCTCTAACATGACATCCGGATCCTTTGTGGGATCGCTAAATCTGTTAAGTTTGTGAAGCGAGGCTATCCCAGCGATAGCTCTGCGTATGCTTGCTGAGCTCCTACCACTATTCGTGAGCTTGATGATGAAGTCCACAACGTTATGTGGATGAGCAGGCAATGCTGACTTTTCAAGTCCATCACAGAATTTGATGAAATCACCAAAGTCGACCCTGTAGGCGCGTATGGTAGCAGGCGAGTAGGCGCCATGGATTTTTTGAATTGTTTTTGCTAGCGTGTTTTTTGTGTTTGTGTTCATATAATGAATCAATACTTTTTAGATAAATCAGAGATATATTGATATTTATTATATCATAAATTATAAAAAATGATAATTTCAGAGCAAATTCGTGCAGCAAGGCAGCTACTGCGTATCACTGCTGATGATTTGGCGAAGCTTTCGGGGGTTGGTGTCGCTACAATTAGGCGTTATGAATTGATGTCAGGTGTCCCCTCAGGCAATGCTAGGTCTGTTGAAGCAATACAGCAAGCATTGGAGTCTGCTGGTATCGAGTTCGTTGGCACGCCTGATGATCGGCCCGGTGTGCGCATTAAGTAGGGAGTTATGATGGCTAAGACAAACCGCACTGGTGGACCCAAGACTGATCAGGGAAAGTTAGCGAGCTCACGCAACGCCATTAAAACAGGCTCCTACTCCTCTCTTATCATTCTGCCAGGGGAGAGTGAGGAGGACTTTAGATTACTTGAGGAGCAGTTTTTTAAGGATTTCTCTCCGCAAGATGTTGCCCAGTCAGCGATGGTAAGGTCACTGGCGGTGATTACATGGAAGAAGCTCCGCGCCGAGAAGATTGAACATGCGGGCCTGATTCGCACCCTATCCTCACCATTTGATCTAACGGATTACCATAAGCTTAATCTGCCGTTTGGTCGTCACCGCGGAGATGTTGTTCTTGAATGGATTAAAAGGCTGAGTGATTCCGCTATTCAAACTTGGGCGGTTGCCATTAAATCGGCTCAACATAGTCTTGTATCATTTCCAACCGTAGCTCAGTTGCAGGCTTTAGAGGTCTCATCTCCATTTCTCTATCAGTACTTTGTTGATGCTGGGGAAAAAGTAAAGCCTGCCAATAGTGGCCCGTCCTATTGGGCTAGCGCTAAAATTAAAACATACGATGGACAAGCACATGATTTTATTCGATATTACTCAGATCAATTTCTTAAAGATCATGAAGTAGAGACTTGGGTGATTGATCATCTTGATGAACTAAAACAGGGTATTAAAGAGATGAAAGAAGCTAGATTGCTTCGCTTCCTGCAGCAGAAGGATATCCAGCGCGTCCACGATGACCTTGACCGCGCCTTCTACCGGACGCTCAATGAGCTCCGGAACCACCAGAAGTGGCGACGCGATGAGTCTGCGATCGACGTCAGCGACGCCGAAGATGTATAAGCCTTCATTTGCAAAACGGACTAATTCGCAATATGGTTATTTCTTTTTATCAATGATTAAGTTCACTTTTATCGGGTTTCCTCTGCTTCAGGCCATAGTTTAGGGAATAAAAACTGTAAGCTTTGCAATGGTATCCCCATGTAAACTTTACCCTTAAGAGTATCTGATCTCAGCAACCTATAATCGAGCAGTGCCTTTAAAAGGCGCTCGGCAGAACGCTCAGCCATGCCAGTCATTTTTTTAAATTCCCCGCGCTCAATTGGCCCTGTAATGGCGATGTAGTGGAGTGGTAAGAGGGCTTCGGATCTTAAGCCCGAGACACCTTTTTTTTCTTCGACTACGAGCAATGTTTCCAGGCGACCTTTAAAGTCGGCAAGGTTGAGCATGTTTTCCATAAAGTTTATCTGGTCGATACATACGCCCAAGAAGTATCGAATCCATGCAACCAGCCCTTGCTCAGTGAGTGCGCCCCTGCCGTCATAGTCGCCCTGACGTAAGCTGTCTGCATTGTGAAGCTGGTCATAATAGTGTTGGTGTGTTCTTGCCAGGCCCCTCATGGGTGACCACAGCCCATTACTTAAGCCCATTGCATGCAGTAACAAATGGCTATGCAGCCTTGTTGCCCGGCCATTCCCATCGTTAAAGGGGTGTATCCACGCTAGTCGGTGATGAGCACATGCTAATCCTATGAGCGCCATGTCGCCATCAGGCAAGCTGCTGTAGGCTTGAGTCCATCGTTGTATAAACCCTGACAGGTGATTTGCGTCTGGGGGCATGTGCATGCCGATAGTCACATTTTGTGTTCTAAAGTGGCCCTCATTCACCGGTTCATTATTTTCTGCAACGCGGTCGGCCACGTCCATATGGCTGTACAGCTCATGGTGAAGATCACGAACTAAGTCGGCTGAATAAATTTCTTGCCAGCTTTTCCCGATAATGTAGGCTTCTCCCCATGCCTCGGTAAGTAAATGCGCCTTTGCAATACGTTGTTTGCGGGCAGTATCTTGGTTACTGGAGTATTGATTGTTGATAGCAGATTCAATGTCTGCGGGGAGTGTGTGTTGCCCCTCTATCTTGTTGGTATAGTAGGAGTTCATGGCTCGCAACATGGCGGGGAGGCTCTTACTCAATCCTGGCAGCGGATTGGCTGCTAGCTTGATGGCTTTTACGCGTAGCTCGCTAGCAAGCGACAACAGTGCCTCCAGGGCCGGTGCTTGGGGAAGCATGGGTTCCATTTGGCTGATGTCAGTTGCGGCTGGTGTGCGGATTACTTTAGCATTCATTTGGCGGATACTATTCAATAATAATTAAACTGTATCTTAATATATACTTCAATGGATTACCTAACTATATTATCTTATTTGGCGCCTTATTTGGCGGATCTATTGGCGGATCTATTGGCGGATCTGGTAGGCTTTAATTTAGTCGATACGGTACATGTCAGATGGCTCCTCATAACATGAGCCACAGAGATCATGTTTTTTACCCGATATCGCACACGTTTTCAATATGCTGCGGCATGTCTTGTTTGGGCTACAAGGTTGCGGGTTAAAGTTGCCGTCGCGCCGATGTGTGCCCCGTCATTTTTGAGGTATCTGTGTTTACAAAACGGACTAATTCTTATTTAGCTATTATTTATTAATATCAGTTAATTAAGTTGTACATCTACAATAGTTGTTTAAGTGGATGGTTGCTTAAATGTATTATTTAACCCTCTATTTGGACCGCTAATGCCACCTCTACATCCTTTAATTATTAAAATTGTTGACTTCTAAAATAATTAACTTAATATAAGTGATATATTACTTTTTTGAATTTAATTATGTCCCGTAATACAACACAATCCCTGTATCAGGCCCAAGAGCAGTTCCTAAATAGTGTGAGTGGTAATAGGCTACCAGGCAATCACATTATTCTTTGTGGGGGTACTGCCTTAGCGCGAGTCTACCTGCACCACCGTGTATCTTATGATCTCGACTTCTTTATGGATGGTCAGTTTGATCCCGAGCGTTTGTCAGTTCAGTTAGGTCAGTTGGGCATTAGCCTTGAGGACGTGCAAATTGAAGATGGTGGGAAGTTTGTCCATCAGTTATTAGGGTATGTATCGATAGGGGGCACTCGATTAAAAGTGTCCTTCATCGAGGATAGTTACGCTGGTATGTTTCCCAATAGTCAGATGTCGCTCGGTGACGTTAAGTTTGCGGTGGAGTCAGTCGAGGGTCTCTATCATCGAAAGCTAAGAACAGTCTCAGGTTCAGGTAATTCTGATTTACCAAACGATGGCCGACAAGCCGCCCGAGATTTGTTCGATTTGTTGATGCTTGATCAGATGGTAGAACCTATACCGACTTTTGTAAAAATGATTAACCAGCATGGGGCAAATTTTCCTGTGAAGGCATTCTTGGCTGGCTTAGCATCGATGCCATGGATCGCGATGATGGATGAGTTTGAGCAGATTGATTTTGATAAGAGCAATCAATATTTAACCGAGATTAAGCCCGCAGATATGATGGCAACTGTTAGGTATAGAATGCAGGCGGTGTTTAAGGAGATGGTGAGCGATGGCTAGGTTGTCCGGTCGAGAAATTTTGTGGAATCAAATCTCAAGAACCTGTTTTCAGGATAGGGTGATGCCATACGCCTATTGGTTCAATGCGATTAGTGATCGCAAGCATCATGAGCATAAGAAAGTATTGGATCGGTCTATTTCTATTTTTTCTGGTGCAGATTTCGTTATCTTGCTTGGCGAGCAGCAATTTATTGAGGCTTGGCAAAACATTCGTCATGATGTCGACCAAGAAAGGGCTGCGGTCAGGCAGGGTAAGGTAATTTTGGATGCCTTGTGGTCGATGGCAGTGACAGGGTTCGCCTTCTGTCAGCATGGTATAGATATTCGGAAGCCAATTAGTAAGCAGCTGAAGGCGACATACCTTGACATCTCTAGCCGTTCATCGAAGAGCATTTATCAGGTAGCACGTGATATGAATCGTTCATATAGCCGAGTTTATGCTGACGTGAAGCGACTTAGAGAGATTGGTTTGGTGAACGCTACAGCGTCCACTCGTAGCGGTAAAAGAGTTACTTTGTTGAGCGCCGTATAATGCACGCAGAAGAAATATTTTCACATAGTGATTTATTTGGACACCTCAAGGAAGAGCGATTTTCCGCACAAGATGCGGCTGAGTACTTGGAGGTTTCCATGCCAACGTTTAGGCGATACGTCCAATCTGCTAAAGTTATTCCAGCCGAGATTGTTGGCAGAAGCCAGCTCTTTTCCAGCGGCGAGTTGCGTAAATTAAAACACTCCCTTAACTATCTGGTTGTAAAACGAATTAAAGAGTTAAAGACCATCAAATGATTAAAAATAATATGAGATCTATCCACCCGGGCGAGATCCTAAGGGAGGAGTACCTTGTGCCGCTTGGTATGACTGCTAACGCGTTATCGATGGCACTTCGCGTCCCAGCGCCGCGGATCAATGAAGTTGTCCGAGAGCGCCGTGGTGAGAGTACCGATACCGCGCTAAGGCTCGCGCGCTTCTTCAACACCACCCCGCAGTTCTGGCTTAACCTCCAAACAAGTTTTGATCTGAAACAGACCGAATTAGCGGTGGGGAAGAAGATTGCGCATGATATCCGCCCGATGCAGGTGGCTGCGTAACTTTTTAGCATTAAACTCTTTTGAGCGCGCTAATCAGTATTAGGGCGCTCACCGCAAAATTTTAAACTAGAGACTCGCCTTTAAGGCCGCCGCTTTATCAATCGCTTCCCATGTGAACTCTGGCTCATCGCGGCCGAAGTGGCCATGAGCCGCGGTCTTGGTGTAGATCGGACGTAAAAGATCTAGCATCTTCACGATGCCCTTAGGGCGCAAATCAAAGTGTTCACGAACCAGTGCTGTTAGCACTTCGTTAGATACCTTGCCCGTGCCATACGTCTCAACCATGATAGAAGTTGGCTGTGCCACGCCGATTGCGTAAGAGATCTGCACTAGGCAGCGTGATGCCAGTCCTGCCGCCACGATGTTCTTTGCGACATAACGGCCAGCATAGGCCGCAGAGCGGTCTACTTTTGATGGGTCCTTGCCAGAGAACGCGCCGCCGCCGTGAGGGGCTGCGCCGCCGTAGGTGTCGACAATAATCTTACGGCCCGTTAAGCCGCAATCACCTTGGGGCCCGCCGATCACAAAACGGCCTGTTGGGTTAACAAGGAACTTGATGTCGCCCTTGATGAGTTCTTTAGGCAGCGTTGGCTTGATGATCTCTTCAATCACCGCCTCACGGATGTCTTTTAATTCCATCTCAGGTGCGTGCTGGGTTGAAACGACCACCGTATCAATCGCACTTGGTTTGCCGTTTTCGTATTTGATTGTTACTTGAGATTTTGCATCTGGGCGGAGCCATGGCAGACGGCCATCCTTACGTAGCTGTGATTGGCGTTCCATCACGCGGTGAGAGAGCCAGATAGGAAGCGGCATCAGCTGCGGCGTCTCATCGCACGCATACCCAAACATGATGCCCTGGTCACCGGCGCCTTGGTCTAGCGGGTCATCTTCTGCTTTATCCACACCCTGCGCAATATCAGGGGACTGCTTGTCGTAGGCGACAAGCACTGCACAACCCTTATAGTCGATGCCGTAATCCGTGTTGTCGTAGCCAATACGTTTAATCGTCTCACGTGCGACCTTAATATAGTCCACGTTAGCCGTGGTGGTGATCTCACCGGCCAGCACAATCAAACCTGTATTCGCTAAAGTCTCAGCCGCAACACGGGCGGTAGGGTCTTGCTCAAGAATCGCGTCTAGAATGCTGTCAGATACCTGATCAGCAAGTTTGTCTGGGTGGCCTTCGGAAACAGATTCTGAGGTAAAAAGGTATTCGGACATGGTATCTTTCTTGGAATTCAATGATGATCTAATCTGCCGATGATTTAATTTAAAATCAATAATCGATTCGGCTAACTTGGTTCATATTATACTGCAAGAAAACCATTTTTAAGACGATAACCTGATGAATAAAGACCCGAATCAGCTGCTGACAAGATCAACGCTTGTTTATCCTAAGGATGCAGTGGGTGCGGCCATCACAAGACTCGCTGGCGAAATTGCCTTTAAACTTCAAGACACCTCACCGCTGGTACTTACTGTGATGAACGGTGGCCTCTATTTTGCGGGTCAGCTTTTGCCGCAGCTTGGCTTTCCCCTAGAAACAGACTACCTTCAAGCAAGCCGCTATAACGGCGAGACGGTAGGACAAGACGTTAAGTGGGGTAGGGCACCGACAGATAAAGTAAATGGCCGTATTGTGTTACTACTCGACGATATCTTGGACGAGGGTCACACCTTGGTCGCTATTCGAGAGAAGTGTCTTGCCCTTGGTGCGCTTGAGGTGAAGGTTGCCGTACTAGTTGAAAAGACATTGGATAAGGCAAAGCCAATTAAAGCTGATTTTATTGGTTTGCAAGTCCCCAATCGGTATGTATTTGGCTGCGGCATGGATGTCTATGGTTGGTGGCGTAATCTGCCAGAAATTCGTGCGCTAAAAGACAGCTAGCTTGACCGAAATCAACTGCAATTGGCATTTAGCTTGTATGATGAAATTTATGATTCGCTTAAAGGAATTAAAATGCGCAAAATAGTTTAACGGGTTCTTTGAACGAAGTCACAAATGCACAGTTGGTTGCTGAATTTAAGGCGGTGATTGCCGACGCTGAGGCCTTGATTAAAGAGACCGCCAACCAAGGGGGTGAGAAGGTTGATCAGCTTCGCTCAAAAGCTGAAGCCTCACTTGCCTCTGCCAAAGATAAGTTAGAGGATTTGCACGAAGACCACATTGAAAAAGGTCGCGAGGCGGTAAAAGCGACTGATGACTATGTGCAAGAGAATCCTTGGAAGGCGGTCGGTATCGCTGCTGGTATCGGCCTGGTGGTTGGTCTATTAGTCAGTCGCCGTTAATCTTATGTCAGAAAATTCTCAATCAAATTCGCAGCATAGCGCTGAAGGCCTGCTAGGCTCTCTCAAATCTATGACGGCGCTGGCGGTGGCGATTGCACACAATCGTCTCAATCTTCTTTCGGCAGACCTTGAAATCGCGCGTGAGCAGACTGTATCCTTGTTCATGATGGTACTTGTGGCATTATTTTGCTTATGTTTCGGCGCGCTTCTCCTAGCGCTATTTGTTGTCGTCATCTTCTGGGATACCCACCGCCTCCTTGCACTTGGCAGCATGACAGGACTTTTTATGCTCATCGGCATTGTTTGTTTGTGGCGCGTTTTTAAAGCGCTTAAAGTCATGCCAGCCACCTTTGAAGCTAGCCTTGACGAGCTTGCTGAAGACTACAAGCAACTTAAGTCGAACGATTAGCATGTCGAGCAAACTTCATCATCTTGTAAATAAGAAAGCTAAGCTTCAAGCCGAAGCCTCTGCTCTGCGTGAGGATTTATCTATTCGCGCCGCTCAGTGGCAGGTGAGGCTCACCCGGGGTAGATAAGGTCTTGGTCGCGACACGCTTTGTGAAGAGCAATCCTGGAATGATATTAGGCGCTGGGGCCTTGTTTGCAATCTTCACGCCCTTTAAGGCGTTGAAGATCTTGTTTAGCGCATGGGCAACGCTTAAAGGTGTGCGTAATGTTAGTGGACTATTTTCTAAAGACTAGGTTTTAATTAGTTAGAAAAGGCTTACTAACCCCAGCGTAATTGCAGTCCCCGACATCAAGGCGGTGGCTGCCCAGCCAAGCACTCTTGTTTTACCCCTCACAGTAAAATCCCCCATAATCGTCTGCATGGATGACATGTGCATCACGGCAATCATCAATGGCACAGCAACAACACCGTTAATCACCGCACTCCAAATTAAAGCCTTAATCGGATCTATACCACTAAAATCTAACCCCACACCGATAAGTGTGGCAATGACAATAACGCCGTAAAAGTGCTTGGCTGAAAATACCGTTAGTTTTAAGCTCGCAGGTTTTTTCATAAGCTCTGCAACTGCATAAGCTGCTGAACCGGCAAGCACAGGTATTGCAAGCAAGCCTGATCCTAAGATACCCAAAGCAAATATGATAAAAGCAAAGTCGCCCGCGATAGGGCGCAGTGCTGCCGCCGCGTCTGCTGAGCTTTGAATGTGATGGATACCATTAGGAAATAGTGTTGCCGCTGTTGTAAGCATAATAAAAAAGGCAATAATGTTAGAGAACCCCATACCAAAAAGTGTGTCACATCTAAGCCGTTTTAATTCAGTCGGTGCTTGTGCAGGTTGGTCGATTAAGCTTTGTCGTCCTGGAGTGTCGGCAATATCTTCAACTTCCTCTGCGGCTTGCCAAAAGAATAGGTAGGGGCTGATGGTCGTGCCGAATACGCCGACAACAAGTAACACGTATGTTGCGTCAAGACTGATATGCGGCAACAAGGTTGCAGACACAACGCCTGACCAATCAACATGGGATGCAAACACAGTGCCCACGTAAGCAAAGAGTGAGAGCGTCAGCCATTTTAATATAGGTAAATAACGGTGGTAGGGGATGAATACCTGTAGGAGCAGGCAAGTACTTCCTATAAGGATAGAGTAAAAATGGCGCGGTCCGCCAATCGCTAATTTTAAAGCGTCCGACATTGCGGAAAGGTCGGCGGCAATATTGATGATGTTTGCTACGAGCAGTAACAAGATGAGGGGAAGCGTAAGCGCAATTGGTTAGCAGCGCTGCATATTACTCGCGATGCCTCTGCCTGTAACAAGGCCTATGCGTGCACAAACCATTTTAATGCCAGCCATGAGCGGATAAGTAAGTACAATAGTCCACAGCAAACCGAAGCCGTATTGTGCGCCAGCTTGTGAATAAGTCGCGATGCCGCTTGGATCGTCGTCAGCGGCACCCGTAATTAAGCCTGGTCCAAGCTTTTTTAGGGCATTAAAGGGATTTTTGTAAAACTTATGTAACAATTTCATGCTGGCTTGCTGTTCAATTTAATCAGTGTAGCCTATTTTAAACTCCAACAATTTTATAAAAGAACTCATGCCTTCTAATAAAAAATACTTAATTTTATCGATGATACTTTGCGCCAATGCTTGGGCAGAAGAAACGATCAAAATTCAATCTGTCGAAGTCGCTGGTGCACGTGATGTGACTGAAATGCGTAAAGATTCCGCTTCACAAAAAACGGTGTTTGGTCGCACTGATATTGAGAATCTTAGTGTGATGACTGCCGGTGAGGTGCTTGGTAAGTTGCCAGGGGTTGAAATAGGAGCAAGTGGTACAAGGGCTCGCGGTATGTCGCGTGATTCTATTCGTGTGCTGATTGATGGTGAAAAGCAGTCAGGCGGCACCATGGGAGCATTCACGCGTATGCCAGCCAGTGATATTGAGCGCGTTGAGGTTACTCGCGGTTCATCTGCTGAGTTTGGGGGTTCATCTCCTCTTACTGTCAATATTGTGCTTAAGAAAGGGGTTTCTAAAGCATCGACGGATATGAAAGCAAGCGTGGGCTTACGAGAAGGTGAACACAATGAGCAGTTTTCATGGTCTGAGTCAGGCAAAAGTGGTGATTTTTCATGGATATTGCCTGTCTCGCTCAACTTCTCACGTTCGCCTGTCAATACGTTTTTAGACAGACGGTATGTCGGTACGATCGCCCCCTTTTCTAATCAAGAGGTGACGAATGGCGTTAGCGCAATGGAGCATCATTCGTTCTCGCCACGACTCACTTGGAAATCAGGTCGCGATAGCGTGACGCTTTCGAGCATGATTTTTTTAGGGCCGTCAGAAAAAAATACCCGTACATCAGCTTATGACATACTCAATTCAGCCAATAACTTTACTCGAAATGCAAAGGAAGATGGTTCAGCGCAAACTTTACGTTTGCGTTTAGAGGGAGAAAAATACTATGGTGAATCTAAATTAAGCGGTCGCGTTACTGTTAAAAACATCCAAAATGAGCTGGATATCTCAAGGCTTACTAGCACTAACTCAAATATTAGCGATAGCACCAAGTCTGATGAGAATGAGTTAAATACTGCTGCACGCTGGGATCAGCCGATTGATTTGCACTATATTTCAATGGGTGCTGAGTATATCAAAATAAGCCGCGATGATAGTCAAGCCTTCTTAGGGATTAATCCAGGCCAAAGCCAATTTAAGTCTTCATCGCAAGACCAAGTGCTTTGGCTACAGGATGTATGGACGCCGCAAGATAACGTAACGGTTACCGGTGGTCTGCGTTTGGAGAACATGTTTTTAAAATCTGAAGGCAATAGTCAAGAAGACTTTGCCCTGTTGCCATCAGTTGCAGTGCGCTGGCAGCCAGAAGAGGCTTGGGTGTTTAGAAGCTCTTTAGGGGCTGGGATGAAGATGCCTAAGCTTAACGAAATTACCGCAACGGTCACCCGCAGTATTACAGTCAATGCAAATACCCCGCTGGATTTTGATTCACGCGGCAATCCCAATCTTAAGCCTGAGCGGAGTATTAACTTTGAAGCGGTGGCTGAGCGCTATTTAGCCCAAAAAGCAGGGATAATTTCAGCAAACGTTTATGTGCGAGCAACAACTGACTTTACCGAGCGTCGATTGGCTTTAGAAGGGATTCGATGGGTAGATCGCCCTTATAACGAAGGAGATGCACTTCATTATGGGTTTGAGCTAGATGGCAAAATCAATACTGACCAATGGGGTATTGCTGGTGGTACTGCAAAGTCGCATTTGACTCTACCAAATGCGCGTGTGGATGATGCGCGCTTAGGTATTACTCGTAATGCCCGCGATACGCCTAAATATGTTTTGTCGATGGGTTGGGATCAAAGCATTCCAAAGTGGCAATCGAGCATGGGCGTTTCCTTGCAACTTTCAGGTCGTAGCGAAACCGATATTCCTGGCGAGCAAAAGGCTTTTACCGAGTCTAGGGCCTTGCTAGATGCATTTTGGCTATACAAGCTCAATCCTAAGTTTAACTTGCGTGTCTCAGCGCAAAACATGTTAGATGAAGATATGCGCCGGCAAAATAGATACATTGTTCCAGGAGAAGAATGGAAGCTTCTTGCCAATGACTTTGGCTATCGCACGGTGATGTTTAGTTTAGAGGGCCGCTGGTAGGAATTTTTAAAAAATGACATTAAAACAGCGCTGCCTGCGCTGGCGGCGGTGCATCGAGTAACGCATCTATATCAATCTCAAAAATCCCAAGTTTGCCAGGGCAGGGCATCACTTCTAAAGGCTTGGCATGCTCAAATAAAAATCCAAAGCCATCGGGTGGCACCCCGCTAAAATGCGATCGTTGTTCTCGGGTGAGGGTTGGCGGTATTTCATCGGGTCTGGCGCATAATACCAACTTCGCAATGCCCACCACGCCGCCATAGCCTAGCTTATCTTTGCTTGGGAGGCGGATGTCGGTATTCACCACTAAATAGTCGTAATACTCTTTGTATATACCCTTGCTGGCATGTATCAGAATCGTCCCACGATAGTCTGTGCCCCAAGTGCGGTCGTCCACCAACAAATAACTATTGGTGATTAGCCAAGCATAAGGCTGTTTAAGTGAAAGCGCTTTAATCACCCCTCTTGGGAGGTTTTGTCTAGCGTTTAATTGCTCAGTCTCTGCCATCGCAAACTTCTTTATCTTTGGCTTTTAGCTCCTTTGCCAAGTCTGTTCTAAACTTCTCAAGCTTGGTTTGATAATCTTCCGCATCGCCATACTCCACAAAGCTAGCGTAACGAGCATGTCGCCCCATTATTTTTCTGGCATGTTTAATCGGGCAAAAGTATTGCTCAGTTCGACCAATAATTTCAGTCGCATAAGCCAGTAAGCCATTGCCATAGGTGTAATAGATACAATGGCTTTTTTCTGCCCAATTGAGATAACTTAAGTGATGAGGGTCAAAAATCATATAATCCGCTCGTTTTACTTTAGGGATTTTATAGACAGGAAAGCAAATCGCTTGGTAGAGGCTAATGCACCCATCGAGCAATAACATCGGGAATACCATGCCATAAATAATTGGCGCGGTAAGTAAGTTAATTGGGCGATTGCCTAGCCATTTAATTAGCCCGATTTTTACTTGTTTGTGTGCCTGTTTGACCGAGTGCTCAAACTCAACTCGCTTGCCCTTGATACTAAAGTTTAGATGGACTGTGTGCTCTTGCAGCGCCTTTTCTAACTCTTTTTCAGCGTGTTCCAGCTGGGAAAGCAAATTTCGGATTCGATCGTTCATAAAGGCTTTCTTGGTTGGGAGTGCGTTTCTGCATCACACCAACAAAGCTTTGGCAATTATTTAATATAATCGACTTAAGTTTTTCTTCGTATCATGGCTAAATACAAAGCCTCTGTTTTGTCTCTTGCCCACGGGGTTTTGCGGAGAAACTTGAGACTAGATTTAATGCTGGGGTCGCTGATAAAGCAATTGACAGGGATGCGTTCCGCTAGACCATCCCATCCATAGTGATCAAATAGCGCTGTAACAATGGCTTCAAGTGTAATGCTATGGAGGGGATTGTTGGCTTGACTGTTTGGGGTATTCATAATTCTAAATTATACGGGGATAGGGGTTAAAAAAACATGGCGCGGGTGAAATGAAAAAAGCCCCGCATCAGCAGGGCTTTTAGAATTTGGCTCCTCGACCTGGGCTCGAACCAGGGACACATGGATTAACAGTCCATTGCTCTACCAACTGAGCTATCGAGGAATTGGTGAAGGCGTGATATTAAAGGCTAGTAAGCTTAAGGTCAATACGAAAGCGCAAAATTTTATGACTTATTTTTTTTGATTAAATCATTAATTCTAGTAAATACACTATATTATGTAGTTCAAATTTTTTCATAGATGGTTAGCATCAAGCAATGCGCAGTGTCCATATGCTATGCACTTTATAAGGGCTCAATCTAATACTCAAGCTATGCGTCCTAACACTTCAGAGATAAACCCTCACATCAAAACGCGACAACGCAGCGATTTGCAAGTCATTCGAAACTTAATGCCTTATATCTGGCAGTTTAAGTTTAGGGTCATCATCACGCTTTTGTGTTTAGTTTTTGCTAAAGTCGCCAATCTTGGTGTACCAATCATACTCAAGCGCATTGTTGACACACTGAGTATCACATCGACATCACAGGCACTACTTGTAGTACCTGTCAGTTTGATTATAGCTTACGGATTGTTGCGCTTATCGGCATCCTTGTTTGGTGAATTAAGAGAGCTTATCTTTGCAAAAGTCACGGAAAGCGCAGTCAGAAAAGTGGGTTTGCAGGTGTTTAACTACGTCCATGCTCTCTCCCTCCGGTTCCATCTGTCTCGTCAAACAGGGGGGATGACGCGCGATATTGAAAGAGGCACGCGCGGCATTCAGTCCCTAATTTCTTATTCGCTCTACAGTATTATCCCGACGCTGATTGAGTTGTTCATGGTGCTGTGCTATTTCTTTTTCGCCTACAACCATTGGTTTGTGGTGATTACGCTTATCGCGCTGACTTGCTATATCGTATTTACCATAGTGGTCACCGAATGGCGTACTAATTTTAGACGACAAATGAACGATTTAGACTCCAAAGCTAATCAGCGAGCAGTTGATTCCTTGATTAATTTTGAGACGGTTAAGTATTTCGGAAATGAGCAATACGAAGCGCTTCGCTATGATGAAAATCTCAAAAACTATGCACAAGCAGCGGTTAAGTCTCAAAAATCATTAGCTTTTTTGAATTTTGGTCAACAAACGATCATTGGGATTGGGTTAATTTGCATACTTGGTTTAGCAAGCTCAGGTGTTGCCGATGGAACTATGACGATTGGTGATTTGGTGCTCGTCAACGTGTTGATGATACAGCTTTATATTCCGCTCAATTTTTTAGGGGTGCTTTACCGAGAAATGAAGCAGTCGCTTGCAGATATCGATCGAATGTTTGGTCTGCTTGAAACGCATCAAGAGGTAGCAGATAAGCCTAATGCTTATCCTCTTTCTGTTAAGTCACCAGCCCTTGGCCCGCACGTGATTTTCAGCGATGTATCATTTCATTATGAGCCGAATCGTCAAATTTTAAATCACGTCTCTTTTGAAATTTTACCAGGCGAAACGACGGCGGTGGTTGGGCATAGTGGTGCCGGCAAAAGTACGCTATCGCGCCTCTTGTTTCGTTTCTATGATGTTCAGCACGGGGCAATATTATTTGATGGTCAAAATATTCAGGATGTTCAGCAAGTAAGCCTGCGTCAGGTCGTTGGGATTGTGCCGCAAGACACTGTGCTGTTTAACGATACCATAGGCTATAACATTGCTTATGGAAAACCTGGCGCGACCCAGCGCGATATTGAATCTGCAGCAAAGTCTGCACAAATTCATGAGTTTATTGAGAAACTGCCGGATGGTTATCAAAGTGCGGTGGGTGAAAGAGGTCTTAAGCTCTCGGGTGGGGAAAAACAGCGAGTGGCAATCGCTAGGACGTTACTGAAGCAACCTGCGCTGTTAATCTTTGATGAAGCGACGTCAGCGTTAGACTCTGAAACAGAGCGCAGTATTCAAAATGAATTGAATGACTTGGCCCGCAACCGTTCGACATTGATTATTGCACATCGTCTTTCTACTATTACCCATGCACACCAAATTTTAGTTATGGAAGAGGGCATCATTATTGAGCGCGGGACGCATGAGTCTCTGCTTGCATTGGGGCATCGCTATGCCGAAATGTGGCGAGTGCAACAATCTCAGAACGTTTCTAGTTAAAAGATTGTCAATAAAGCTAATAACACTGCAGTTTGCGCTGTATATAGAGCGCTGTTTTTTACAAACTCTTATTGATGAATGTATGGACCAACTTTTAAATCGTAGTATTAAACTTAATCAAGACTCCCCTGAAGCACTCAGAGAGCAGATACGTGCCTCTTTTCATCAAACGGCTGATTTGTACGAAAGTCTGTTTGAGTGTTTGGCATCTGATGAGGCGTATTTTGTTAAGCCAATTAACTTGCGCCATCCGCTGATTTTTTATTATGGTCACACTAATACATTCTTTATTAATAAACTCATCCTCTCAGGGCTGATATCTAAGCGCGTTAATCCGCAATTTGAGTCTATGTTTGCAGTGGGTGTTGATGAAATGGGCTGGGATGATGTTAATGATCAAAACTATACCTGGCCTCAAGTGCAGGAAGTCAGAGCTTATCGGGCTAAAGTTCGCCAAGTAGTTGACCAATTAATTTCTGAAATGCCACTCAACTTGCCTATTCAATGGGAAAGTCCTTGGTGGGTTATTTTGATGGGGATTGACCATGAGCGAATTCACCTAGAAACGAGTTCAGTGCTGATTCGTCAGCATGCATTAACGTATGTAAAATCTTCGGTGAATTGGCCAGTTTGTGGTGAGCAGCAATCCGAAGCCCCAATTAATCATTTGGTGAATATCCAAGCCCGTAATGTTTTCATTGGCAAAAAAGATGAAACCTATGGCTGGGATAACGAGTATGGGACTTTTGAGAAGCATTGTGCAGCGTTCCAAGCCGCAAAATTTTTAACTTCCAATGCCGAGTTTCTTGGTTTTGTTGAGGCAGGCGGCTATGCCGATGATCGTTATTGGGCAGAAGAAGGGCTTTCGTGGAAAAAATATGCCGATGCCACCTATCCTACATTTTGGCTGAAGCAGGGTGATGAGTGGAAGTTGAGGTTAATGGCAGAGGAAATTGCCATGCCTTGGAGTTGGCCTGCAGAAGTCAATTATCATGAGGCCAAAGCTTTTTGTCATTGGAAAACCGATCAATTAGGCATGACTGTGAGAATGCCGACGGAGGCTGAGTGGTATAGCCTTTATGAAGAGGCTGGTTTGTCTGACGCTTATGTTTCTAATGGCGACCAAGCGAATTTGTATGTAGATCATTTCGCTTCTTCTTGTCCCGTTAATAAGTTCGCCCATGGAAAACTGTTCGACGTGGTGGGCAATGTGTGGCAATGGACAGAAACACCAATCTTTCCATTAGATGGTTTTAAAGTACATCCGATTTATGATGACTTTACAACGCCTACCTATGATGGACGTCATAATTTAATTAAAGGTGGTTCATGGATTGCTACAGGTAATGAAGCTTTAAAAAGTGCACGCTATGCGTTTCGACGCCATTTCTTTCAACATGCAGGATTTCGATACATCATGACAGAGACACCAATAGAAGACCATTCTTCGCATTACGAAGATGACAAGCAACTTTCAGAATATGCTGAATTTCATTATGGTGACCAATATTATGGCGTCCCTAATTTTCCTAAAGCGCTTAGTGACTTAGCGCTGGAAGTGATGAAGGGCCATCCAATGAATACAGCCTTAGATTTAGGCTGTGCGACAGGCCGTGCTACGTTTGAATTAGCGAAGCAGTTTAATCATGTAACTGGCATTGATTTTTCTGCAAGATTTATTGGTTTAGCTCTCAAATTGTCTCAGCAGGGTGTGTTGCGATACGCTATGGCTACTGAGGGCGACCTAGTGAGCTATCAAGAACGAACACTTGCTGAATTGGGCCTTGAGGGTACTTCCTCAAAAGTTGAATTTTGGCAGGGGGATGCATGTAATCTCAAGCCGAACTTTACGGGATATGACCTGATTTTAGCGGCCAATTTAATTGATCGATTGTATAGTCCAAGTCACTTTTTGAACGCGATTCATGAACGACTTAATATTGGTGGGATATTAATGATTACATCACCTTACACTTGGCTTGAAGAACATACGCCACGTGAAGAATGGATCGGTGGCTTTAAACGCGATGGCGAAAACGTGACGACCTTTGATGGCTTGAAGACTTTACTGGGAAAACATTTTGAACTGGTAAAACCGCCAGTCAAGGTGCCATTTGTGATCAGAGAAACACAGCATAAATTCCAGCATACGCTATCTGAGGTAACGTTCTGGAAGCGAATTCACTAATTTAATTCTTGCACAAAATAAACAACAAAGCGCCTCTTAAGGCGCTTTGTTGTTTGATTGAGATTAACTTAAAAAATTAACTTTGACGTTGCAGTGATAAAGCATTCACACAATATCTTAGTTTGCTCGGTGCAGGGCCATCAGGAAAAACATGGCCTAAATGCGCATCACATGAGTTGCAGGTAATCTCTACACGACTTCTTAGAAGGCTATCATCTGAGTGATAAGCAATCGCATTTTCTTTAAGTGGCTGTGTGAATGACGGCCAGCCAGTGCCAGAGTCAAATTTTTCGGTTGAATCGAATAGTAGAGTTTCACAGCAGGCACATGCGTAAATGCCTGCTTCAAAATGGGTACACATTGATGAGCTAAAAGGACGTTCGGTACCTGCATTACGTGTGACCTCGTAAACTTCTTCTGACAATAAGGTTTTCCACTCTTCGCTCGTTTTAACTAAGCGTGTATCAGGACTTAAATTACCCTGGTTAATGAGTTTTTGAATACTTTCCCAAGTGAGCATTTAAATTTTCCTGATCGGTAATTGAATAAATCAAAGAATTGACAAGACATTGTATCAATTCGTTCGATTTTGATTGAATGCTAATGCGTTATGCCACGGCCTTTTCAATGCGGTCTAACGCATTTTTAAGATTATCCATTGAAGTAGCAAATGAAATTCGGAAATAACCCTCGGCGCCAAATGCTGAACCTGGAACAACGGCAACGCCCACTTGCTCAAGAAAGTACTCTGAGAGTGCCATGTCAGTGGCTTCTTTGATTTTGCCTTCTTTGTGAAGATTATTGATTGCATCTCTCGCATCAGGGAATGCGTAGAATGCGCCGCCAGCTTTAATACACTTCAGGCCGCGCATACTGTTAAACCGGTCTACTACATATTCATGACGCTCAATAAAAGCTTTAACCATCGGCTCGATGCATTCTTGTGGCCCCTCTAAAGCCGCTTGAGCTGCTACTTGTGAGATCGAGGTAGGGTTGGATGTTGACTGTGATTGTAAAATTTCCATTGCTTTAATGATGTAAGCTGGACCAGCGGCATATCCAATACGCCAACCCGTCATTGAGTAAGCTTTAGAAACCCCGTTTAGCAGGATACAGCGGGGTTTTAACTCTGGGGTTGCATTGAGGATGTTATAAAACTTTTCACCTGTTAAGTTCACATGTTCATACATGTCATCGGTCGCTACCAATACATGAGGATGACGCTTCAATACATTACCTAAGGCCTTTAACTCTTCTAAGCCATACACCGCTCCAGTAGGATTGGATGGAGAGTTAATCATGAAAAGCTTGGTTTTTGTTGTAATGGCAGCTTCTAATTGTGCTGGCAAAAGCTTAAAGCCTTGCTCAATACCGCATTCAATAATGACAGGTTTCGCGCCAGCCACTATTGCGATATCTGCATATGAAACCCAGTAAGGTGCAGGGACGATGACTTCGTCACCATGATTTAAAACTGCTAATGCAAGGTTAAAAATACATTGTTTACCACCAACACCGACAATGACTTCTTTATCTGTGTAATCAAAACCGTTTTGATTTTTGAATTTTGCAACGATCGCTTTTTTTAAGCCAGGAATACCAGCAACAGGCGTGTATTTGGTAAAGCCGCTATCAATTGCTTGTTTAGCAGCATCCTTAATGTGTTGAGGGGTATCAAAGTCAGGTTCACCAGCACCAAGACCAATAATATCTTTACCTTCAGATTTTAATTTGGCTGCACGTGCGGTAACGGCAAGTGTTGGTGATTCTTTGATGGATTGAACACGTTGAGAAAGAATAGACTGCGCAGCTGGTTCCAAAATGACGTCCTTGAGCTTTAATTTGAGCTAAAACGTGATTTTACTAAAAAATCCGTTCTCTTGAAACCAGCAACACCCTAATATTGCGTGCTTATTACACTTTTATGCAATTAATAAGTAATTAACGACGTTTTTCGCATTTTTCGCCACATGTAATCGCTTGCGTAAACTCTTCTGCAGTGTCTGTATCGACAGAACTAATGGCTAATTTCATGGCTTGTACTTCTTTAATATTGCCTTGTTCAGCAGCGAGAAGTCCTAATCTGAACATTGCATCGACATTATTTTTACTAAGTTCGAGCGCTTTTCGGTAGGACTTTTCAGCATCCGGTTTCTGTTTAGTATTTTCTTGGGCAACGCCCAGTTCATACCAAGCTTCTGTATTTTTAGGTTCAGCTTTTACCCATTTTTGCGACACGACTAAAAGCTTAGACCAATCTTCTTGAAGTTCAGGCTGCGCGATTTGCATAAAGAAAGGTTTATTTGCATCCTCCTCTTCCCAGAATGTTTTGCCATCGATTGGAAATTTCTTTTCAATTGGTTGTTTTTCAACCAAAACCAGCCATTCAATTGGAAGCGCATAAAAGTAAGCGTTTCTGCCAGGAGACTTAAACGTATTGATGCCGATCAGTCGGCCTTCACCATCAAATAGACCACTTCCGCTTGCACCCATGGTGAATCTAGCAGTGCTTCGAATAATGTAACCATTATCAAAAGGGTAAATGGACTTAAGCACACCATTTGCATTCACAGGACTTGGATTGCCACTTGAGTGACCCATACCGATGATCTCAGCACCTTTTTTCATCGTGGTGGCTGAACCGATCTCGCTTGGTTCGAATGGGTTGTCTTCAGTCCCAATGAGGCAAATGTCATGATATCGATCCGCCTGCACTTGTGTAATGCGGTAAGTATCTTCTCCCCTTGACATAAATGGGTCAGGAGTCTTTCTGAATATGTGACAGTTGGTTACTACTTTGTTTTTACCCACGACTACCCCGGAACCGTAAGCCATACTGCCATCAGAGGTGTATCCCTTAATCATTACAATCGAAAAAAAAGATTTTAACAACTTAACTCTGTCGTAAGCTTGCGCGCTAGAAGCACTAATAATAAAAGCACAGGAAAGCGCAATGATGATTTTTGTTTTTGTATTGTGGACGAGATTCACGAGCAGGGCTCCAAATGGAAGGTTTTTAAATGCAACTCTTTAAAGACATAATGCACTAAAGAAAGTTCGTGTTTTTAATGGGCGTTTCACTTCGTAATTATTCGTAAGTAAAGTGATGCCACCCTGTTAAAATAACATGTTTTTCGAGCATATTCATCGTTAGTATTATTTTCAAGGCTCAAGCAATTGATTGTTACCTTTCCCAATAGCAAGTATCAGCTCCACCAACCATTTTTACCAGCAGGAGATCAGCCTCAGGCGATCGATAAGCTGACTGCTGGGATTGAAGCGGGAATGAAGTATCAAACCCTACTTGGTGTAACGGGATCTGGTAAAACCTATACCATGGCTAACGTAATTGCGCGTACAGGACGCCCAGCGATTGTTATGGCGCCGAATAAGACACTTGCCGCTCAGCTTTACTCCGAATTCCGCGAGTTCTTTCCGAATAATGCAGTAGAGTATTTCGTTTCCTACTACGATTACTATCAGCCTGAGGCTTACGTACCATCGCGTGACTTGTTTATTGAGAAAGACTCCAGCATTAATGAGCACATCGAGCAGATGCGTCTATCAGCGACTAAAGCACTGCTAGAGCGGGATGACGCGATTATTGTAGCTTCTGTATCGGCGATTTACGGCATTGGCGACCCGGTAGATTACCATGGCATGGTCCTACATCTTCAGCAAGGTGAAAAGCTTAGTCAGCGCGATGCCATATTGCGCTTAGTCGGCATGCAATATGACCGCAACGACTTTGACTTTTCCCGAGGTTGTTTCCGCGTGCGCGGTGACGTCATTGATGTGTTCCCCGCTGAAAACAGTGAAACAGCCGTGCGTATTTCCTTATTTGATGATGAAGTCGAAACGATCACCTTGTTTGATCCGCTCACGGGGCAGATATTTAACAAGATTGCCCGTTACACTATTTATCCTTCAAGCCATTATGTCACGCCGCGTGAAACCACGGTGCGTGCCATGGAAAAGATTAAGCACGAGCTTAAAAGTCGTGTTGATTTTTACATTAAGGAAGGCAAGCTAGTTGAAGCCCAACGTATTGAGCAGCGCACCCGCTTCGATTTGGAAATGCTTAATGAGATTGGCTTTTGTAAAGGTATTGAGAATTACTCACGCCATTTATCAGGCAGAGGCCTAGGAGACCCACCTCCAACGCTGATTGATTATTTGCCTAAAAACGCCATCATGATCATGGACGAAAGCCATGTCACCGTGCCGCAGATTGGTGCAATGTATAAGGGTGATCGATCACGTAAAGAAAATCTAGTGGATTACGGTTTCCGCTTACCTTCCGCTTTAGATAATCGTCCGCTCAAATTTGAAGAGTTTGAGCAAATCATGCGCCAAACGGTTTTTGTTTCGGCGACACCGGCGGATTATGAGGCGAACCATCAGCAACAAGTGGTAGAGCAGGTGGCAAGACCAACTGGGTTGGTTGACCCTGAAATTATTGTGAAGCCTGCGGATACACAAGTCGATGACTTGCTGTCAGAAATTAAGCTGCGCGTAGCTTTGGGTGAGCGTGTGTTAGCGACGACTTTAACCAAGCGCATGTCTGAAGATTTAACCGACTATCTAAGCGAGCACGGCGTCAAAGTACGTTATTTGCATTCCGATATTGATACGGTTGAACGTGTCGAGATTATTCGCGATTTACGCTTAGGGGAGTTTGATGTGCTTGTTGGGATTAACTTGTTACGTGAAGGCTTGGATATCCCAGAAGTATCTTTGGTAGCGGTGTTAGACGCTGATAAAGAAGGCTTTTTGCGCTCAGAGCGTTCACTTATTCAAACGGCAGGCCGCGCTGCACGTAACCTAAATGGCAAGGTCATTTTTTATGCCAATAAAATCACACGCTCAATGAAGCTTGCGATGGACGAAACCGAGCGTCGCCGCACTAAGCAGATTGCTTTTAACCTTGAGCATGGCATCACACCAAAAGGGGTGGTGAAACGCATTAAAGACATTATCGATGGCGTATACGACAAAGATGATGCTGCTCGCGAGCGTAAGGCGGCACAAGATCAAGCTAACTACGATGTGTTAAGTGAGAAGCAATTACTAAAAGAAATGAAGCGTTTAGAAAAAGCCATGCACGACAGTGCTAAAAATCTTGAGTTTGAAAAGGCTGGTGACTTTAGAGACCAGCTTAAAAAGCTTAAAGAGAAGTTCTATGGTGCCAATGTGGATGACATGGCTGGGTAATCTTAACCTTGCTCTAACACTGCTAAGAAGTCATCTCCATAACGCGCTAACTTTGCTTGTCCAACACCACTGATGCGTCCAAGTGAGGTCAAACTGTTAGGTCGTTGGTTCATAATTTCAAGCAAGGTGCTGTCATGGAAAATTAAATAAGGCGGTACACCTTGAGATTTCGCTAACTCCATTCGTTTTGCTTTTAGGGCTATCCATAAGGGATCATCATTTGCCCCGGCATAGGCTTCTTTGGCGCGAGAGGCGCGTTCTGCTGAGCTTTATCGTTTCTCTGGTTCAGCATCTCGGCGTTGCCATACTTCTAACTCACCTTTTAACACTGGTTTAGCCATTTCAGTAAGTTTCAAACCACCGTAGGCTTGAAAATCTACATCCAAGTAGCCGCTAGCTGCTAATTGACGGTAAACGCTGCTCCATTGTGCCTGGGTGAGACTTTTTCCGATGCCATAGGTGCTCAGTTGTTCGTGTTGAAATCGCTCAATTTGAGCAGTCTTTTTCCCAAGCAACACCTCAATTAAGTGGCCAGCACCAAACCTTTGTCCCGTTCGGTATACGCAAGAAAGGCCCATTCTAGCTGCTTGGGTTGCATCCCATGTGTCTGCTGGCGTGAGACAGTTATCACATTGCCCGCAATTACCAGGATGCTCTTCCCCAAAATAATGAAGAATTGCTTCATGGCGGCAACTGGTTGTTTCACAAAAGCCAAGGAGGGCGTCGAGCTTATGTTTTTCTAATCTTTTCCGCTCTTCAGACGCGTCGCCACCATCGAGCATTTGACGCATTGAGACAACATCACCTAAGCCATAGGTCATCCAAGCGTTGGCGGCGAAGCCATCACGACCAGCGCGACCGGTTTCCTGATAGTAACTTTCCATGCTTTTTGGTAAATCTCTATGTGGGACAAAGCGCACATTAGGTTTGTCGATTCCCATGCCAAACGCAATAGTGGCCACCATAATGACAGCCTCTTCACGTAAGAATTGACGCTGGTTTTTCTTGCGTATTTCGGCGTCCAAGCCTGCATGATAAGGGAGCGCAGGCCAGCCTTTTGAGGCTAACCATTCCGCCGTTTCTTCCACCTTTTTACGGGATAAGCAATAAATAATCCCAGCATCGTTTGGATGTTGCGTTTCAATAAAGTGGATTAATTGCTGGCGAGCATTATTTTTTTGAGTGACGTGGTAGCGAATGTTAGGGCGATCAAAGCTTGAGACGTATTGTGCGGCATTCTCTAGCTTAAGCTGATTAATAATTTCAGCTCTTGTTGCGGTATCTGCTGTTGCGGTAAGGACTATTCTTGGGACATCAGGAAAGCGTTCATGCAAAATGGTGAGTTTGCGATATTCTGGCCGAAAGTCATGGCCCCATTGAGAAACACAGTGCGCCTCGTCAATGGCAAATAAGGCCAGTCCTACATGGTTGTTAACTTGATCGAGTAATTGTAGGAAGCTACTTGCCATTAATCTTTCGGGCGCTACATAAAGAATTTTCAGCTCTCCTCGGAGTGCTTTTCTAGTGATGGTTTGCGTATCCTCAATGCTTAAGCTTGAATTTAAATAAGCTGCATTAATACCAAGTTGCTGTAGCGCCTCTACTTGGTTTTGCATTAATGCAATTAGCGGTGAAACAATGATCGCCAAGCCATCCCTTAAAATGCTTGGAATCTGATAACACAGGGACTTACCACCGCCTGTTGGCATGAGGACAAGAGCGTCACCACCTGTCGATACATGATTCACAATTGTGGCTTGTTGGTCACGGAATGCTTGGTAACCAAAGGTGTTTTGTAGAATTTCTAAAGCGTGTGTAGACATAGAGACTTTATCAGCGGACTTAAATAAAAAAGCCCCGATGATTTGGGGCTTTTGGGGCATGCTAAAAAACTAACTTATTTTTGCGTTTGAACGATGACTAATGGTTCTTCCTTCGCCGCTTCATCAGCTTTCTTTTGCCATGCGGCTGTTTTACGTGGTTTCTTTGGGACTTCAGCTTCCACAACAACAGCAGCCTTGGTTTCTGTTTTTGTTTCGACTAACTGTAAACCACTTACAGCTAAATCAACAGGTTTAGCTTTTGTAGCTGGTTTGCGAGTAGGGCGCGCCTTTTTTTCAGCGGGTGCTTTTGCTGATTTATCTTCGCTGGCTTCAGTAGTTAATTCATCTTTAGACGGTTTTACCGCTTTTGCTGGTTTCTCGGTCTGCACAGGTTTTGTTGTGACTACTTCAATTGCATCATTTGCCACTTTTTCTATCTTAACCGATTCAACTTTTGGTGATTCCACTTTGATTGCTTCAGCCGGTTTAATCGTTTCTGTTAAAGGAGCAAGTACAGCATTAGTCACATCGACGGTTTGTTCATTTTTAACAAATGGACGATCGCCGACTTGACGCTCTTGACGAGGACCACGGTCACGACGACCGTTGCGGCTTCGACGATTGCGGCCTTCGCGTGGCTCGCGCTGCTCAAGATTTTGCTCACCTTGTGCGACTTGTGTACTTTCAACCTGGCCATTTTGTGCCACTGGTTGTGGTCTCGGTTGTTGTTGCGGTCTTGGTTGACGTGGCTCTTGGTTACGTTGTGGACGTTCACCTTGGTTTTGTTGTGGACGCTCAGCCTGTGTGGCTTGATTGTTACGCTCTGGACGGTCACCACGTTCATTACGGTTACGGTTACGATTATTATCGCGACGACCATTGTTTTCACGCGTTTCAGCTTTTTGGGCTTCTGATTTTGTGAGTGAACCTAACCAGTTTGTGAAGCGCGTAAATAGTGAAACGCCTTTTTCAACCTTTGCAACGCTAATTGGCGCCGGCGCTGATGGGGTAATGCCTCGAACAGCTGCGACCTGTTTCACTGCTTTTACTTCTGTTGCCGCGTGGCTGTGCACTTCTTCTTCAGTGGGCATTTCGACCATTTGGTAGCTACGTGGACCGTTTTCTGCACTGTCATCGCTCTTAATACGCGTGATTGTGTAGTTTGGTGTTTCTAAGTGAATGTTAGGAATCAACACCACTTCAACACCTGTACGTTGTTCGATTTTATGAATATCAGCACGTTTTTCATTGAGCAAGAACGTTGCCGCTTCAACAGGTAATTGCACCTGAATCGCTTTGCTGTTTTCTTTCATGGCTTCCTCTTGCGTAATTCGCAAGATATGAAGCGCTGTTGTTTCGATACCGCGAATATGACCAGTGCCATGGCAGCGTGGGCAAGGGATATGGTTGCTTTCGCCCAAACTTGGACGTAAACGTTGACGTGAAAGTTCTAGCAAGCCAAAGCGTGAAATCTTGCCAGTTTGAACGCGAGCGCGGTCATAATGCAATGCCTCACGTAAGCGGTTTTCTACATCACGTTGATTGCGCTGACTTTCCATGTCAATGAAGTCGATCACGACCAAGCCGCCTAAGTCACGTAAACGTAATTGACGCGCAACTTCTTCAGCAGCTTCTAAGTTCGTATTGAATGCTGTGTGCTCAATATCGCTGCCTTTAGTAGAGCGACCTGAGTTGACGTCAACTGAAACTAAAGCCTCGGTGTGATCAATGACGATCGCGCCGCCTGAAGGTAGACGTACTTCGCGAGAGAATGCGGTTTCGATTTGATTTTCGATTTGGAAGCGAGAGAATAACGGTGTTTCGTCTTGATATAGTTTAACGCATGATACATGACCAGGCATCACATGATTCATGAACTGAATGGCTTGTTCATGAATATCAGGTGTGTCGATGAGGATCTCACCGATGTCTGGTTGGAAGTAATCGCGAATGGCGCGAATCACTAAACTGCCTTCTTGGTAAATTAGGAAAGGGCCGTTTTGAATGGTTGATGCGCTTTCAACAGCCGTCCATAGTTGAAGGAGATAGTTTAAATCCCATTGCAACTCTTCAAGATTACGGCCGATACCAGCGGTACGAGCAATGATGCTCATTCCGTTAGGTACTTCTAATTGCGCCATGATGTCACGGAGTTCGTTGCGGTCTTCACCTTCAATGCGGCGTGAAACACCACCACCACGTGGGTTGTTTGGCATTAAGACCAAATAACGACCGGCAAGCGAGATGAATGTTGTGAGGGCTGCGCCTTTGTTGCCTCGTTCGTCTTTGTCGACTTGAACGATGAGCTCTTGGCCTTCTTTTAGCACGTTTTGAATACGTGCGCGGCTGCCTTCTGCATCATTGAGGAAGTAGCTGCGTGCTACTTCTTTGAATGGTAAAAAACCGTGTCTATCAGTGCCGTAGTTGACAAAAGCAGCTTCGAGCGATGGCTCGATACGGGTAATAACGCCTTTGTAAATATTGCTCTTGCGTTGTTCTTTACCAGCTGATTCGATATCGAGGTCGATGAGTTTTTGACCATCAACGATTGCAACGCGCAATTCTTCAGACTGCGTTGCGTTAAATAACATGCGTTTCATTGTGTTGACTCCCGCGCTCAGGGCGGGTTTGCGAATATTGCTATGCAAGTAGCAGTAAGGAAGGGCTAGCGTTGAATAGGTAGGTTAATGCCAAACATCGGCTTATTGTTAACGCTACCCCAGTATTAAATCTGCCAGAAAGTTTGCAGAGGCTTGTTCGAACACTGAATCATTACATTGCTAACGTTTAGTTTTGTCTATGGCTTTTGTTCTTGCCATTGTCAGCGAGTGATGCTCTTTATAAAAGTTATTCACTCTTTAATCCAACGCGTTTTAACGCGTATCAGATTGAATTTGTAAACGAAGTAACTCGTTTTGTGTTCTGTTAAGCTGTATTGCTCTTATTCTGTCTTTTAATTTAGATTCGGTTTAGCTGACATATCAGCTAAAATTCAAATTTCTAGCAATTCCAAACCGCGCCATCGCTTATACTCTTTAGTATTGCAATTCATCCGCAGCGGCTTGAGCGCTTTAATTTTTAGTACATAAAATCGCTACTTATTTTATTTGGCGAGCGAGATTAACCAAGGTATCTTTTAAGACTTTCAATTCATTCGTTGAAGAAGCGCTTAGCGCATTTACTTCATTTGTTTCGTAGTATAGGTGAGATGGCAAATTTAAGCAAAATAAGTAATGAAATTAGTGAATCAAGCGCTGCAATGCTTGAAATTGATGAGGCAAGTGAAGGTCAACGAATTGATAATTTCCTCACCAAAACGCTGAAAGGCGTTCCTAAAAGTCATCTTTATCGCATTCTTCGAAGTGGAGAGGTGCGCGTTAACAAAAAACGGATTGATGCAACTTACAAGCTTGCAATGGGCGATTTGGTTCGTATTCCTCCAATACGTGCCACGGTTACCCGGGTCGATGTTGAACAACAGAAGCCTGTAACTGCGCGATTAGAAAAATGCATTGTCTTTGAGGATGATGCGATGCTCGTACTCGACAAACCAGCTGGCATGGCGGTCCACGGCGGCAGCGGCGTGAGTAAGGGTGTAATTGAACAGCTAAGATTAGAGCGTCCACAAGCTAAGTTTTTAGAGCTTGTGCACCGGCTAGATCGTGAAACATCGGGCGTTCTGATGGTAGGTAAAAAGCGCTCGGCCCTGGTAGCGCTTCATGAAGCAATGCGTCGCAATCAAATGGATAAGCGTTATTTTATGTTGGTGAAGGGGCATTGGACGGAGAAAAAGAAACACGTCACCTTAACGTTGCAAAAGTACTTGCTTGAAAATGGTGAGCGCCGTGTAAGCGTAGTGACAGGACGTCCAGACCCAAGGGCAGAAGATGAAGGACAAACTTCAGAGACGATTTTTCATTTAAAAGCGCATTATGGCGATTTCAGCTTATTGGAAGCACAGCTCATTACAGGGCGCACTCATCAACTGCGTGTGCAACTGGCATATTTAGGCTTCCCAATTGCGGGAGATGATAAATATGGCGACTTTGCCTTAAACAAATCACTACATAAGAGTGGCTTGAAACGCATGTTTTTACATTCAGCTGAAACCAACATCCGTCATCCGCTTACAGCAGAAAAGTTAAAGCTCATTGCACCTTTGCCACCAGAGTTAGATAAATTTCTCAATAAACTCGTTTCAGAAAATTAAGATATCAAGATGCAAAATAATAATTATGATTTAATCATCTTTGATTGGGATGGTACGTTGGCCAATTCCACCCAATTGATTATAGATGCCATACGTAAGGGAAGTGTCGATGTAGGCTTACCAGAACCAACACAAGTTGCAGCCAGTGGCATTATTGGCTTGGGGTTTCGTGAAGCGACATATGATTTATTTGGTCATATTTCTGATGAGAAATTAGCTGAGCTGACCGGTCGGTACAGTCATTACTATGGTTTGGGCGAAGATTACATTCCTCTATTTGATGGCGTGCCTGAAGCGATTGCGCATTTAACTGAGAAGGCTGTGCCGCTTGCGGTTGCAACAGGTAAAGGTCGTCGTGGCCTAAATAAGGCTTTAGCAAATAGCGGTATTGCGCATCACTTTATTGCAACGCGCTGTGTTGATGAGTGTCAATCCAAACCCCATCCAGAAATGATTTTGGATTTGATGGATGAAGTGGGGGCATCTCCAGAGCGCACATTAATGATTGGCGATACTAGTTTTGACTTGCAGATGGCGAAAAATGCTAATGTAGCCAGTCTCGGCGTGACTTATGGCGCTCACCCATTGGAACGGTTGCTGCCACATGAGCCTTTGGCTCATTTTGAACAATTCACGGATTTAATCACTTGGCTAAAAGCTCACCTTTAGAGATGGCTAATCAGCGCATTATTTGTAAAAGTGAAGCGTTGTTAGAGAAGAGTATAGGGGTTCGCTTTTCTGTTCCGGAACTTGGTGAGAACTTGAGCGCATTTATTGTACGTTTTCAAAACAAGCCTTACGCCTACCTTAATCGATGTGCACATTTGCCAATTGAGATGGACTGGAATGAAGGCGACTTTTTTACCAGAGAAAAAGACTTTTTGATTTGTGCTACACATGGAGCCCAATATGAGCCGCAAAGTGGACTATGTATTCTAGGACCTTGTCAGGGGAAACGATTGCGGCCAATTGAGGTCAATGAACATAATGGTGTTATTTCAATTACACTAGATAAAATTTAATTTAAATTCTACTTTTAAGAGAGAACAGTATGTCAGATAGTCAGCAACCTCAATGGGAGCGTGAAGTGTTAGAAAAATTAGCGTTTCAATCATTAAAAGAACAAAAGCGTCATCGCTTTTGGAGCGTACTATTTAAATCACTAACGCTTATTTGGCTTTTCTTGATGCTGTTCTATATGCTTAATTGGATTGGTGGTTCGGGTGGAAAAAGCTCTGAGGATCATACAGCGCTTATTGATATTCAAGGCGTTATTGGCGCCCAAGATGAAGTAAATGCAGATACAGTGATTTCAAGTTTGCATGATGCTTATGATAACAAGCATACAAAGGGTTTAATTTTGCGTATCAATAGCCCTGGCGGCAGTCCAGTGCAAGCAGGCATTATTAATGATGAAATCAAGCGCCAACGTCAACTTCACCCAACTATCCCTGTTTATGCGGTTGTTGAAGATGTCTGTGCCTCTGGCGGTTATTATATTGCGGTGGCTGCAGATAAAATTTATGTTGATAAAGCGAGTATTATCGGTTCAATAGGGGTCTTGATGGATGGCTTTGGCTTTACAGGTGTCATGGAAAAGTTTGGCGTTGAGCGTCGTTTACTGACGGCAGGCGAGAATAAAGCCATGCTCGATCCATTTACACCAGTTAATCCAAAACATAAGGCATTAGCCCAAGTAATGTTGGATGAGATCCATCAGCAATTTATTGATGTGGTGCGCGAAGGCCGTGGTAATCGTTTAAAAGAAACGCCAGAGACTTTTAGCGGCTTATTCTGGAGTGGTGATGCAGGTATTAAAATGGGCCTTGCTGACGAGCTAGGTAGTTATGAATATGTTGCGCGTGAAGTGATTAAACAAGAAAATATTGTGGACTTTACAGCTTCAGAAGGTTTAGCTGACCGAGTTGCGAGGAAGTTCGGTGCAGCAATGACCCAGTCTTTGTTTAAAGGAATGGGCTTGCACTAATATTGTTGAAAGTTTTAAACAAAAAATGGGCTGATTAATCAGCCCATTTTTGTATTTAGGGGTTCAATTCTATGGCTGTGTTTTTTCTTTGAAGTAGTTAATTAGACTATTCGTTGAGCCATCATGGTCGGTAATTTTATTGTTACCTGACAATTGCGGCAAGATTTTTTGAGCAATTTGCTTACCAAACTCCACACCCCATTGATCGAATGAATTGATATTCCAAATAATGCCTTGAATAAAAATCTTATGTTCATAAAGCGCAATTAACTTGCCTAAAGCTTTTGGTGTTAGTTCGTCAATTAATAGAGTATTGGTGGGGCGATTGCCACCAAATACGCGGTGTGGCATCAGGTCCTTAATTACATGGTGATCTAAGCCTTGCTCCTCTAGCTCCGCCTTAACTTCTTTTGAGGTCTTACCTTGCATGAGCGCTTTGGTTTGCGCAAAAATGTTTGAAACGAGTATTTTGTGATGCTTATTTCCATTTTCACCAATTTTATACTGGCTTCTTAGAGGCACCAAGAAGTCACAAGGGACTAACTTGTTGCCTTGATGAATCAATTGGTAGAAAGCGTGTTGGCCATTGGTGCCAGCTTCACCCCATATGATTGGGCCAGTGGTGTAGTTGATACGTTCACCAGTGCGGCTAATAAATTTCCCGTTACTTTCCATGTCACCTTGTTGCAAGTAGGCAGGAAATCTTGATAGTCCTTGGTCGTAAGGCAAAATGGCTTGGGTTTCAGCTTCAAAAAAGTTGTTATACCAAATACCAAGCATTGCCAATATCACTGGCATATTTTTTTCCAAAGACGCTGTTCTGAAATGGATGTCCATTTCATGAGCACCTTCAAGAAGGGCTTCGAAGTTATCCATGCCTACATATATGGCAATAGACAACCCAATTGCTGACCATAATGAGTAACGGCCGCCTACCCAGTCCCAGAATTCAAACATGTTAGATGGGTCAATACCAAACTCCTGGACGGCCATTGCATTGGTTGAAAGTGCAACGAAGTGCTTAGCAATATGTGCATGATCTTTCGCTGATTTTAAGAACCAAACACGCGCTGAACGTGCATTGGTCATGGTTTCTTGTGTCGTGAATGTTTTTGAAGCAACAATAAATAGCGTTGTTTCAGGATCACAAACTTCTAAGGCTTGCGCCAAGTGCGTGCCATCAATATTTGAAACAAAATGAACGTTTAGGCCTTTTCTGGCATAAGCTTTTAGTGCCGCGCATACCATTACAGGACCTAGGTCTGAGCCGCCAATGCCAATATTGACAATGTCGGTGATGCGCTTGCCGCTGTAACCAAGCCAATTTCCGTTGCGCACGCTGTCGCTGAAGGAACGCATTTGCGCTAACACGCGATTTACTTCTGGCATGACATCTTTGCCATCCACAAGAACAGGTTTGTTGCTGCGATTGCGAAGAGCGGTATGCAGTACAGCACGATTTTCTGTGAAGTTAATCTTTTCGCCGGAGAACATCTTTTCACGCCAAGCTTCAATATCACTTTGGCGTGCTAAGTTGGTGAGCAAAGTCATTGTTTTTTCAGAGATTCGTTGCTTGGAATAATCCAGCAGAAAGTCATTGAATTTTAATGATAATTTATCGAACCTTTTCGGGTCATCTGCAAACATATCACGCATTTGCAAAGGAAATATTTCTTGAAAGTGCTCGCTAAGAGCTTGCCATGCGGGTGAATTAGTTGGATTAGTCATGCTTCATTATTCGGTTGGTTTTGCATTATTATAAATTATTTGAGACGGTTTGATTTGTAAAATTACGTGACATATTGGCATAACGTTAATGAAAGTAGTTTGCTGGTATCTCATCTGCGCTGTTGGTGTAATAAATAACGGTGAATTGACAAAATTACAAATCTTGACACGTCTGTTTTATCGTCACCATTTGATAGGGCCAGATCCTTCAAATACTCATCCTGCAAGCAATTAAACAACAGATGTGTCAGGGCGCTGAGCAATAATTTGACAGGCAAGCGCACTCGCATATGGGAGTGATTGCAAGGCCAGCATCGTAACCCATAGCTCTGCGTCAATGTTTGTAAAGCCCCTTGAAATTAACATCGCAAGACCGCAAATAACGAGGGAGCTGAGCAAGGTGACCTCCTCGATAATCGGATTAAGGATTTGGAGCTTGTTGCTCGTGACCTTTTCTTTGGCTGTTACTTTAAACACGCCATCTTTTTTAAGAATCCCCATCGTTACTCCACGAGCAATGGCATGAGATAAGCCTAAGCTTGCAAGTGATGCGCCAAAAATATCTTTCCAGCTGCAATTCATTGTTTTACGGTAAAGCACAGGCCCTAGTGCTGCTTTGATCACTAAAAAGCATAAAATTGGCATGATCATAATGGTGACAGGTAAACTAAATGAACTTGGCATCAACAACATCGCTGCAGTCCAAGCAATAGAACCAATTGTGAAGATTAGTTGTAATGCATCGCCTAACCAGCCAAACCAACCTGTTAGGAAATGGTAGCGTTGACCAAAAGTAAGAGTGGAGTCTCCAATCAACTTAGGGAAGTGGCGTTTTAGGATTTGCATCGCGCCAAATGCCCAGCGGAAGCGTTGCGACTTCAAGGCTTTGAAGTCCGAGGGAGTCAATCCGCGACCAAAGGTGTCATCGATGTAACGAAGCTCAAAGCCATTTTCCAGTAAACGCAAACCCAACTCCGTGTCTTCACAGATACACCATTCTGACCACCTACCCAAATCGATTAACGGACGGTATCGCACAAGTGTCATAGTGCCATGTTGAATAAGTGCATTTCGTTCATGTCTGTGGTGCATCCCAATTCGGAAAAAGCCTTCGAACTCCCAATTGCTCATGCGGCGGAAAAAATTATTTTCCCAATCTCGGTGAGCTTGTGGCGCCTGAACAACCGCTACTTTAGGATCCGCAAAATGTGGAACTAGATCAGACAACCAATCTAGTGTTACTTCGTAATCAGCATCAACTACGCCAACAACTTCGGATTTGGGGTTTGTCTGCTCAAGAGCAAAGTTCAGTGCGCCAGCTTTAAAGCCAGGCCATTGGGGTAAATGGAAGAAACGGAAGTTATCAGGCATCTTTGCCATATATGCTTCAATGGGTTTCCATTTAGCTTCGTCTTTAGTGTTGTTATCCACGACAATGACTTCGTAATGGGTGTAGTTGAGTTTAGCTAAACTTTCAATCGTTGCAATGACCATTGCAGGTGGTTCGTTGTAGCAAGCAAGATGAATCGACACAAAGCGCTCTTGGTCGCTAGGAACGGGAATTGCGCGTTTAAAAGACCGATTCCATTTTCTTTTAAACATGACTTCACTGAACTCTACTCCATATATCATCAGGACAGCAGAGGTAAGCCCCATGCCGATAATCAGGGCAATTAAAACTACAAAATCACGAACAGTGTAGTAATAATCATCAGGTAAGTTCCAAGCGACGACCAGTGTCGTAATACAAGCTTGAAGCAATATAGCCATTGAGAATCGTCCGCCTGAGCCCCAATGCCTAAAGCGATAAGCAATAAACAGAATAGGGAAGAAGCCAATTAAGCTTGCCCATATTGCCTTCTCTTCCCAGCGGTCATCTTTTGGAACGGCACCTTGTAGCGAGTATTTTTGAATGCGATCAGCGTCAAACATTCCCCAATATGGGCCAGCCCAGCCTTCTAGCTTTTGTTTCCACGGCTGGTCAAAAGCTTCCATCAGGTAGTAGTCATAATTTTTACGCGCGGTTTTAGCTAAAAATTCACGCACAAACCTTGCTTGATTAACATCCGAAGCAACTGAGGCGCCTATTGTCGGTCCGTGACTGGGCCAACCGATTTCAGTAATCACTATCTTTTTACGCGGGAAAGTGTCCATCAGTTCTTGGTAGCGGGTGAATGCATAGTCTACAGCCTCTTCAACAGGCAATCCCTCATGGTAAGGCAAGAGATGAACGGCAATGTAATCAACGTGCTTCACAAGCTCCGGATTTTTTAACCAAATATGCCAAGGCTCTGCGGTTGAAATTGGTAATTTTGTATTTGAGCGAACCTCGTCTAAATAGTCTATTAAATCTTCTGGGGTAACATCTTCGCGAAGCAATGACTCATTACCTACAATAGCGCGTTCGATACGTGGATAATTCTTAATCTTTGCTTTGAGTGCATCAATCTCTCGTTGATTTGCAGTGAGATCGTTATTAATCCAGGCGCCAGCAGTAATTTCAAAATTTAGGTTAGAGGCAAGAGCAGTTACTTCACTATTTTCAAGTGCCCCATAAATACGAATACGATTAGTCACTGTTCTTAAAATTTTCAAGTCTTTTTCTAGCTCTGCAGTACTTGGATAGTCCTTTTCAAGCGGGCTTTGGTTTTCTTGGAATCCGCTATAGGCAAATCCATGAACGATGGTCGGTGCGTTCATCGTGGGAATGGCCCTATTTGAAACGCTCCAAATGCCAAAATGAATGAGTGCAATCAAAGTTGCAAACAACAATGGCTTGATAAAGCGCTTAAAAAATGGATGCATAAAGAATTTCTAATGAATTAAAAGCGTTAATTAAATTGTAGAAGTTGGTTTGCTTGGCCAATTAGCCCAGGTAATCAGCGCACTTAGTACTAACCAAATAAATGCTAAAGCATTGGTCGGCTCTTTGAAAAAACAAAAGATTGCGGTGGCAACCAGAAAAACTCCTAAGAAGCGAAACACTGAAGAGTTAACATTGCTGGTTTTTTTGAGCAGTTTTAAACCAATGGTTAGCTCCAATACCGTTAATCCATACAAGGTGATGGCGAAGTCGCGGTAACGTCCATCAAGGCTTAAGAAGTAGTTTGCAATGACGGCTGCTATCAATAAGAAAGTTAAAGATAATCGAATGATAACTTTTGCTGTTTTGTTCTCATTGAAGACATAGGCTGGGATACTGAATAAGCTGATCAATCCTACCACTGCGATGCTGCCAAGGGATAACCACTCTTGAATTGTTCGGCAAGAAATAACAAGATACTCAATCTGTAATAATGAACTCATCCCAATCAGCGCGCCCAGAAGCGACATGCTAAAAAGCTGGCTTTTGTTGCGAATATTTAGCTTTAACGACCAAATTGAAAATAGAAGTGCTGCTATCAAGGCTGTATAGAGAAATAATTTCCCATCATTTCTTTCAGCTACGCTGCCAGAAAATGAAAATTTTGGCATCATGTCAACATTGAATATTCCCCAATACCCCCCTGCGGTTCCTTCTAATTTACGTTTCCAAGGTTGGTCAAAGGCCTCAATGAGGTTGTAATTCCAATGCTTTGCATCTGCTATGGTTAAGAAGCCTCGCATGTATTGGGCTTGATTGATGAGACTTGGTTTCGCGCTTTCACGTTGACGACCAAGCGATGGCCAGCCTGTTTCTCCAATCAGGATGGGTTTTTTGAAGGTTCGCCCCAATAAATTCATTACGTTATTTGTGTGATCAACCGCGTGTTCTATTGATTGAGGTTTATCTTCCCAATAAGGGAGTATATGCACGGTAACGAAATCAACGGACGCTTCAAGTTTTGGGTGTTTGCGCCAAAATTCCCAGACATCCGCGTAAGTCACTGGAACGCGAGTGGATGATTTTGCACGAAGTATATAAGCCTTCAGAGCTGATTCAGTCTGTTCCCCGCGCAATAATACTTCATTGCCGACAATGAGCGCTTTGACTGTATCATGGTATTTGTTCGCGACATCAATGGCAAGGTTTAGCTCTTTTTCATTAAGCTTTTTTACCCATCCTATCCATGCACCCAAGTAGACTTTCATACCTAGTTTTGAAGCGGCTTCTGGCACGTAGTCTAAACCTTGACCAACAGAATAGATGCGGACACAATTAAATTGTGCAGATAGATTATTTAAGTCTTGGTCTATTTGCTCGCGGCTAATATGGGTTTTAATGTTGAGCGGTGTTTGCCCATTTTTGTAATACGGCGAGTAGGAGACACATTGAAGTTTGCCGTCTGCAGGAAGCTTGGGTTCAGGAAGTTGAACGGGCTTATTTTGCTGCCATAGCCATAGTGAGATTGTTAGCAACAAAATAAAGTTAAAGGCGCTGAAACGCCAAATAGATTGCTGTGTAGGTGATGGACTAAAGGTCGTCATAAAATCCTGTGGACAAATCACGCAAGTGTTGCTTAAAACATACTTTTGTTAAGCTTACTAGCGAAGCGCTTATGATAATCTAGCCCACACGCAAAAACAAAGTAAAAACACAAATTATCTAAAGATCAGGAAGGATATCTACTAAGGCAGACTGCATCACGCTACAATGCTGACTTAGTTAAATCTTTTTAAGAAAATTGCATGAAAAATACGATATTAATTGTTTTGGTTTTAATAGGTCTGCATTTAAGTGGTTTGGTTAACAATGTTGAGGCGAAAGAACAATTTTTAGGGTCAAATTTCAGCGGTATTTATTCATGTAAGGGATCTAATAATAAAGTAGGCGAATATGAAGTTGTGGCGACTTTTAAGCTTAATCGTATTAGCAGTCGAGGTGGCTTTGGTGTTTATGACTTTAATACTGAGACGAAAAATTCATTGGTTTATAAAGGTCATGCAATAGCAAGCGGTTATAAACTTGCTTTGACATTTAATCTCTCTGATGGTCGCACTGCTGAATATAGCACTGGTATTGCTGATATTCAAAAAATCTCCAGCACACGCTGGGCTTACACCAACCACTATTACGAGCCAGACGAAAATGGTGGTGATTATGGTTCTGAGTATTGTGTGATGCAGAAGCCAACAAAGACGGCAAAGGCGAGTAAAAAAAGTAAGAAACTGCCATTAGTTGTGCCGACACAAAGTTAACATTGTAAAGCGGCTTTAAGGGCTTTTTACTAAGTTAAAACTTTTCAAATCTTCATCAAGTTCATTGCTCACTAAAACAGTAAATTCCTTAACTCTCGCCTGGTAAATGACATCTTTTTCATTACCCGGCTGTTCAATTGCCGGATGACACATCAGCACGGGTGTAGAATTATCATGCTTTGCTTTTTTAAGCCAAGCTTTAAAGCGCAATACATACGCTTCACTTGAGCCGTTAAAATCATATGCGCCCAACAATTGACCAGAACATCTAAATCCGCTTGCTTTTGCATTTTTCTCAAGCGAGCTAGATCCTAATGCACGAATGATCAGACCTTTAAGACCGTCGGTAAGTGGCGGTTTTGCAATGCGTAACCAAGGTAAATGTTGACCGTATCGCGCTAACAATATCTCAAGTAAAGCCGCTCTAATTTGAGGGAGTTGATGAACGTGTTGGTGGCCATCTACATAATCAGGCGCGAAACCAATAGCAGCTTCAAAAGCATCCAGTTGTTGATGAATGGTTTGTTGAATTTGCGCTATTGGAAGTTGTCTCGCGAGGCTCAACAGGATCAATTCTGGATGGCTGATCGCATCACCAAAGTGTGTGAGGTCTAGGTGTAGGCCAACACTCGCTTTTTTTCTAATGCTAGTCGTTATTTTCTTTGCGGCTTCATTCCATCGAGGACTGAGTGTCATGCAAGAAGTCGCACTTAAGCGGCCTTTATCAATCAGCTCTATAATCGCTAGATCTATCGCTTCGCTCTGCCCAAAGTCATCCGCACACAAAATTAGTTTCATTGCGTGCCTTTAAATGCCCAAAACTTACTTAAAAGATAGGTGCTTACAGCAACTAAGACCATGACTATGCCTAGCACAAGCCAAAATGGCAGTTTGGTGTATTGCAAAGCATTTAACACCAATGTTTGGTTGATCAAAATGCCTAGCACTGCAACTGATAGAAAGCGCGGAAGCGCCTTACTGTGGCTTGCATCTTGACCAGAAAAACTGAATTTGCGATGTCCAAAATAACTCACAGGAAACGCAGCGATGAAGCCAGCAATATTGGCATGAGAAGCTGTTAGCAACTCGTTAATCTCAAAGCTAACAGCAACGATGTAATGCGTTAGTGCGGCAATTACACCGATAATCGTGAACCAAGAAATTGATTGCGAATGGCTTTTAGACATACGATTTTTTAGGCTAGATTAATAAATCTTGCTCAGCAGGCACTTGTGCTTTAGTTTTTGGAGTGCGAGTTTTTGAAGCTGCTTTTGCACTGTGAGGTTTTGCTATCTCAGCCACGATGTATGAAGGACGACCTTTGACTTCGTCGTATACGCGTGCCAAGTATTCTCCCAAAATGCCAATAAATAATAGCTGCACGCCTGCAAAAAACATCATACTGGCAACCACAGTTGGCCAACCAGGCACAGACTCTGCAAAGAATAGTCGGTCGACCACCACGTAAATGCCATAAATAAAAGCAATGAACGCTAAAGATGCGCCCAAGGCACTCGCTAAACGCAGTGGCATGACAGAAAAGCTGGTAATGCCTGTCCAAGCAAGTTGAATGAGTTTAAGTTTGGAGAATGTGCTCTCACCGTGAGTGCGTTCTAAAGGGAAGTAGGGGATGCCAATTGACTTGTAGCCAACCCAAGCATAAATTCCCTTCATAAAGCGATTGCGCTCAGGAAGAGATAATAGCGCGGTTACCACTTGTCTATCCATGAGGCGGAAATCACCAGCGTCAGGTGGTATATTTATTTGCCCGCTTAAGCTCATCGCGCGGTAAAAAATTTTAGAGCCCCAGCGTTTGAATTGTGATTCTACTTCTCGATCTTGGCGGACGGCGTAAACCATATCGTAGCCTTCGCACCATTTTTTTAGCATTTGAGCCAAAAGTTCTGATGAGTGTTGGCCATCAGCATCCATACAAACTACGATATCGCCAGAAGCATTTTCCAAGCCTGCAGTGATGGCGTATTCCTTACCAAAATTGCGTGAGAACCTCACCAGAGTTGTTTTGAGCTCTTTAGGTAATGCACGAACTACATTGGCTGTTTGGTCGCGACTGCCATCATCAATAACAACTACATCCCAGTTTGGACTGAGTTGTTGTAAGTGATGGGCAACATTAACAACCGTGCTGGAAATGGCAGCAGCCTCATTAAACGCTGGTACGATGACCGTGATATGTGGGTTTTGTAAACTTCGATTATTCATTTTGTTCTCAGTCTGGCTTTGCTTGGTGGGGGCGACGGTCTTGACCTGTCAGTTCACGACGATCTTTGACGACAGCTATTTTGGCACCTAGGCGCTCAATGACGCCAATCGTTTTACCGTTCAACATGGCATCATTATTCATGGTGGTTGCAGAAATGTAAAAATCTGCACGTACCCAGTCTCTCGTTACAACAAAGCGCTTGTCTAAGTAGACCTGCCCTTGAAATGATTCGGCACAAACAGCTACATAATATGGCTCATCAGCTTTCTTTAGTATGCGAGCCTCCTCAGTGTTAATGAAATTGGTAAGTATTTTGCTTGATTCTATAAGATTGCTAGACCAGTAATCGCCTTCCCAATGATGCGCAGCTTCCTGAATGCTTTTACCGGCGAAATGGTTGTAATAAATATATTGATAAGGGTGCAGTTTAAATAACAGGTAACAAGTATTGGATGCCAGTAATAGACAAATACCAATAAAAATGATTTTCCAGCGAGAATAGTTTTTTAACAACTGACAAGCGTTTGATATGCCTATGCCAGCAAAAATAGCGAGTGGCGGAATAATAAAGGTGAAGTGCCTAATCCCATTGTAAAGAGCCGGCCTATCATACAAGACAAATAAAAGAGGAAATAGCAAGGTAATTGACAGTGCAATTTCAGGTAGTTTTACTGAAAAATAAACGCGAATCTGATTACTGTTTCGCAAAAGTCCTGCACTGCATGTGATGATGCTTGCAAGTAGTCCTATTAAAAAGACTTCAGGTAAGCGAATGATTAAATATTCAAAGAGGTAAAAGCGTGAAATCTTACCGATATTAAACCATTGACCATTCACAATGGTGCTCATGTCGAATGCAAAGTGTGAAAAAGATTTTGCAGCAATCAGAATGTGGTCTGCGCCCATTATTGCCCAAGGCCAAAAAAAAGTCATGAGCGCAAAAGCCACAATACCTGCTGGTAACAAACCAACAAATGCTTTGGTGTAAAAGTATATTTTTTTTCTAAAGCTTGGTGCTTGGAGGAAGCTAGCAATTAACACCAATAGGAGTAAATAAATCACTGCAAAAGCACCTCCAATGCGAAGGCCTAGTGCAAAGCCCACAGCGATGCCAAGCTTAATGCTGAGGTCAAGTGGAATTCGATCTAGCTTGTCTGATATCAAAGTTGTGTAGTAAAGCGCCCAAGTCATGCATGCGCCAAATGAAACATCTTTTGTGTGTGTGAACATAGCACCAGACCAAGCGCCTGTTAATGTGAGGAGCACGGCTGCAAAAAGGGCGGCACGCTCGCCAGCTAGTTTTCGGGTAATTTTGTAAACAGCTATGATGCCGACCAAACCAAAAGTCGCCGATAATAAATGACGAATATCCCAAACCCAAATCGGCAGTAATTTCTCTAAGGTTGCAGCAACTAAATCGAAGAATCCGCCATAAAGGTAAAGATTTTTATATGCAAAAGCAGAGTAATCTTCAAAACCTGAACTATAAAACTTGAGCAGTAATTGACCGTATACGTGCTGAACTTCCTCGTCATTGCTAACGCCATATTGCCTAAAGCTTAGCAAGATAAAAATGGTAAGTGCGCCAAATAAGGCGTAAGAAAGCTTTTTGTATAGGGTTGAATTGGATGGTGTTGAAATCATTAGATGATGAATTTTAATAAGTAAGTCAAGCGATTATACAGCGATGTGATGCTGTTGTAATGCCCACGCCACATGCTCGCGAACTAAAGCTGACGGATCATTGATACGTGATTTTAGTGCATTAATGATACTGGGCGAGCTTGTTGCGTTACCCAAGCCGATCGCAATATTTCGAAGCCATTGCTCATGACCGATTCGATAAATGGCACTGCCGGCCATCTTTTCATTAAATGTGTCTTCGTTCCAAGCAAAAACTTCAACCAATGAGATGTCGTCTAAGCCATGCCTGACGTGAAAATCGTTTTCCTGCGTGATTTGCCCAAAGCGATTCCACGGACAGGTTAGCTGACAATCGTCACAGCCGTATACACGATTCCCAATAAGCGACCTAAATTCTTCAGGAATACTCGTTTTAAGTTCGATAGTCAGATAAGAAACGCAGCGCCTTGCATCGACTTGATAGGGAGCCACGATTGCTTGTGTTGGGCAGATATCAATACATTTAGTGCAAGTGCCGCAGTGGTTTTCGCTTGGAAGGTCGATAGGCAATGGAAAATTGGTATATATTTCGCCCAAAAAAAACCAAGATCCAGATTCGCGAGATAAAAGTAAGGTATGTTTGCCGCGCCAGCCTAGACCTGCTTTTTCCGCAAGGGCTACCTCAAGAACTGGGGCACTGTCTGTAAATACACGGTATTGAAATGTTTCTAATTGATAATTGGTGAGTTCGGATTGGATTTTCTCACAAAGCTTTTGCAGTTTATTGCGAAGTACTTTGTGATAATCACGACCTAGTGCATATCGAGAGATGAACGCTTGATCATCTTCCTGTAATACCTGCTCGGCATCCTTTGTCTCAGGGGGGTGATAATCCATACGAACAGATATAACGCGCATTGTTCCTGCAACTAATTCGGCAGGTTGAGTACGCTTATTGCCATGTTTTGCCATATAATCCATAGCACCATGAAAGCCTTTTTCAATCCATGCTTGATAATGCGGCTCAGCACTTTCCAAATCGGTATCTGTGATGCCAACTTGGTCAAACCCCATTGCTTTCCCCCAGCCTTTAATGGCGTCGGCAAGTACCTTTAGATTATCGTTTACATCCAGCATATGATGCATGATATTACACTTAAGCTTGACGATGAACAGGCAACCCTAAAACTAGGTGAGGATTTTGCGCGTTCATTTAATGCAGGTATGAATGTGTATTTGCATGGAGACTTAGGTGCTGGAAAAACTACCCTTGTAAGAGGGGTGCTTCATGGATTAGGTTTTGTTGGTAAGGTGAAAAGCCCAACTTACACTCTCGTCGAGCCATATCAAATCTTCATTAATCGAGCTAAAATAAACTTATATCATTTTGATCTATATAGATTTATTGATGAGGATGAATGGGATGCGGCAGGTTTTAGAGATTATTTTAACCCAAATGCTATTTGCTTGATTGAATGGTCTGATAAGGCTGGCAGTTTAATTCCGCAAGCGGATATTGATGTTTATTTAGAGTTAGTGGACGAAGGAAGGTCTGCTAGTTTGATTGCGAACACCACGGCAGGAAAGAAATGTTTAGAACAGTTTTTAGAAGCTTAGTAGTCGTTTTTTTAAGTATTGGTCTTGCAACGGCAGTCCCAGTGGCCACTGTCACTGCCACACGCCTATGGCCTGCAGCAGACTATACGCGTTTGACTATAGAAGCTACGAGTGAAATTACCCAGAAAATGATATTACTGAGAGATCCCGATCGCTTAGTGCTAGATTTGGAGGGGATAGATTTAAACGCCAACATTAAATCGCTCGTTAACGCAGTATCGGTTAATGATCCCTATATCAAGCAAGTGCGTGTAGCTAATTTCAAACAGAACGTTGTGCGAGTGGTGATTGATTTAAAAGCACCAATAAAGCCGAATATTTTTATGTTGCAACCAGCGGGGCAATATCAACATCGTTTAGTGCTTGATCTTTATCCAATGCAAGATCCGATTCCAAGTTTGATTGATAAATCGAATAAGTCTGCGGAGTTTACAGCAATTTCAGAACAAAAGCCTATAGGCGATGTTAAGTCTGCCGAAGTTAGATCAGCTGAACCTATTACAACAAATGATACAAAGCCATTGGAAACAGCGATACCAGATATGACAGCGGTAGAAAAAGCAGCTGAAAAACCGATGACAAATAAGCCTGTCAACAACAAATTTGGTCGGTTAATTACAATTGCCATTGATGCAGGACATGGAGGGGAGGATCCAGGTGCAAAGGGTGCTAATGGATCACGCGAAAAAGATATCACGCTTGCGATTGCTAAAAAGCTTAAAGAGCGCATTGATAGTGAACCCAATATGCGTGGCATTTTAACGCGTGATGGCGATTACTTTATTTCTTTACATGGACGTGTTGTCAAAGCGCGTACCTTGCAGTCGGATCTATTTATTTCTATCCATGCAGATGCTTTTGTTCGTCCTGAAGCACGAGGTTCTTCAGTCTTTGCATTGTCGGAAAAGGGTGCAACCAGTGCCTCAGCACGTTATTTGGCGAAGAAAGAAAATGAATCTGATTTGATTGGCGGCGTGAGTCTAGATAATAAAGACGCCAACCTTGCCCGTACTTTGCTTGACTTATCACAAACCGCGACGATTAACGACAGCTTAAAGTTAGGCAAAAACGTTCTGAAGAACATTGGTGAAATTAATACGTTACACAAAGGCTCGGTGGAGCAAGCTGGCTTTGCTGTGCTTAAATCCCCCGACATCCCATCTATTCTTGTTGAGACGGCTTTTATTAGCAATCCTGAAGAAGAGCGTAAACTAAACGATGAAGGTTATCGTGAGAAATTGGTCGAAGCAATTATTGCAGGAGTTAAAAAATATTTCTCGACCAATCCTGCTTTAGCTAAAACCAAAATCGCTACTGAATAAATTTAAGGCTTTTAATGAAACTTACCTTTTTAGGTGCTACTGGCACAGTCACAGGCTCCAAGTATTTGCTTGAAGTAGGAGGTAAGCGCATCTTGATTGATTGTGGTTTATTTCAAGGCTTGAAACACTTACGCTTGAAGAACCGCGATCAATTATCGATAGATCCTGCTACTGTTGATGCGGTAGTTTTGACCCATGCGCACATCGACCATACCGGCTACTTGCCGCTTTTTGTGCGTAATGGATTTGCAGGTAAAGTTTATTGCAGCTATGGCACACGGGATTTATGCGAAGTCTTGTTGCCAGACTCTGCGCACTTGCAGGAAGAGGAGGCGCGTTTTGCAAATAAGTATGGATTTTCTAAACATAGTTTGGCACTGCCGCTTTACACAAAAGATGATGCTGTAAAGGCCTTAAAATTATTGGCACCTGTTGATTATGAAAAAGATATTGATTTAGGGAGCGGAGTGATCGTCCGTTTATCGCCCAACGGTCATATTCTAGGCTCTGCTTTTGTGCGTATTCACGATGCAAAAACTTCTATATTGTTCTCAGGGGATATAGGCCGTCCTAATGACGTTTTAATGAAGCCGCCAACCCAAATCAAGCAAACCGACTATTTGGTGGTGGAGTCGACATACGGTGACCGTGTGCACGATAAAACCGACCCTAAAATTAAACTGGCAGCGGCGATTAACCGGACCATTTCACGAGGCGGCAAGGTCATTATTCCTGTATTTGCTGTCGGTCGTGCGCAAGAATTGTTGTATTACATCCATTTGCTCAAAGCAAAAGGAAGCATCCCAGATGTGCCTGTTTATTTAAACAGTCCAATGGCTATCGATGCGACAGAAATTTTCAATCGCCATCGTGGAGAGCATCGATTGTCTGCCAGTGAGTGTGAGGCAATGTTTCATACAGCACATATGGTGAATACCGTGGAGCAATCAAAAGCGTTAAATGAAAATCGTCATCCTATGATTATTTTAGCGGCAAGTGGCATGGCAACTGGTGGGCATGTTGTTCATCATTTAAAGGCATTTGCACCTAACCCTAATAACACTATTTTATTTGCTGGTTTCCAAGCAGCTGGCACAAGAGGTGCTGCGATGATAAATGGTGCTGATAGCATTAAGATTCATGGTGATTATTCCAGTAAATGCCGAAGTGGCAATGATTTCAAATCTCTCTGCTCACGGTGATTATTTAGAAATACTTGACTGGATGCGTGGTTTTGAATCTGCTCCTAAGCAAGTCTTTATTACCCATGGCGAACCGATTGCCGCAGATGCGATGCGACAACGTATTGTAGAAACATTGCATTGGAATACCTGCGTGCCAGATTACCTTCAGAAAGTTGAACTTAATTAATGGCAGCAATCCGATTACTCCCAAATCAGCTCATTAGTCAAATCGCCGCAGGCGAAGTAGTAGAGCGGCCTGCTTCAGCCCTGAAAGAATTGCTTGAAAACAGTTTGGATGCTGGCAGCACAGATATCAGTGTTGCGCTGTTGCAGGGGGGTGTAAAACAATTGCGCGTGGCCGACAACGGCGCCGGCGTCCCATTTAATGATTTAGCCTTAGCCTTAACGCGCCATGCCACTAGCAAGATAGAATCCCTCGAGGACTTAGAAAATGTTGCGAGTTTAGGTTTTCGTGGCGAGGCTTTAGCGAGCATTGCGTCTGTTTCACGCACGCATTTTATTAGCCGTCATGCAGATGAAAAACATGCTTGGCGGATTGCTTCGGATGGTAATCATATCGAGGCGCCAGAGCCTGCTGCTCTAGATTCTGGCACCATTGTTGAAGTGAATGATTTGTACTTCAATACACCAGCGCGTCGTAAATTCTTAAAAACCGAAGGCACTGAGTTTGGACATTGCGAGGATGCCTTTAAACGCGCGGCTTTGTCGCGGCCAGACGTGGGCTTTATGTTGCAGCATAACGGTCGGGCCTTAATGCGTTTGAGCGCTTCTGAGCCACAAAAACGCTTTACTGAGGTGCTTGGTGCTGACTTTGCTTCTGAGGCTTTGAGCGTTGATGAATCAGCCGCTGGTTTACGCTTTTGGGGGATGACCGTTAAGCCAACTTTTTCACGTCATACACGAGATACACAATATGTCTATGTAAATGGTCGTTTCGTAAGGGATAAGCTTATTTCGCACGCTATTCGTCAGGCTTATCAAGACGTGATGCACGGCGATCGACATCCTGCTTTCGTCATATTTTTAGAGCTTGATCCAAGCTTGGTGGATGTGAATGTGCATCCAGTAAAAACCGAAGTGCGCTTTAGGGATGGTCAGGCGATTCACCGTTTTATTTTTCATTCGCTTCATAAGGCATTAGCGACGCCATCTGGTGCTTCTAACTTAGTCACGGCAAGCCAAGCCCATAGCAATCCTTTTTCAAACGCTGGATTTAATTCTATTAGTCAATCCGCGATGCCTTATCCGACTTTTCAGTCACAAATAGATTTGCGCAGTAATCAAACTAACGGTGATTTTTACCAAACTATGTTTGGCGGTATTAAGCAAGAATATCAATCGCAAAACGAAGCCTGGCAAGGCAATATAGAAGCGCCTATTGGTGGCATTACCAATCAAACCCACCAAGACTTTCCTTTAGGCTTTGCGCTAGCGCAAGTTCATGGTGTTTATGTCTTAGCTCAAAATAGCCTGGGTTTAGTAGTGGTGGATATGCACGCTGCCCATGAACGCATCATGTACGAGCGTCTTAAAAATGCTCTCGATGACAAAAATGTATCTATGCAGCCCTTATTGATTCCTGTCAGTTTTCAAGCGGATAGGCTGGAAGTGGCGACCGTGGAAGATGAGTTATCAAACGGGCAGGGGAATTTACGTCTATTAGGATTTGATATTGCTGTGCTTTCACCGACAACATTAGCGGTGCGGGCTGTGCCGGTCATGCTTCAAGATGCGGATGCAGTAGCGCTTGCACGCGATGTCCTAAGAGATTTGCGTGAGTATGGCGGTAGCCGGGCACTTACAGAACGCCGTAATGAAATGCTTGGCACAATGGCTTGTCATGCCGCTGTAAGGGCTAATCGTAGCTTAACTATTCCTGAGATGAATGCATTGCTCAGAGATATGGAAGCGACAGAACGATCCGGCCAATGTAATCATGGCCGTCCGACTTGGTTCCAAGTGACCATGAGTGACCTCGATAAAATCTTTATGCGTGGGAAGTAACATGTCAGCTTTGCCTCCAGCCATATTTTTAATGGGGCCAACCGCGAGCGGTAAGACCGGGCTTGCAGTTGAGCTTTATAAACATTTGCCCATGGAGCTTATTAGTGTGGATTCCGCGCTGGTATTTAAGGGCATGGATATTGGCACAGCGAAGCCTGATGCCGCAACATTAGCCGAAGCGCCTCATCATCTGATTGATTTAATCCCACCTACGGAAGTTTATTCGGCTGCGAATTTTCGCAATGATGCTTTGAAGCTCATAGCGGATATTACTAAGCGCGGCAGAGTCCCACTGCTAGTAGGTGGCACCATGCTATATTTTAAAGCTCTTCAGGGTGGTTTAAGCAATTTACCTGAGGCGGATGTTGAAGTGAGGGCTAAGTTGGATGCGGAAGCATTGCAGATTGGTTGGCCTGCGATGCATGAGAAACTCACTAATATTGATCCAACAGCAGCTGCGAGACTTAAGCCCGCAGACGCTCAGCGAGTTCAACGTGCTTTGGAAGTATATGAAATTAGCGGTAAAACGATGACGGAGTTGCACCAAGCAACCGGCGGCGATCACTTACCGTATCGATTACTTAAAGTCGCTTTAGTGCCATCTGATCGGAGTGGTTTGCATAGTCGCATCGCCACACGATTTGATGATATGTTGAAACAAGGCTTGTTAGACGAGGTAAAAGCTTTGCTAAAAGAGTATCCTGAATTGACCTCGGAAATACCCTCTATGCGCTGTGTAGGTTATCGCCAAGCATTGGAACATTTGACAGGGCAGTACGATCAAGACGAATTGCGCGACAGGGGAATTTTTGCCACACGCCAATTAGCTAAACGTCAGCTTACTTGGTTGCGTGGCATGGATGACACCTTTGAAGTCGACTGCTTAAATCCGAGAATGCATGATTTAGTATTTAACGAGATAAATCAATTTATTAAAAAATAATTGTAATTATTTACATGAGGTTTTTAATGCGATTTGCAGCCTCAATGCACTCATCCAGACTTGCCACCAATGCCAATCGAATAAAGTGTTTTCCGGGGTTGATGCCGTGCACTTCACGCGCTAAAAAACTACCCGGCAATACCGTCACATTAAAATCACGATACAAACGAATTGCCGCTTCCGTATCTGGCATCTCTGTTTTTGCCCAAAGATAAAAAGCCGCATCAGGCATTTCAACACCTAAGGTACTTTCTAGCATGGGCGTAACGGTCTTAAATTTTTCGGCGTATAACCTGCGATTTTCAATAACATGCGCATCATCATTCCAAGCGGCGATACTAGCCGCTTGTATCGCTGGACTCATTGCGCAGCCATGATAGGTGCGGTAAAGCAGAAATTGCTCAAGAATGTTTGCGTCACCAGCAACAAAGCCAGAGCGCATACCCGGAACGTTAGAGCGTTTAGAAAGCGAGCTAAATGCGACTAAACGAGAATAATCAAGGCCTAACTTTTGTGCAGCTTCTAATGCGCCTAGAGGCCTGATGGCTTCATCAAAGTAAATCTCTGAGTAGCACTCATCCGCTGCAATCACAAAGCCATATAAGTCAGATAACTCGAATATTTTTTTCCATTGATCTAGGCTCATTACCTTGCCAGATGGATTCCCTGGTGAACATACGTAAATTAATTGTGTGCGATTCCAAATCTCAACAGGCACGCTATCAAAGTCCATTGCGTGTTGATTTTCAGGCAAGGTGTTGAGGAAGTAAGGTTCTGCGCCAGCTAGAAAAGCTGCGCCTTCATAAATTTGGTAGAACGGGTTAGGACAAATCACAATAGGATTTGCTATTTTTTTGGTGTTAATCACGGCTTGTGCGAAAGCAAACAAGGCCTCACGACTTCCATTTACAGGTGCTATCTCTTTTTCAGCGTTTAATAATGGAATGCCGTAGCGTCGCGATGCCCAATTCGCAATCGCTTGTCTAAGTTCTGGCACCCCAGCCGTGGTTGGGTATGTCGCTAAGCCACCTAGATTATCAATCAGCGCTTGTTTGATGAGCGCTGGTGTATCATGCTTAGGCTCGCCTATCGAGAGGTTTACAGGTTTGTAAGCAGCGTTCGGTGAAATACCGCTGAATAAGTCGCGTAAACGTTGAAATGGGTATGGCTGTAACTTAGCCAGATTTTGATTCATAGGATTTGAGTTCATGTAAGCATTATAAATGAAGCGGCATCTCGCTTAAACACAAGAGCAATAATTTCATTGATTAGAAAGTCCATGTTGATTAATTCATTGTTAAAAAAACATCAAGGTCAATTTGCCGTATTTGGACTTTTATTTGGCGCCGTTTGCTGGGGCGTAATTTGGTATCCCTATCGCATAATGCAGGAGGCTGGCATTTCAGGTGTGGCCTCTAGCTTTTATACTTATATTTTAGCTGTAAGTATTTTTGCCATTATTTTTTTAAAGCATTGGCGTGCCGCTATTCATCAGCCCAAAATTATTATTTTGTTGGCGATCGTAGCTGGTTGGACGAACCTAAGTTATGTGTTAGCCATCATTGATGGTGAGGTGATGAGGGTAATGTTGCTATTTTACTTGTCTCCAGTATGGACATTAGTTTTAGCGCATTTGTGGCTTAAAGAACGCACTAATAAGCGCGGTCTTGCAGTCATCGTTCTTTCATTAATTGGCGCGTTCATCATGTTGTGGCAAGAGGGTGCTTTGCCATTACCTAGAAACAACGCTGAATGGCTAGCTTTATCAGCTGGCATCGGCTTTTCCTTGACTAATGTCATTACACGTTACGCCTCTAACCTAACGTTGCCAGCCAAATCCATGGCTGTTTGGATAGGCGTTCTTTTAATGTCGCTTGTTTTTATTGCTTTACAAGATGCGCCATTTCCAAATCCACAGGACATGAGCATGTCGCAGTGCCTGTTAATGTTTTTGGTTACCCTTTTATTAATGGCGGCTACTTTATTAGTTCAGTATGGGATTACTCATACTCCTGTTAATAAAGCCTCTGTTTTATTTATGTTTGAGTTAGTGGTTGCGGCAGTTGCAGCGTACTTTTTAACTGATGAAACCATGACCGCGAGAGAGTGGTTTGGTGGCGCCTTGATTGTGGTGGCAGCATTGTTTGCGGCAACTAGTGAACAGGCTTAAGCTTTATTGTAATCTTTCCACATGCTTTGATAATGGCGTTCCAAAGCTTCAGCAAAGTGAGCTATGTCGAATAATGGCAGTTTCGTGTTATGTAACTTCAGTTTCTCTTTGATGCGCTTCATTTCATTGGGGTTGTGTGCAAGCGACAAAGCTTTGTTTTGATATTCTGCCATTGAGTAGGTAATAAGTTCTTCTAGATTTGCTGCCTTGAGCAAGCTACCAGCAACGCGGCTTGCAAAAGTATCCCCAGCACAAGTTAACACAGGCAATCCCATCCATAGCGCATCGCTAGAAGTGGTGTGAGCATTATAAGGCAGGGTGTCTAGGAATAAATCTGCACAAGTTTGCCTTGCCATGTGTTCCGCCATAGGCACGCGGGATGCAAAGATTAATCGCCTTTTGTCGACCCCTTGAGTTTCTGCTTCACGAATTAAATTCGCCTTTGCCCATTTATTGCATTCTAAAAGCCATAACACGCTATTCGGCGTTTCTTTTAACAAGTGCATCCAGCAATCAAACACCTCAGGCAGTATTTTGAATGTTTGGTTAAAACAGCAGAACACAAAACTATTCTTTGGCAAGCCATATTCTAGGCGACTCTTAGCCTTCCCTGTCGGCCGCTTAGTGTCGTTGGGCTGATAGGTGTGTGGAAGTATGGCTAGTTTCTCTGAATACGCTTTTGCCTCTGTGGGCGGCGTAATAATGGCATCGCTTAAGAGATAGTTAAAGAGTGGCTCACCATCTAAATCACCCATGGTGCCAGGAAAGCCTAGCCAGCTAACATTGATAGGCGCAGGGCGCAGGGCATTGATTTGGCTGCGGCTAGTTTGGGTAAATCCTGTTAAATCTACCAAAATATCAATTTCATCTTGGTTAATCTTAGTTGCAGCGTCTTGAGTTGATAGGGTCCGGATATCCACAAAGCTATCAAAAGCATACTCAAGACGCTTACGCTCAGCGCTTTGGTCATCTATACCGTATGAATAAGCATAAACTTCAAAAGCATTTCTGTCGTGCAGCTCAATCAACTCTGAGATGAGCGAGGCCAGCGGATGCAATCTAAAATCAGCAGATAAATAACCTATGCGTAGCTTTTGAGGAATAGCTTGGTGCTTAGTTTGATATTTAAAAGCTAAGACTTTGCCTTGAATAAAGGCTGATGTGTAGCGATTTTTAAGCCAGTGATTAGCACATTGCTTTTGGTCTTGCGCTGTTGTGGTCGGCATGGACAAAAAAGCAAAAGGTGAAACTTGGGCTTCTGGCAGATTGTTGACCCAAGCACGAATTTCGCTGATGTCTTTTTCTAAGTGTTTCCAATCGCAAATATGTTGTTTTTGATGCACCAAATGTACTTTAGCGTGATAAAGCTTAGGGTTGATGTCTAAAGCCTTTTGGTAGGCGGCGATCGAAGCGACTAAGTTGCCAAGCTCACGCTGGACATTGCCTAAGTTGTTATAAGTATCGGCATCGTTAGGGCTTAGTTGGATTGCCTTTTGATATTGCTTTGCTGCTTCAGCAGTCTTGCCAAGTTCACGCTTTGCATTCCCTAGATTGAAATAAAGGCTGGCTTCATTGCCAATAACACTAATAGCTTCTTGGTATGCTGATTCAGCTTTGGTGAATTGTCCTGCCAATTGGTACTCATTACCTAATGCTTGAAGTGCATAGCAAAGCGCTTGTTTTAAGTCTTCATCTTTCGGGTGGTCTTGCAAGATACGTCGATAGCATTTCGCTGACTCTTGATATTGCTGGTGTTCCGCATGGGCATTACCAAGGTTGTAGACAATCTCTAAGTCATTTGGCGCTAAACTAAAAGCTTTTTGCAACGTCTTGACGGCATCTTCTAGACGTCCAGCGGCCTTAAGTGCTAAGGCTTGGTTACTCAAAAAGTCAGCATTGTTAGGATCAATTGCAAGTGCTTTAGCAATCAATGTAATTGCCAAATCATGCTGATTGCTTTGGTGATAGATAACGCCCAAATAATGCAGGGCATCAGCATGTTGCGGTGATACTTCTAGTACCTTGCGATAAAGGGCCTCTGCTTGGGCTAACTGGCCTTGCTGATGAAGTTGCAGGGCGGTGTGATAGGTTGAATGAATATCCATGATTAAGATTTTACGCTAATTATTTTGTATCGTTTGTGCTAGGCGCTTTAAGCCTAATTCACGTAAAGTAAAACGGTTTGGATCTAATGCCGATAAAAGCGAACATTCAACTGGCGCTGGTTCATTGCAAATAAGACTAGCAATGATTTCAGCACATAATGGTGCATTGACGAGTCCTTTTGCGCCATGTCCTGCATTTATATACAAGCTCTCCAACCAAGGGAGGCTGTTTGGATCAGCGTTATATCTCGGCAGATTTTCTTTAAGCTGAGCGGTATCTAAAACAGCACCGGCAAGTGGCAGGTAGTCGCTGGTTGTGGCCCGAATTGCAGCACGGTCTTGTAAGGTTTGTTGATCATATCCACCCCACTCAGGTGCAAGAGATTTGAGCATTTGCAGGTTACTTTGATGGTCAGCTTCTCTAATTCGAGTGTCGTTGTCGTTGGGTGAAAAAGTCGCGCCCAAGCAATGCTGACCATGCCTTGCAGGGCTTAGATAGCCATCAGTACAAATGACGGTTTTAAGCACCTTTGATTGCTCTGTCGAGGGCAGTAGCGTTATTTGCCCGCGAACTGACTGCATCTCGCAATGGCTGGTTTGCTTGAAATGTTGTGCATCAGCTGGATTAGCAATAATGAGATTTTTAGCCTCTGCAACAAGCCCCTTTTTAGAGAGCACCTGCCAGCCTTGCGAAACTTTTACTATGCTTAATGCTTCGGTATTGGTTAAGCGCGTAATGTTCGGATGCTGGGTGAGTGCTTCACAAAACAAGGCAGGGTTTAGCCAGCCAGCTTGCGGTATAAACATGCCGTCATGCTCAAGAGAAATGCTTGATAAATCAGATGCAGTTATTTTATTAACTTCATGAACAAATTTAGGATATTCGTTAATGACTGCCGCTATTCTTTTACGTTCTCTCTCATTAAATGCTAATTGTAAAACGCCGCATTGCTGATAGCTCTCAGCATCAATTTCAATATGTTTAAGCAAGTTCAATGTGTACAAAAAGCCTTGGAAGGCTAGAGTATTAGGTGCTGTTTCGCCACCTGTTAGCCTTGGGTAGAGCACGCCAAGGGGATTGCCAGAGGCTTCTTGAGCAAGAGAGGGGTGTCGCTCAATCAGCGTGACCTGATAACCGCGCCGCGCCATGGCTTCAGCACTTGTTGCACCAGCAAGACCACCACCAATCACAATAACGATTTTGCTTTCAGCCTCAAATTGCTTGTAGTGCAATGTGTCTTGGTATTGCCCAAAAAGCATTTCGCGTTTCTTTCCAAATCCTTGTGCTTTTGTTACCTGAAAACCAGCATCCTGCAGGCCACGTCTCACTCCGCTAGCGCTAGTGAAGGTAGCAAAGGTTGTCTCTAAATGGGAATGTTTGGACATTTCTTCAAATAAGCTGGTCTGCCACATGTCGGGGTTTTTAGCAGGTGAAAATCCATCTAAAAACCATGCATCCACTGTGCCTTTTAGTTTTGGTAGCGCTTCATTAACATCACCAATGAGTAAGGTCAGCGTTACGCGGCCGTCATCAAAAATTTGCCTATGCCATGATTTTGAAATACGCGAATATTGATGAATGAGCTTATCACTCAGTAATTTTAGACTAGGCCAAAGTGAGAATGCTTTTTGTAAATCATCAATATTAAGTGGGTATTTCTCAGCACTGATGAAATGAAGTCTCGCACTAGGTGGTCCAGTTTCTTGCCAAAGTTTCCAGGTGCAAAGGAAGTTTAAGCCTGTGCCAAATCCTGTTTCAAAAATAGTAAAGTGTTCTTGAGTGAGGCTTTTCCAACGATCAGAGAGTTGGTTATGCGTCAAAAATACGTAATTTGTTTCATCTATGCCGCTGTCGCTTGAAAAGTAAACATCGCTGTACTCGCTTGAGTAGGGCTGATTTTCGTGCCATTCAAGTTTTGCGCGCTGCTGTTCCATATTCTTATTTTAATTGATTTCATAATGTTTTGAGGGTAGTCATGCAATATAACAGTCCGTATACTATGGTTTTAATTATCAATAGTGGTGCTTGATTATGCTTCATTTGAATAAGATTTTTGGCCTATGCGCTTTGGCTCTTGGCGCAAGCTTAATTTCTGCTTGTAGCAACACTCAAAAGCATGATGCCACTACAAGCATCATCATCAAATCAGCCTATCAGCAGGGAGTTAATCAAGACTGGCCCAGCTTTGGGCGTGATTATACCAACAAGCGGTTTTCAGAAAACGTACAAATAAACCGTGAAAATATTCAAAACCTAACAATTGCTTGGCAATTTAAAAGTGGTGTAAAAGCATCCTTTCAAGCCACACCTATCGTTGTGGATGGTGTGATGTATGTCTCACTCCCATTTAATCACGTCGTCGCATTGGATGGTAAAACTGGCAAAGAACTATGGCGTTACAAACATAACAGGCGTGCCGATTGGAATTTGTGTTGTGGGCCAGCAAATCGCGGAGTAGCTGTTGGTTATGGTAAAGTCTTTATTGGAACTGTAGATGCGCGTGTGATTGCATTAGACTCTAAAACAGGCAAGAAGCTTTGGGATATTAATGCTGTCGATGTTGACGTAATTACAGAGGGTCAAGAGTCGCTTAATAAGAACGACCCAAATAAAACCGCCAAAACCACAGGTGGCACAGGCGTTGGTATGGCGATGGCGCCTGTAGTTTATAGAGGCAAGGTTATTATTGGCATTACAGGGGTTGGTTATGGATTGCATATTGACAACCCTCGCTCAGATGCGCCGCTCGGTGCTGTGATAGGTGTGACTGGGCGCTATGGTCGTCCTGGCTTTTTAGCCGCGTTTGATGTGAATACAGGTAAGCGCGTTTGGCAGTTCGATACAATTCCAGACACGGGCTGGGAGGGTGCATTCAAAGAAAAAACCGCTGATGGCATTTTGCTTAATCGTAATATAGAGGCTGAAAAAGCAGCATTGCCTAAATTTCCAGATTCAGCACGATTCGGAGGTGGTTCAGCTTGGAGCACGCCAGCAATTGATCCTAACTTAGGACTTTTGTACTTTGGTACAGGTAATCCATCTCCGCAGATGAATGATGTGTCACGCCCTGGAGATAATCTTTACACTGTTTCTTTAGTGGCTTTGGATGCAGATTCTGGCGAGCTACGTTGGTATTACCAACAAGTGCCGCATGATGTTTGGGGTTATGACATTGCGAGTGCGCCGATTTTATTTAATTATAAAAAAGACGGGAAAGTCATTGAGGCAGTTGGTCAGGCAAGTAAATTAGGTTGGTTTTTTGTGAACGACCGAAAAACAGGTGAGCTGCTAATGAAATCTGAAGCCTTTGTTCCGCAAAAAAACCTGTTTGCTAAAGCTACCTTTGAGGGCGTTACCCTCTATCCAGGAATCTTAGGCGGAGCTAATTGGTCACCTGCTGCGATTGACGAAGCAACTCAGCATGCCTTTGTTGCAGCTATTCACGCACCAATCAAATATACGCTTCACGAAACCCCGGGTAAAGATGGTGCAGCCCCTATTCGCTATGCAGCATCTGAGCCAGCAGAGGAGGCACGTTGGGGCGTGTTGTCTTCTATTGATTTGGTGACAGGTAAAATTGTTTGGCAAAACAAAACCGAGCAACCGCTTGTAGGTGGAGTGCTTGCTACTGCTGGTGGTCTATTGTTTACAGGTGAAGGTAACGGGCACTTTAATGCTTATGACTCAAGCAGCGGAAAGCTGCTGTGGCAAGCAAATAATGAGTATGGCGTGAATGCACCGCCAATGACCTACCAAATCGACGGTCAGCAATTTATTGCCGTGGCCGCTGGCGGCAGCTCTATTTTTGGGTATAAACAAGGTGACCACTTGTTGGTTTATAAGCTTAAACGCTAAACTATAATTCTATTCATGATTGATTTGATTTTTATATGCACTTTGAAACCATAGACTTTGTAATTAGCATTTGCTTGCTGCTTGGGGCTGTTTTATATACATCTGTTGGACATGCAGGTGCATCTGTTTATATCGCCATCCTCACATTGTTTGGCTTATCAAGCACTGTGATTAAGCCTACAGCTTTGGTGCTTAATATTTGCATTGCATCATTTACAAGCTGGCGTTTTATCAAACAGGGTTTTTTTGATTTAAAAGTACTATTGCCTATCGCGATAGGTGCTATTCCGTTTGCATTTTTAGGGGGCTACATTAATGCGCCCAGCCATGTTTACAAGGCGATTGTTGGTATTATCTTAATCATCTCTGCCATTAGCCTTCTAAGTAAAAAAAGTGAGCGTATAGACACCAATATTCATCAGCCTAAATTCTTGTTGGCGGTGGCATCCGGTGCCGCTATTGGCTTCTTAGCAGGCTTAACTGGAACTGGTGGCGGCATATTTCTTTCACCGCTTATTTTATTTTTAGGTTGGAGTAGTACTAGAAAAACATCAGGTATTGCAGCCATTTTTATTCTTTTAAACTCGACGTTTGGCCTTGCTGGTAATTATACTTCAGTGCAAAACTTGCCACCGCAATTGCCATTATTTGTTGTGGCAGCCATGATTGGTTCAGTCATTGGTACAACATTAGGAATTAAGTTTTATTCTACGAGCGCAATCAAAAAGGCATTGGCACTAGTGCTGTTAATAGCTGGCTTTAAGTTGCTTTTAACTTAGTATTGAGATAACAAAAAAGCCGCTATCAAACGATAGCGGCTTTTTTATTTTGTGGCGTCCCCACGGGGATTCGAACCCCGGTCGCCTCCGTGAAAGGGAGGTGTCCTAGGCCTCTAGACGATGGGGACATAGAGGTAAAATTATACTAAAAAATGCTGCTAATTTAAAGTCTAAATTAGCAAAAAATCGGTTTCTTTAATTACTGCCGAGGTCTTTTTGGTGGAGGTAAGCGGGATCGAACCGCTGACCTCTTGCATGCCATGCAAGCGCTCTCCCAGCTGAGCTATACCCCCGACAAACCTTAAACTTCAAGACCCGCGAAAAGAGGCGCCATATTAATGACGCTAGACTTTCTTGTCAATGACTTTCGTCTTTTTGTATGGACTTTATTAGCCGCGTATATTTGAGTTGCTTTCAAACTGAGTCAAATCAACACGCGGTTGAGGTGCCCAGCCAGCTTTGCGATGTTCTGCAATAACATTAGTAAATACTCCACCACGAACATAGAATTTAGAAGTTAAGCGCATAAATTTTGGTGACGTCGCGGCAACAAGATCATCTAAAATTCTATTGGTCACCGCTTCATGGAAACAACCTTCATCGCGAAATGACCAAGTGTAAAGCTTCAGACTTTTTAACTCGACGCAAAGTTGATCGGGAATGTAATCCAAATACAGTACAGCAAAATCTGGCTGACCTGTTTTGGGACATAGGCAGGTAAATTCTGGAATTTCCATATGAATGTGAAAGTCACGATTCTGATTTGGATTTTCAAATGTTTCTAAATCTTTTGTCGGTTGTGCGGTTGGTTTGCCGCCTAATGATTGCGTGTTTGTCATGTTAGAAATAGGGCTTTTAGCGTGAAAAAACGTTATTATACTGTTTAACAAAGCTTACTAAAAAATAATCCTAAATTTTGCGTTTAACCCACCTTAAACTTGCCGGCTTTAAATCGTTTGTTGACCCAACAACTTTGCATATTCACGGTCAGCGCGTAGGTGTTGTTGGGCCTAATGGTTGCGGAAAATCCAATGTAATTGAATCAGTTCGCTGGGTACTTGGCGAGTCTAGCGCCAAAGAGTTACGTGGTGACTCTATGGATGCCGTTATTTTTAATGGATCAGGAAATCGTAAGCCTATTTCAAGAGCAAGCGTAGAGCTTGTTTTTGATAATAGTTTGGGAAATGCCAGCGGCGCTTGGCCGCAATATGCAGAAATCGCGGTTAAGCGCGTTATTGAGCGTGATAAAGGGTCAACTTATTACATCAATAATACGGCTGTTCGCCGTCGTGATGTGGCTGACTTGTTTCTCGGTACAGGTCTTGGTGGACGTGCATATGCCATTATTGGCCAAAACACCATTTCTCGTATTGTTGAAGCTAAGCCTGAAGAGATGCGTGTGTTTTTGGAGGAGGCGGCAGGTATCTCTAAATATAAAGAGCGACGTCGGGAAACTGAACTGCGCTTGCGCGACACAAAAGAAAATTTAACGCGCGTTGAAGATATTCGTAGTGAGATGGGAAAGCAAATTACTCGCTTGGAATCTCAAGCTGCGGTGACAGAGCAATATCATCGTTTACAACAATCTCTTAAACACACTCAGGGCCAACTTTGGCTGTTGCGAAAGAGAGATGCCAGTAGCTTATGGGAAAAGACACAGCGCGCGGTTGAAAAGCTGGTGAATGACCTTGAAAGCCAAATGGCAGCTTTGCGCAAAACAGAGAGTCTTTTAGAAGCTTTGCGTCAACAACATTATGCCAGCACCGAAGCTGTGCAAATTGCTCAAACGCAATATTACGAAACCAATGCGGAAGTCTCTAACTTGGAAACGCAGGTTAAACATACCCAGGAAGCGCGAGACAGACTAAATATTCAGCTTGAGCAAACGGTTGAGCAAACGCTTAAATCAGATAGTCTGCGTATTGATCTTGATGCTCAGTTACAGCAAATGATGATCGAGGCTCAAGTTGCTGAAGCACAAGTGATTCGATCTAGTGAGGCTTTAACTAGCTGCAAATCAGCTTTCCCTGAATCTGAGCGTGCATATATTGCATCTCAAAAAGCCCATGCTGAAGCGCAACGCATGTTGAGTGAGTCTGAACAAAACATTCGTTTAGAATCCACTAATATTGAGCACTTAATCCGTACAGTTGCTGAAACAACGCAACGTATAGATAGACTAATGGCTGAGCAGGCAAATCTTACTTTGCCTAATGAAGAAGAATTAAAAGATAAGCAAGCGCAATTAATGGAATTACAGTCTGAGAGTGAGCGACTTAATTTAGAACTAGGTACATTAAAAGTATTAGAACAGTCTCAAGTACAAGAGCTTAAATCGATGCGTGATAAGCATTTGGTGCAAGAGCGTACTTTAGCACAGATGGACGCTCAGATCGCCTCGCTCTCTAAGATTCAGCAATCACTAGGGCATGAAGCCAAGCTTGATGGATGGTTAATTAAGAATCAATTAAATAGCGCTGCGCGAATTTGGCAACAAGTTGAAATTAAAAAAGGCTGGGAAGTGGCACTTGAGGCCGTATTAGGCTCTCGTTTAAATGCGCTGATTAACAAAAAAACAGACAAACTAATGCCGAGTGAGCGTCCTCCATTTGCCTTAATTATTGCAGAGGCTTCGGAATCTAGTTTAAGTGGCTCATCAAAAAATTCCTCCTGGAAAGCAATGCGAGAGGTTGTTGTGGTTAAAGATAAGGGCTTAGAAGGGCTTTTAGATGCTTGGTTAGACGGTGTTTACTTGTTGGAGGACGGCGAGAGTCCCGATGAGGCGCGTCAACAACTAAAATCAAATGAATATTTAGTGAATATAAAAGGGGATGTGTACGCACGTCACAGCTTATCTATTTATGCAGCACAATCAGCCATGCATGGTGTGCTGGAGCGTCAACGCGAGCTCGAGGACCTTAATAAACAGCAACCTGAATTTCAAGTACAAATTAAATTAGGGTTGGATGCCCTTGCATCGCATGAGCAATCTTTGCAGCAGACAAGGAATGCTTATACAGAGCAACAGCAGGCATTAAGCAAACTTACCCAGAGACAACATGCACTGAATATTGATTTACAGAGACTGACGCAGCAACGCCAACACGCGATTGATAGAAAAAGTGCTATTCAAGTAGATTTAAACCAGCTTAAACAGCGGCTTGGTAGTCTCAAAGACGAGCAAAATACAAAGCAAGGCGCGCTCTCATCAACTAGTGGCTCACTTCTTGATTTGCAAGCTAGGCGAGAGCAAACCTTCAGTGCAAGACAGCGTTCAGAATTGGCATTAAATCAATGCCGTAGTGATTTGCAGGAAGCCGAAAAATTCGTTCAAGAAAAGATATTTAATGGAAAGCTAATATCAAATAATATCAATGATTTAAAGGGTAAAATAAATTCAATTTCTGAAGAAAAATTAAGCTTAATTAATAAGAAAAAAGAGGCAGAAGCGCTTTTAGATGCTGCGAAGATGGAGGGCTTGAAAGTAAATCTTGGAGCGGCGATTGGTTTGAAGCAAGCGCGTGAAACATCGCTCGCTGCAGCACGTGATGCAATGGCTGGTGCAGAAAATGAATTGCAAGCTAACGAACGCAATAGAATGCAAAACGAACAAATCTTGCATCCATTAAGAGATAAATTAGAGCAGGCGAGACTGCAAGAGCAGCAAGCGCGATTACATTTTGAGCAGTGCATAGCTGAATTACTCAGCATTGGTATTGAAGAAACCACATTGGCACATGAATTAAGCTCTGGCTCGAAAATTTCAGACTTTGAAGCCGGTGTTGAGATGTTTGCAGGTGAGATCGAAGCGCTTGGACCAGTTAACTTAGCTGCTATTCAAGAGCTCAATAGTGAGCGTGAACGTAAAACTTATTTAGATAGCCAAGCCGCAGACTTGGAAGAGGCGATTAACACACTTGAGGATGCTATTCGACGTATTGATAAAGAAACTAGATCGCGCTTACAACATACTTTTGATGAAGCAAATCGCCATTTCAGTGAGCTGTTTAGAGATCTATTTGCGGGTGGGCAGGCAAGGTTAGAGCTCTTGGGTGATGAGATTTTAGATACGGGCATGCAGGTTTTTGCTCAACCACCAGGCAAAAAGAATAGTACGATTCACTTACTTTCAGGCGGTGAAAAAGCGCTGACTGCTTTGGCTTTGATATTTGCATTATTTAAACTAAATCCAGCACCATTTTGCTTGATGGATGAGGTCGATGCGCCACTAGATGATAGCAATACAGATAGATTCTGTGCGATGGTAAAAAAAATGTCTGAACGAACACAGTTTTTGTTTGTGAGTCATAATAAAATTACTATGGAAATGGCACAGCAATTGGTAGGTGTCACCATGCAGGAATCAGGTGTTTCGCGTGTGGTAGAGGTTGACATGGAAGCCGCCATGCAAATGAATCACGAATTGTTTATATAAGGTAAATTGCATTGCAGTTAATGGGAATATCAATTGAATAAACTAAATGACTTAACAATTTCACTTCTAGCGATAGGCTTGGGGCTTATCGTATTGGTTATTTTATTTAATTGGTGGCAAGAACGCAAAATGCGTATTGCCGCTGCCAAGCAATTTTCAGTGTCTCCAAGCGATGTGTTAATGGATGATTTTACTGCTGATGTATTTGAAGAAACTGCTGTATTAATCGAACCATTAACTAAAATTAAAGATGTTGTTGATCGCTACGATGTCAAAGATGTGCATTTGCCTGATGAGGTTGAATTTAAAATTGAGTTAGGTGAATCTCAACGAGATGTTGCTGAGGTTATTCATGTGCCTGACACTCTTATTGTTGATGAAACAAATGCTGATATTGGAGTGCCTGCTGAACTTATTGTTGAAACCACTGATCGCGGCAATACATTGCCAGAAGTGGTCAATAAGGATGTCGATTTAATAGCTATATTCTTTTTGCCTACGCCAGTCAACGGCGAACGTTTGCGCCAATTTTTAATTGGCTTAGTTAACTTGGATAAGCCTATTTTTGCATATGGATTTGATGCGTCGGAGGTTTGGCATGTGTTAACCCGTGAGCAAGAAGCAGTTGAATTCACTAAAGCTTCTTACAGTTTGCAATTAGCTGATAGAGAAGGTGCTGTTTCTGCTGAGACATTGCAACGATTCCAACAAATGGTTACTGAAATCGCCTATGAACTAAGCTCGCAAGTTGAATGGATAGGCACGCAAGAGCCCTTGGAGTTTGCACAAGCATTAGATACCTTTTGTTTGGAAGTGGATAAAACGATCGGCTTCCATATCTTAAATGGCGCTGGCGGACGATTCACAGGCACTAAATTCAGAGGGCTTGCCGAGGCTAACGGGCTTACGTTGAAAGATGATGGTGCTTTTTATGCTAAATCCAAAAGCGGGCATTCATCATTCAAAGTGATTAATATGGAAAATAATCCATTTAATGTCGAAATGCTGAAAGCAGTAGCCCTTAAAGGAGTGACATTCCAATTAGAAATTGCGCTTACTGAAAACTGTACTGACACATTCAATAGTATGGTGCTCATGGCTAAAAGCATGGCCCATGCTTTGTCGGCAACACTTGTGGATGATCATCAGCGCGAATTAAATGACGCTAAAATTGAAAAGATCAGACAGCAACTTAGATTGATACAAGTACAGATGACAGTCAAAGGCATTGCGCCCGGCAGTCCTGTTGCACTTCGATTGTTTGTGTAGTTACTAGCATGTCCAACGATCAACAATCCCCTTTGCAGGTTGGGCTTTTTGGAGATGATCCATTAATTACAAAGCCTGAAGACGAAGCGCGTATTGAAGAAATCCGCGATTTAATTCGATTGTATGACTTTCAATACTACGTTCAAGATGCACCTACCGTCAGCGATAATGAATATGATGGTCTATTTCGCGAGATCCAATCTCTTGAGGCTAAACACCCCAATTTAATTACGCCTGATTCACCAACACAGCGTGTCGGTGGCACGCCAATGAAGGCATTTAGCAGCATCACGCACCGTGTCGCGATGCTTTCTCTTAATAATGCATTTAGTGATGCCGAGCTAAGGAGCTTCGATAAGCGGGTTCGTGAAGGCTTAGGTCTTATGCAGGTTGAGTATGCTGTAGAGCCCAAGTTTGATGGCTTGGCTATTACCCTCACTTATAAAAATGGTATTTTCACTCAGGGTGCAACGCGAGGTGACGGCTACACAGGCGAAGATGTAACGCACAATCTCAAAACAATTCGAAGTATTCCACAGCGCTTGAATATTCAAAACCCACCTAAACTCCTTGAGGTACGTGGTGAAGTGTTGATATTTAAAGCAGATTTTGATGGACTCAATCAGCAACAGGAGGCACGCGGCGATAAAGTGTTTGCAAATCCACGCAATGCTGCTGCAGGGAGTCTAAGGCAGCTGGATCCAATCATCACAGCAACTCGTCCATTATCGTTTTTCGCATACGGGCTAGGGGCAAGTGAAGGCATTCCCGAATTAATTACACATAGCGCCTGTATGGACTATTTGGAAAGCTTGCGTTTGCCAGTGAGTAATCTTCGAGCTATCGTGAAGGGCACTGAAGGTCTTTTAAGCTTTTACCAGAAAGTTGGCGCTCAACGATCGAGCTTGCCGTTTGATATTGATGGCGTAGTTTATAAGGTGAATGCATTAGCACATCAAGCGGAGTTAGGTTTTGTCTCCCGAGCGCCGCGCTGGGCAGTAGCGCATAAATTCCCAGCGGAAGAGGCACTTACCATTGTTGAAGGGATTGATGTTCAGGTAGGCCGTACTGGGGCTATTACACCGGTTGCAAGGCTAAAACCTGTTTTTGTTGGCGGCGTTACCGTTACCAATGCAACGCTTCATAATGAAGATGAAATGCGACGCAAGGATGTCCGTATTGGAGATACCGTAAGCATTAGGAGAGCAGGGGACGTCATTCCAGAAGTGGTCAGCGTGGTATTCGATAAACGTCCATCTAACGCAATGTTGTTTACGATGCCGACGGAGTGTCCTGAGTGTGGATCTCATATTAAAAAACAAGAAGATGAAGCAGTCGCACGTTGTACGGGTGGCATATTCTGTGCGGCACAGCGTAAACAAGCCATGATTCATTTTGCCTCACGCAAAGCGATGGATATCGAAGGCTTTGGTGATAAGTTGGTTGAGCAGCTTGTTGATAGTAAATTGGCAAATAACCTTGCTGACATCTACCGTTTGGAATTTCACACACTAGCCGATTTAGACCGCATGGCAGAAAAGTCGGCGCAAAATATCATCGATGCCCTGACACAAAGCAAAAAGACAACGCTAGCCCGCTTTATTTATGCCTTGGGTATACGTAATGTAGGTGAGGCTACAGCGAAGGACTTGGCACGCTACTTTGGTAATGTTGAAGCCATTCAACATGCTGATATCGAACAGTTGCAACAAGTACCAGATGTAGGGCCAATTGTAGCGGAATCTATTGTTAACTTCTTTGCTGAGGTGCATAACCGAGAAATCATTCAAAGTCTTATTACCCCTTCAGAACAGGGCGGGGCAGGCATTCACTGGGACGCGGTAGCAGCTCAATCAGATTCAACAGGTATTTTTACCGGTAAGACATTCGTGCTTACAGGCACATTGCCAACATTAGATCGTGAAGATGCTAAAGCGCTTATTGAGAATCAAGGCGGCAAGGTGAGCGGTAGTGTTTCTAAAAAGACGGACTTTGTGATTGCAGGTGCAGATGCTGGTAGTAAGCTAACAAAGGCGCAAGAGCTCGGCGTGAGTGTGATCGATGAAACTGATTTACTTAAAATGTTGTCTCACAGTTAATAATAATTTTTAAGGATTTTAGGATGCGAATTCTCCTCCCTGTATTTTTATGTTTCGCTTTTTTTGGTCAGGCATCATTGGCTGATGAGTCTGATATAAATAAAAAAATAGCTGAATGTAACCAATTAATTAAAAATGAAATGCCAGAAAAAGCATTAGATTTTTCAAGTCAACTGCTCAAGAAAAATCCTAAAAATCGTGACGTTGTTTTATGCAAGGCACGCAGTCAATTAGCATTAAATCAGTTTGCTGCGGCTGTGATTTCATTAGCATTAGTTGATCAGCTCTCTAACTCACCTAGTGAACATATGATGTCATTAGCCATGTTAGGTAATGCTCACAAAGGAACACAACAATATGCTGAAGCCCTGTCTAGATATCAAAAGTCTTTGGATATTGCGAAATCACAAAAGAATAAAAGCTTTGAGCGTATTGCACATGGGTTAATCGGTGAAGTTCAGTTTCTTAATAAGCAATACGATGAGGCAATTTTGAGTTATCAGACTGCACTTAAACTTGGGTTAAATGATAATGAGCGTGCTGATTCATTCGAACATATTGCAAGTATTTACAATTTCCAAAAAAAGCATAATCAAGCTATTGAATATCAAGTTAAGGCTACCTTGGCTTATATGCGTTATGGAGATCTTGATGTGCAAGCAAATGCAGGCCTAGAGTTAGGCTTTTATTATATGAATGCTGCTGAATATGAGCAGGCTGAGAAAGCAATTAATAAGATTCTTAAACTTGCTGTGGACAATGGTGGTGCATACTGGGAAACAAAGAGTTCGCTTTATTTAGCTTATTTGAAGACTGCAATCAATCAAAACGCTGAAGCAAAGACCCTACTTGAAAGGGCGCAGAAGCTAAATCTGGAAGTGGGGGATTCAATCTTGGCTGAATCGATTTCTAACGCATTTAAACAATTGTCAAAATAGCTTATCTAGCTATTGTAGTAATTTATGTATTTTTTTGACTTGTTATCACTCACCCTATACATATAAGGCATCACAATGTTAATTACTAAAAAATCTGATGTCACTCCCTCTGACATTACTGCCAAAGAAATTTTTGAAAATAGACGCACTCTTATTAAGGTGGCGGGAGTATCTCTTTTGACATCGAGTGGCCTCTTCGCTGGTTTAATTAACCATGCAGCGAATGCAGCATCTAACAAACAAAAAATAAGTGGCTTCACTAAAACCCAATATGGTTTAGAAGAAAAGTTAACGCCTTATGATGATGTGACGAGTTATAACAATTATTATGAGTTTGGGACAAGTAAGAGTGATCCATCAATAGAATCTCGGCTTTTTAAACCTTCCACATGGACAATTTCTATTGAAGGGGCAGTGAAAAAGAATAAACAAATTGGAGTAGAGGATCTATTTAAACTGGCACCATTAGAGGAGAGAATTTATAGGATGCGATGCGTTGAAGGCTGGTCCATGGTTATTCCATGGCTAGGTCTGCCTTTATCAAAGTTAATCCAGTGGGCTGAGCCTACAGCTAGTGCTAAATTCGTCGAATTTATATCGCTATCCGATGAACGTATGATGCCAGGGCAAAGGATTCAGGTACTTGATTGGCCCTACGTAGAAGGGCTTCGTATTGATGAAGCGATGAATCCGCTAACCATTATGGCTTTGGGTATGTATGGCGAAGTGCTACCGAATCAGAATGGCGCGCCTTTACGTCTTGTGGTGCCCTGGAAGTATGGTTTCAAAGGTTCAAAAGCAATTGTGAAGATCCGCTTTACAGAAACGATGCCTAAAACATCATGGATGAAGGCGGGACCCAATGAATATGGCTTTTATGCAAACGTCAATCCCACTGTTGATCATCCAAGATGGACTCAATCATCTGAGCGTCGTATTGGAGGCGGATTACTTTCTCCGCGCATCAAGACTAAAATGTTTAACGGCTACGCGGAGCAAGTTGGACACTTGTATTCTAGTATGGATTTGATCAAAAATTTCTAATGTAATATGTTATTAAAATACAATAAACTATTAATAATTAATAATAAATATATAATATTTATATTATCCCTTATTCCGCTTTGCAGGTTATTTTATCTAGGTTGGGTTGACGCTCTTGGTGCAAATCCAATTGAATTTATAGAGCGGTCAACTGGCGTATGGTCATTGATTTTTCTAATGCTTTCTCTTGGTATGACGCCTTTTCGACAGTGGTCTGGAATAAACAGTTTTATTCAATTTAGACGTATGTTTGGTTTATTCATGTTCTTTTATGCTTGCTTGCATATCATTACCTATGTTTGGCTAGATCATTGGTTTGATTTGAATGAGATTATCAATGACATTATCAAGCATCCTTATGTATTAGTTGGGTTTACTGCCTTTATACTCACAATTCCATTAGCAATAACATCAACAAAAGCCATGATGAAAAGATTAGGTGGGCGTTGGAAGGTCATGCATAAGCTTGTTTATGTCATTGGTATGTTGGCCGTTTTCCATTTTCTATGGCTTGTTAAAAAAGATCTTACTGAGCCATTGATATACGGCACTATATTTTTATCGCTTATAGCGCTTCGTATTGCTTACAAGTATCGGAGCTATAGCAAGAGAAGTTTCTTATAGTTGTTAGGGTATTTATGCTTGTTTGATAGGTGAGGATTTCATATGAATATATCATTTAACATAATATACATTATGCGAAGTATTTTAATGCATTAAAAAGGGCTGATAAATTTATCAGCCCTTTTGTTTGCAACCCTAATAGCGATTACTTGTTGTTGAAAAAAGCTATATTCATACAGCGACCATTTACAAATGTAAGTTCTGTGAACTTGTATGTTTTGTTTGGCGCGTAACTTACACGGCTGTTGTAGTACCACATCTCAACATTGACCCGCTTTGATGACTCCTTGCCTTTGCCAGCAATCATTACATTCGCATTAGTAGGTTTGACAGATTGTTCTTTTTTATCAGGGGCACCAAGTTTTTCTAAAATTACTTTATTTGATTTTCCATTAAATTTAGTTAAAAACTCTTCTTCATTAAAAGTTGATTTTGCTGCATACGCATTTATGCTTATAAATGCTAGTAAGACAGTAGCGATAAAAGATTTTTTATTAAAAGTCATAGTTGATCCTATATTTAATCTATTTATTAATTTCATCTATTTTATTACAAATCAGAGTTCTAAAAACTTAATTTTAACCCATCGTAGCTTACATGAATATTATCAGGCAGCACCTCAGTAAGCTTGTCATGTTCGATATCATGAGTCATGTGAATAAGATATGTGTTTAATGGAGAAATTTGACCCGCAAAAGCAAGACTTTGTTCCACGTTTATATGGGTGTAATGCGGCGTATATCTGAGACAGTCCAACATAAGAATATCTAAATTGTTTAGCAGAGATAATGAGGACTCGGGAATGTCTGAAACATCTGTTAAATATGCCATGTTGCCTATACGGTAACCCAGAATCTCGCTATAGCCATGCTTTACCGGTATAGGGGTTATCTTGACTCCAAACAAATCGAAAGGCGCTAATATTGTATTGAGACTCAATACTGGCAAATCCCAAAAATCACCTGCAGGTCGAATTGCATATCCAAATTTATCTTGAATATGCTGCATTGCATCGGATTTTCCATATAAAGGAATTTGCTTTTTTTGGATTTGGCAAAATGCACGTAAATCATCAATACCGTGCAGATGGTCTGCATGAGTGTGCGTATAAAGAACCGCATCAACTCTTGAAAGTCCTTCTCTTAGTGCTTGCGCCCGGAGATCAGGTCCTGTATCAATAAGAATTATCTCGCCATGGTCAGTCGTAATTGCGGCAGAGCATCTCAAGCGTTTATTTCTAGGATTGTCTGACCGACAGGTTTCGCACTGACAGCCAACGACTGGCGTTCCTGCGCTGGATCCAACGCCAAGCATCGTTAATTGCATGGCACAGCTCGTTTAAATAAAGTAAAGAAATTCTGTGTGCTGGCATCTGTCAGCGCTTCAAGCGAGATATTCCTTAGCCTAGCAACTTCCTCCGCCACATGTTTTACGTACGCAGGCTGATTAGTCTTACCTCTGAATGGAATAGGCGCGAGATAAGGTGAGTCTGTTTCTACTAGTATTCGATCCAATGGCACATTCTGTGCAACCTCTTTTAATGCCTGTGCATTTTTGAACGTTACAATGCCAGAAAATGAAATATAAAAGCCCATTTCAATGGCGCGCATTGCAACATCGAGCGTTTCGGTAAAGCAGTGCATAACACCACCCACCTGATAAGCCTTCTCTTCTTGCATAATGCGCAGAGTATCTTCTGCTGATGATCGAGTATGAATTACAAGCGGTAAGCCAGCTAATATGGCTGCTCTTATATGCGTGCGAAAACGCTCTCGCTGCCATTCTAGATCGCCTGTTAGCCTAAAGTAATCAAGCCCCGTCTCACCAATGGCAATGACTTTCGGATGTTGCGCCAAGGCAACTAAGGTTGCACTGGTAAAAGGCGGTTCGCTTTCATAATCAGGGTGCACGCCAACAGAAGCGAAAAAATTAGGGTACTTATCGGCAAGTGCTAAAACCTGCGGGAAATCTTTTAAAGTAACTGAAATACAGAGTGCATGCCCTACTCCATTTTCAGTCATGGCACTACGAACCGCACCAATATCGGCTGCGAGTTCAGGAAAGTTTAAGTGGCAGTGTGAGTCTACTAGCATGAAGCAATGCTCATTTGAATATTTGTGTGTAATGTAAAAAAAGGCGCTCTAACTGTAACTCATTGTTTAATGGATGGTTTGCACTTTTCTTTGCATTCCCAAGCATTTTTTGAAAGTTTAATAGCTGAGGTAAGATAAGTTGCTGGACTAGTTTTCTCACTGTGCCCTCTTGGTCTTGATGATATCTCACTTTTTGAGTGAAATGACAAAGAAGAAGGTCGTATGACCATTTTTGTAAGGCACTAATTGCATTCTCCATCCCCAATCCCAAACATACTGTGGACAATTGAAAAATATCAGATTTTGACCCTAAAGCTAATAGTTTGTAGATTTCAATAGAGGCAAGTACCCCCTCCTCAACATCTACTGCGATTAATGGGGAGCCGCCTGCATAACTTAGCAAGACTTCAGAATTTTGAATACCCTCTTGCTTCATCCAGCTGATTGCTTCCTCGGTTGACGGTACAGGCATATCTATCTTTTGGCAGCGACTCATAATAGTCGGCAGGATTTTGTATGCTTGATGCGCAACTAAAATGAAGATGACATTTGGCGGTGGCTCTTCGAGCACTTTTAATAAAGCATTTCCTGCAGCGGCGTTTAGGCCTTCAGCAGGATGAATTAGCACAATACGTAACCCATCGCTCTTGTGGCTAGAGAGGCTTAAGAAATCACTTAAGCCCCTTATTTGCTCAATCACAATTTGCGTTCTTTTTTTAGTACTCTTTGTGTTAATTTCATCATCCTTACTTACATCTTGTTCAGGCGAAATCAGACGAAAATCGGGATGATTATCTTGTTCAAACCATCCGCAACTTGGGCATACACCACAGGATTGATACGATGGTTTTATTTGCTCGCAAAGCAATGCGCGTGAAAATGAAATGGCAAAATCTAGCTTGCCTATGCCGCTTTGACCGCGTAGCAATAATGCATGAGGTAAGCGCTTTTTATCTGACATTAATTGTTGCCAATTAGAGAATTGCCAAGGATAAATTTCTCTAATTATCATAAGGTTGAAATTATATTCTTCACTTCAACTTTAACCTCATCCAAAGCTTGATTTGAATTGATTGTATAGAAACGATTTGGATTTTTAGTGGCTCTTTCTAGATAAGCATTGCGAATTTTTGAGAAAAACTCTGCAGATTCCCGCTCAAATTTATCTGGCGTTCTAGCACTGGCTAGACGAGCCACACTGACTTCAACAGGCACATCAAACAGCAGTGTCAAATCAGGTTGTAAACTGCCATGAACCCAAGCTTCCAATTCGATAACTTTGTTCGCCGAAACGCCGCGGCCACCACTTTGATAAGCATAGGTGGCATCCGTAAATCGGTCTGAAAGCACCCATGCACCTCTAGCTAATGCAGGCTCAATGATTTGGGTGATGTGCTCTCTTCGCGCTGCAAACATCAATAAGGTTTCAGTTTCAGGGTGCATAGGCTCATTAAGGAGCAATGTTCTTAATTGTTCTCCTAGTGCTGTTCCACCTGGTTCACGAGTAGAAATGACATCAATACCTTTGCTTTCAAGCAGTTTGATAATATCTGAAATATGAGTGCTTTTACCAGCGCCATCCATGCCTTCTAACGTAATAAACTTACCGCGCACGATTCCCACCTAATTGATACTTTACTACGGCATTATTGTGCTCTTTGAGGCTTGTTGAGAAGTAATGCGTGCCATCTCCTTTCCCAACAAAATAAAGCGCTTTCGTTTGTGCTGGATGTAATGATGCGTTGATTGCGCCTAAGCCTGGCATTGCAATGGGCGTTGGCGGCAAGCCATCTCGAGTGTAGGTGTTATAAATCGTATCACTCAATAAATCTTGTTTATGAAGATTGCCATCAAAGTGCTCGCCCAAACCATAAATAACGGTTGGATCTGTTTGAAGTCGCATGCCTATTTTTAAACGATTAATAAAAACTCCAGCAATTTGTGGTCGTTCAACCGCCCTTCCAGTTTCTTTTTCCACAATAGAGGCCATGACCAGCGCTTCATAAGGTGTGCTGTAAGGCAAACCATTCTCTTTTGTTGCCCACGCAGTTTTTACTTTGCTTTGCATGGTTGAATAAGCTCGTTTAAGGATATCTCGATCGCTAGTGTTGGGGCTGAAAAAGTAAGTGTCTGGGAAGAATAGACCTTCAGGCATAGTTTCCGTTGCGCCGATTTCTTTCAGGATTTGCTGGTCTGTCTCGCTCATGGTCATGTGCTTCACTTTTTCTGAAGCATTTAATTCGTTGCGCATTTGCGCAAAAGTCCAGCCTTCAATAAAAGTGATACTGACTTGGTTACTTGAACCTGATGTCAACATATCCAACAGTTCTAATGGTGTGATGCCGCTTTTAACTTCATAGATGCCGGCTTTGAAGTCAGAAGCTATACCGAGCATTCTGGCAATGACTTCGAAGCTTATAGAGTCTTGGATGATGTTTTGCTGCACAAGTTGATGTGTGACACTTCTAAAGCGGCTTCCAGCTTCAATATCAAAGATTTCTGTGTTGGTTTTAAGCTGTATGCCTGAGTTAGCGAAATAAATCAGCCATGCCAGCGCTGGGCCACCGCAAAGTAAACTAATTTTGAAAGCTTTTATAAAAAATCGCATTTTAATTCAGAAGTATTTCACGAAATTGATTATCTAAGCCTTGTTTACTCCAATGCTTACCGTTAAAGCTTACCACTTGCCATGCCCCAAACAAGCTGTTGCAAATAATGATTTCACTGGCCTGCATAAGTTTATTAAGTTTCAACGTTTCTATTCTCAAATCAAGATTAAGATCCTTAGCGTGTTCGATAATACGCAGTCTTGCGATGCCAGCAACACCACATTGATCAAGCGATGGCGTTATAAGTTCACTGCCAAATCTAGCGAAAATATTGCTCATTGTGCACTCAATCACATTGTCGTTGCTATCCAATAAAACGCCATCTGCAATGTTAGGGTCGTTCCATTCCATGCGTGCTAAAACGTTTTCTAACCGATTAAGATGCTTCACTCCAGCTAGTTTCGGTTGCAGACCAAGCTTTAGATCACAAAGATGAAGCTTTACACCATGCGATTGATTGTTTGATGGGTAAATTGGCAATACTGATTTTACAACGATCCTGTTTGCTTGGATGTTATCAGGCACTGCGTAACCACGACTACTTTCTCCGCGCGTGACAATTATCTTAGCCACAGCATTTTCACCTTCATTAAACAAAGTCTTTATGTCTGAAAGAAGCTCTTCATTGCTTGGGCATGTTATACCCAATGCTCGGCAATCTTGGGTCAGTTTTTGAGATTGCAATTCCCAATGATAAGGAACGCCATTGTTAACTAGAAATGTACGGAAAACGCCATCACCATAAGCAAGGCCACGGTCAATGACAGAAACCCCTTCTAGGGGCTTGCCGTTGATTAAACATTGATTGTTTTGAGTGTCTAGATTCATGCTTTTTAGATTGTTCGTCTCTTAGTGCATTCTCATGTTAAAGACAGCCTAAAGCATATTTTTGAACTGCCGAAAGACTTTTCTAGTGCTTAAATCCTTCGGAATACGAGTGAGCCGTTTGTACCACCAAAACCAAAGTTATTCTTGAGTGCAACATCAATTTTCATATCACGGGCAGTGTTTGCACAGAAGTCCAAATCACATTCTGGATCTTGATTGAAGATGTTAATGGTCGGCGGTGAGACTTGGTTGTAGATTGAAAGTACAGTAAATACTGATTCCAAACCACCTGCTCCGCCTAACAAATGCCCAGTCATAGACTTGGTCGAGTTTACAACGATATTCTTTGCATGAGCCCCAAATGCCGCTTTAATTGCATTGGTTTCGTTTGCATCACCTAATGGTGTTGATGTGCCATGCGCATTCACAAATTGAACTTGGTCAGGATTGACGCCTGCGTTATTCATTGCATTACGCATAGAACGACGTGGGCCATCCATGTTTGGAGCTGTCATATGATACGCGTCAGCACTCATACCATAGCCGACTAGCTCTGCGTAAATTTTAGCGCCACGCTTTTTAGCTGATTCATACTCTTCAAGCACCATTACGCCAGCACCTTCGCCTATGACAAAACCGTCGCGGTCTCTGTCCCAGGGACGACTTGCAGTTGCTGGATCATCATTTCGACTTGATAAAGCGCGCGCTGAGGCAAACCCAGCAACTGAAAGCTCTGTAATAGCAGCTTCTGCACCACCTGCGACCATGACGTCAGCATCACCGTATTCAATCATACGGGCGGCATCACCAATGGAATGTGTACCAGTTGTACAAGCAGTTACTATCGATACATTCGGACCTTTAAAGCCGAACATAATTGATAGGTTGCCGGAAATCATATTAATAATTGTGCCAGGAATGAAGAATGGTGATACTTTCCGTGGGCCACCTTCGTCATACGTATCATTGGTTTGTTCAATTAAACCAAGTCCACCAATGCCAGAGCCTATCGATACCCCTATACGCTCAGCGTTTTCTTCGTTCGCTTCAATGCCTGAATCTTTTACTGCTTCGATGGCGGCAGCTAGGCCGTACTGAATAAAAGTATCCATGCGCCGCGCTTCCTTTGCAGGAAGATATTGCGACACATCAAAATCTTTTACTTCACCTGCAACTTGAGATGAGAAATTGCTAGGATCGAATTTAGTAATTCTAGTAATGCCGGACTTGCCAGCTACAAGATTTGACCAAGCAGGTTGTACACCGATACCAACCGGTGATACAACCCCTAGACCAGTGACAACGACACGTCGTTTAGACGCGTTAATTGGCTTGGACAAAGCGACTCCAAGAAATAATGAGAAGTTTAATTACTTAAGATTTGCTGTGACATAGTCAATAGCTTGTTGAACTGTTGTAATTTTTTCGGCTTCTTCATCAGGAATTTCGCAGTCAAACTCTTCTTCAAGTGCCATCACTAATTCAACTGTATCTAAAGAGTCAGCGCCCAAATCATCAACGAATGAAGATGCGTTTTTTACATCTGCTTCGTTAGCACCAAGTTGTTCGATTACAATTTTTTTAACGCGTTGTTCGATGTCAGACATCTAAATCCCCTTTTATTATTTAAATTTACTGCTACTTAACTCACGACATTCTAACAAAAAGCGCGAGGAATTCAAAAAACTAAATTGTTAATAGCATTATGCCATGTACATTCCACCGTTCACATGCAAGGTTTCGCCAGTAATATAGCCTGCTGAGGGTGATGCTAAAAATGCAACCGCAGCAGCGATATCGCTATCTTGGCCAAGCTTAGCTAAAGGAATATGCTTTAATAACCCCTCTTTATGATCATCTGATAAAGAACGGGTCATGTCGGTATCAATAAAGCCCGGAGCAACACAGTTTACTGTAATGTTGCGACTACCTACTTCACTTGCTAGTGATTTCGTAAAGCCTGACATTCCGGCTTTAGCAGCAGCATAATTTGTTTGACCAGCGTTGCCCATGTGTCCAACCACTGATGAAATGCTAATAATACGACCTGCTCTTGCCTTCATCATTGGACGCAACACAGCTTTAGACATTCTATATATTGAGCTCAAATTTGTTGAGATGACAGCATCCCAATCGCTATCATCCATACGCATTAGCAATGTGTCTTTAGTGATGCCAGCATTGTTGACAAGAATGCTTACATCACCAAATTGCTCAGCAATTGTTTTAAGGGTTACTTGTATTTGTTCATTGTCATTTACATCTAGCGCTAGGCCACAGCCTGTGATGCCAGCCTCTTTTAATGCAGCACTTATTGCATCAGCGCCATTTTGCGAAGTGGCTGTACCAACAACAATTGCGCCCTTCTTACCAAGTTCTTGGGCAATTGCAGCACCAATACCTCGGCTAGCGCCTGTCACTAATGCGATTTGATCTACTAACATATTTTTACTCCCTAAGTATTTATGCTGAGAAATGCGCTTGAGCGTCTGCCAAGGATTCTATATTTGTTAATGCAACACAAGGTAATTCAGCTACGATACGCTTTGTAAGCCCCGTGAGCACCTTTCCGGGACCACACTCTGCAGAGTTTGTAATCCCTTTTTTATAAGCACTTTGTACTGTCTCCACCCATCTTACTGGGCTATACAATTGGCGTACAAGAGCGTCTTTTATTTGACTTATATCGCTGTAAGCAAGGACGTCAGCATTATGAATTACTGGAACATCGCCGACTGTCATTGGTACTTTTTGTAAATATAAAGATAAAGCTTCTGCAGCTGGTTTCATTAATGCACAATGAGATGGAACGCTTACAGGAAGGGCTAAAGCACGTTTCGCACCTTTAGTTTTTGCTATTTCCATGCCGCGTTCAACAGCAGCTTTATTACCTGCGATTACCACTTGCCCTGGAGAGTTTAAATTAACTGCTTCTAGTACTTCGCCTTGAGCACCTTCAACACAAACTTGGCGGACTGTTTCATCATCAAGGCCTAGAATAGCTGCCATTGAACCAACGCCCTCTGCAACAGCATTTTGCATAACTTCAGCACGGTAACGCACCAGCGGTAGCGCATCTTTAAAGGTTAAAGCGCTCGCAACTACTAGAGCTGTGTATTCACCCAAGCTATGTCCTGCCAAAATAGACGGCGCTAAAGATGATTGTGTTTGCCAAGCGCGCCATGTAGCAACGCCTGCTGTAAGCATTAATGGCTGAGTATTACTCGTTTGGTTAAGTGCTTCGTTTGGTTCTGTAACCATCGTCCAAAAATCTTGGCCTAATATATCTGATGCTTCATCGAAAGTTTGGCGAATGACTGGAACATCAGATAAGCCTTGCATCATACCAACGGACTGGGAACCTTGACCTGGAAAGAAAAAAGCAAATTTCATGTAAACCTCTTATTGCTTGATTAAATCAATATTTCATCAAAACAGAACCCCAGGTGAAACCACCACCAAAGGCTTCCATCAAAATTGTTTCGCCACGTTTAATACGGCCGTCGCGGACAGCAACATCAAGTGCCAATGGAATTGATGCTGCAGAGGTATTGCCATGTTTATCAACGGTTGTCACTACCCTATCCATGCTCATACCAAGTTTCTTAGCTGTAGATTGTAGGATACGAATATTCGCTTGGTGTGGCACCAACCAATCAACATCAGACTTTTCTAGACCGTTTGCCGCAAGCGTGTCATCAACGATGGCATCTAATGTATTTACAGCCATTTTAAACACAGCATTACCTTCCATCAGAATAGTCTTACTCCCTTCTTGATTGGACACACCGTGAGGAACGGTAAGCATGTCAGCGTAGTTTCCATTTGCATATAAATGGGTGGATAAAATACCTTGTTCATCACTCGCTTGAAGAATTACAGCGCCGGCACCATCACCCCAAAGAATGCAATTACTTCTGTCGGTCCAGTCAGTAATCCGAGACATCGCATCAGCACCAACAATAAGTGCGCATTTAGCTGCGCCAGCTTTAATAAAGTTGTCTGCTGTAGCCAATGCGTAAACAAAACCACTACAAACTGCCTGCAAGTCGAATGCTGGGCAATTAGTAATACCTAGTTTTTGCTGTAATAAACAAGCCGTACTTGGGAAGGTGCGATCAGGCGTTGTGGTCGCTAAAACAATAAGATCAATAGATTGGATATCAATATTCGCTGCTTCAATCGCTTTTTTAGCGGCTTCAAAAGCCATGTCACTTGTGAACTCACCTTCAGCGACGATGTGACGCTCACGGATACCTGTGCGAGTAAAAATCCACTCGTCTGTTGTATCAATTGACCGCTCAAGTTCTGCGTTAGTAAGTATTCTTTCGGGCAAGTAACTTCCGGTTCCCGCGATACGTGAATGCTTCATGCAAGAACTTTCAAATAATTTTAGTTTTCAAAGCGAATCATATTTTCAAACATGCCGAATGACAACTTAATTTGTCGCTGTGTTGGGTGTTTCAGATCGCGCCTGTTCAAGTGCCAACTGTTTTGTGATGTGCGCTAAGACACCGCTTCTAGCTTCTTCAACTGCTTTAATGATGGCATGTCTGTAAGCAAAAGCATCGGCGACACCGTGACTTTTAACAACAATGCCGCGCAAACCTAAAAAACTAGCGCCATTGTAGCATCTTGGGTCTAAGCGTTTTTTGAAAGCTGATAGAACAGGCATTGAAATCAAAGCCATTAGCTTGGTGATTGTGTTTCTTTGAAACTCTTCTCTTAAAAAGCCGCCCATGAGATTTGCGAGGCCCTCCGACGTTTTAAGTGCAACATTGCCGACAAAGCCATCGCAAACAACTAGGTCAGTTGTACCCTTGTAAATATCATCGCCTTCAACGTTGCCATAGAAGTTTAAGTTGCTGCATTTAAGTAACTCGGCAGTTTGTTTGACCACTTCATTACCCTTAGTATCTTCAGAGCCTATATTTAGTAAGCCTACGGTTGGTTTAGACTTGTTTCTCACGCAAGAAACTAACACCGAGCCCATGATTGCAAACTGTAATAACTGCTCAGGTGTGCAATCGGCATTAGCGCCAAGATCTAGCATATGTGTCATGCCAGTTTTACTTGGCAAAACGCCTGCAATGGCAGGCCTGTCAATTCCTGGGAGTGTTTTTAAGACAAATCTTGCTGTGGCCATTAAAGCGCCAGTATTGCCTGCACTTACGCAAGCATCAGCCTGGCCGTCTTTAACCAAGTTGATAGCGATACGCATTGATGAGTCTTTTTTGTTTTTAAGAGCGCTTTGTGGGGATTCATCCATCATCACAAGTTCGCTTGCATGATGAATAAGCATTCTAGGATTAGGTATCGCCTTATTTAAGCGAAGTTCAGCTTCAATAACTTCACTTAAGCCAACCAAGATAATTTTTACATTGCTATCATTCTTTAGCAGCGCTAAAGCGGCGGGGATAGTAACACGAGGGCCGTGATCACCACCCATGGCGTCGATAGCAACGGTGATATCCATGCTTTTAAAATGAATCTTAAAACAAGCGATGGAATCTTAATAGGTAAGATTTCATGCTCGCTTCAATCACTAATTACTCGCCTTTAGCCGGTAATACTTTACGACCACGGTAGTAACCGCTTGAGCTTATGTGGTGACGTAAATGCACTTCACCTGTTGTTGGCTCAACAGCCAAAGGTGGATTCGTTAAAAAGTCATGTGAACGATGCATACCACGTTTAGATGGTGATTTTTTGTTTTGTTGAACAGCCATTTCTTACTCCTAAATATAAACTAACTTTTTATAACTTTAAAATCTCGCAGAGCTGCAAAAGGATTTGGAGCTTTAAGCTCACTAACTTCTGCTTTTACTGCACAATCTTTAATCTCATGTTTTGGTGCATAAGGTAAAGCAAGTAAAATCTCATCTTCCACCAATTGCAATACATTCATTTCTGCTTCAGCAACCAGGTAATCATGATCTTCCACATCAACCTCTTCAGGAGGAATTTCGGATTCATCTTTTACCAAAATAAACTCAGATTTCACATTTAAAGCAACTATCATCGGCCCTAGACAACGCTGACAAGGCACGCCAACATTTCCTGTAAGCGTTAAATATAGTCTTGCTTTTTTATCTGCTGAAATCTCACCAGACAGTCGCCAGTTAAGGGTTTCAGACTCTTGCGTAAGTAAATCTTTGGCTCGTTCTAAATCTGAGTGCACGATTATATCACGAATTTCAAGAGATTTTCTTGCAAATTCAAGGCTGTTGATGATGTGCTGTGCAGTCATATGGCGCGCATGATATAATTAAGCTGTGGTTATGTCAAAAAGCTAACCGATTTAACCGTTTATCTTAACATCTTTAAACTCTTAACATTCAGGTTCAGTAGTGATTAAAAAAATTCTAGTCGCTAATCGCGGCGAAATTGCAGTGCGTATCGTCAGAGCATGTTCGGAAATGGGTATTAAGTCTGTAGCGATCTACTCTGACGCTGACCGTCATGCGTTACATGTTAAAAAAGCAGATGAAGCCTATAACATTGGATCAGATCCAGTTATTGGTTATCTAAACGCACACAATATAGTTAACTTGGCTGTTGCATCAGGCTGTGATGCATTACATCCAGGCTATGGCTTCCTTTCAGAAAATCCAGAGTTAGCAGATATTTGCGCACGTCGCGGAATTAAGTTTATTGGTCCCGATGCTAGTGTTATTCGCCAAATGGGCGATAAAATTCAAGCGCGTAATGCGATGGTAGCCGCAGGTATTCCCTGCACGCCTGGTAGTGATGGCAACTTGGTCGATCTTGAAGAAGCGCGTATTTTGGCAGCAAAGATTGGTTACCCTGTTATGTTGAAAGCAACCAACGGTGGCGGCGGTCGAGGCATTCGTCGTTGTAACGACGAAAAAGAACTGCTCGGTAATTATGACCGCGTCATTTCAGAAGCAAGCAAAGCTTTCGGCAAGCCTGAAGTATTTCTAGAAAAGTGCGTCGTTAACCCACGTCATATTGAAGTACAAATTATTGGTGATAGTCATGGTAACGTGATTCACTTATTTGAGCGGGACTGCTCTATTCAGCGTCGAAACCAAAAGTTGATTGAAATTGCTCCATCACCACAACTAAGTGATGCGCAACGCGAATATATTGGTAACTTAGCTGTTAAGGCAGCGAAAGCAGTTAATTATGAAAATGCTGGCACAGTTGAGTTTCTGCTGGATTCAGACAATACCTTTTACTTCATGGAAATGAATACCCGCTTGCAGGTTGAGCATACTGTGACTGAAACCATCACTGGTATTGATATTGTTCAAGAGCAGATTCGCATTGCTGATGGACAGCCGCTTCAATACAAACAAGATGAAGTGAATTATCGTGGTTTTGCAATGGAGTTTCGCATTAATGCTGAAGATCCTAAAAATGATTTTCTTCCGAGTTTTGGTAAAATTACACGTTACTATGCACCAGGCGGCCCAGGTGTGCGAATGGATGCTGCGATTTACAGCGGTTACGTCATCCCGCCCTACTACGATTCAATGTGCGCGAAGCTCACAGTTTGGGCTTTGGATTGGGATAGCGTAATTGAGCGTGGTCGCAGAGCGCTGAATGATATGTTGGTATATGGTGTTAAGACGACCATTCCATATTATCAAGAAATTTTAAAGCATCCTGATTTCAGAAGTGGCGAATTTAATACTAGCTTTGTAGAATCTCACCCTGAGCTTAACAACTATGCTACTGCGTTTCCTCCTGAGTTGATTGCCGCAGCGATTTCTGCCGCAATTGCAGCTCACGAAGGTATTTAATTCAACCAACAAATAAAATAAGTTAAATATATGGCAAAAATTCATATTTCAGAATTAGTTCTAAGAGATGGTCATCAATCTCTCATCGCAACCCGACTTCGCACTGATGACATGCTACCTATCTGTGCAAAGTTAGATGCAATTGGCTTTTGGTCACTTGAAGCATGGGGTGGCGCTACATTCGACACCTGTGTTCGGTATTTAAAAGAAGACCCTTGGGAGCGCTTAAAAAAACTTCGCGCCGCTCTTCCGAATAGTCGCATACAAATGTTGTTGCGCGGACAAAATCTATTAGGTTACCGCCATTACTCAGACGACGTTGTGCGTGCCTTCGTCAAACAATCTTCTGATTCTGGTGTTGATGTGTTTCGTATTTTTGATGCAATGAATGACATTAGAAATTTACGCGTATCTATCGAGGCAGTTAAAAAGTATGGCAAGCATGCTGAAGGGACTATTGCTTATACAACAAGTCCCGTGCATGACGTCGACTACTTCGTTGCAATGGCAAAAGAGTTAGAAGCAATAGGCTCAGATACAATTGCTATTAAAGATATGGCAGGATTATTAACCCCTAAAAGTACTACTGAGATAGTTAAAGCGATTCGTGCTAAAGTTAATCTACCTATTCACTTGCACAGCCACGCTACTTCAGGTTTGGCGAGCATGAACCTATTAAAAGGTGTTGAAAACGGCGCAACCATTATTGACACATGTAATACATCCTTCTCTGAAGGTGCAAGCCATCCCACAACTGAAAGTTTAGTTGCTGCGCTGCAAGGTACTGAGTTCGACACAGGCTTGAGTCTGGCTGCACTTCAAGAAGTCACAGCTTATTTCCGTGAAGTTAGAAGAAAATACTGGCAATTTGAAAGCGAGTTCACTGGCGTTGATACCCGAGTATTAGTCAATCAGGTCCCAGGCGGCATGATTTCTAATCTATCTAACCAATTAAAAGAGCAAGGTGCATTGAACCGAATGGATGAGGTGCTCGCTGAGATTCCTCGAGTGCGTGAAGATCTTGGTTTTCCTCCGCTTGTTACACCAACATCACAAATTGTTGGCACACAAGCGGTATTGAATGTGATGACAGGTGCACGTTATAAGTCAGTAACCAATGAAGTTAAAAACTACTTTTTAGGACAGTATGGAAGAGCACCCGCAAATGTTAACGTTGATATCAGAAATATTGCCGTTGGTTATGATGCAGAAGTAATTGAGTGCCGTCCTGCCGATTTACTTGATGATGAAATGGATAGGTTGCGCCATGAGTCCGAGTCATGGGCGATGACTGAAGAAGATGTATTAACTTACGCAATGTTCCCTGATTTAGCAAAGACGTTTTTGCAAGAACGTAATGCTGGCAGTTTGAAACCTGAGCAATTGCTGACTAAAGAAGCCGTCTCAACTAATGATCCAAGATATGCACCGAACGAATTTAAAGTAACCTTACATGGTGAAACATTTCATATCAAATTAACAGGTAGTGGGCATTCAGGTGAAGAGCAGCGCCCTTTTTATGTTTCAGTTGATGGAATTGCTGAAGAAGTAATTGTGGAAACCTTAAGCGAAATTGAAGTTGGGGGCAGTAAATCAAGTGGTAAAAAGAAATCAGCTGCCAAAGTCGGAGCTAGTGGACGTCTTCGTCCTTCACATGAGGGATGTGTAACGACTGCAATGCCAGGTAATATCGTTGAGGTTAAAGTTAAAGCTGGAGATAAAGTGAATGCGGGTGATGCTATTCTCGTAATTGAAGCCATGAAAATGGAGAACGAAATTCAAGCTTCAGTAAGCGGCATTGTGGTTGCAGTTCACGTTAAAAAAGGCGATACCGTTACACCTGATGAATCACTCCTTGAAATTCAACCTGAGTAATTTTATTACTCAGATTTAAATCGGAAGCCGACGGTCATCGCCTGTCGGCTTTTTTATAGGTTGTAAGAATATGCAGACAATATTAATCCTAGCCTCATCATCACTTTACCGCCAAGATTTGTTGGCAAGATTAGGCCTGCCTTTTGAGGCAATATCGCCAGATATTGATGAGTCACCTTTTGATGCTGAACAGCCCCAGGAAACAGCGATAAGACTTGCACAATTAAAAGCAAAGAAAATTGCGGAAAAGCATCCAAAAGCATTAATTATTGGATGTGATCAAGTAGCGACGTTGGATGGTATTCAACTTGGTAAGCCTGTGACTCATGAAAATGCAGTGAAACAGCTGCAATATCAACGAGGCCGACATGTCACTTTTCACAGCGCATTATGCTTATACAATGCAGAGACTAAGCACATGCAAGCTGATGTTGTTCCTTACGATGTGGAGTTTAGAAATCTCAGTGACGAACAGATTGAAAACTACTTACGAATTGAAGAGCCCTACAATTGCGCAGGAAGCGCAAAATCTGAAGGTTTAGGCATTGCGTTAATTGCTTCAATGACTGGTTCCGATCCAAATGCATTAATAGGCCTGCCGCTTATTAAGCTCATCACCATGCTTCAAAATGAAAAAGTTAACGTCATTTAACTTATATAAGGCGAATTAAAAAATGGCATTTGGTACTTTATTAATGGTTCCAGTGACTTTAGGTGATGATAATTTGAGTTATGTCATTCCTAATGATGTATTGAAACTTGTACAGAATCTAGAATATTTCGTGGTTGAAAATGAAAAAAGCGCTCGTCGCTTTTTAGGGTCAGTTAAAACAAACAAGCCTGTCCGTGAGCTCAACTTCCAATTGCTCAATGAGCATAGCGCTGAAAAAGATTTGCCGGCCCTCATTGCTCCATTGATAGCTGGACATGACGTTGGCATGCTATCTGAGGCAGGCTGTCCAGGCATTGCTGATCCAGGCGCAATACTAGCTGCGTTGGCTCATCGTAAAGGCATCAAAGTATCGCCATTGGTTGGTCCGTCATCCATATTGCTCAGCTTAATGGCCTCTGGTTTTAATGGTCAGCAATTTGCTTTTTTAGGTTACTTGCCTAGCGACAAGGTGGCCCGTGTTAATAAACTAAAAGAGATAGAAAAGCATTCACAGCGACTTACTGAAACGCAGATTTTTATTGAAACGCCCTACCGTAATCAACATATGCTTGAAGATATATTAGCTAGTTGTAGTGCGAACACTAGGTTATGTATAGCTAGAAACGTCAGCTTGGAAGGTGAGTTTGTGGTTAGTAAAACGATTGCTGAATGGAAAAAACATGAACTGCCTGAACTACATAAGCAGCCTACAGTATTTTTGTTGCTGGCTTAACCCTTCTTTAGGAAGCAGGTCCTTAAAGCTAGGCCACTGACTTTTAGGTCTTTAATTAAACTTAATCACCATCGCTTAATTCATTAACGTTACTTTCAGTGGTGCGATTTATTATTTGAACCTATTTAAGGTTGAGTATTTTTTGACTGGTGCATAGGTTCTACGATGGATGGGTAACACACCATGTTGCTCAAGCATCTGCATATGTAAAGGGGTTGGGTATCCCTTGTGTTTTGCAAAGCCATATTCAGGATATTGCTTGTCGAGGCGATATAACTCCGCATCTCTTTCGGTTTTAGCAAGAATAGAAGCCGCTGAAATGCTTGCCTCTTTGCTGTCTCCTTGCACAATGGCTCGCATAGGTATTAGAAGATCAGGACAATGCAAGCCATCGATTAAAACCTCGTTGGGTAAAATACTTAAGTTCTCGACAGCTCGTTTCATCGCCAATAGACTAGCTTGCAGAATGTTAATTGCATCGATCTCTTCAACACTACTTTTAGCAACTGCCCATGACAACGCATTTTCTTTAATTTTAATTGCCAAGGCATCGCGCTTTTTTTCTGATAATTTTTTAGAGTCTGCTAAACCGGCGATTGGTTTAGTTGGATCAAGAATAACTGCTGCGGCAAATACAGCGCCTGCTAATGGGCCTCTCCCCGCCTCATCTACCCCGCAAACAAGATGTGCTTTCATTAAAGATAGGCCAATATGACTTGTGCAGCTTTTTCTTCATTATTTTGACGTAATAGCTCATGCATGCCAGTAAATTCGACACTAATGTCATTTAGTATGTTTTTATCTTTGACCATGTTGAGGATAGTTTCGGCTAACTTGGTCGGGTTTGCATTCTCTTGAAGTAGTTCAGGAACAACAAAACGTTGGGCTAAAATATTAGGAAGCCCAACATAAGGCAAATAATTCATGCGTTTTAGAATTTGCCAGCTAAGCCAAGGCATGCGGTATGTAATCACCATTGGACGTTTTAATAAAGCCGCTTCTAAGGTTGCTGTCCCAGAGGCTACTACCACAAGATCTGACGCTTGCATCGCTAGATGCGCGTGACCAAATAGAATCTTAAAGTGAGGGCGGTGGTGTTCTGGCGCCTCATTAACGCTCGCGTAAAGCACTTTTTCAAAAATGAGGCGTGTTTCTCGTGTAATGAGAGGTACCAAGAACAAGGCATCAGGATAAATCATGTTGATTTTATTTGCGGTTTCTACATAAAGCTGAGCAAGCTGGCTTACTTCACCTACTCGGCTTCCTGGCAACATCGTGATGATGAGTGGGGCTGGAGGAAGCTTTAGCAAGTCTCGCGCTTCTTGAGCGTCAGGATATAATGGGATTTCGTCTGCAAGTGGATGGCCAACAAAGGTTGCCTTAATCCCTTGGTCTTCATAAAGTGCTGGCTCAAATGGAAATAAGGTAAGCATATGGTTTACCGCACGCTTGATTTTGCTCATGCGCCCTTTTCGCCACGCCCATATTGATGGGCTGACGTAATGAATGGTATTAATGCCTTTTTTCTTGAGTCTTTTTTCTAATGAAAAGTTGAAGTCAGGCGCATCGATACCTATCAGTACCTGCGGTGGATTAGCGATAAAGTAATCACCGAGCTTCTTACGCATTCTGAATAAGCTAGGGACTTGTTTTAGAACGTCAAACCCATAACCATGCAAAGACAGTTTATCCATAGGATATAGGGACTTTGCCCCTTCTGACATCATTTTTGGGCCAGCAATCCCTACAAATTCAATGTCCGGCCGATGTTTTTTTAATGCCCGAATTAGTCGACTACCAAGCAAGTCACCTGAAGCTTCCCCTGCAACAATACCTACGGTTAGCGCCATACCAAAAGCCTTGCTAGCGAATGATGCCGCGAGTTGATCGATTTAAAAAATCTACCAGCAGACTCAGCTCGGGTGCCGTTATGGCTTGTTGCGAGAGCGCAAGCTTTGCCTCATCCAAAGTTAAGCTTTGACGATATAGCGTTTTATAGGCACGTTTTATGTTCGTAATGCTGTCAACTGAGAAGCCTCTTCGTTTAAGGCCTTCAGCATTGATACCATGTGGGTTGGCGTCGTAACCAGATGCTGTAACATAAGGTGGAATATCCTTAAATACTACCGATCCAACTGCTGTAATAACATGTTGACCAATCTTGCAGAATTGGTGAATCAAGGTAAAGCCCCCAAGTATCGCAAAGTCATCCATATCAACGTGACCTGCCAATGATGAATTGTTAGCTAGGATTGTATTGTTGTGGACATGGCAATCGTGTGCGATATGGACATAAGCCATAATCCAATTATGGTTACCGATTTTAGTAACACCCTTGTCTTGGCTTGTTCCTCGATTGAAAGTGCAAAACTCACGAATGGTGTTGTGATCGCCTATTTCGAGCTTAGTTGGTTCAGCTTGATACTTTTTATCCTGTGGCGCTTCACCCAATGATGAGAATTGAAAAATTTGGTTGTTTTTACCAATGCTTGTGTGCCCAGTAACCACAACATGCGGTCCGATAATAGTGCCACTATCAATTTTTACATCTGGCCCAATGATAGAATAAGCCCCAATTATGACGTCATGCGCGAGCTCGGCTTTTGGGTCGACAATTGCGGTTGAATGAATGTTTTTACATGTCATTTTAAAATTACTTATGCTATTTCTTTAAGAATGCACATCATTTCAGCTTCAGCAACAATGGAATCATCAACTAACGCAACCCCTTTATACTTCCAAATGCCTCGAAGAATACGATCGATGCTGACTTTTAGGATAATCTGATCACCTGGTGATACTGGTTTTTTGAAGCGCGCATTATCAATACCCGCAAAGTAATATACCGCATCATCAGTTGGCTTAATACCCATGGTTTTGAATGAAAGAATCGCAGCGGCTTGTGCCATTGCTTCTACAATTAAGACACCTGGCATAACAGGGTGGTATGGAAAGTGTCCAGGAAAAAAAGGTTCATTGATACTTACATTTTTAACAGCGGTAATTTCTTTGCCAACTTCTAGTGACAACACACGGTCAATTAGAACGAACGGATAACGGTGTGGTAAATGGTCCAGTATCTGGTGGATGTCCATACTTGTATCAACGTTATCAGTCATTTTTTACCTTATTTTTTAACATTCATTCTTTGTTTAATTTTTTATTTTTAATTCAGCTAGTTGATGCTCTAGCTTTTGTAACTTTTCATTTAAATCCGATAGGTGACGCAAATTTGCCGCCGTTTTTAACCACTCACCATGACTTTGGAATGGCATTAACGCTGTATAAGTATCGGCTTTCTTGAGCGATCTTGTAATCATGCTGCCTGGAGATATGGTCACATCATCAGCAATTTCTAAATGACCTAATATCATCGCAGCACCGCCAATACGGCAGCGTTTTCCTATTTTTGCACTGCCTGCAATTCCAACACAGCCGGCAATTAAAGTATGCTCACCAATAACACAGTTATGGCCAATCTGAATAAGATTATCTAGCTTAACGCCATTCTCAATCAATGTATCATCAAGCGCACCACGGTCGATCGTTGTATTTGCGCCTACGTCTACATTGTCGGCAATCACTACGCGTCCGACTTGAGGTATTTTTACCCAAGTATCATCTTGATTTGCATATCCAAACCCATCAGCACCAATTACTGCACCGGCGGCAATATTGCAATTAGCGCCTATTAGAGAGCCTGAGTAAATAGTGACATTAGGTTGTAACTGGGTATTTTTACCAATGATTACATTATCCCCAATGAAACAACCTGCCCCCAGCACAACGCCATCAGCCAAACTTACTTTTTCACCTATTACAACATTTGGTCCAACAGAACACGCCGCTGATATTTTTGATTCATCGCCTATGATTGCACTTTTATGTACACCTGATGCACTTTTTGCTTGGGGATTTAACAAAGCTGATACTTTAGCGAAATACGCATAAGGGTTATCCGTTACTATTCTTGGAAGCTTACAGAAGGATTTGTTTTCCTCTGCCAAGATAACTGCGCTAGCCTTTGTATCAGCAAGACTTATGCGATACTTTGTATCGTTAATAAAAGTGAGACTGCCAGAAGTCGCGTTGGCAATTGAAGCTACGTGAGAGACTTCAACATCGTCACCTATTAACTCACCACCAAGTTTTTCGATTAATGCTTTTAGCGTAATGCTCATACAATCAAATAAACCTTAACAGTGGTCGCTTATTTCTTACCTAAAGATTTAAGCACTTTGTCAGTAATGTCGATCTTTTTATTTGCGTAGGCAACACCACCGTAAACAACTAAATCATAGCCCTCAGCTTCAGAAACGGAGGTCACAGCTTTGTTGATTCGGTCTTGTAGTGAGCCCAGCTCTTCATTTTTACGCAGGTTTACATCTTCACGTAATTCACGTTGCTTGCGTTGAAAATCGATTTTAAGGTTAGCTGTGTCTCGTTCTTTATTTTTTCTGTCCGCATCAGACATTGTCAACGCATCTTTATCTAAAGACGTCTCTATATCTTTAATCTGCTTTTGCAGGCGCTCTAACTCTTGTGTGCGTGGGCTAAACTCTTTTTCTAATTTCTTACCACTTTCAGCAGTTTGTGGTGCCTCTTGTAAGATTTTATCAACTTGAACATAGCCTATCTTAAGCTCTGAAGCATTGGTATTTAGGGCAAATACAAACAAACCAGCGGCTAATAAATTTCTTAATAATTTACTCAATTAAACTCTCCTTAAATCTATTTTGCTAATTAAAACTGTGAACCCATTTGGAATTGAATCATTTGTGTTCTATCCGTAGATTGTGGATTAAGCGCTTTAGCGAGCACGAGTTTAATTGGTCCAAAGGGTGAGAACCAGCTAACACCAGCACCGGCAGAATATCTTAGATCACCTAAACTAATATCTTGATCAGCTGGGTAAACGTTACCAGCATCAATAAATGTACTTAGACGTAACTGACTTGAATCTTTCATGCCTGGAACAGGGAAGTAAATCTCCGCATTACCAACAATGCGCTTAGTTCCACCAGTAAAGAACCCAACATTTCCATCGGATGGTTGTTCATACTTACCTACTGCACTTGTGTCGTAACCGCGAATTGAGTTCACGCCACCAACGTAGTAATTCTTAAAATACGGAAATGCTTTTGATCCATAGGTATCACCATAGCCAAACTCTCCATTAAGTGAAAACGTCATGAATTGGTTAATGGGTTGATACCAAGTATGTTTATAATCTAGCTTGTAGTACTCCAAATCCAAACCTGGCAGTCCAATTTCAGCCAAAATTCTTTGATAAACACCCTCTTTTGAAAATAAAGTACTGTCGCGCGTGTCATGTGCCCAGCCTAAATTAAGCACATAAGAATAGTTTGCACAGCCCAGGTTTTCATTAGCATCGCAATATCGCTTGAATCGCTTGGGACTGTTTGCTTGAAGTGTTACGTCAGTGTAATCGAACGAAATGCCAGCATTAACTGAATCACGTTCATTTAGGGGCATACCAAATGAAACGCCCCCGCCGTATGAAGAAGTCTGATAAGAACCTGTCGCAATTGACATACGAGTTGTATCCACATCTCGACTGTAAATATTAAATGTTCGACTAATACCATCAGGCGTAAAGTATGGATCAGTGAAGGATAACGAATAAACAGTATTAATCTTGCCTGTATTTACTTGAGCAGCCACGCGATTACCAGTACCCAAGAAGTTATTTTGGTTAACTGTAACACCCAACACGATACCTTCATAACTCGACAAGCCGGCGCCGAACATAATGCTGCCGGTTGACCTTTCTGTCACTTTTACATTGACGTCCACTTGGTCTGATGTACCCGGAACAGCTGGCGTCTCAAGATTGACATCGGAGAAGTACTGCAAACGGTCTAGACGTTGTTTGGAACGCGTAATTTTATCGGCGCCATACCACGATGATTCCATTTGGCGCATTTCGCGTCTAATCACTTCATCGCGTGTTCTTGTGTTTCCAGTAAGATTAATACGACTTACATAAACGCGACGACCAGGATCAACCATGAAAGTAAAGGCGACCGTATGATTTTCTTTATCGACTTCAGGAACAGCATTGACGTTTGCAAAAGCATAGCCTTCATTTCCCAGCCTATCACTCATTGATTTGCTTGAACTTGTCACCTTCTGACGATTAAAAGTATCTCCGGCATTCAGGGAAATTAACTTACGTAAATCATCTTCCGGAATAATGGTATCTCCAGCAACTTTGATACCAGTTACCGTGTATTTTTCACCTTCAGTAATATTGGCAGTAATATAGATATCACGCTTGTCAGGAGAAATAGAAACTTGGGTGGAATCAATATTAAACTCTAGATAACCTTGATTCATGTAGAAAGAACGTAAGGTTTCTAAGTCAGCCGTTAATTTTTGTTTTGAGTATTGATCGTTCTTATTCCACCAAGTCAGCCAGTCAGGTGTTGTGAGCTTGAATTGCTCATGCAATTCTTCTTCAGTAAAGGCTTGGTTACCCACAATATTAATGCTTCTGATTTTAGATACAGCGCCTTCTTCAATTTCAAAGCGAAGGCCAACACGGTTGCGCTCTAATGGACTAACGCTTGCTTTTACACTTGCGCCATATTTACCTTGCGAAAGATATTGACGTTTAATTTCCTGCTCCGCTCGATCAAGCATAGACTTATCAAAAATCAGGCCTTCAGAAAGGCCGATTTGCTTAAGCCCTTCTTTCATTTTATCCGTAGGGAATGATTTGTTACCGTTAAAGGTAATCTGTGCAATTGCAGAGCGCTCTTGGATGGTAACGACTAAAACATTTTGATCTGACTCAATTCGAACATCTTTGAAAAAACCAGTACCATAAAGCGCTTTAATGGCTTGTGTAGCCTTGTCATCATCCATTGTTTCACCGACTTTGACAGGTAAATAACTAAAAACAGTGCCAGCTTCAGTACGCTGTATACCTTCAACACGGATGTCTTTAACAACAAATGGATCCATTGCAAAAGCGCTTGTTGCGTAAATACCAATTAATGCGATTGTTATTTGTTTAAGCTTTTTACGTAATTTATCTTTAAAAATCATTAGGCTTAGCCTGTTATCAATCTATTAATATCATTATATAACGCACATGCCATTAGTAATCCTAGAATCACTGATCCTATGCGCTGGCCCATTTCCATCACTTGTTCGGGAACGGGACTGCCTTTTATTATTTCAACCATATAATACAACAAATGTCCGCCATCCAACACAGGGATTGGCAGTAGATTTAAGACGCCCAAACTAATACTGATGACTGCCAGAAAAGCAATGAATGCATTTAATCCTAAATTAGCACTTTGCCCTGCATAGGTTGCAATTGTTACTGGCCCACTGATTGATTTAATTGAGATGTCACCAGTTAACATATTGCCTAACATTTTCAGGCTAAATGCTGATGTCTCATAGGTCTTTTTTACTGCTTTTTTTAAAGATTCTAATGTTGAAAAATGATGGGTAATCAAATAATCATGCATCATACTTTCATCCATGAATACCGAAGCACCAACTTGCCCTATTGTTTTACCATTTTTATTAATGCTAGATGGAGTTACATTAATCATTAACGCTTTATTGCCTCGTTCAACTTTAAGCTTTAGTATTTTGTCAGGACTATTTTGGATAATTTTTACAAACATATCCCAATTTCTAATCAATGATCCGTCAACACTTAAGACTTTATCTCCAACATGCAATCCTGCCTTGTCAGCAGAACTCATCTGAAGCACTGAGCCAATAATTGGTTCAACATTTGGACTGGATGGGTTTAAACCAAGTTTTGACAAGAAATCATTACTTAAATCAGACTCGGTAATGCCTGTCAGATCGATGGTGCGGATATATTTTTGTTGATGACTGTCCAGAACTTCAATCTTTACAGTCGATATTTTAAAAACCTTCTGAATTAATATCCATTGAACGTCTTGCCATAACTTTACATCTTCGCCATCAATATTTAGGATGAGGTCACCCTTATGAAGCTGCGCAATATTAGCGGGACTTCCCTCTGCAACATCAGCTAACATTGGTTTTAAGCCAATAGTGCCTTGCATAATAAGCATCCAATACAATGCAACCGCAAGTAATAAATTAGCAATAGGGCCTGCAGCAAAAATAGCAATTCGTTTATAGACTGATTGTCGATTAAAAGCGCGCGCTAGATTGCTAGGAGGAGTTAAGGACTTTTCATCTTCAGACAACTCTCGTTCATCAAGCATTTTGACAAAACCACCAAAAGGCAAAGCGGAAAGGACAAACTCCGTTTGGTCTTTGCCAAAACACTTTGAAAAAATTGGGCGGCCAAACCCTATCGAAAACTTAAGCACTTTAACGCCGCACCATCTCGCCATCTGAAAATGGCCATATTCATGAATCGCAACTAAAATTGTTAGGGTAAAAATAAATGCACCCAGTGTAATCATATTGCCTTCGCTATCCATGCATTCGCTGAATTACGCGCCTCGAGATCGGATGAGACGAGCATCTCAAGATCGGTTACAGACATAACTTTGCTACTTTCTAAAACAGACTCTATGAGTAGAGGAATGTCTGTAAAACCAATTTGTTGTTTCATAAAAGCTTCTACAGCAACTTCGTTAGCAGCATTCACAATCGCTGCAGCATTTCCGCCAGCTCTTAATGCATCAAATGCTAGTCGCAAGCAAGGAAACTTATCACTGTCAGGTGCTTCAAAATCAAGGTGGGCGATTTTAAATAAATCAAGTGAACTAACACCACTCTCAATTCTTTCCGGATAGCCCAATGCATATGCAATTGGCGTTCGCATATCAGGATGACCCATTTGCGCAAGCACAGATCCATCAATATATTCTACCATTGAGTGAATAACACTTTGTGGATGCACAACCACTTCAATTTGATCAGGCGAAGCATTAAATAGCCAATGTGCTTCAATCACTTCCAGCCCTTTATTCATGAGCGTGGCTGAATCAATCGTGATTTTTGGACCCATCACCCAGTTTGGATGATTTAAAGCCTGCTTAACGGTCACTTGTTTAAGATCTTCATAACTAGACTGACGAAATGGACCACCAGACGCTGTCAGTAAGATTTTCTTAATACCACCGTCATTTAAGCTAATACGCTTGTCGTGTGGCATGGCCTGGAAAATTGCATTATGTTCACTATCAATAGGAAGTAATGTCGCACCTCCCTCAGCAACGGCTTGCATAAAAATACTGCCTGCCATGACGAGTGTTTCTTTGTTCGCCAATAAAATACGTTTACCTGCCTTGGCCGCTGCGATTGAGGGTTTTAAGCCTGCAGCGCCTACAATTGCTGCCATTACTGCATCGACATCTGGATGCGCCGAGACAAACTCTAATGCCGACATTCCCCCAAGCACTTCAGTTATACATCCTGTTTGCTTTAACTTAACAGACAACTGCTCAGCTGCTTGCTCTTCGAGCATAACAGCATAGCGAGGATTAAATTTTTGGCATTGATTAAATAATGCATCAACGTTTTGGTTAGCAGTTAATGCAAACACTTCAAAACGGTAAGGGTGCTGTGAAATGACATCAAGGGTATTGACGCCTATGGTGCCTGTTGCACCCAGTATGGTGACTTGTTGTAATTTAGGCATTAAAAACAACTACTTTGATATACAAATATAGATTGTAATAAATAGGCAGCGTTAACAAGAACATAACCAAAGGAAGACTCGATGTTAAACCATCAATTCTATCTAAAATACCACCATGCCCCGGTAACAAATGACTGCTGTCTTTGACTCCAGCTTGACGCTTAATCAGTGACTCAAATAAATCACCCATGATACTCAGTAACATCACACCTAAAAACACAAGTACAAACCAATAACTTTGATGCGTAAGATAGGAAAGTAAGCATGCATAGATTGTGATGGCAACAGTTGCACCAAGAACACCCTCCCAAGTTTTCCCTGGACTAATCAATGGAGCTAGCGAGTGTTTGCCAAAGCGCTTTCCTACAAAGTAAGCCGCACTATCTGCGATCCAAACCGTCATCGCAAAAACAACCAGCAATAAAGGATTAATCTCACGCAATGCGATCATTGTTAAACCCAAAGGAATAATGGTGATTAAACCTAGAACTGCCATGATGAAACGATTATTAATTTTAGGAGTAAAGGCCAATAGAAATGGGACAATCAAAATCCAAAATATGGCTGAAGCGAGCACAGCCCATATAATCACCACTTGCATTAATTGCGGCGTATAAAAAATGACAAACAATCCCAAAAGCATAACAAAAGCGCTATAAATAAAGCTGAAAGCCTTATTAAACTTAGATATTCTTGCCCATTCCCATGTGGCTATTGAAGTCACAGCCAGTACTAAAAGCGCCCAATACAATGGTGGCAAGTAAACAAAGGCTACACCAATAATCAAAAAAAGAAATGCTGAAGTAATCAGACGGGTTTTAAGCATTTAGGTATTTGCCAATTGTTCACTGGTGCGTCCAAAACGACGCTCCCGTTGTTGATAGGATTGTATAGCGAGCTTAAAAGCATCGCTATCAAAGTCAGGCCAAAGTGTGTCTGTGAAGTAAAGTTCAGAGTATGCAAGTTGCCATAATAAGAAATTGCTAATACGTTTTTCTCCGCCAGTTCGAATGAATAAGTCGGGCTCTGGCGCATACTGCATTGATAAAAATGGACTTAAATGTTCATCAGTAAAGCTTCCAGCCAAATTTGGATTAGCTTTTTGCATTGCGTTAATTGCTTGTAACAAATCCCAGCGACCACCGTAATTAGCAGCAACTGTAAGCGTTAATCCTGAGTTGTTTGCGGTTAACTGCTCAGCGACTAAGATTTCAAGGGAAAGTGTTTCATTAAAACGGCTTCTATCGCCGATCATAATAAAACGCACATTGTTTTTATGAAGCTTAATTACCTCTTTTTTAAGGGTATCCATAAATAAGCTCATTAAAAAACTCACTTCTTCTGGTGGTCTGCGCCAGTTCTCACTACTAAAAGCGAATAAGGTGAGGTATTCAACCCCAATATCAACACAATGCCGAATCATATCTCGCACTGTTTCCACGCCGATTTTATGCCCGGCAACCCTGGGTAAAAATCGTTTCTTAGCCCAGCGCCCATTGCCATCCATGATAACGGCAATATGGCGTGGAATTGTAAGCGCTTCTGGGATTGAGCTTGTTGAGCTAGAAAATATGCTCAATTAAAGCTCCAAATTGAATATAAAGAAACACATTAAATGCATATTAAACAGCCATTAAATCTGTTTCTTTGACCTGAAGCATCTTGTCGATTTCAGCTACGTTTTTGTCAGTGATTTTTTGAATCTCATCTTGGGTTCTGCGCTCATCATCCTCACTGATCTCTTTGTCTTTAATCAGTTTTTTTAAGGCATCATTCGCATCTCGGCGAATATTACGAATCGCAACTTTGGCATTTTCACCTTCCGTGCGCACTACCTTAATTAAGTCTCTACGACGTTCTTCTGTGAGCATGGGCATCGGCACACGAATCAAATCACCATTGGTAGCTGGATTAAGGCCCAAGTCGGCATCGCGAATAGCTTTTTCTACTTTGCCAATTAGTGGCTTTTCGTAGGGCTGAACGTTAATTGTTCGTGCATCACCCAATGTTACGTTGGCCACTTGGTTGACTGAGACCATGGAGCCATAATATTCAACCATCACATGGTCTAGGAGTCCTGTATGAGCACGACCAGTGCGCACTTTGCCTAGATCATTCTTAAGCGCATCTAGTGACTTCTGCATTTTTAGTTCTGTATTAGATCTTACTTCAGCTAACATTTTCTACTCCTTGCTAATAACTTAGTTGGATATAAATTAAGGCTGTCCAGTCATGCTTTTATAAGCGAAGACTATTATATTAAGCAATAACTTTAGTTCCTTCATCTTCACCCATTACCACGCGCTTCAAAGCGCCTTGCTTGAATATACTGAATACTGATATTGGTAGGTTTTGGTCACGACACAGCGTTAATGCTGTTGCATCCATCACTTTCAAGTTCTTGCCAATGGCTTCATCAAATGAAACCGTTGTGTATCTCATGGCATCTGGATTTGTTTTTGGGTCATCCGTGTAAATTCCGTCCACTTTCGTTGCTTTAATAACAATATCAGCACTCATCTCAAGACCACGAAGCGCAGCAGCTGTATCGGTAGTAAAAAATGGATTACCTGTGCCAGCACCAAAAATAACGACTCGGCCCTCTTCTAAATAACGAATCGCTTTGCCGCGAATATAAGGCTCTGCAATTTGTTCGATATTGAGCGCTGATTGAACGCGACTGACCAAACCTATGTGTTTCATGGCATCCTGAAGCGCTAAGGCATTCATCACTGTCGCGAGCATGCCCATGTAGTCGGCTGTTGCCCTATCCATGCCCTCGGCTGCTGGCGCAACACCACGAAAAATATTGCCCCCACCAATCACTACTGCTACTTGCACACCTAAATCTACGACTTCTTTAACTTCACCAACAATACGATTGATGGTGGCGCGATTAATGCCGTAAGCATCATCACCCATAAGGGCCTCGCCAGAGAGTTTTAATAAGATGCGTTTGTATTTTGGCGTTTGTGCAGACACGGTCTAAAACTCCTGTTTTATTGAACAAAACGATGACGCCAAGCTATCCTTGGATATCATCGTTTTGCGAGTTTACAACATTGTGCAGCTAAAAGTCCGCTGCATAATTATTTTTTACAACTTAGCAGCAGCAGCTACTTCAGCAGCAAAATCAGTGACCACTTTTTCGATTCCCTCACCCACTGTGAACATTGTGAATGAAGCAACTGAAGCGCCTTTAGATTTCAATAATTGCTCAATCGTTAACTTGTCATCTTTAACGAAGTTTTGGCTGAGCAAAGTGACTTCTTTCAAGAACTTTTGCACAGTACCGTCAGCAATTTTTTCAAGCATTACATCAGGCTTACCAGCTTCTTTCGCCTTTTCGATTGCAACACGACGTTCAGCTTCAATTAATGCTGCGTCAACGCCGCTTGCATCCAATGATTTTGGTTTCGCAGCTGCGATGTGCATTGCAATATCTTTACCAAGCGTGTCGTTACCACCAACAACGTCAACGATTACACCTATTTTGCTACCGTGAACGTAAGAAGTTAATTTACCTTGAGCTGCTAAACGAACAAAACGACGTGGAGAGATGTTTTCACCAATCTTACCAATTAATTGCGCACGAACATCTTCCGCAGTGCTGCCATTCATTGATAATGATGCAATAGCTTCAATATTGGCTGGATTGCTTTTCTCAACAACAACAGCTAATTCGCGAACGTAGGCAAGAAAATCATCATTCTTAGCGCAGAAGTCTGTTTCAGAGTTAACTTCAATCATTGCGCCAGTTTTTCCGTCTGCGCTGATGCTAACCCCAACTGTACCTTCAGCAGCAACACGACCAGCAGCTTTGCTAGCTTTATTACCAAAACGAACACGTAGAATCTCTTCGGCACGATTCATATCGCCGTCAGCTTCTGTTAATGCTTTTTTACAATCCATCATAGGAGCATCTGTACGCTCACGTAATTCTTTTACCATTGATGCGGTAATTTCAGCCATTTAAAACTCCTTAAATATAATCTTGGCTTAAGGGGGTATTCACTTAAAAGCCACTTCATTCAAAAGTATTAGATACAAAAAAAGGGGCCTAAGCCCCTTTTAGACGGGGTATTACTCCGCTGCAGCTTCTACAGCAGGTTCAACAACAGTCTCTTCCTCTGCAGATTTAACAATCTCAGCAATGAATTGATTGCGACCTTCCAACACAGCATCGGCAATACCGCGTGCGTACAAGCGAATTGCACGGCTTGAGTCATCGTTGCCTGGAATAACGTAAGTTACACCATCTGGTGAGTTGTTTGTATCAACAACACCAATAACAGGAATGCCAAGCTTAGCTGCTTCAGTCACAGCGCCACTTTCATGACCAACGTCAACAATAAAGATAGCATCAGGTAATCCGCCCATTTCTTTAATGCCTCCGATAGAACGTGAAAGCTTTTCAACTTCACGTTTGTAACCTAAAGCTTCTTTTTTACCGAATTTTTCTAGGCTACCGTCTTGAAGCATTGTTTCGTAGTCTGTTAAACGTTTGATTGATTGTTTAACTGTTTTAAAGTTAGTCAACATACCGCCTAACCAGCGATAGTTTACGTACGCACAGTTTGAGCGAACAGCTTCTTCTTGCATAATGTCACGTGCTTGGCGCTTGGTGCCTACGAACAAAATGCGACCCTTGTTTGCGGAAAGTTGACGCACGTATTTCAATGCATCTTCAAACAAAGGCAATGTTTTTTCTAAGTTAACGATATGAATTTTATTGCGATCGCCAAAAATAAATGGTGCCATTTTTGGGTTCCAGTAACGGGTTTGATGGCCGAAGTGAACTCCAGCTTCCAACATTTCACGCATAGTAACGGACATAAAAGTCTCCAGTAAGGGTTATAGCTCACATGTTCCTAACAACATTCGCCTAAACGAACACCCTGTACGAGGAACATGATGTATTTAAAAAATTATTGATGCAAAAATTGCAAAAATTAATTAATCAAGCTAAGTAATTAATAAAAATTGATTAAATCCTGTCAATCACAAGCATATTAATCATTACCGCTTTGCTGATTGCTTACCAGCCAAACGGGTGAGTTATGCTACCATAAGCACATCTCGAAACTCAAGGAAAACCTTAGCCTGAATGGCTTTTAAGTTTGAACTATGGCAATTACGATTAAAAACGAACAAGACATTGAAAAAATGCGCATCGCAGGCAAGCTTGCTTCTGAAGTGCTGGATTTTATCACCCCCTATGTAAAACCAGGCATTACAACTGGGGAGCTAGACAAGCTTTGTCATGACTTCATGGTTAATGAACAAAAGACTATTCCAGCCCCGCTTAACTATGCACCTCCTGGTCATGTGCCCTACCCTAAATCCATTTGTACTTCTGTAAACCATCAGATTTGTCATGGTGTGCCTGGTGAAAAAGTGCTAAAAAATGGTGATGTGGTGAATCTAGATATTACGGTAATTAAAGAAGGTTATCATGGTGATACAAGCCGTATGTTTTATGTAGGAGAGCCCTCTATTCAAGCCAAACGATTATGCGAAGTGACATACGACTGTATGTGGCTTGGTATTGTAAAAGTGAAGCCTGGCGCTACTTTGGGTGACATTGGCTATGTGATTCAGTCTTACGCCGAAAAGAATGGTTTTAGCGTGGTGCAAGAGTTTTGTGGCCATGGGATTGGCAAGAAATTCCACGAAGATCCACAAGTGCTTCACTATGGTAGAGCAGGCACAGGACTTAAATTACAATCAGGCATGATATTTACTATAGAGCCAATGATTAATGCTGGTAAGCGTTTTATCAAACAATTGGGTGACGGTTGGACAATTGTCACCAAAGACCATAGCCTCTCCGCCCAATTTGAGCACACCATTTTAGTCACAGAAACCGGATACGAGGTGCTGACGCTATCTGAAGGCGCCCCACTAGCGCCCAATTTTATCAACAATTAAAATTGCTCGATGCAGCTCATACAAAGACAGAGCCATGAAGAAAGTCAATCAAAATCATGGCGTGATAGCCTAAAGCAGAATCAAGCACTGCTTCGCGATAATTTTTTTCAGGACAAAAACACTCGCAAGCTACTTAAGAAACAATCGAAGCTTGTTGATGATTTGCTTAGGCAAGTCTGGAATCAATTCGAATTAAGTTTCTCCGTTTCACTTGTTGCGGTTGGTGGTTACGGCCGAGGTGAATTATTCCCTTACTCCGACGTTGATTTACTTATATTGTTACCCAACAATACTGACGCTATTATCAATGAGCGAATTGAGCGTGTGATTGGTGTGTTTTGGGATATTGGACTAGCAGTCGGTCATAGCGTTAGAAATTTAGATGAGTGCATTACAGAAGCAAAAAAAGATGTAACTGTTCAAACCAGCCTGCTTGAATCCCGTTTAATTATTGGCAATCCAACTCTATTTGCAAATTTTCAAGTGCAAGTGTCTAGTGCAATGGATATTGGTGCTTTTTTTAAAGCAAAGTTAATTGAACAAGAAAAGCGTTATGCACGCTTTGACGATACTGCATACAACCTTGAGCCCAACATCAAAGAAAGCCCTGGCGGCCTTCGCGATTTACAAATTGTTATATGGATTTTACGCAGTCTAAACCTAGGATATGATTGGAAAGCGTTGGTTCAACGCGGCTTGATTAGCCAGTTGGAGTTAAGTCAGATCGCCAAGCATGAACAACACTTGCAAATGTTGCGTATTAGGCTGCACTTCATGGCCAAACGACGTGAAGATAGACTTATTTTTGATTTACAAAACGCATTGGCTGAAGACCTTGGGTTAACTAATACTAAGCGTTACCGCGCCAGCGAGCAATTAATGCGCGATTACTATAAAAGCGCAAAAGCAGTTGCTCTATTCAATGAAATTTTACTCAACCTTCTCAAGGAATTGGCGATCCCTGAGTCTGCAGAAATTAAGCCTATCAACGCTCGCTTTGAGTCTTACAATGGTCTGATACGCGCAAAATCTAACACCTTACTACAGCGAAATCCGTCATCTATTTTTGAGATTTTCTTGTTGCTTCAACAACATCCTGAATTAACAGGCATTAGCGCCACATTGCTTCGCACATTGCAACGTGTCAAAAAGTTAGTTAATCGTGACTTTAGGCATGACCCAAAAAATAAAACGCTATTTATCAAGATACTCAAACATCCCAATGGCGTTAGTGACTCACTCAAGCGCATGAATCGTTATGGCATATTGGGCAATTATATTCCAGCGTTTGGCCGTATTATTGGTCAGATGCAACATGATTTATTCCATGTCTATACTGTAGACGAACACATTTTGCATGTAATTAGTAATTTAGAGCGCTTTTCAATCAGAGTGTTCAGTCATGAATTTCCTTTATGTAACAAATTATTTGCAGCTTTTGATAAGCCCCACTTGCTATATTTAGGCGCGCTTTTTCACGACATTGCAAAGGGGCGCGGTGGAGACCATTCGAAACTGGGAAAATCCGATGCCAAACGTTTTTGTAAGCAACACGGGCTCAGCAAAGAAAATAGCGAATTAGTTGCTTGGATGGTTCAATTGCACCTCATCATGTCGAACACTGCGCAAAAATTAGACTTATCAGACCCGCAAGTGATCGAAGGATTTTCCTTGTTGATGGAAGATGAACGTCATTTAACGGCACTCTACTTGCTAACAGTTGCAGACATTCGCGGAACAAGCCCAAAAGTTTGGAATGCTTGGAAAGCAAAGTTACTGGAAACCCTTTTTTTAAGCGCGCAACGGCTCTTGACTAGCGATGCTAGCCTGCTTCTGGATGAAATCGTGACTCGAAAGACTGAGGCTCAAGCAACACTTAGTCATTACAGTATATTGGAGCGATTTTATTTGCCGCTATGGAACACTTTAGGTGATCAGTACTTTCTTAGACATACCAGCCAAGAAATTGCTTGGCATAGCAGACTTTTATTAAGACATGTTGATACTAACGAATCTATTGTTAGAGCGCGTTTAAGTCCCGGGGGTGATGGTATTCAAGTAATGATATACACCCCAGACCGAGATGATTTATTTGCACGCATTTGTAACTTCTTTGAGCGTATTGGCTACACCATATTGGAAGCCAAAATTCACACATCTAAAAACGCTTATGCATTAGATAGCTTTTTAGTTTTAGATCAGAGTGATAAGTCAGTAAGCTACCGTGATTTATTAAATTATATTGAATATGAGTTGTGTGATAGCTTAAGTAACAAAGCCTCACTAAGCTTACCCGCAAAAGGAAGGCTAAGTAGGCAAGTAAAACACATGCCGATTAAATCAAGTGTGATGGTGGAGAGTGTGCCAAAAAGTAACAATCATAAGCTTGAAATTGTTGCGGGAGACCGCCCTGGACTTCTTTCAACCATTGCTCATGCGTTTTTAACACACCAAGTGCAAATTCAAACTGCAAAAATTAATACTTTAGGTAAGCGTGCTGAAGATGTCTTTTTAATAACAGGGAAAAGTGGCATTAAATTAAGTGATAATACAATTGAGGCTTTGAAAGAAACCATCACGGTCAGCTTCAGTTAATAGTTTTAGGACATTAAAGCAATAAGCTCTAATGGGTGATTAATTGCAAAATTAGCCCCCCAGGTCATGGGCTTATCAGTAGCGTCAAGATACCCCCACAACGCCACAATAGTCTTCATCCCTGCAGCATTTCCCGCCTCGATATCACGTTTTGCATCACCTAGATAAAAACAATGCCCAGGCTCAACTAAAGATTGTTCACAAGCCATGAACAAAGTGTCAGGTGCAGGCTTAGGAAGTGGTGCATCATCGCCACATACCAAACAGTCCATGGGCGTAATCAATTTCATAGACTCGATCAATGGCGAGGCAAAGCGTCTAGGTTTGTTAGTCACTACACCCCATTTGATATCACGTTTTTGGAGACACTCGAGAAGTTCGCCCATCCCATCAAATAGCACTGGTGAACGCGTAAAAACTTGGTCATATAAATCCAAATACTCAACTCGCATCGCCTCAAAAGTTTCATCCTCAGGGATTAAACCAAAACCGATATTTAGCAATCCTTTTGAACCGTGCGATGCAAATGGACGAATTGCCTCAATAGGCAAATGTGCCAGGCCATGATGCTCACGTTGCAAATTAAGCGCATAAACAAGGTCTGGTGCGGTATCAACTAGCGTTCCGTCTAGATCAAATAGGATCATATGAAGACTTAATGGTATGAATGAGGTAGTTGACAGAAACGTCATCGCCCAGTGAATAATGGTTGGTGAATGGGTTGTATCCCATACCTTCAAGTTGATGAACATTTAGGTCAGCATAACGTGCCCAAGAGGAAAGCTCAGACGGCTTGATAAATTTTTCATACTCATGTGTACCTTTTGGCAGCATATTCAGTACATATTCGGCACCAATCACAGCAAATAAGTAAGCTTTAGGGTTTCGATTGATGGTTGAAAAAAAGACCGAGCCACCAGGCTTAACTAATCTAGCGCAAGCCCTAACAATCGCTTCAGGGTCTGGGACATGCTCTAGCATTTCCATACAGGTCACAACATCAAAGCTCGCTGGCTGTTCTAGGGCTAAATCTTCTGCTGAAATTAGACGATAATTTACTTTTGACCCAGATTCCAATTGGTGAAGTTGAGCTACTTTAAGGGCCTTATCGCCCAAATCAATTCCGCAGACATCTGCACCCTTTTCATCCATAGATTCAGAGAGGATGCCACCGCCACATCCAACATCTAAAACACGCTTAGCGTTTAAGCCGACCATATCATCAATAAAATTTAAGCGTAGCGGATTTATTTCATGTAATGGCTTAAATTCACTGGTTTTATCCCACCAACGGTGCGCTAAGCTTGCAAATTTTTCGAGCTCTGCGGGATCGACGTTTACGCTTTGTGATGATTCAATTTCGATTGCCATAGCAAAACAATTTCCTTAAGTTCGTTAGGTTCAATATTGGCATATAAGCCCGCATGCTGCGTTGAGCGCTCAAAACGTAAATCACCCGCTACCCAAACATGGCTCACATGCTCGCGGCCGCAAGCATAAATCACATGTGATAGAGGGTCGAAGCATGGTAAAGTTTCCACATCGGCAATTCGCACTGCAGTTAAATCAGCTAACTTACCGACCTCAATTGAGCCTATTTGATGATCTAAGCCTAATGCTTTAGCAGCATTAATTGTTGCCATTTCTATGGCTTGTGAGGCTGGAATACTAGTTGCATCTTCAGTTGTTGCTTTCGCTAATAAGGCGGCTAAGCGCATCTCAGCAAACATATCTTGGCGATTATTGCTTGCGGCGCTATCCGTTCCCAAGCCGACATTAACACCAACCTTTAACAACTGATTAATTGGCGCAATACCACTTGCCAGCTTAGCATTAGAGCTTGGGCAATGCGCTATATGAGCCCCATATGTTCTTAATAAATCTATATCGTCATCATTTATTTGTACGCAATGTGCTGCAGTAAGATTAGGCCCTAAAAGCCCTAAGGTGGCCATACGCTTAATAGGACGAACACCAAAATTTTTCATACTCTCAGCTATTTCTGCTTTTGTTTCATGTAAGTGTGTATGAATACCCAAGCTCAGCTGCTCTGCATAGGTAATGATTTTTTCAAATGTTGTATCCGAGACTGTATAGGGAGCATGAGGCGCCAAGCTTGCTGACAACAATGGATTGCCGCGCCAAGCATCACGAATTAAGAGGCCTTTCTCAATGTAGTCATCTGCGTTATTAGCGTAGTTGGTAGGGAATTCTAGAACTACCAAGCCAAGCTGAGCACGCATTCCTGCTTGCAAAACGGCCTCAGCCGTTGCTTGCGGATAAAAATACATATCATTAAAACAAGTAACGCCACCTGCTAGCATTTCTGCACAACCAAATAAAGTGCTATCGCGCACAAACTTTTCAGAAACGATTTGTTGTTCAGCAGGCCAAATGTGATTTTGCAGCCAAGGCATTAAAGGGATGTCATCAGCTAAACCACGCATTAGCGTCATTCCTGCGTGGGCATGTAGATTAATTAATCCTGGAACCAATACGTGTTCATTGAGAACAACCGTTTTAGTCGATGCGTATTTCTCCCTTGCTCTTTCCGTCGTAACTATATCAACAATACCACCTTGGTCGACAACAACAGTGTGATGCTCTAAAACATGATTTTGTGGATTGACTGGCACAAGCCATCGGGCTTCAATCATTAAATCTACATTTGTTTTGATGTTATCAGTCATGTTTTTCACGTAATAAGCCACTACTTAATGGTGGTATGAATTAAAGCATATAAAACTTGTTAAAGCCTATTCGAAACTTTTATTAATGCAGCATGTTTCTAATGCTAAGCATTTTAATTGGATCCAAACTTAAAACTCTTTTGTTTTGCTCACACAATGCGCCGCGAAAGCCTAAGTAAGAGGGCTTGACGTTGCAAAGTTCTCTAACATGGCTTTCCTGAACAGATCCAGCCAATCCCGTTTCAAGGCCCAATGCTGAAGAACGGGCAACAAACTCTAGCAAATCATCCACATTTGAATAATTTAGTAAATGACCTCTACTTTTATCGGCAGTATCAAGCATAACACCATAAAAGCCTGCGTCTGCAATAAGTGGTAGTAGAGCTAAATTCGGGTTTTGATCAGCGAATAAGACTGCAATGAGTTTGCTTTTTGCGGTTAAAGGCTTTAAGGCAACTAGACATTCAGCATGATTCATCTGACCGAAGAACCCAATCTTTACAATATCAACGCCTGTTTCAAGCATTGTCTTAGTTGCATCAAGAATTAAGCTCGGCTCCATTGCTAAGTCGCCTATTGTTGCACTTACACTACTAAGGCGATTAATTTTTAGCACAATCTCTTTCACTAGTGCATGTTCAAGAGCACCCAAAGCTCCAGCAGATGGATTTTTGAGGTCTATCATCTCTACGCCAGCGTCTAACGCAAGTAATGCCTCCTCTATGCTCGTGACGCTCACCAACATTTTGATTGGCGGAGATTCAAGCAAGATTATGTCCAGACAATCGCGCGCGATAATTCTCGACAGTTTCAACCAGCCAAGCCCAGGCTTCTAATTCGTTATCTTCGGCTGTTTTTTCAATTGCAATACGAAGATAGTTTATTTCAGAATTAATTTTTTCCATGGGCAACATATGTAAACGACTAACAAGTACACACAATTCAATCACTGCCGCTTGCGCTCGGTTGTAACCTTGAAAAGGTTTAAGCATTTCCTCTTTAATCACCTTAAAATAAAGCTGCGGACGCTGAATACCATCTTCCACTTTTTCAAGTTTAAGTGTTTTATATGCCAAAGCAGATTCGAGCACCAAAGCGCCCTCTTTATCTTGCATTGGCCAATTACGTCTGCCAGTTAGCGCACCTGCAAATACACGCACATCATCTGTAGTATTGATTGTAGCAAGTGGTCTATTAAGTAAATTATCTAAACTAGAGGAGGGTCTGAACGGTGCTATTAAGACTAAACCATCACGTTCACGCACCCCAAACGGAGCGATATATGGCGAGCCATCCTCGCATTCGGTGATGAGGATAATTTCATTAATTTTTGCTGAGCTCTTTTTAACTGCGCTCATGACTTTTGCTTCTTCTCTTTCATTGAAGCTTCACGGTGAGCTGTTTTGCCATCTTGGCTGCTCTCAAAGGTATTAATACCCCACGCAAGCTCTTCATCTTGCGTATAACGCTTTTTAAGTTGCCATGCAATTTGCGCCCTTGCAAGCTCAACACCTAAATAGAATGCATGAGAAGCATCTTCTTCAACCTTTAAATGTGGATATAGCTTAAATGGATCAATATCGCTGAATAAGCCATCGCGGTTATAGATATGTATTCCCTCTTTACTGACTTGAATTCTAAAGCTCGGGTCTTTGATTTGATTTGCAAACTCTGTGATTTCTTCTGGTGTATAAGTGAAAGGTCTGCGATCGTGCAAGCCAAGCAAGCCTGCCGTATAGTCCCGAGGCAAACGACTTTCTTCGCGTGCAGCAAACATCATACGCCTTGCCACGTTAGCTTCAGCTACAGCATTAATTGCGTGTGGGCTTACCGATGTTGCTAGCACCGCATTGATATGAAGTTCACTAATTATGCCAAACAGAATTGCGTTTATGCCTGAAGTATCAGCATCTGTTAACTCAGTTAGGTTACCCACGCCCATCATGATCTGAATATCAGGGTAACGCTTACGAAGCTTGTGATAACGAACGATGGATTCTGTAAATCCAAAAGGAATAGGGTCAAGAATGGCATCAGCAATAAAAGGTTTGCCGATTTTCCGCATGCCTTCAATGGCACGATATAAAGATGGCAAACTGCCTGATTTCGATGGAATTAATACCGGGATCGCATCAACTTGTTCTGCAATCCACAAAGTATGCTCAGTTAAGCTAAGCAAGTAGTCAGCGCCTGACTTACCTGCATGCAACAAATCATCTGCGTTTAAAGAGTCAACACTTACCTTAAAGCCAGCCACTTTAAGCATTTTAATTGCGTCAGCTAAATGCGGGAAAGGTGTGTTCGGCAAACAACCTAAATCTATGACATTTGCGCCCTGCATTTTAAAGTATTCAGCTCGCTTAAGTATAGCCTCAACACTTAACTGTGGTGCCTCGACAATTTCGGCAAAGATGTTCACATCATATTTAGATAGGTCAGGCACTTTTCCGCCGCGGCCAAAATACTGTGGTAAATCCTTCAAATCTACAGGACCGCGCGCCACAGGCACACCGTATTTATCTTCTAATATCGTTAAATCGCCACAACACAAGCCAGGCACAATGACTTTGCTTGCGTCTCCAATATCAAGTAGGCGCCGAGCAATCAACTCCGGGGTCATTAGTGCGGCAACTGATACGCCAATTTGGGTAATACGATACTTGAAAGTTGCTGGCTGCATGCTTGCTAATACTTGATGCAAGCTCTTCTCAGCCAACTTACCTGTTAAAAAGAGGAGGCTTTCAGACATTCTAATCTTGCCTGAATAGCGGTATCGAGCTGCTGCATATTCTCTACCACCATTGTTTTTTCAAATGTTTTGAGTTTAGCTGAATTTTCCAAGTCGATACGTCGAGGATAAACCTTGACCATATTATCGCGCGGCGCCTCCGACTCGATTTCAGCTTCAGTATCACAGGCGAATACAATGCTTGGAACGCGACATTTTCCTGCTTGCGCGAAAATATTTGTGACTAAATTATCGGAAATACCATAAACCATTTTTGCGACAGTATTAGAGGTTGTCGGCGCAATAACAACTGTGTGATAAGCCCCGCGATAAAAAAGTTCGACAGGCACTGAGCTAGAGGTTTTATCTTGATATACCTTTCCAACATTGTGCTTGTAGCCGTATTGTTGAAGAATTTCAGCGGCCGCTTTACTTAAAAACAAATCGACATCTGCTAACTTATCGAAAATAGTGATGCATTCACGTAAATAATGACCTGATCCCGTTAAGGCCCAAGCGATGCGCTGTTTTTCAACAGGTTTCATTACGCCCCGAATGGATGGCGCAACACGATTGTTTCATCGCGTTCAGGTCCCGTTGAAACAATATCAACAAGTACTTCACATAAGGTTTCTAGACGTTTAAGATAATTGCGTGCATTGATTGGTAAATCATCCCAGCGACTAACGCCAAAGGTATTTTCAGACCAACCTGGTAATGTTTCATAAATTGGCTGACAACGAGCAACATCATCCGCGCCAACTGGCAACATAGCTACTGTTTTACCATCTAGTTGATAACCAGTACAAATACGCAACTCTGAGATACCATCGAGCACGTCTAACTTGGTAATACATAGACCTGACAAACCATTTATTCGCGCAGAACGACGTAATGCAGCCGCATCAAACCAGCCACAACGTCGTTTCCGCTTAGTTACCGTGCCGATTTCTTGACCTTTTACAGACATTTGTGTGCCTGGTGCGCCTTCAGATTCAATATCTAACTCACTTGGGAATGGACCACCACCAACACGGGTAGTGTAAGCTTTTGTAATGCCTAATACATAATGCAACATACTTGGACCAACACCAGTGCCGGCTGATGCTTGACCTGATACGCAATTGCTTGATGTTACATAGGGGTATGTACCATGGTCAACGTCTAGTAACGTGCCTTGCGCGCCTTCAAACAAGAGATTTTGACCGGCTTTATTTGCATCGTATAAAGCAGCAGAAATATCAGCCACCATAGGTTTAATATGCTCAGCTTTAGCTAATGCTGAATCTAGCTGATGATTAAAATCAACGGCTTCAGCGCCGAGGTACTTAGTGAGCACAAAATTATGATAATCCAATACATCACGAAGCTTTTCACTAAACTGTTCTGGGTAGAATAAGTCGTAAAGACGCAAAGCACGTCTCGCTACTTTATCCTCATAGGTTGGACCAATACCTTTACCCGTTGTCCCAATTTTCTTGTCTGCACCCCGTTTTAATTCACGCGCCACATCCAGCCGCACGTGATAATCCAAAATTAATGGGCAGCCTGGACTTACTTTTAGACGATTTTTAACTTCCAAACCACCATCTTCAAGTGCTTTGATTTCTTTAAGTAAATGACCCGTGTCTAAAACAACACCATTACCAATATAGCAATTCACCCCGGTGCGAACGATGCCTGAAGGCACTAAATTAAGCTTATAAATACGCTGCGCATCACCTTGACCCACAACCAGTGTATGACCTGCATTATGGCCACCTTGAAAGCGAACAACACCTTGTGCATGATCAGTTAACCAATCAACGATTTTCCCTTTACCTTCATCGCCCCATTGCGTACCAATAACAACAACATTTTTAGCCATAATCTACCTAATATTTAAGCGCTTTTTTTAATTTTACATTGCAATTTTCTTTTTACCGCTTACGCAGAAACTACTTGCCATTCACCTGCTTTGTTAACCAATTTTCGATCGCAACCCAATTCATGATTATATGCATCGTGGCCTGGAAGTTCTTGAATAACTTTCTCACCAGACTCTCTTAATGAATTGATTATATTTAATAAAGAGTTTTCGTTTCCGTAAGGCGCGAGGATCCCCTTTTTAACTTTTAATATTGGAAGCGCTGTTACTAAGCCCAGTAAATCTAGGCTAAAGCCGGTTGCTGCTCGGGCTCTACCGAAGGCTTGTCCGACTTTATCATATCGGCCGCCAAACGCTAGTGGCCCTGAACAGCCCTTTGCATAAGCGGCGAATACCATTCCACTATGATAGTGATAGCCACGCAACTCTGCCAAATCAAAACTTAAACCAACACCTAAATCCGTCAAATCTTTGGCCACTTGGCTTAAATCGCTTAATGCACTCATAATTTCTGGTGTTTTTGGTAAGACTTTGGCAGCAACAGCTAAAATACTTTCGTCGCCATTCAACTCAGTTAATCGACATAACGCTATACGCGTTTCCGTATCAAAGTCTTGAGTAAGCTCTTTTAAAGCTGTTTGATCTTTGCTTTGCAATGCTTGGTAAATTAACTGGTTTAGCGGATCATTGATTTCCACATTACTCATTAAGCTATCAAAAATACCCACATGGCTAAAATCAATTTGCAGAGCCTCAACACCAGCTGCTTGGAGTGTTTTAACCATTAAGCGTTGAATTTCAATATCAGCTTCTATGCCAGCATGACCAAACAGCTCAGCACCTAACTGAAGTGGCTGACGCGTTTGTGCCAATCCATCAGGACTAGTTCTTAAGACGTTTCCAGCGTAACAAAGGCGAGTAATGCCCTGGTTATTAAGCATGTGTGCATCAATGCGGGCCGCTTGTGGCGTAATATCCGCACGTACTCCCATTAGTCGACCTGTTAGCTGATCCACTACCTTAAAAGTGGCCAAGTCTAAATCATGTCCCACGCCTGTTATTAGAGACTCCAAGTACTCTAATACAGGTGGCATCACAAATTGATATCCATGCACATCTAATAGATCCAATAAAGACCTACGTAAAGATTCAATTTGCGCGGCTTCAGGAGGCAATACATCTTCGATATATTCTGGAAGTAACCAATTACGCATAAACACTCAAATCAACTATTTTTTTGCGCCAGAATTACGCATATATTTTAAAAAATCAGAACTTGGTTCAAGTACCATCACATCACTCTTGCTCTTAAAGCTGTTGCGATAAGCTTCTAAACTTCGATAAAAAGCATAAAACTCAGGGCTTTTACCGTAAGCAGCAGAATAAATAGCTGAGGCCTTGGCATCACCCTCACCTTTTACTCTTTGGGCCTCTTTAAAAGCTTCAGCAACAATGACTTCACGTTGTCTGTCAGCATCGGCACGGATTTTTTCTGCAGCAGCGGAACCCTCTGAACGTAATTGGTTTGCAACCCCTTTTCGCTCTGCTTCCATTCGGTCATAAACTGAATTACTTACATTCTCCGGTAAATCCACACGCTTAATGCGAACATCCAATACTTGAATGCCAATTTGGCGGGAATCTCGATCAGCACGTTGACGAAGAATTTCCATGATTTGACCACGCTCACCAGAAACTACATCATGAATAGTACGTTTACCGAACTCTGCACGGAGCCCATCATTTACTGTTTGAGATAAGCGCCGCTCTGCTTGAATCTCATCACCCTTGACCGACACATAGTATTTTTGTGGATCAATAATGCGCCATTTGACAAAAGAATCCACAAGCACGTTTTTTTTCTCACTTGTAATAAAGCGATCAGGCTCTTCCCAGTTGAGGGTCAAAATTCGATTATCAAAGTAAACCACGTTATCAACAAAAGGCACTTTGAAATACAAGCCCGGCGTCTTCTCTATCGCAACTACTTCACCAAGTCTTTTAACTAATGCATATTCACGTTGATCTACAGTAAATGCTGATGCACTAATTAAGATAACTGAAAACAAAAAAACGGAAAGTACAACACCTAAATTTCTCATATCAATTCTCACTTTTATCTGCTAACGCGTTCACGACTACGCGAGAAATCGCGCACTTTTGCATCTGTATTAATATCCAATGAAGGCATTACAGGCGCTAACGTTGTGCCAGAATTGACTGCAGGTGCGTTTGCAGCTGTGCCAGCAATCAGTTTATCTAACGGCAAATACAGCAAGCTGTTCCCATTTTTTTGGTCAACAATTACCTTGCTTACGCTAGACATAATTTGCTCTTGTGCATCCAGATACATACGTGAGCGTGTAACTTCCGGCGCATGTTGGTATTGTGTATAAATTTGATTGAAACGACTTGCATTACCTTGGGCTTCATTTTCAACTCTTAATTTATATCCGTTTGCTTCTTGCAGAAGTCTTGAAGCAGTTCCACGGGCTTTTGGAATGACGTCATTTGCGTAAGCCTGACCTTCATTTTTTTGACGCTCTAAATCTTGCTTAGCTTTAACTGCATCTTCAAAAGCGGCTTGAACCTGTTCAGGAGGTTGAGCGTTTTGCATCGTAACACTTACAACGTTAATACCAGTCTTATAACGATCTAGTACGTCTTGCATTAATTTTTTGGTGTTAATTGAGACTTCATCACGACCTTCATACAATGCAAAGTCTAGCTTACTTTTTCCAACAACTTCTCGAATGGCTGTTTCAGCAATGCCGCGCACAGCATCTTCTGCACTTCGATTGTTAAAAAGCGTTTCCTCAACGTTTTTGAGGTTATATTGAACAGCAAATTGCAGATCAATAATATTTTCGTCATCCGTTAACATGAGCGACTCATTAAGCTGTTTGCTCCGCCCAGCGCTACCTTCTGCCGAACGATATCCAATTTCAATGGTGCGCACTTGTTCCATATTAACAACAGTGACTGATTCAATAGGGAAAGGCATATGCCAGCGTGGTCCAGGAAAAGACGTTTCTACGTGCTTTCCGAATCGTAAAACTACGCCACGTGAGCCCTGATCTACAATGTAAAATCCGGTTGCAATCCATACAAGTGCAATCAAACCAAGAATTGGTAACACTGAAATTTTAGGCTTCTCATTTGGCTCACTGCCATTTGAAGGTGCTTTTCCAAATAAAGATTTTAATTTGCGACTAAATTGACGCATAACCTCATCCAAGTCAGGAGGTCCTTCATTGTTACGATTGCCCCAGCCAGGGTCATTTGCCATTTAAAACTCCGATTAGTCAATAAATTAAATATAAGCAGCTTCTGTTGTACGATAATCATACAAACGTTGCTGATGCTCTGTTAATACCTGTTCTAAATACTGCAGTCCATCTCCAGATTTAGCCGAAATCAATATTTTGCAAATTCTACCATATTCATCTCGCTCCAAGCCCGCCTCTAAACCTGCACGATCAATTTGGTTAAGGACCAGAATCTGAGGTACGTCCTGCGCACCAATCTCACTCAGTACTTTGTTAACTTCAGCAATCTGTTCGTCTCGATTAGTGCTAGCAGTGTCAACAATATGAAGCAACAAATCCGCCTGAACAGACTCCTCAAGCGTTGCACCAAAGGCCTCTAATAATGCATGAGGCAGGTGTTTGATAAATCCAACAGTATCAGAAATGACCATTGGCCCTGCATTAGGAATAAACAGCTTTCGTGAGGTGGTATCTAATGTTGCAAATAACTGATCAGCTGCCAGCACTTTTGACTGGGTTAAGCGGTTAAATAATGTTGACTTACCTGCGTTGGTGTAACCCACCAACGACACAGACATCACTTGAGATCGTTGACGCGAACGGCGTTGCATACCACGCTGCTGTTTAAGTTTATCTAGTTTTTCTCGTAACTGTTTGACGCGAACTCGCAACATTCGTCTATCAAGCTCAAGCTGGGTCTCCCCTGGGCCGCCACGCACACCAATACCACCTTTTTGACGTTCTAAGTGTGTCCACCCTCGAACTAAACGTGTAGACAAATGTTCAAGCTGTGCAAGCTCAACTTGAAGTTTACCTTCATGGCTTTTAGCCCGCTGGGCAAAAATATCGAGAATTAGACCAGTACGATCAGCAACGCGGCATTGGAGCAAACGTTCTAAATTCCGTTGCTGTGATGGACTTAGGTCATGATTAAATACAACAGCTTTAGATTCAGTGGCTTTTACCGTTTCAGCCAACTCTTCTGCCTTACCAGACCCTAAATAAAACTTGGCGTCAGGTTTGTCTCGCTTACCTTCAACGACACCTCTAATATTAATACCAGCACTAATAGCCAATTGCTTAAGTTCTTCCAAGCTTTCTTCATAGCTTGTCTCGCCAAAATCTAAACTGACTAAAATGGCATCACTACTACTTTCTGGCCTATCAAGCATTTTGACACAACGTCATTAAAATTTTTCCATTACTAAAACAAAAGCCAATCAACACTACACTTCTACAACTCCACTTGGAATAGTAACTGCACGACCCGGAACAATCGTAGAAATAGCATGTTTATAGACCATTTGCGTGACTGTATTTTTAAGTAAAATCACGTATTGATCGAAGGAATCAACCTGCCCTTGTAACTTGATCCCATTAACCAGATAAATAGACACTGGTACATGTTCCTTACGTAATGCATTTAAAAATGGGTCTTGTAACAACTGCCCTTTAGGAGTCATGTTTTCACCTTTTCTTGGTAATGTTTAACTTAAAACGATCATCTGAGTTTTTTACTCTAATTTTATGACTAATAGTATATGCCGTTCGTTCTCAATTTATTAAAATATGTTTAATCACAAAATGAGGATATGCGTCTTAGAGTTTCCTCTTTTCCTAAAAGCTGCATTACAGCGTCAACACTTGGTGATTGGCCGCTACCAGTAACCATTACGCGAAGCGGCATTGCCAATTTAGGAAACTTCAATTCATTCTTTACAACAGCTTGCTCAATCACATGATGAAGTGCTTCAACCGTCCAATCCACTTCAGCTAACTCAGTAAGCATTACTTTCAAAATAGGCATAACGTCAGGGGTAAGATGCTTTTCCGCCATCACTGAATCAAGCAATGGCTTTTTGTAGAAATACTCAATGCTCACTGCTAAGTCGTTAAGGGTATTTGCACGATCGCGATAAAGTGCAATGACACGGTTTAAATCAGGACCATCTTGGGTTTTAATGCCATTAGCTAAAAGGCGCTTTTGAATATCTGCACCCAATTCCTCTATATCCGCTTGTTTAATATAGTGCGAATTAATCCAATTAAGCTTTTCAGTATTAAATTGTGCTGCTGATGGTGTGATGTGATCTAAATCAAACCAGTCGCAGAATTGTTCCATGCTAAAAATTTCATCATCACCATGAGACCAGCCCAAGCGAGCCAGATAATTTAACACTGCTTCTGGCAAATAACCATCTGCATCATATTGCATCACACTCACAGCGCCATGACGCTTAGATAGCTTTTGACCATCATCGCCTAATATCATCGATAAATGAGCATACTGAGGAATGGTCGCACCAAGTGCTTTAAGCATATTGATTTGACGTGGCGTGTTATTCACATGATCATCCCCGCGAATGACTTGGGTAATGCCCATCTCCCAGTCGTCTACCACCACACAGAAGTTGTACGTTGGCGTACCATCACTGCGAGCAATAATGAGATCGTCCAACTCTTCGTTAGAAATGGCAATATGTCCTTTAACCATATCATTCCATTCCACTAAGCCTGTCTTTGGATTTTTAAAGCGCACAACAGCCTGGACACCAGCAGGAACCTCAGGAAGCGCCTTTCCTTTTTCAGGCCTCCAACGACAATCATAGCGTGGCTTTAGGCCCTCTTGCGTCTGGCGTTCACGTAAAGCATCTAACTCTTCTTTACTTGAATAACAATAATAAGCGTGGCCTTCAGCTAGCATTTTTTGGATAATTTCTTTATATCTATCCATGCGTTGCATTTGTAAGAATGGGCCTTCATCCCAGTCCAAACCAAGCCATGACATGCCGTCTAAAATTGCTTGCACGGCTTCAGGGGTTGATCGCGCAACATCGGTATCTTCAATACGAAGAATGAACTGACCTTTATGTTTTCGGGCATAAGCCCAAGAGAATAGAGCGGTACGTGCGCCGCCAATATGTAAGAAACCAGTAGAACTTGGAGCAAAACGTGTACGAACGGTCATTATTTTGATTATCTTTGCTTGGGTTCAATGATTAAAATTCACTTTGGATTTTATCACGCTAATGATAGAGGATGAAGCAAAGACAAGGTGCTTGACCAAAAAAGCTAGCAGTGATTTAAATAGTCGTGATTTAATCGGAATTCGTTCAAAATAGATTAAGAATAATATGCATCAAGATTTAAGTAACATTATCGGTTATAGTGCCGCTTTTCTCACCACGATTGCTTTTGCTCCACAAGCTTACCAGTCGTGGAAAACACGTAACCTTGAAGGCATCTCATTACCGATGTATAGCCTGTTCACCGCAGGCGTTACACTTTGGTTTTTTTATGGACTATTCATTAACAGCATGCCAGTTATTATTGCGAATGGCATCACCCTATTACTTTCAGCCATCGTACTTGTGTTAAAGATTCAACAAGTACTCAAAAAATAATTACTGAGTACTTGCCCTTAACCACCCACCACCGAGCGCTTTGAATAACTCAACCGTTGAGGTTAATCTTGCTTGGCGACTTTGCACGTAAGCGAGCGAGGCATCGTTAAACACTCGCTGCGCGTCAAGCACTTCTAAATAACCTGTATACCCTGACTTGTAACGATTATTAGCTATTTCCATCGCTTTGTTGGCAGATGCTTGGCTTGTATTGAGTGCTGCCTCACGTTCGGTATTTTGACGTAGGTTCACCAATGCATCATTCACTTCAGTAAAAGCATTTTGCAAAGCACGCTCATAAGCAACCAATAATTGCTTTTGCTGAGCAGAAGCTTGATCAACCCTAGAGTTCAAACGACCTGAGTCGAAAACTGGTAGATTTAAACTCAAACCACCATTCCAAATTCTAGCTGCTGACTTCAATACATCGCCCAAATCTTTACTTTCACCACCCAGGCCAGCAGTAAGCGAAATGGTAGGGAATAAAGCGGCTTTAGCGACACCAATTTTAGCATTTGCAGCAATTAGATTTTGTTCAGCTTGACGCACATCAGGTCGCGCCTCTAGCAATAATGAAGGCAATCCGACTGGCGGTACAGGTGGAATAGGTAAGGACTTAAAATTCCCCACGGCAACTTTTAAATCCAAATCGCCTGTTAATACTGCTAATTGATGTTCAATCATGACGCGTTGACGTGTTAAGTCAGCCAATTGTGCTTTAAGATTATTGTATGCAACTTCAGCCTGATGAACATCTAGCGCGGAATATACGCCACCTACTAAACGGCGCTTAGTTAATGCTAAGCTGTCTTCACGACTTTGCATATTTGACTTTGAAATTTCAATTTGCGCTTCCAAACTACGAAGAAACAAATAGTCTCCAGTTACTAAGCTTTTGAGAGACAAGTCTATCGTGTCTTTTGCGAACCTTGATGCCAAAGCTTGCGCTCTCGCGGACTCTTGGGCACGGCGTAATTTACCCCAAAAGTCTAATTCAAAAGTCGTGCCTAACCTGACATTGAAATTACTTCTTGTTGGACTCATTCCATTAAAAATTGGCACGGCACCTAATTCAGTAACTCTATAACGACTAGCGTTTGAGTCCAGATTTACTTGAGGAAATAAAGCTGCACCAAGCTCACGCAAGTAGCCATCAGCCTCTTCAATACGCGCAACTGCGATTTTAATATCGGTGTTGTTTTTGCTTACTTTTATAATCAGTTCATTGAGCACTTCATCGTTGTAAAGCGTCCACCATTGATTACTTATCGTTTGTGAAGCATCCGCCGCTCCGATTTCTTGGTAACTCACAGGTAGTACTTGCTTGGGCCTAAAGTAATCAGGCCCCATCATCTGACAAGCTGACAAGCTTAATACCGGCAAAGCAACAGACAATCTAATTAACTGTTTTAATTTCATTGTGCTTCTTTCTCTTGCGATTCATGGTTTTCAATATGACCATGTTGCCTGACGTGTTTGCTGCTTAACCATGTAAAGAACAGAGGAATAAAGATAGTGGCAATAAAAGTGGCTAAAATCATGCCGCCGAACACACCTGTACCCATAGAGCGACGCGCTGCAGCACCTGCACCTGTTGCAACGACCAAGGGCAAGATACCAAGCACAAATGCCATTGAGGTCATCACAATAGGCCTAAATCGCAATCTTGCAGCTTCAAGCGCAGCTTCAGCGACAGGCATACCTTCTTCCATTTTTTGCTCAGCAAATTCCACAATCAGAATCGCGTTTTTTGCTGCCAAGCCAATCAAGGTAATTAAACCAATTTGGAAGTAAATGTCATTTGGCATACCACGGAGCAGGACGGCTAGAAAAGCGCCGGCAAGCGCGAAGGGTACCGCCATAATTACCGCCAATGGAAGCGCCCAGGTTTCAAATTGGGCTGCTAAAATCAAAAACACCATAATAATAGCGAAACCAAAAGCAAATAAAGCTGCTGAACCCGTTCGTTTCTCTTGATAGGCTTGACCTGTCCAAGCAATTTTGTAGCCATCAGGTAAGTTTTCCTTAGCAATACGTTCAACCGTTTTAATTGCATCACCAGAACTCACACCCGGTGCGCCACTGCCAAAGACTTTGGCAGAGAGTAAGCCGTTGTAGCGCTCCAATTGCTCAGCACCAACGATATTGCTGACCTTGCTTAACGCTGAAAGTGGAATCATATTTCCACTCGGGTTATTTACTGAGGGCTGACTACGAACATATACCTTACCCAAGTCTTCAGGGTTCATTCTAAACTCAGGCTCTGCCTGCAATTGCACCCGATAAGTGCGGCCATTGCGGTTAAAGTCGTTTACATAGAAAGCGCCCATTGTACTTTGTAAGGTTGCATAAATATCCGAAATACGCACACCCTGTGAAAGCGCTTTAGCCTCATCCACCTCAATTAAAAGCTGAGGCACGGTTGGACGGAAGAATGAGTTTAACCCTGTCAAGGTCGGCTCAGTTCTCATCGCATCAATAAAGCCATTCATGACTGCTGCAAGCTTAATCGGATCAGTATCACTTTGACTTTGTACATACACCTCAAAGCCACCAGCAGAGCCCAACCCGCGAATCGCAGGCGGGTTAACTGCAATCGCCAAGCCATCTGGCTGACTCATGCCAATGCCAAACAACTTGCCAACGATATCAGTCGCACTTGTTTCGCGCTCTTTCCAGTCCTTCAGGCGCACAAACATAGTTGCAGAGTTGGTTTTATTCGCGCCTGTGAGCAACTCAAAACCATTCACCGCAAACTCATGAGCCACTGCTAGGTCGTGTGCAATCGCAGAGCGAATAGATTCAGTCGTCTTTGATGTGCGGTTCAATGTTGCTCCGTCAGGCATGATAACAATAGTCACCACATAGCCCTGATCTTCAGCAGGCACAAAACTTCCCGGCACCACTCTAAATAACACAGCGACAATAGCTACGATGAGGGCAAATACAACTCCACCAAGAATTCTATGTTTAAGAGTTTTGCTGACCGTACTAGTATAGAAGTTAGTCATTCGCCCAAAGCCATGATTGAATTTTCTGAAAAAGGCATTTTGATTGCTGGACTTCTTCAAAATCATTGCGCAAAGTGCTGGCGTAAGTGTAAGTGCAACAACACCTGAAATTACAACAGCAATCGCTATTGTGACCGCGAATTGTCTATATAGCTCGCCAGCGATACCTCCTTGGAATGCCACTGGCACAAATACAGCGCAAAGGACTAGCACAATCGCTACCACGGCCGCAGACACCTGACTAATCGACTTTATCGCAGCAGGTAATGGCGCCATATTCTCCTCTTTCATCAAGCGCTCGGTATTCTCGAGCACCACAATCGCATCATCCACCACAATACCAATTGCCAAAATCATAGCGAACAATGTCAGTAAGTTAATAGAGAAGCCAAACAGGTAAAGTCCAGCAAAAGTGCCGATTAAAGAAATAGGCACGGCAATAATGGGAATCAGCGTTGCGCGCCAGCTCTGTAAAAATAAGAACACAACTAAGACAACCAGTATTAAAGCTTCAGCAAAGGTATGAAACACCTCATTTATAGTCGCTTTCACAAAGTCGCTCGTATCATAAGGAATGCTGTATTGCATGCCTGCTGGAAACTCAGTTTTCAAATCTTCCATCTTTGACTTGATACTTTTAGCGGTATCTAGTGCATTGGCGCCTGTTTGCAAGAAAATTGGAATCGCAACACCCGGGGTACCATCAAGTGTTGAAGCCACATTATAGTTTTGTGCACCTAACTCAATGCGTGCGACGTCTTTTAGATACAGGATGCCATTAGGACCGTCGGCTTTGATAATTACATTGCTAAATTGCTCAGGGTCAATCAGGCGCTCTTTAGCTGTTACCGTATAAACCAACTGCTGTGAAGATGGCGCTGGCTCTTGGCCAATCTTTCCTGCCGCATATTGATTGTTTTGCGCCGTAATAGCATTGGAAATATCAGTAGTACTGACACCAAGTTGAGCCATACGATCCGGGCGAAGCCAAATACGCATTGAGTAATCTTGACCGCCAAAAATAACTGCGTCGCCTACCCCTTTTACACGCTTCATCTCATCCATCACGTTAAGGGTGGCGTAATTACTGAGGAATAATCGATTATGATCTTTATTTTTGGAAGTGAGCATCACCACTAACAAAATGTCGTTCGATTTTTTCTGAACGATCAAGCCGTTACGACGAACCTCGTCAGGCAAGCGTGGCGTGGCAATATTAACGCGGTTACTGACGTTGAATGTTGCTTGGTCAACATTGGTGCCAATCTCGAAAGTGGCTGTAATGACCAAGGTTCCGCTAGAGTCTGCACTAGAGTTGAAATAAAGTAAGTTATCAACACCGCTTAACTGCTCCTCAATAGGTGCAGCAACAGTTTTGGAAATCGTGTCAGCACTCGCACCAGGGTAGACCGCGGTGATGGTCACCGTTGGTGGTGCGATTTGAGGATATTGTGCAATTGGTAGCTTAAATGCCGCTGCCAAGCCAGATAGCACAATAATAATAGATAAAACAGAAGCAAAAATTGGCCGCGTAATAAAAAATCGTGTGAAGTTTTTCATATTCGATTATTTAGCTTTAGCAGAATTAGCGGGAGGCATTGATGGTGCAGTACCAAACGGATGAGGATTCACTGGTGCGCCAGGACGAATCTTAATAAGGTTATCTGCAATGACTTGGTCACCTTCTTTTAGCCCCTCGAGTACTACCCAATTGTTACCCATCCAACCCCCCTCTTTAATTGGACGAACAGCAGCGACGAATTTGCCTTCATTATTTTTTTCAGCAACGAATACAAACTTGCCTTGGTCGCCTGTTAATACTGAAGTTTGTGGAATTAAAAATACGCCGTTGCGCACACCCGTCGATATTTTTGCTCTGACAAACTGACCTGGTAATAATTGATGATCGTTATTCTCAAAGGCTGCTCTTAGTTGTTGCGTCCCTAATTTTGGGTCAATTTGGCTAGCTGAAAAGTTTAGTTTACCTTTTTGGTTATATTCAGTGCCATCAGGCAATAAAAGTGAAACCTCTTTAACACTTTTCTGTGTTAAATGCCCACCTAAGGACTTAATCTCGCTATCAGATAAACTAAAGCGAACCCAAATTGGGGAGATTTGAGAAACCGTTGTTAACAAGCTAGTGTTAGGCGCAACCAATGAACCTTCGGAGAATTGAAAACGTCCAGAGACGCCTGATAGCGGAGAAGTAACATTAGTATATGAAAGGTTCAGTTCCGCCTCTCTTACATTCGCTGAGACTTGTTGAAGATTGGCAACTGAAGTCGCTTTGTCGCTGGAAGCATTATCATACTCGCGCTGACTAATTGATTGACTTGCTAACAAACTACTCAAACGCAATTCTTCACGTGCTGTTTGCTCAACCCTTGCTTGCTGAGCTGAGTAAGCGGCTTTAGCTTGTTGTAAAGCAATTTGGTAGGGCATTGGATCAATCAAAAACATAGTTTGACCAGCGTTGACAGAAGCACCCTCATCGTAAATGCGTTTTAATAAAATACCACCAACGCGCGGGCGAATTTCAACTTCTTTAGCCCCCTCAGTTTGCGCTATCGCCTCAGCAGTGATGGGCACAGAGGTCGCCTTTACTGAAATGACACTCACAGGCATGACCATGCCGGCTCCTTGCGGCGGAACTTCTTCCTTTTTACCGCAAGCTCCCAATCCCAAGCTTGTCACTACGCAAATAAGTAGAAACTGTGAAAAGTTTAGCTGCTTGCTGCCCTTTAAAAATAGGTTTTGCATGTCTAACTCCATGTCTTTACAGAAATAATTTAGGTAATGCTTGTTTACATACAAAGTTGAATGTATATTATATAGAAACACGATGTTATGTAAACGTGTTTTATCGATTAAAACATCATATTTACAAAGAGTTGATATTAAAATTGGAATCATAAGCTGTGGTTAGAAAAACAAAGGAAAATGCAGAAATTACAAGACAGCGCATCATTGATGCATCCCGCCAGGTGTTTTTATCCCGTGGCGTGAGTAGAACGAGTATGGAGCAGATTGCCACCGAAGCTGGCGTTACTCGGGGAGCTGTTTATTGGCATTTCAGTAACAAGACTGAATTATTTAAGGCTCTTCGAGAGCAAGTGTTACTTCCACTTATTGATCGAATGGATGAAAGCCTTCTTGTTAAAAATAATGATGATCCAATTGGACAAATTGGTAATTTTCTAAGCGGTACCATCGACGCACTTAATGAGTCATCGGACACACGTCAAACTTTCGAAATTATGATGGTGAAATGCGAATACGTTGAAGAGCTATCGGCATTGCTAGAACAAACATTATCAAATTGCGAGCATATTACAAAAAAGTTAGAGCAACTTTACGAGCGGGCTAAAACGAAAGGTCAGCTAAAACCTGATGCTTCACCTATCATCCTTGCGATGGACACACACCTATTCTTTAGCGGACTCATTCATCTATGGGTCAAGGACTTAGATTACAAACACTATCGAGATCAAGCTAAAAACTTAATTAGTAACCACATCAATTTGCGAAGAAAATAAGGCCTGCATGGCTTATCATAACGACCTTGTTTAAGAAGTCTCCCCAAGAAAGAACCTTGTGTCCAATTTTATAGTCGCCGCACTCTATAAGTTTGCAAAACTAACAGATTACAAAGCCGTTCAGCCTAGCTTGCTTGACTTCTGTATTGCAAATAATATTAAAGGCACGCTGCTTCTGGCTGAGGAAGGTATTAATGGCACGGTGGCTGGCAGTCGCGCGAATATTGACGCGCTCATTCAATATCTAAAACAAGACCAACGTTTAGCTGATATAAAGCATAAAGAATCTTGTGCTGATGAAATGCCGTTCTATCGTATGAAAGTACGTCTTAAAAAAGAGATTGTGACCTTAGGTATAAAAGGTATAGACCCAAATTATATGGTAGGTACCTATGTAAAGCCTCAAGACTGGAACGCGCTAATATCCGATCCTGATATAATATTGATTGATACACGTAATGATTATGAATACGACATTGGCACTTTTAAAGGTGCCATCGATCCAAAAACCACAACTTTTCGTGAGTTTCCTGATTACGTAACTAAAAACTTAGATAATAAACAACATAAAAAAGTCGCTATGTTTTGCACTGGTGGCATTCGTTGTGAAAAAGCCAGCTCTTTCATGATGGAGCAAGGCTTTGAAGAGGTTTATCACTTACAAGGTGGCATACTCAAGTATCTAGAAGAGGTCCCGAAAGAAGACAGTCTATGGGAAGGCGAATGCTTCGTGTTTGACCAACGCGTTTCGGTAAAACATGGTTTAGAGATTGGGGATTACGACCAATGTCATGCCTGCCGCCACCCGCTCTCACCTGAAGAAATGCTAAGCGAACAATATGTCGCTGGCATCTCATGCTGCCATTGCTTTGACAAACTTACCAATAAAAAATTAACGAGTGTGACTGAGCGACAAAAACAAATAGCCCTAGCAAAAAAACGTGGTGAAGCGCACATTGGTAAAGTTATCAAGAAGTAACAACAAGCATTAATAGCAACAAACACCACAAAAAACTTCATCTATTACTTAAGAAAATATAATGCAAGATATTGAATTTATAATAAATACTGAATACGTTGAGCTATGCAATCTGCTCAAGTTGGTTGACTTAGCTGACAGCGGTGGTAGAGGTAAAGCAATGGTTGCCGAGGGCATGGTTAAAGTGGATGGTGAACTAGAACTGCGTAAAACAGCTAAAATTAAACCAGGTCAAATCATCGAATGTGAAGGCAAACGCATATTGATTAGCGTTGACCCTAATGCAGAAATTAAACCACCTAAAATCAAAGCCCCTAAAGTGCGTGGTAAAGGTCAACCGAATCGCCGAAGCGGCGCAGGCATTAAGCCAACAGGCACAAAGTCTGCAAAAAAGACTAATACAAATAAAACTGGCAAGGACATAGAGAAAAAGTCGCCATGGCACTAAAATCCACTATCTATAAAGCAGAACTGCAAGTGTCAAATATGGATACTAACTATTATGCCGCCCATAGCTTGACGCTTGCTAAACACCCTTCTGAAACTGAAGAGCGCTTAATGGTGAGATTGATTGCTTTTGCATTGTTTGCAAGCGAATCAATCTCATTTGGAAAAGGGTTGAGCGACGATGAGGAGCCTGATTTATGGCAAAAAGATTTAACCGGCGCGATTGAGCTTTGGATAGAAGTTGGCCTGCCTGATGAGCGGGTTCTACGTAAAGCTTGCGGGCGCTCAAATCAAGTGGCCTTAATACTATATGGTGGACGTGCTGCTGATATGTGGTGGGATCAAAACAGTAAAGCACTCCTAAAGCTCGGAAATTTAACAGTGATTAACTTGCCTGAAACCAAAGATCTTGAAAACGCCGCCAGTAGAAACATGAACCTTAGCTGCACAATTCAGGATTGTGAGATGCTGGTCACACATGATTCAGGAAGTTTTACATTGCTTCCTGGAAGATTAAAACCCTTTGGTTAAGACTGCTTTTGCATAAACTCTTTATAAATATTGCGATCTTTGAGGCACTCATGACTTGTTTTGTCAGGACATGATTCTCTTAGCTTGCAAAAACAGGTTTTAGCCATAATTTCCTCCAAATGATTGAGTGAGGTCTGACTATTATTTTGAGGTTGACTCATTTTTTTGCTTTCTTTAACCGTAATATTTAAATCACTTTAACTTTTATTGGATGCTTGAGCCAATAAAATAGTTTCTTTATGAAAAAAATGTAGGGTAAATATTCAGTCATTCATGGACACAAACACGCTAATCAACGTGACAGAAGAGCGCTTATTAGGCAAAATACTACTTTTACAAATTTAGCTTTCAAGTGATATAAATTATAAAAAATCACACAAAGCATAACACTCTAAAAAAACAAAAATATTGAAGCCATTTTAATTGATTAAAATCAAACTGAGCATCAATAGACGGAGAGATTCTTTATGTCAGCCCATGTAATTCCTTTCGAAAACCTGCGTAACGTTGATGTGCCTTCGGTAGGCGGTAAGAATGCATCACTAGGGGAAATGATTTCGCAGCTTTCTGCAAAAGGCGTTCGCGTGCCTACTGGCTTTGCGACAACTGCCGATGCGTACCGTGAGTTTTTGGCACAAAATGGTTTGGATGCCAAAATCGTTAAGGCGCTCGAATCACTTAATGTGGACGACACCATTGCATTAGCTGCTTGTGGTAAGCAAATTCGCGAGTGGATTATGGCTGAGCCCTTCCCTGCTTCACTTGGTAAAGCTATTGCAGAGCATTACGTAACGCTAACAGCAAAATCAGGCGACGGTGCCACCTTTGCCGTTAGATCTTCTGCAACAGCCGAAGATTTGCCTGATGCTTCATTTGCTGGCCAACAAGAGTCTTTCTTAAACATCCAAGGCTTGGATAATATCCTCCATGCTATTAAAGAAGTCTTTGCTTCCTTGTATAACGATCGGGCGATTTCTTACCGAGTTCACAAATGCTTCGTTCACGCAGATGTCGCTTTGTCTGCTGGTGTACAACAAATGGTGCGAAGTGATATTGGCTGTGCTGGCGTGATGTTCACCATTGACACTGAATCAGGCTTTCAAGACGTTGTTTTCATTACATCATCTTATGGATTGGGCGAAACAGTCGTTCAAGGTGCTGTAAATCCTGACGAATTTTACGTACATAAGCCACTATTAGCACAAGGTAAACCAGCTATTGTTCGCCGCACCATGGGTTCTAAACTCATTAAAATGGTGTTCAGCGATGCAACACAAGCAGGCAAAAGTACAAACACAGTCAATGTAGACCCAATTGATAGCGATCGTTACTCGCTAACGAATGAAGACATTCTAGAGTTGGCAAGTTACGCCATGACGATTGAGTCGCATTATGGCTGTCCGATGGATATTGAATGGGGCAAAAACGGTGTTGATAACAAGTTATACATCTTGCAAGCACGTCCCGAGACTGTGAAATCTCAAGAAGCGAATAACAACGTGACAGAAACGTTCATATTAGAGAAACACGCTGCCAAACCAATGGTGGTTGGTCGTGCTGTCACACAAAAAATTGGCACAGGTCCTGTACGTATCGTACTTGACCCAGCTGACATGCATTTAGTGCAACCTGGCGATGTATTGGTTGCTGACATGACTGACCCTAACTGGGAACCTGTTATGAAGCGCGCAAGTGCTTTAGTCACAAACCGTGGTGGCCGCACTTGCCATGCTGCGATTATCGCGCGTGAGTTAGGCATTCCAGCGATTGTTGGCTCTGTTAATGCAACTGATGTATTGCGCGAAGGTGAAGTGGTTACCGTTTCCTGTGCTGAAGGCGAGTCAGGCTTCGTCTATCATGGCATCCTCCCTTTCTCAGTAAACACCCAAGCAGCCGCTTCACTCAGTAAACCACCATGCAAAATTATGATGAATGTTGGTAATCCTGACATGGCTTTCGGCTTTGCTAAAACACCTAATGATGGCGTAGGTCTTGCGCGCTTAGAGTTTGTGATTAATAACATGGTTGGTATCCATCCAAAAGCGATTTTGAATGTTGATGCAATGCCTGCACCGATGCAAGCCATCATCAGAAACCGTGCCCGCGGCTACGCCAGCCCAACTGACTTCTATATTGATAAAGTTGCTGAGGGTGTTGCGACGATTGCCGCAGCTTTTTATCCCAAGCCAGTAATTGTGCGAACCTCTGACTTTAAGTCCAATGAATACAAAAAGCTAGTTGGTGGCGATATTTATGAGCCTGATGAAGAAAATCCAATGATTGGTTTCCGCGGCGCAGCGCGTTACATGGCAGAAGACTTTAAAGAATGCTTTGCAATGGAATGTAAAGCAATGAAAAAAGTCCGTGATGATATGGGATTGATCAACGTTGAAATCATGATTCCATTTGTACGCACTTTGGACGAAGCGAAAGCAGTCACTGAAATATTAGCAGCTAACGGCTTAAAACGTGGCGAGAATGGCCTACGCCTCATTATGATGTGTGAAATTCCTTCTAACGCGCTTCTTGCTGAGCAATTCTTGGCATACTTCGATGGCTTCTCTATTGGTTCAAATGATTTGACACAATTAACACTTGGCATGGACCGCGACTCTGGCATCTTAGCTGATGGCTTTGATGAACGTAATGAGGCAGTCAAAGTATTACTTCGGATGGCGATCAGCACCGCTAATCGTTTAGGTAAGTATGTCGGTATTTGTGGTCAAGGCCCATCAGACCACCCAGACTTTGCCCAATGGTTAGTCGATGAAGGCATCCAATCGGTATCACTTAACCCTGATACTGTTGTTGCCACCTGGCAAAAATTGACACAAAAATAAGCATCATCCCAATTGAAACGTTCAGCATTATTTATTTCAGACAGCACTGGCATGACGGCCAGTGCATTAGGGAAGTTACTCGAGCATTTTCCGCATACTGAATTTACCCAAGTTCGCTTACCTTTTACTGACACTCAAGAAAAAATTGAAGTTGCTAAAACTACAATTGCAAAAGCAACAGAGCAAGATGGTATTCGCCCAGTTGTCATTATGTCACTTGGCAACTCAGACCTCCGCTCATCACTTAAACAGGTGGATGCTTATTACATTGATCTATTCACTACATTTATTGATCCACTAGGTTTAGAGCTAGGTGAACAACCATTAACTGGTTCTGGAATTGCTCACGGGGCAATGGGAAGCAACTATTCTGACCGAATGGAGGCAATTAACTTCACGCTCAATCATGACGATGGCATGACCAATAGTGGCTTAGAAGAAGCACAGGTTATTTTAGTGGGCGTTTCACGCTGTGGAAAAACCCCAACAAGCATTTATCTAGCAATGCAGTTTGGCATTAAAGCTGCTAACTATCCCCTGATTCCAGAAGACTTTGAACGCGGTAGCTTACCAGCAGCCCTAAGAAATCATATCCATAAAATATTTGGCCTTACAATTAAGGCTGAGCGTTTACATTCGGTACGAAGCGAAAGAAGACCTGATAGCAAATATGCATCACTTGAAAACTGCAAACTAGAAATAGAAACAGCTGAGGGCTTGATGCGCAACGCTGGTATCACTTGGGCTGACTCAACCAGTCGATCTATTGAAGAGTTATCTGCAATTATCTTGCAACGACTAGGTATCCAACAAAAATAAAGCTAAGCTATTTTTAACCCTCAGAAGTTTCCTGAAATACCAGCAATCAATGGTGGCTCATCCATCAAAGCAATTTGCTCACGTAACTCCAATATCCTGTCTTGCCAATATTGCTGGGTATTAAACCAAGTGAAAGCGACTTTAAACGCTGGGTCATCCCAACGCCTTGCGAGCCATGCAGAGTAATGAATTAGACGTAAGGTTCTTAACGCTTCGATTAAGTGAAGCTCACGTGGATTAAAGTCATAAAAGTCTTCATAACCCAAAAGAATTTCATTAAATTGTTTCTGCATTTCTTCTTGTTCGCCAGAGAGCATCATCCATAAATCTTGAATGGCTGGGCCCGTGCGGCTATCATCAAAATCCACAAAGTGTGGTCCTGTATCCGTCCATAGTAAATTACCCATATGGCAATCACCGTGTAACCTAATCATCGCAACTTCGCCCGCTCTATCGTAACATCGCCTCACGCCATCTAAAGCCTGTGCAACAACACCGCGATAAACTGACTTTAACTCCTTAGGCATCATGCCTTCATTGAGCAAAAATTTACTTGGCTCCTCACCAAACGTCTCAATATTTATTACTGGACGATGCTGAAAATCACTTAGCGCACCAACACTATGAATACGTCCAATAAAACGCCCAATCCATTTAATTACGCCCTCTTGATCTAACTCAGGCGCACGTCCACCGTGCTTGGGAAAAACAGAGAAACGAAAGTCTTGAAATATAAATAGAGACCGACCATCGATTACAATTGGCGAAACCGCTGGAATTTCTGCATCCGCCAAACTTTGAACAAATAAATGCTCTTCAATTATTGCAGCATCATCCCAACGATGTGGTCGATAAAATTTAGCGACGATAGGTGAAGTGTTCTCAACACCTACTTGATAAACACGGTTCTCGTAGCTATTGAGTGCCAACAATCGGCCGTCTGTCACGATCCCTAGACTATCAATCGCATCAAGGATCAGGTCTGGAGAAAGATTTGAAAACGGGATGGTAATTTGAGCCATCACGCATTTTACAATGTAATGAAGCTTACTTTAAGAAAGGTTTGATTTTGCCCATAATTTCATCGGATGCAGGATCAACATCGCTACTAAAAGCATATACCTGCTTGCCGCCAGGCAGAATAACGTACTTATAGAAATTCCACATTGGCACTTGCTTAGTGGTGGCAATCAATTGTTTATATAAGGGATTGGCGTTAGGTCCTGAGACTGAGGTTTTAGAAATCATCGGAAATTTAACTGAATAAGTATTAATACAGAAATCGCCAACCTCTTTATCGCTAGCAAGTTCCTGCCTGAAATCATTAGATGGAAAACCTACGATCATTAGACCTTTTGATTGATAACGCTTGTAAAGGCCCTCTAAAGTTTCAAACTGAGGCGTAAAACCACATTTGCTTGCTGTATTCACAACTAGAATAGGCTTGTCTTGATAATCACATAAGTTTATCTTTCCGCCCTGCAATGTTGTAAATTGGTGATTATATAAATCAGGACAAGCGGCAAAGCTAGCGCTAGATAAAGCCATCATTAAAACTCCCAAACAAATCTTTAACATAGTTTTTCCTCAATATTGATACTAAAAAAAACATATCTATCTGACTAAGTTAAACTTGAATGGTTCATCAAAAAGCATGGACAAGGCTTGTAGATAAACAGACTAGACGCTAATATTCAACCATTAATTAAAAAGAGGTGCGTTGTGGAAATTCATGTTGGCGAGATATATGGCAAACAGACCACGGGCAAGTTTGTAATGTATAACGCGCTCAAGGTAAGCAAGAGCGTCATTACCCTTCAAAATATTGATAATCCATTGAGCTTGTTTGAAACAACCGCAGATAAACTTAGCGGATCAGGTTATATCCGCATCAGCCAAACACCTTATATTGATTTAGATGCCTCAACGCCCAAGCGACGCAAGGCAGCAAAAAAACCCTCTCGTTGCCCACTTACCTTTGATTTTTTAGAGGATAGAGCAGACAGTGAGCGCCCTTCTCCTATTATGCCTGACTTGTTTAGCGCTTAATCCCTAGGCGGGCCACCCCAAAGATCATGACCATCAGCATCGTAAATTTGCACTTCAACAAAATCACCTGGCGTTAAGCCCTCAGCATCTGCTAAAAACATAACACCATCAATTTCTGGCGCATCTGCTTTGGTGCGCCCAATCGCTTCGATGTTGCCCTCTTCGTCTTCCACAATTTCATCCACAAGCACGGTTTGCATGGTGCCGATTTTAGATTGCAACTTGGCAGCACTAATTCGTTCTTGGACTTCCATAAAGCGCCCCAATCGCTCTTGTTTTAATTCTTCAGGCACTTGGTCTAGAAGTGAATTAGCAGAAGCACCGTCAACCGCAGAATAGGTAAAACAACCCACGCGATCCAACTGTGCCTCCTCCAAGAAATCGAGCAGCATTTGGAAGTCATCTTCAGTTTCACCCGGAAAGCCAGCAATAAATGTACTTCGCACAGTAATATCAGGGCAGATGTCACGCCATGCCTTAATGCGTGCTAAGTTATTTTCACTACTTGCGGGACGTTTCATGGCTTTTAGTATACGAGGGCTGGCATGTTGGAATGGAACGTCCAAATAAGGCAGAATCAAACCATCTGCCATCAAAGGAATCACTTCATCGACGTGTGGGTATGGATAAACATAGTGCAAACGCACCCAAACACTTAATTCACTCAGTGATTTTGTAAGCTCAGTCATACGCGTTTTAACTGGCCGACCATTCCAAAAGCCGCTTCGGTACTTCACGTCCACACCATATGCCGAAGTGTCTTGAGAAATCACTAAGATTTCAGAAACGCCAGTTTTCACAAGATTTTCAGCCTCATTCAACACTTCCCCTATTGGACGACTCACCAAGTCACCACGCATGCTTGGAATAATGCAGAAACTACAACGGTGGTTACAGCCTTCAGAAATCTTTAAATAGGCATAATGACTAGGGGTTAAACGCACACCTTGTGGGGGTACTAAATCAAGGTATGGATCATGAGGTTTAGGCAAGTTAGCATGTACAGCAGTCATCACTTCTTCAAGTGCATGTGGACCGGTAACTGCAAGAACGCTAGGATGTGCTTTTTGCACCACACCGCTCTTGGCGCCCAAACAACCGGTTACAATTACTTTTCCATTTTTATTGATAGCCTCACCGATTGCGTCAAGCGACTCTTCAACTGCGCTATCAATAAAACCACATGTATTGACCACTACCAAATCAGCATCTTCATAAGTGCCAGATATTTCATAGCCTTCTGCTCGCAATTGGGTGAGAATACGCTCTGCATCCGACCCGGCTTTAGGGCAACCTAATGAAACGAAACCAACTTTGGGTGTATTGTTAGGGCTCATGAATATTAACCTACTTAAATTTTAAAAATGTACATCATTGCAATCGCTTGGCTTTACGTTACCTTCTTAATGGCTGCTACCGAAGCAAGTATTACTGCAGGCATTCTTACTTTTGTCTTTTATGGCTTAATGCCTTGTGGCTTGCTCATGTGGATTTTAGGTGCGCCACAACGTAAACGTAAAAAAGCCCTACTCGAGGAAGAACTTAGTCAGCCAGATAGAACCGATTCCCAATCCGATTAACCCGACCTGCGCGATAGTCGCCTTCAGCTCGGTTCGTTTATGCAAGCCTGGAATTAAATCTGCTACCGCTACATAGATCATGCTTGCCGCTGCCAAACCTAAAATGGTCGCAATCCAATTTTGAACCGTTTGTAAAGCAAAGTACGCCAACACACCACCAACCAAAGTCGCTAAGCTAGAAAACAAATTAAACAATAAAGCCTGCTTTTTACTGTAGCCTGAATGCAGCAAAATTAAGAAGTCCCCAACTTCTTGAGGAATCTCATGCGCAATAATGGCAATAGCAGTCACAGCGCCCAAGCGAATATCAATCATAAATGCCGCAGCAATTAAAATACCATCCACAAAGTTATGAAAAGTATCACCGACCATAATCATCATGCCGCTGCGACCAGAATCATGGTGATGGCTATGTGAAAGAGGTTTAACGATAGAGGGTGATTTATTTGTGACTGCTTTGAATTTGGTCGCTGTGGCATCCACATGACGCTCAACCTCATGCAAAGGGCAGTCTTCTTCGGTATGCATAGCATGTGCTTCACAATGTTCACCGTGGCAGTGACGCCACAGGACCAGTTTTTCCAGCACAAAAAATAACAAGATACCAAACAAAACTGTTGCTGCCATATTTTCAACACTACTCGCCTCACGAAAAGCGTGCGGCAATATCTCAAGGAATACCGCACCCAACATAGCCCCAATTGCGTAACTAATAAGCATTGGGATCCATTGCGTACGTGCATTAAGTGCTACAAAGCCAGCGCACATAACGCTGAGTGCCCCGCCGAGCAAGCTGGCGGAGATAATCCAAGTTAAAACAGGAATGTGTGTATCAAACATTTATTTATGAATTTTTCTATTTATTGATCTAATATTATAATCGAGGTGTCAAGCCCTGGTTATTGAAACCAAATCATTGAGGCCATCCGGCCTGTGAGACCATCTCGCCTAAATGAAAAGTACTGAGATGGGTTGCTATATGTGCATTCAGTGCCACCATATATTTCCGTCACGCCCAGCTTATTCAAACGCTGTTTAGCAATCAAATACAAATCCCCTAGCCATTTTTCATCATTGGGTTTAAAAGCCTGATCAGCTTGAGCATCATTCTTAATAAAAGCAGCTCTTACCTCACCACCCACTTCAAAAGCTTTGGGGCCAATTGCGGGACCAAGCCATGCCATTAAGTCTTCAGGATTGACTACCATCGACTGGATAGTCGCTTCAATTACCCCATCACACAAACTGCGCCATCCTGCATGGATCGCTGCAACAATTGATCCCTGCTTATTACATAACAACAACGGCAAGCAATCTGCGGTCATTGTGACGCAAACCACATTTTTATTTTTGCTAAAGGACGCATCAGCCTTTTGAATAGTCAAGCATTTAGCAGCATCGACCACATCTACACCATGCACTTGATTAAGCCATACCGGATCTGAAGGTAAAAAGTTGCTCAATGATTGACGATTTTTAGCAACTGCTAAAGCATCATCATGCACATGCAACCCAAGATTAAGGCTTTCATAAGGCTCAACGCTGTACCCGCCGACTCGTGTTGTTTGAATTGCTTTTACATTAGCAGGCGCTGGCCAATCGGGAATAATGAAGTCTGAGCTATTCAACATCCTCATCACCATCTTCAAGAGCTTCTAAATCAACATCTAAATCATCTTGATCATCAAAATCATCGTCCTCATAGTCTTCATCAGATAGATAAGGATCCTCACTAAATTCAAATGCCTCTTTCAGCGGGGCATCCTCATGACGCACCGCCTCTAACAACGCTTTCATGTCCTCAGCTAATTCAATTTGCCATTCCAATGGCTCATTAGTAGCCGGATGGATTAATCCTAACTTGATGGCATGCAATGCTTGTCTATCAAAGCCTTGTACAAAATCCCTAAGGGTTTGTGTCATTGCTTTTAAAGGAATAATACCTTTATAACCATACATAGTATCCCCAACGATAGGGGCTTTTAAAGACTGCATATGAACGCGAATTTGATGAGTGCGGCCTGTTTCTAAATTACAACGAATATAAGTATGAACAGCAAAGCGCTCTAACACTTCATAACGTGTCACTGCCGGCTTACCCATCTTGTTAATGGCCATTTTGGTACGAGAGTGCGAATGTCGACCAATTGGCTGATTAATCTTGCCGTTTCGCCAGACCTGCCCCCAAACAATGGTGCGATATTCCCGCTTAACGGTTCTCGCTTGTAACTGACGTACAAGACTTGTTTGCGCGGTCAATGTTTTAGCAATCACCAACAAGCCGCTGGTATCTTTGTCTAAACGATGCACAATCCCAGCACGCGGCAGATCTTTAGATTGAGGCACATGATGCAAAATAGCGTTAAGCAAAGTACCATCCCAATTGCCAGCCGCTGGATGCACTACCATACCTGCTGGTTTGTTAACCACAAGTATATGGTCATCTTCATACACAATATTGAGCGGAATATCCTGCGCAAGAAATGCACTGGTTTCTGGCTTTTCTTGTGCATTGACTAAAATTTTTTCACCGCCCCATACTTTACTTTTTGATGAACTAGCTTCACCGTTTAAGGTGACTAACCCATCTTTAATCCAAGCCTGCAAACGCGAACGTGAGTGCTCAGGTAACATACGTTGTAATGCTTGATCCAAACGTAACCCTCCCAAATCTTGTGGGATAATAAGAGCAATAGGTGTGTTTTGAGTCATCAGTTATAATCAGTTTAAAATTAAATCAATCAAATTTTTTAGGTATTAAATCAATGAAATACAGTTTAGCTTTTTTTGTAGCCTTTTGGATCACAGGTTGTAGCATTTTTGGTGCGCCAACCGAACTTGACGAAACTAAAGCATGGCAAGCTGAACGCATTTATCAAGAAGCTAGTACGAAAATGCGCAACCGTGATTATGAAAAAGCGATTAAATACTTCAAAATTTTAGAATCTCGTTACCCACATGGCAAATACGCAGCACAGTCCCAACTAGAAACCGCTTACGCGTTTTATAAAAAATCTGATCCGGTTTCTTGTACCTCTGCCGCAGAGCGTTTTATCAAACTACACCCCAACCATCCAAACGTTGATTACGCATATTATATGCGTGGCCTTGCGAGCTTCACGGAACGTGGGGTTGTTGATAAGCTCACGAGCCAAGAAATTAATGACCGTGATCCAAAAGCCATGAATGTATCATTTTTAGCATTCAAAGAATTAGTTACTCGTTACCCAGAAAGCCGTTACGCAAAGGACAGCGCTTTACGAATGACCTACTTAGTGAATGCTCTTGCAGCCCATGAACTTCATGTCGCGCGCTACTATATGAAACGTCAAGCTTACTTAGCTTCTGTGAATCGTTGTAAATATGTCATTGAGAACTACCCTCAATCAACCAGTCTTGAAGAAGCGTTAGTGATTATGATTAGCGCTTATGATTTCCTCCAAATGCAGGATCTAAAAGAGGATGCCATGCGAGTCTTAAAAACGAACTATCAAGATAGTAAGATGTTAGCCAAAGGTGCGCCTTCGGATGAGCGCGTTTGGTGGAAGTTCTGGGAAAGTCTTTATAACTAGATACTGACATTATTCATTTATAAAAAGCACCGAAGGACTCCTTGGTGTTTTTTTGTTGCCAAATAATTAATTCCTTTTACGTTTTATTTTTCTTTGGCGCTCTTTTAGCAATTTCCAGCCCCGATGCTTTATGCTTGCCTTGCTTCACTTCATCATTCTTGCGTGCATTAAGTTCTGCTCTTTGTGCAGTCTTTCGTCTACGCATACTGACAATGCCTTCACCTTGAACACGTTTGTCGGGCTCTGCGAAAGGGTTATCCCCTTGATTGAATTGAACCCTCAACGGTGTTCCTGTTAGCTGGAAGGTTTTGCGGAAAACACCTTCCAAGAAGCGCTTATAAGTATCTTTGACCCCATCCACGTGGTTACCATGAATAACCACAATAGGTGGATTGCTTCCACCTTGATGCGCGTAACGCAACTTAGGGCGAATCCCTTTGCTAATTGGTGGTTGATGCTGGGCAATCGCATCAATCAGAACACGAGTAAGTTGTGGGGTTGAAAGCTTCGCCATTGCAGCTTTGTATGCACCATCAACTGAGGTAAACAACTCTGGTAAGCCTTTTTTACGCAAAGCTGATATGTAATGGAACTTAGCAAAGTCTAAAAACTGTAACTTGCGATCAATTTCACGCTTTATCCAATCGCGCTCGTCCTCTTTTAAACCATCCCATTTATTAATCGCTACGACCAATGCACGGCCTGTTTCAAGGATATAAGCGGCGACGTGTGCATCTTGCTCTGTAATGCCTTCCTGTGCGTCAACTACTAAAATTGCTACATTAGCTTCTTCAATTGCTTGTATAGTTTTAATAACAGAAAATTTCTCAATCGCTTCAAATACCTTGCCCCGCTTACGAACACCAGCTGTATCAATAATCGTGTAATGTTTGCCATTCTTTTCTAAGTCAATATAAATTGAATCACGCGTTGTGCCTGGTTCATCAAAAGCGATCACACGCTCTTCACCTAGCAAAGCATTGACTAAAGTTGATTTTCCTACGTTAGGGCGACCCACAATCGCGACTTTAGGAGCATCCTCTTCATTGAATGGAGAAGCTTCTTCAGGCTCAGCAAACGGCTCGAGCGCTAACTCAACTAAATCACGCACCCCTTCACCATGTGCCGATGAAATAGACAGCGGGTCACCCAAACCTAACTCGTGAAATTCTGCACTCATAACAGCGCGCTGCATGCCTTCTGTTTTATTTACTGCCAGTAAAACTGGGCGCTGACTTCTCCGTAAGCGATTAGCGATCACCTGATCTTGCGGGCTTACCCCTTGACGACCATCTACTACAAAAATAATCACATCAGCTTCATCAATAGCGAGTAATGTTTGACGCGCCATCTCTTTCATGATGCCGCTCTCAGCTGTGGGTTCAAATCCACCAGTATCTACCACTAAAAATGGCTTATCCCCACCCACGCCTCTGCCGTAATGACGGTCACGCGTCAAACCGGGAAGGTCTGCTACAAGCGCATCACGGCTCTTGGTGAGTCGGTTAAACAAGGTGGATTTGCCGACATTTGGTCGGCCAACTAAAACAATGGTTGGTAGCATGTATTACTTAATTGAGATGGCGTAAATGCCACCTTTTCTGGTTTGTGCAATGATGGTGCTTGAACCAACAGCGAGCATTTGCGGCATGATTGGTGAATTTTCTAACTGTAGTCGTGCAGCGAAGGATCCATCTTCTCGATTTAGGAAGTGAACGTAGCCTTCAACATCGCCAAGTGCAATTAGATTTCCCATTGGTAATGGCGCTGAAATACGACGTTGCTTTAGATTTCCCTGACGCCAGAATGTTTTGCCTGTAGTAAAATCAAGTGCATAAATTGCGCTATTAGCATGAGTAACATAAACTTTTGTATCTTCAGCATTTAAACCTGTATAACTGGAAATATCTCTCGACCAAACTAAGCGTCCAGAAGTGCGATCGACAGCTGCAATCTTACCTTGGTAAGCTACCGCGTAAACTAGGCTTCCATCGACAACTGGCATGCTAGTAATGTCTGCAATACGCTCAATCTCAGTTGTACCCTTTGGTTGCGCTACAGAAACCTCCCAGATAACCTTACCATCCTCAACACGCAATGCAATTAATTTGCCTCCAGCAAAGCCTGCATAAGCAGCAGCACCGTCGAGCGCAATACCCGCACTACTTCTCAATGATAATGCTGGTGTTGCGCGTTCATAGACCCATTTTCTTGATCCATCAACTGCATATAGACCATAAATGCGGCTATCGCCACAACGCACGACGACCACACCATCATCTGCCTTTGGCGAACTCAATACTTGACTACTCACTTTAGACTTCCAAAGAAGCTTTCCTGAGAGATCATAAGCTAAGACGTAACCCTTGGCAGTTCCGAGCAACAACAAATTGCCACCAAGTCCAACGCCACCCGTTAGTGGCTCACCGGAGTTTATCCTCCATATTTGTTTTCCATCAGCTACGCTGAGTTTGGTGATTTCGCCGTTTGCACTTGCAGCATATAAGAAGCCATTATCGGATTGCGTTGTGAAGTCTGCATCCAAACTATCCCCTAATTGGGCGCTCCATAATAGCTTTACCTGCGCTGTGGTTTTGATTTCATTAAGCTCAGATGGCGTCTCATTGATCTCACGACCGAATAGTCGCTCTGACATGTCATTCTTTAAATCAGTGATCGATGTACAAGCGCTTAGCGAGATTAGACCAAATAAAACAACTTTCTTAAAAAATCTCAACACTAGTTCCCCAAAACTTCTAATTTATGCTGGGTGAATTTAACTAAGCGGCCTTGTGAATCCAGCTTTTCTAATGCTTCTGTGTATGCAACTTTTGCATCTAGAGGTTTTCCAAGTGCGACTAAAACATCACCCCTCAAATCAGCAAATAGACCATCGAAGCCAGCGGTATGTTTTTCACTCAGCGTTTTAAGTGCGCCAGCATAATCTTTTTCTTCAAATTGCAATGATGCAAGCTCAAGCATGGCTATTGCTTGAATTGCATCTTCTTTTGCATGTTTAGTAGCCCACTCTAATTGTGACTTGGCACTTTTAATTTCGTGCGCTTGAAAATTTGCTTTAGCAGCGGTTAATGCAGCACGTCCAGCATAAGGGGTGCTTGAAAATTTATCCATTAAATCAGCAGAAACAAGTTGAATCGCTTTAAGATTTTTAGCATCCGTAATATCTAACTTAAGTAAATTTTCGTATTGCATTGAGGCTTTTAAAGATTGTTGATCCTGATAATATTGCCAGCCTTGATAACCTAAATAGCCAACAACCAAAACAGTTACTAATGTCAATGTTTTTTTACCATGCAGTTTCCACCAAGCCTTAAACTCATCTAACTGCTCTTGTTCTTCTAAATCGTATGCCATGCTAATTTCCTTACTTACTTCTGTTTATCAAAATTTTTAATTTAATCTAAAGAATATTATCCACTATGACTTTTTTTCCTGGAATCGCATTAAGCAGATTCTGTGTATATTGTTGCTTAGGAGATTCATAAACTTCTTGAATACTGCCTCTTTCAACTATTTTTCCTTGATACATAACCGCTATTTCATCTGCAATATGGCGAACGACTCGCAAATCGTGACTAATAAAGATGTAACTTAAGGACATCTCTTGCTGCAATTCCTTCAACAACAAAATTATCTGAGCTTGAATTGAAACATCTAGTGCCGAAACGGGTTCATCACACACCACCACTTTTGGTGAGAGTACAAGTGCTCTAGCGATACCAATACGCTGACGTTGCCCACCTGAAAACTCATGAGGATATTTGTGCATATCTACTTCTGCAAGTCCGACACGCTTGAGCATATTTAAAGCCTTTTCAAAACGCTCATCTTTGTCGCCAAGATCATGAATTAACAGGCCCTCCTCTACAATTTCACCCACTTTCATTCTAGGGTTTAGTGATGCGAAAGGATCTTGAAAAATCATTTGCAGATAGCGACGTTGGTACCTTAATTCTTTTGCAGGCAAATCTGCCAAATCGCGGCCTTGAAAAAATACCGAGCCACCATCTAAGGGTTGCAATTGTAACAGACATCTCGCTAACGTGGATTTGCCACTGCCAGATTCTCCAACTACCGCTAGGGTGCTTGAATGACGCAATTCCAAGCTTACATTATCTAGGGCTTTAACTTTCGTCGTTCCGAAACCAAATCGACCAGAACGCTGGGTATAAAATTTATTAAGATCACGCGCTTTTAAAATAAACTCACTCATGTTGGCACCTGTTCATTTTGAAGCCATGCATAATCTATAGGTTTAAGTGGCATTTTCCCTTCAGCATCTGGCACGCAAGCTAACAAGGCTTTTGTGTAGGGATGCACAGGGTTATTTAAGACCTGAGCAACTGTTCCCGCTTCCACCACTTCTCCACGGAACATCACAACCACATCATCGGCAACATCAGCTACCACACCAAAATCATGAGTTATCAGCAACATGCCCATATTCATACTTGTTTTAAGGCTATCTAATAAGGTCAAGATATGGGCCTGGACAGTAACATCCAAAGCTGTTGTTGGCTCATCTGCAATCAACATTAATGGTTCGCAAGCAATGCTCATTGCGATCATTGCACGTTGTCTTTGTCCTCCAGAAAGCTCATCAGGATAGCTATTAGCACGATGTGCTGGAATGCCTACCTGCTCAAGTAGAGCACTAACCTTCTTTTTTAATAGATCGCCCTTAAGCCCTAGGTGAACAGTCAATGGCTCCCCTATTTGAAAGCCTATTGTTAACACTGGATTCAGTGACGTCATCGGCTCTTGAAATATCATACCAATTTGGTGACCACGAATTTTTCGCATTTTCTCAGCACTTAAATCAGCTAAATCTTGGCCTTGAAATAAAACACGTCCGTTTGTTTGCAGTAATTGCTTTGATAACAATCCCATTATCGAAAGCGCTGTTAAGCTTTTGCCACTGCCCGACTCACCTACCACACATGTGGTTTTTCCTGGTTGAATACAAAGTGACACATTACTCACCAATTGTCGACTTGGTGCATTCGCAGGACAGATTGTCAGTGCTTCAATTTTAAGAAGTTCGGCCATAGCACCTATTTAATTCGCTTTTATTAATGTAATTGCTTGCGCCAAGTCTAGTTTAACTTGTTCGCCAGCCCCAAGCATCGGTTTTACTGCTACTTGATTGGCTTGTACCTCATCATCACCCAGTATTAATGAAAATCGAGCGCCGCTTCTATCAGCTTTTTTCATTTGCGACTTAAAGCTACCACCACCAGCGTGAGTAATAACAGACAAACTTGCATCACGCAAATCTTCAGCTAGCTTAGCTGATACAGATTCTGCCAACTCACCCACATTAACTAAATATACATCTGGGTTGGATTCGGCAGTAACCCCATGCTCTTGCATCAGCAAAAATACTCGCTCCAAGCCAATTCCAAAACCACAAGCGGGTGTTGCGTCACCTCCCAATCTGGATACCAAGCTGTCATAACGACCCCCACCAGCGATCGTACCTTGGCTTCCCAGTTTAGTTGTAACCCACTCAAAAACCGTGCGATTATAGTAATCTAAACCGCGCACTAATCTTGAATTTAATTTGTAGGCAACGCCTACCGCATCCAACCTATTACACAGACCTGTAAAGTGTGCACGAGTTTCGTCACCTAAGTGGTCGATGAGTTTTGGCGCACCCTCTATCATGTCTTGCATACGTGGATTTTTGCTATCTAATATACGAAGCGGATTGCTATGCAAGCGTCGTCTTGCGTCTTCATCAAGTAAATCACCATGTTGCTCAAAATAAGCAATCAGTACCTTTCTGAACTCAGCACGTTCTTCAGCATCGCCTATACTATTAAGTTGAAGCTCAACATCCGCAATACCAAGTGCTTTCCATAAACGCGCTAATAAAATAATTTGTTCAGCATCGACATCTGGGCCATCAAAACCAAAGGCCTCAACACCGATTTGATGGAATTGACGTTGGCGTCCTTTTTGCACATTTTCGTGTCTGAACATTGGCCCTAAATACCAAAAGCGCTGCGGGCCATTGTAGGTAAGGTTATGCTCAACCACCGCCCTTACACAGCCAGCAGTTCCTTCAGGACGTAAGGTAAGCTTGTCGCCATTTAGCGAATCTTCCCATGAGTACATTTCTTTTTCGACGATGTCTGTATGCTCACCCACGCTCCGAATAAACAAATCCGTAGGCTCAATAATCGGCATACGAATATTGCGATAACCATATTGGCTAAGCACTAGACGAGCGGTATCTTCAAGCTTTTGCCATAGCGGTGTCATTTCAGGCAAAATGTCGTAAAAACCTTTGATGCTCTGAAATTTTGTGTGTTTAGTTTGTTGCGTCATAAATACTTAGGCTAATAATTAAATTAATTTTATTGAAATTGTTTTAGCTTGACTACGAAGTTTTCCGCCTTCAGCGTAGTTATGCTCTACATACTTTTCCACAAGCGCTTGAAACTCTTGCGCAATATTGTCGCCCTTAAGCGTCACGGTCTTTTCACCATCTACAAAAACAGGCGCTACTGGCACTTCTCCAGTCCCAGGTAAGCTAATACCAATATTTGCCAATTTAGATTCACCAGGACCGTTAACCACACAACCCATCACAGCTACACTCATGGACTCAACACCGGGATATTGCTTACGCCATGCAGGCATTTGCTCTCTTAAATATCGCTGAATATTTTGTGCTAACTCTTGAAAATAAGTTGATGTGGTCCGTCCGCAACCGGGGCAAGCTGTCACCAACGGGGTAAATGAGCGTATGCCCATGGTTTGTAAAATTTCTTGAGCAACAACGACCTCTTTAGTGCGAGATTCACCTGGCTCAGGCGTCAAACTCACGCGTATGGTATCTCCGATGCCTTCTTGAAGGAGCAATGAAAGTGCAGCCGTTGAAGCGACTATGCCTTTAGAGCCCATTCCCGCCTCGGTAAGACCTAGATGTAAAGGATAATCACATCGCTTTGCTAAATCACGATAAACAAGAACTAGATCTTGAACATCACTCACTTTGCATGAAATAGTAATCTTATTGTGCGCCAAGCCAATATCCTCTGCCTGTTTAGCGCTTTCAAGGGCAGATTGAATTAATGCTTCACGCATTAAAGTATCCGATGATAGTGGATGAGCAGAACTTGAATTTTCATCCATCATCTTTGCCATTTTTTCTTGATCTAAACTACCCCAATTAACACCAATACGCACAGGTTTATCGTATTGAATGGCAGTTTCAATCATTGCCGAGAATTGGTCATCACGCTTAGAGCCTTTACCAACGTTGCCAGGGTTAATGCGATACTTTGCAAGCGCTTGAGCACATTCAGGATAAGTACTGAGCAATTTATGCCCGTTATAATGAAAATCTCCGACCAACGGCACTGGACAGCCTTGGGCATCTAATTGCTGACGAATATTCGCTACTTGCGCAGCGGCTTCTGGAGAATTCACTGTAATACGCACAATTTCGGATCCCGCTTGCCATAATTCGATAACCTGTTTAACAGTTGAAGCCGCATCAGCGGTATCAGTATTGGTCATAGACTGAACAACAACAGGCGCATTGCCACCAAGTGCAACATTTCCTATCAGCACTTGCTGACATAATCGCCTAGCAATCAATGTTTTCGAAACACTCATTAATGATCACCCAAAGTTATGCGCGCCATATTGTTAAAAGTACTTGGAGCCAAATCGATTGTTTCACCATTAAAAATTACTTGGGTAGCACTTGCATTACCTATATGAAATTTTAGCGGTGGCAAACCATCTATATACTCTTCAGTACCTGCTTTGGCTAACTTACTAAACACAGTTTTACCATTTTTATCTTGCACACCAATCCATGATGATCCGGTTAGCACTAGCCTTACTCTTACAGAGCGTGTTGTAACAGCAAGTGTTTTGGCAGGTTCAGATTTTGCTGATTCCAACTTTATTGAATCAGTTGCTGGCTGTTGCTCTTTAGATTTATCCGTAGGCGAATTAATCTCGGCTTTTGGAGCGATATCCAAATTCTCTTTAGCTATGGGCAATAAAATCTCAGTGACTGTCGACTCAGATTTTGCTGAAGGCTCTCCCTCTGTAAAAGGCGAGATAGGCTTAGGCAAAGAATCTGGCATTAAATTCTGCTTAATACCCTCAGCGGGCGATAGTGGATTAGAAGTATTAGTGTTGCTTTGGTAAGCCCATACTTTGTAAACTAACCATATAATAATAGCTAAAGTTAATAAAACACCTAAAATTAAAGCTGTCAATTTACTAAAATTAACATCAACTGATTTATCGACATCATGATTGTTATATCTAATCGAATAAGATTGTTCCTGTGGGTACATCCCAAGGTGAGCATCAAGCAAAGGCTGGGGATCTATCTTTAAAAATCTCGCATAATTTTTAATAAAACCTCGAACGAATATTGCACTACCAAACATACTGAAATCATCAGACTCTAATGCATTAATTTGTTTCTCACTTAACCTTAGCCTTGTAGCAATCTCTTCAACACTTAAATTTTGCGCTTCTCTTGCATCACGCAAAACTGTTCCGATTAATGCGCGGCCACCTATCTCTTGATCCATCATTAACTCCCAGATAATAAGGATTGTGTTTGCGGTGCATCTGGATAGTTTCTCTTTAGCTCAAGCGCGTAGCTTGATTCCGCATCTTTATTGCCTAATTGACGCTCAACTCTTATTCCCAGCCATAACATTTCAGGCGAAGGGTTGTTTGCTAATGCATTAATCATCGTCTGCTGTGCACGATCATACTGCTTTTTATCAAAATAAATTTTAGCGAGCTGATATGCCGTATTGTGCAGTAAAGGCTGATTTCGCAAAGCTAAACTGAAAAATTCTTCCGCACCATTCACATCCGATTTTTTAAGTGAACAATAGCCAGCATTTGTGTATGGGATGAAAGGCGTCACATACATAGGGTTTTTTGCAGCCTGTTGAAACTGCACAATAGATTCATCAACGCGATTACGTGAACACAGAAAAGAGCCGTAATTGTTATACGCTTCAGAGTTTCTTGCATCTAATGCAATTGATTTTTTGAAATTTAACTCCGCTTTTATATCCTCATTCATTGCTGAATATGTCATCGCCAACTCGTTGTATCTAGGTGAGTAATTTTTATCAACCTCTGTTGATTTAATAAACTCATCAAGCGCAATATTCATTTGACCTTGCTGATAATAACTAGAACCACGATCAACATGTATACGTGCACTTGATTGTTTTTGATTATCGCTTGAAATCAACCGTGTGCCAGATTGGGCAACAGATGCGCTGAGCATCAATATCATTAACACAAAGGACTTGCGCATCACGATCTCTCCAAAACGATTGGGCGCGTTGTTCGTTTTGTTTTATCTTGCACTTGTCCTGCCAATTGACCACAAGCAGCATCAATATCATCACCGCGCGTTTTACGGGTCGTGACGATATGGCCAGCCTGCATCAAAACATCTCTAAAGCGGCGAATATTATCAGGGCGAGAAGTCTCGTAACCACTATTTGGGAATGGATTAAATGGAATCAAATTGAATTTACATGGCACATCTTTCACCAAGTTCAACAATTCTTTAGCATGGTCGAAACTATCATTGACGCTATCTAGCATTACATACTCAAAGGTCACAAAATCACGTGGCGCTTTGACTAGATAGCGTTGGCAAGCGGCCATCAGTTCCTTAAGAGGATATTTCTTATTAATAGGCACAATCACATCACGCAGCGCATCATTGGGCGCGTGCAATGAAACCGCTAAGGCCACAGGGCAATCTTCTTTCAATCTATCCATGGCTGGCACTACACCACTTGTTGAAAGCGTCACGCGGCGGCGACTCAAACCATAAGCGGAGTCATCTAACATAATTTGCATGGCGGTTACGACGTTATCGTAATTCGTGAGTGGCTCGCCCATACCCATCATCACGACATTACTGATAATGCGATCGCTCATTGGTAGCATGCCGTAATCAGGATCTTGTCTAAGCGAATGATTGGCTAACCATAACTGACCAACAATCTCAGACACGCTGAGATTACGGTTAAAACCTTGGCGGCCTGTTGAACAAAACGTACATTCAAGGGCGCAACCGACTTGCGATGAAATACACAAAGTACCCCTATCGTCTTCTGGGATAAACACGGTTTCTACACCGTTGCCAGCACCAGCACCCAACAACCACTTGCGCGTTCCATCATTGGAAATTTGCTCAAGCTGAACATTGGGAGGGGTGATGGTAGTCGTGGCGGCTAATTTCTCACGTAGAGATTTAGCTATATCGGTCATCTGCTCAAAATCATTCACCCCAAAGTGATACACCCATCGCATCAACTGTTTAGCGCGAAAAGGCTTCTCGCCTAATCCTACAAAGTATTCGGCGAGTTGCGCTTGGTTAAAATCGAGCAGATTGATCATACTAAAAGTGGTTAATACAATTACTTACCGAAGAAGTAAGCAATTTCAATTGCTGCGTTTTCAGCAGAATCAGAGCCATGAACAGCATTAGCATCAATGCTTTCAGCGAAGTCCGCGCGGATCGTGCCAGCGGCAGCATCTTTAGGATTAGTTGCGCCCATTAAATCACGATTTTTCAAAACAGCACCTTCGCCTTCAAGGGCTTGAATCATCACTGGACCTGAAATCATAAATTTAACCAAGTCAGCAAAGAAAGGACGCTCTTTGTGAACAGCGTAAAAGCCTTCAGCTTCTGCTTGTGACAATTGTGCCATTTTCGCTGCAACGATTTTCAAACCAGCGTTTTCAAAACGTGAGTAGATTTGACCAATCACATTTTTAGCAACTGCGTCAGGTTTGATGATAGATAAAGTACGTTCTAAAGCCATAATTACTCCAAGAAATTAACATTACAAAAACAACAAAAAGCTCCAAATCCAAACGCGATTTAGAAAGAAAAATGGGTTGCAAATCTATAAAGCATAAAGACCGCTAAAATAACATTTTAACGGTCTTTAATAAAGCTAAACAATAAGATTAATCTACTTCAAGCTTCTTTGACGACGTACCTCGTAGAGGCAGATTCCACTCGCTACTGAAACATTCAAACTTTCCACACTGCCAAACATAGGGATGCTGACCAAAGCATCACACGTTTCTTCTGTTAAACGTCGTAAACCTGTGCCTTCAGCACCTAGGACCAATGCCACAGGGCCGTCGAATTTCGTAGCGAGCAAATCATGTTCAGCTTCAGCTGAAGCACCAATCACAAACACGCCTGCCTCTTGAAGATCGCGTATCGTGCGAGCCAAGTTAGTCACAGCCAAAAATGGGACTGTTTCAGCCGCACCACAAGCAACTTTACGAACAGTAGCATTCAAACCCACTGCCCTATCTTTAGGTGCAATGACTGCATGAACGCCCATTGCATCCGCTACGCGTAAACAAGCTCCTAGATTATGCGGATCTTCAACGCCATCCAAAATTAAAAAGAATGGTGGCTCTTTAAGGCCGGACTCCAAAATATCGTAAATATCTTTATATGGAATTGGGGTGTCAACCACGCGCGCAATCACCCCTTGGTGGCGACCATTAATTCCAGCAAGACCATCTAATCTGGCCCTATCAACTTCCATCGTGCGAACATTGGCTTGTTCCGCAAGACTCAATAAATCCTTCATACGCGCATCAATACGGTCACGGTCAATCAAAATCTCTTGCACGCTTGCACCGTGCTGACGAAGACGGCTCAATACCGCATGGAAACCAAATAAAATTCTTGCATCACTCATTACTCAAAACCTTTACTTTTCTAATTATTTTTCTAGTTAAGCTTCACTTAATTTGCTTTTCTTGGTGCCGACTTTGCTGGACGTGCGTTTAATCCGGCTCCAGGATTGGATAAAGCACTGCCAGTCTTGTGACTACGATTTTTATTGCCATTAGCATTTTTAGCTCGGCTAGATTTGGGCGCGCTATTTTTATCCCAAGGTGCAGTCGCTTTTAAAGTTTTTCTTTCAGGCTCTTTAGCGTCATCCTTTGGCGTGGCATTTTTATCGCCACCTTTAGTGCGGAAACGCTCTGGCAAAATTGAATCTTCTTCACTTATTGGTGAAAGCGTTTTGGTATTAGCCAATACAAAGTCGATACGAGACGTTTCTAGGTCAACGCGGCTCACTTTGACACGTAATCTGTCGCCTAAGCGGTACTTAACGCCTGTGCGCTCACCCGCCATCTCATGGCGTGCTTTATCAAAGTTAAAGTAGTCGTTACCTAGCTCGGTAACATGCAACAAGCCTTCTACATAAACACCATCAAGCGCCACAAATAAGCCAAAGCTTGTTACGCCAGCAACAGTACCATCGTAGTCTTCGCCAATTTTGTCTTGCATGTAGAAGCATTTGAGCCAAGCTTGCACATCACGTGTCGCATCATCTGCGCGGCGCTCAGTCATTGAACAATGCTGGCCTAACTGATTGAAATCACCACCTTGATAGCGTTCACCTTTTAATACCGCTTTAATCGCACGGTGAATAATCAAATCTGGGTAACGACGAATTGGTGACGTAAAGTGAGCATAAGCCTCATAGGCCAAGCCAAAGTGACCTACATTATCTGGACTATAAACCGCTTGCTGCATAGAGCGCAGCAACACCGTTTGCAGCAACTGCTCATCCGGACGGCCTTTAATCCTTGCCAAGAGCTTACCGTAGTCTTTTGCGTGCGGAGTATCGCCGCCACCTACACCAAACCCAAACTCCCCCATAAATGTACGTAATGCTTCTAATTTCTCAGGAGTTGGGCCTTCGTGAATACGGTAAAGCGCAGGATGTTCATGTGTTTTTAAGAAATCAGCAGCACATACATTTGCCGCCAACATACACTCTTCAATTAAGCGATGAGCATCGTTTCGTGTAGTCGGCTCAATACGATCAATCTTGCCATTTTCATTAAAGACCATAAGTGTTTCTTGGCTATCAAACTCAATTGCACCACGTTTTTCACGCACCGCTAATGAAAGCTTATAGAAACTATTTAAGTTTTCCAAATGGGGTACCAACCAACTATATTCTTTCGCCAAATCGCCATCAGGGTGCGTCAAAATCTCATGCACCTTGGTATAAGTCATGCGAACTTTTGAGCGCATCACTGAAGGATAGAACTGATAGCGCTTGACTGCTCCCGTGCCATCTACTTGCATGTCACAGACCATGCACAAACGTTCAACATCTGGATTAAGCGAACAGAGCCCATTAGATAAAGCCTCCGGCAACATAGGGATCACGCGGCGCGGAAAATAAACTGAATTACCTCTATCGTAAGCGTCTTTATCTAGCGCATCGCCAGGGCGAACATAAAAACTCACATCGGCAATCGCCACTACAACACGCCAACCCTTACCTTGTGGCTCGCAAAATACTGCATCATCAAAATCACGAGCGGTTTCACCATCAATGGTGATGAGCGCCATCTCACGCAAATCAATACGACCTTTGTAATCTTTTGGTTGAACTAAGCGAGGATAATCTTCCGCTTGCTTTACCGAGGCAGGATTAAACTCGTGCGGCAACTGGTGCTTACGAAGGGCAATCTCAATCTCCATGCCAGAGTCAGCATAGTTGCCAAGTATCTCGACCACCTTACCAATAGGCTTGGCATAAGCTGATGGCTGTTCAATTAACTCCACCACTACCACTTGCCCGGATTTTGCTTGCAAATCTTGGCCTGGCGGCACCAAAATATCCTGACTAATACGTTTGTCTTCAGCCGCAACCAACGTCACACCTTGTTCACGAATTAAACGCCCCACCAATTTCTTAGTAGCGCGTTCAAGCACTTCAACAATCTTTCCTTCTGGACGGCCTTTTCGGTCAAAGCCAGACTGGCGAACCATAGCTCGATCGCCGTGTATCAATTGTGCCATTTCACGGGGTGACAAGAACAAGTCATCACCGCCGTTATCAGGGATTAAAAACCCAAAGCCATCAGCATGACCTTGAATTCTACCTGCAATCAAATGGAGCTTTTCAGCGATACATAGGACATTTTTGCGATTACGCATAATCTGCCCTTCCCTCTCCATCGCACTTAGGCGACGATTAAATATTTCTTTTTCGTCTTCGCCAATCTCAAGCAACTCATACAAATCTTCAACATGTAAAGGCACGCCTTGATCTGCCATCATTTGTAGAATGAACTCGCGACTGGGTAATGGATTTTCGTAGTTCGCAGACTCTCGTTGAGCATGCGGATCCGCTTGTCTTTTTGAGTTTCGCGGTGTTTTTTTATGAGCCAAAGCTTATTATTCCTATTTGATTACTTCTTTAATTAATTCTTGATTTTCATGCATTAAAATTCAACATTGATAGTATAGCCCAAATGGTGAAATTGGTAGTCGCACATGGTTCAGATCTGTACGTCTATCGTGTGGAGATTAAAGTACATTTTGGGACACCAAACACATCATCTCTGCACATCATCCTATTTGTGTTGATTATTATAATTGGCTATAACCCTACGAGTTAAGGCATCCTTCTATACTCTCTCAATTCATTTAAATATTTATTACAAAAAGTAATAGACAAATGCGCTTCAAATCCGTAATATTCAATTAACTGTACGAACGTACAACAGAGAGAATAAAGGGTAAAAAATGAATCCATTAAATTTTATTAGCAGCTACAACCGCAAACATGCCAATAATGTTAAAAATATCTATACGCGCGCATCCAATAAAAGCGCTTATATTCCGCTTTACAACCAAGTCGCATCAGCAGGTAATGCAAGCCCTATACATATCGAAGCAAGACTTAGCGCTGATGAAATGTTAGTAAAAAATCCAATGGCAACCTACTTTGTTCGCGTTAAGGGCGATTCGATGATGGATGATGGCATTAATGATGGCGATGTAGTTGTGGTAGACCGTTCCTTAGAACCAAGCATCGGTCACATTGTACTTGCAGAAGTAGATGGTGAATTTACGGTGAAATACTTAGGACAACAACAACTTCTTCCAGCTAACATCAAGTGCCAAGCATTGAATTTTGCTGATGTTAAAAGAATTGCAATTATTGGTGTAGTAACAGGCTCTATGAGAAGATTTATGTAATCAAAAAACTGGCGGAAAGAGCGTCCGCCCATATAGTATCCACATATATACTAGTAGTTCCAATTAGGATATTGTAATACAATAACTTACGTTAATTACAATCTTAATTCTTCCTGAGAAATTTACCTAAATCCAGAACATAAGGTAAGAATAAAGGTAAGAATAAAGGTAAGAACTGGAGAAGCCATGAGCCGACCTATTGGACTACTTTCAGCAAGAGCATTACCTACCCTCCCTAAGGGCGACCACAAAGATGGTGGCAACTTATATCTAAGAGTTAAAGATAGTGGCTCTAGGAGCTGGGTATTTAGATACAAAAAGAACGGCAAGGCTAGCGAAATTGGTTTGGGTGGGTTTCCAATTAAGACGCTTCAGCAAGCCAGAGAAATTGCCACCATAATGCGACAAGACATATCCGCAGGCAAAAACCCATCATTAAGAAAAAATCCATCCCTAGCCAAAAATGCCAAAACATTTGAAGATTGGGCTTCTGATTACATAAAAATCAGATCGCCTGAATGGCGCAACCCAAAGCATCTTCAACAATGGGAAAACACATTGCGTGATTATGCATTCGGTACAATCGGCAAAAAGCACCTCACAGAGATCACCTTTCAAGACATTAGAACCATACTAGATTCCATTTGGCTAAATAAAACAGAAACCGCAACAAGACTTCGTGGGCGAATTGAGTGCATTCTTGATTACGCTGCCGTAAATGAGCAAATTGAGAACTGGAGGAACCCAGCACTATGGAAGGGCAACCTTGATAAGGTTCTGCCTAAGCCCAATAGGATTGCTAAGGTCACCCATCACGCTTCAGCTCCATATGCTGCAATTCCGCAAATAATGTCCGCATTAAGAGAAAAGCAATTCATATCAGCTTACTGTTTAAGATTTACCATACTTACAGGTGCAAGATCTGGTGAAGCTAGGGGTGCTTTATGGCATGAGATTAACTTTGAAGATAAAACATGGACTATTCCAGCGGAAAGAACTAAAGCGGAGCGTATTCATGTTGTACCGCTATGTGATGAAGCAATTGAAATACTTAATGTTATGAAAGAGATTGACAACGATGGATCTAAAATAATTTTTTGCAATCGCAAAGATAAGCAAATGTCAGATGTAAGTCTTAATAAAGTCCTTAAATCCGTCCATCCAGATGTAACCGTACATGGCTTTAGATCAACGTTCCGAGTTTGGGGAGCGGAAACCACCTCCTATCCAAGCCAAGTTCTTGAGTTTGCCATAGCTCATGTTGATCCAGACAAAGTTCAAGAAGCATATCAAAGAAGCCGATTAATTGAGCGCAGACGTGATTTGATGAAAGACTGGGGTAATTATTGCCTTTAGATATTTAGCATCATCAGCGATGAAAAAATAACCCATTGAATATATTCAGTTGTTGCTAACCTGTGGATGAAATTCTTGTTTTTGCCACCGAAATAAAACACCAATAAGTCTGCTAAGATGTCTTTAAATCATTAGCTAAATCAAAAAATGATTAGACTTTCAAAGTCCTAGAAAGCAAAAAACTTGTAAAGACACTGTAATGTCAGAACAAGTTTTTTGGGTGTTACGTGATACTGGTGAAATCAAATACTATACTTAAATTTAACTAAGTCAATAGTCACATCACAAAACTCCCTTAGGTAATTTATCAATTACTAAAGGAAACAAAATGAATACTAAACTCGTTAAATTAAGAGCCGTAATGGACTGGACAGGCTTATCTAGATCCACCATTTACGCCATGATGAAAAGTGGCGACTTCCCCAAAAGCATATCGATAGGCGCAAGAGCAATAGCTTGGGCTGATAACGACATTCAATCGTGGGTTAACTCACGAATCTCAGCTTCTAAATAAGGGGAATTAAAATGACTATAAAAAATTTGCCTAATAAGGCAGGGGATTCTTTTCGCCCAAACAATCTTGAAACAGTTTTATCACGTCTACAGAAGGTTAAGAAAACAGGTCAAGGAAAGTACATAGCTGTTTGCCCTTCCCATGAAGACAAAAGCCCATCTTTGGCAATTAAAGCGGTTGATGACCGAATATTACTTTATTGCTTTGCTGGTTGTGAAACTGCTGATGTATTGAGTGCATTAGATCTGAAGTTTGAGGACATCATGCCTAATCAATGTAATGGCAATTTTCCTAAAGATAAAAAGCCATTTTATGCTGCAGAAGTACTGCAAACGATAAAAAGTGAAAGTCAGTTCGCACTTTTATGCGCAATACACATGGCAAAGGGTTATAAGTTATGCGATGCAGATTTAAAAAGACTGTTTATTGCTACCGCAACGCTTAAACATGTGCACGAGGTAACTAAACATGGAATATAGCCAAGAAAGCGTTATAGATGCTTACCGAAGGGATTCTTCAGTAAATATTCAAATCAGATGTGCTTCAGAAATTGAGCCTGAATCTGTTGAGTGGTTATGGAAGGATTGGTTGGCAAAGGGGAAGTTAGCCATTCTTGCTGGTCAAGCTGGTACAGGTAAAACGACCATATGCATGAACCTAGCAGCAACCATATCAACGGGAGGTAAGTTTCCAGATGGAACGACAAGCCCAATTGGAAGCATACTAGTCTGGTCGGGCGAAGATGGTATAGGGGATACGCTCGTGCCAAGACTGATGGCTGCTGATGCTGACCTGTCCAAGATTCATTTCTTGAATGATGTCATGGATAACTTTGAAATCAGGAGCTTTAACCCAGCTATTGATATGCAAAATCTGCTCATTCAAGCTGCTTCAATACCTGACCTAGCCTTGTTAGTCATAGATCCTATTGTTAACGCAGTAGCAGGTGATGGGAATTCAAACAACATCGTCCGTAAGGCATTACAGCCCATTGTGGATTTCGCATCAAAACGTAATTGTGCTGTCATCGGGATCTCTCATTTCAGCAAGGGTGGTCAAGGCAAAGATCCTCTTGAAAGAGTTACTGGTAGTGTTGCCTATGGTGCGTTAGCTAGGGTTGTGATGTCAGCAGCAAAGGTTAACGATGGTGACATCTCAAAGCGAATCCTTTGTCGAACGAAAAATAATCTCGGGAAAGATGATGGTGGCTTTGAATACGACATCCAACAACGCAATGTTAAAGATGAAATATTCTCTAGCTACGTCATTTGGGGAATCGCTTTAGAGGGCAGCGCAAGCGAATTGCTAATAGAAACAACTGATGAATCATCTTATGGCTGCTCTGAATTTCTTGAAGAGTTACTTGCTAGCGGTCGGCAGGATTACCGTTCAATCATGCAAGAAGGTCAAAACTGTGGGTTTAACAAAGACCAACTCAATAGAGCAAAACGGAAACTTAAGATTCATTCGCATCGAACTGGCTTCGGAAAGGGTTCTGTTGTTTATTGGGATCTACCACCCCATAAGAATCACATAGACAGCATACATAGCGGTCTAAAAGAAGCGCCACCTATGCCACCTATGGTTGGAGGTGATCATGATTGAAGTCACCGACAAGAAAAGCCCTCTAACGATTGATAGCTCTAATGGAAGGGTAACCCCTACCCTAGTTAAAATAGACCTCAAATCGATTGATGACGTGCGTTTAGAGATGGCAAAAATATATCGTGAGATGCGAAATCAGAAAATTGATGCTGCCGATGGAACAAAGTTAATTTATGTTCTAAGCCAGATCGGAAAGATGATAGAAATTCACGACATTGAAAAACGAATCAACTTAATTGAGGAGAAAATATGAAGCTATCTGAAAGGCTCAAGAAGATTGAATCAAAAGTACCTTCTGAGAAACTGATAAGAGTGGTTAAGTTTGGCTCTGAGTTAACAAAACTTAACTATTGTGGAGATTTATATCCCCGACTTGAAAATGAATCTGAAAAGGAATTTGTTTCAAGAGTTTTGAGTATTGTTCAGCAGAATCCAAAACCTAACGGTCATTACTTAGTTGGCAACTTGTACTAAATTAAGCTCGTCCTCCACCATCTTCATAAAAACGGATGGTGGAGTTTTAAGTGCTTTTGATAATTTAAAAATCGTTAGTTAAACAATCAAGAAATCTTGATAAGTCATCATTGGGTGAATTGATAAGCCCATCATCGCAATTTGAACTGAAGCACCATTCCCAGATCCATCAGCATCATAGTAAAGCGCACCTGTGGTGGTGTTATACACAACTCGATCTG
>JBBAON010000002.1:0-18331 GCA_040401435.1 Candidatus Methylopumilus sp.
CAACAAAACGGAGAGCTGGCCGAGTGGTCGAAGGCACTTCCCTGCTAAGGAAGCATACGGGCTTAAATCTGTATCGAGGGTTCGAATCCCTCGCTCTCCGCCAAACATTGGCTGTTTTATCGCAATTTGAGTTTTTTCTACTGGAAATAAACCCAACTTCGCGTATAATTCACGCCTCACGCGCCCGTAGCTCAGCTGGATAGAGTACTTGGCTACGAACCAAGGGGTCAGGAGTTCGAATCTCTTCGGGCGCACCAAATAATAAAAAGGCTTACAGTTTCCGCTGTAGGCCTTTTTGGTTTTACGCTTCAAGTATCCACTTTATCCAAGTGGAAAAGGGGACCCCATGCTTTTAATACTATTTGGTCTGATATTAGGGCTGTTGCCACTTATCCTAACCACAGCCTTCCCACATCTTATTGTGATCAGCATTTACGCGGGCACCCTACCTTGGCTAACAATAGGATGGGTTGTTTTGGTAGGGACGATTATTATGCGCCGCCAAAGAATTGCTGAATGGCGAGAAAAAAGAAAGCTAAATAAAAAAATTAAAACAAAATAATCGCTTATTTTTTATTCTCTTCCCAGGCTTTATCAAGTACCACCTGTCTTTCTTCTAGTATTTTTTGGGCCTTATTCAAACGCTCTTCTTTAGCCGGCAAGCCTTTTTTAAAAGCTTCCAATTGCTGACTTTGCTGTGCAACTCTTTTTTCAAGCTCTTTAACAATATCATTCAATACTTGGTAGTCTTGGTTAGCCTTATCATATTCTTTTTGCGCTTCACGTACTTGGTACTTCTCATCACTCAAATCTTTTGCAGAAGCATTCACATGCACAAACATTAACGTCGTCACAAAAACCATCATGACGCTGAAAAACGTTTTCTTGAGGCGCATTAAATTTATCCAGTGCATTTTTATTACCTAAACTTTTTTTTATACATACCATCATAAGTTAAAAGTATGACGAATCAATGTCATTCACTTGATGATGCTCACAAAAAAGGGCTGCATTTACATGCAACCCTTTCAATCCAACAAATCAAACTAAAAGATTAGTTAGCAGCGCAACCATCTTCTTGCTTATGGGTTGCATCAACCACAACACGGCGGTCAGGGGCTAAGCACTCAATTATTTTTTTACTACCTTTAACGCCAGCACAATCAACCACTGATTCAGACTCGCCCTTGCCAACTGATTTAATGCGAACGTCTTTGATACCATGCGAAGCCAAGTATTTTTTCACAGCATCAGCGCGACGCTCAGAAAGTTTTTGGTTGTATTGATCAGAGCCAATTTTATCTGTATGACCTGTGACTAGGATGAATTCAATATCGTTATGCTCTTTTATTTTAGCAGCAACCTCATCTAATACCTGGTTATTTTTGCCTTTAATTGTATTTCTATCAAATTCAAACAAGGCTTCTGATTGAATCGTAATCGTCTTCAGCACTGGCTTACAAACTGGCTTAGCTAAATCGACAGGCGCCGGCACCTTAACGACCGGCACCTCAACAACTGGCTCTGCAACAACTGGTTTAGCTGCTGGCATCTCAACAGCTGTCGCTGGCGCACCAAAGCGAAAAATAGCCCCGAGGTTCAATACTGTATTACCTACTGTTTTGCTATCGCTACCTATATTTGCTTCACTCCAAACTGAGCGCAAATCAGCCTGCAATCCGATACTTTCAGTCAACGCGTACTGCACACCAGCACCCACGTTACCCATCAATGAGTCTTTCGTGCCGCCTGCAACCGCATAATCTAACTTATTGTGCGCGTAACCTACACCAACTAATAAGAAAGGACGTAATTTTTCACGGCTTAACATATATAACGCATCAACCCCTAGCAAGGTTTGCTTGTATTTTCCATCCGTATTGCCATCAACGCTGACATAAGATCCCCCGAATTGTACATCCCAGTTTTGGCTAATTTCTTTACCTGCGCGTAAAAAACCACCCATACCATCATCTGCTTTCAAGTCACTGTCAGTCCAGTTATAACTAATACCAGGAAGCGCATACCAAGAGCCTTTATAAGCAGTTTCTTCTGCTGATGCTGTCAAAGATGCAACACTTAATGCCGTTAAAATTGCAAAACCGATTAAATTATTCTTCATATCAACTCCCTAAGAAAATGCACGCACAAGATTGAACGTTTACCAAATTTTTTATTATTATACTTTAACGTCATATCCTTAGTAGAAAAATCTAACTCAATATTAATTTTTTGATGCTATGAGAATCTGATCCCAACGCGTTGTATAGTTTGGACTTTTATTTCCTTGCTTCATTTTCCAAGGCCTTGCAAAACCCTCACTGGCAAGCTTAATACTTTCCCTACCCATCTTGGCATTAATTCGGTCGACAGTACTCATCAGTTTTGTAGATCGACTATCTGATTGCGCTGACGCATACAGGTCGAGCTGCACTGAAGTGCGTGGAATCAATTCGCCTAAACATACTCCGGCTTTGGCATAGTTGAAGTTTGGTTTATACAGTCGTTTCAGTGCCCAAAGTGCGACCTTTACCAACTGCCTAGTATCGTCGGTTGGAGTAGGTAAAGGAATCGTCATGCCATTACTATATTGAGCCTCATCCAGCTTAAACGGACTTGTCCGAATATACACCTGAACAATATTCACTAAGGAGTGTTGACTACGTAGTTTTTCAGCTGCTCTGCTCATGTACAAGGTAATTGACTCGGCTAAGCTATTAAAATCTCGCACAGGATGCCCGAAACTACGTGAGGTTAAGATTTGCTTTCTTGCTTGCACGATCTCTTCAAGCTCAATGCACATAGTGCCATTTAACTCATGCACAGTTTTTTCCATGACCACATTAAATTGCTGTCTCATATATTCTGAATTAGCTTGCTTCAAATCCAATACAGTATGAATGCCTAGCGCCTTGAGTCTCATTGCCAGCTTGCGCCCGACTCCCCATACCTCACCTACATCGAGATCACTGAATAAACGATTTAACTCGTTCTCACGCAGCTGATTAAGATGACAAACCCCATTAAACTGCGTGTTCTTTTTAGCAATATGATTAGCCAATTTAGCAAGCGTTTTGGTTGACCCAACCCCAACGCAAACAGGCAAACCCGTCCATTTTAGAATTCGATTGCGCATCTGCTGACCGTACTCAAGGATGTTTTTTTTCTCAAAGCCCGTGAGATCTAAAAAACACTCATCAATCGAATAGACTTCTTGATTAGGGCTAAAGTCGCTGAGAATCGTCATGACACGGTTACTCATGTCTGCATAAAGGGCATAGTTACTAGATAAGCCTTTTATCTTGTATTTTTTGACGAGCTCTTGGCATTTGAACCAAGGCTCGCCCATCTTAATGCCCAGCGCTTTAGCTTCATTACTTCGCGAGATGATACAACCATCGTTGTTAGATAAAACAACTACTGGGTTGGACTTAAGGGATGGGTTGAATGAACACTCACAACTGGCATAAAAATTATTAACATCGATGAGTGCAATGGTGCGCTGAACGTTTGAAAAGTAGCTAGCGTTCATTTAAGACTGGATATCTTTTTTTGAGCGTCTTAAGTATCTTTTTTCTGATAACTTGAGTAAACAAGGGCCAATAACACTAGAGATTTGATGACGATACTTTGCAAAGACGACGTAAAACTTTGCATAAACAAATCTAAACCATACACACGAGAAAAGGTAATTCACAAACTTAAGATCCGTTCTTTTATAAGCCTCTTGAAAAACGCTAGGGCCACTAATCAAACAATTCCCAATCCGTCCGTGTATCGTTTTCATCGCTAACTCGCAATTAACATCTCCGGATGGTTCAAGTGTATGCAAGTCAACAAAACACAATAAGCCGCGATGATTGTGATGCTCTAGAAAATGAATTTCAGCAAGGCACAATGGACAGTCACCATCATAGTAAATGGTCAGTATTTCAGTATTTTTTTCAGAGATGTTAAGTTCATATCAAGGCACTTTGATCATGTTGAGTAAGGCGTGCAAATAGGCATGTAATATTGGTTTGCTGACTGGTATCACTTCAAATATTGATAATCTCTAAATTACTTTTAGAGAGATGTTTAGCGAGTAAGTGATAAGTGTCTAAATCAAACGCCAATGTTTGTTTTGAGTCATGCAGTGCATGTAACTCCTCCTCACTTTTTAATGTGTCTATATGTCGCCACTGATCAAATATATGCAGCTCTATTTTTTGATTCTCGGGGTTGGACTCTTTAACGGCGATTCTTCCATCAAAAGGCCAAGACTTGAATTTGATCGATAATACTGCTTGTTGCACTCTCAGATAGTGGATGGCAACATTTTCCTTGCCCAAACACACGCCCTTGCAACGTTTAATTTGTGCGCCAAAACATGCGCCTTTCCCTGACTCCAAGCCTAAGGCTTTCAAACATAGATGATGAGCGTCGGCAATACTTCTAATGGCTTCGGTAGCGTGTCGCTTAGATCTGAATGTGCCGAACAACTGTGCCATATTTTCAGGAATAATACGATCTTCTCTGACAAGACTCAGCAAGGGAAACTCCCCTGGATTGGTCGATAGAAACCAAGAGCACAGTTGCCGCTCACGTCTTAATTGACGGTTATGAATAGGCTGCCGCTCCTTCACTAATCTTGACTCCAGCAAAAGTGCGCCAAATTCCCCTGCTGTTTCTATCCATTCAATATATTTAATTTCTTGGCTGATCCGCATTTCTTTGGTGGAGCTGTGGTCACTGCTAAAATGCGACATTACCCGTGCTCTAAGATTAACGCTCTTGCCGATGTAGAGTGGCAAACTGTTTTCACCAAAGAATAGATAAACACCAGGGGCTTCAGGAATATCGTCTATAGCATGCTCATCCAAGCCTGAAGGCAGACTCATGTTTTTAAAAAGTCCAGCAACAGCAGTCTCTAATGCTTCCAATCCAAGCTCATTTTTGGCAAGGGCAATAAACTGCGCCATCACTTCAACATCTCCCATCGCGCGGTGTCTCTGAGTGCAGACAAGATGATGCCGATCGATGATTGCACTTAAGCCATGGCTTTTGTATTGCGGATAAAGTTTGCGTGAAAGCTTAACGGTACAAAGCACTTTTTGCTTTAAGGTAATGCCCATACGCTTAAATTCTGACTTCAAAAAGCCATGATCAAACCTGACGTTATGTGCACACATCACCGCACCATCTAAGTAATCCAATAACTCCCCAGCCACTTTCTCGAAGGTCGGTGCATCTTCAACCATTTCATTGGTGATACCCGTTAGTCCTTGAATGAAGTCTGGAATATTCATCTGAGGATTCACGAGCGTTTGCCAGCGTTCGATCTCAATGCCATCCTGAAAACGAATTAATGCGATTTCAGTAATGCGATCTCTCAGTGGTGTAGCTCCTGTGGTTTCAAGGTCAAGCAATACATAGTTGGCAAACATTTAAACCATCACATCCTTTAATTTATTCGCTAGCTGCCTTGAGGCCATAAAAGTACTTTCAATTTTTCCGTTAATACACCAGTCACCACAACAGGCTACTTGAGATGCGTAGTCAATCATTTCAAGTGGCTCGTCTTTTCTGGAGGCATTCGCATATTTCCAGCGCTTAAGCTTAAGGTATGAAGCATCATCTAGCGCCTTCCCAACAATCGCCTCTAGCTCTACAAGCATTGCAGCCACAATTTCAGACTCTTGCTGATCAAAATTTTTGTCAGCCCAGTCGTTCCTGCTCAGGGCAACAATCGTAAAAGGGTCTCCTCTATTAGGTTTTGAGCTGTTTACCGAAATCCAGCTCAATATCGATTTTGATACAAAAGCCGCATCCCAATCTAACTCCTTGGACGTTTTATACCCTAACATTAAGGTAAAGCAGGGTTGCATGACTACATGATTCAGCTGAGCGTTAAGATCTAAATTGTCAGGCAATATTGCCTGGGCTTGCGCGGCAGGAATCGTCAATATTACCCAATCAAATCCGTCATACTGAGCTTGCGTCGTTTCTACAATCCAATGTGCGTTCGGTTTTTTAATGCTGACAATTAATTGGTTTAAACGAACATCGACATCTTTCGCTAAATGCTGCCCGATGGCATTCATGGCAGGCGTACCAACATAATGTGGGAACTCATCATCCCATTCACGTTGACTATGAATTTCACCGCCCTCAATCGCAACAAACCTTGCATCCCATTGTGCAAGCACCTGTTCTGCTTCCAATGCTTTTGCAAACGATTGAAACGCTTCGTTTTTGGCAGTAAAAAATTGGGCACCATGATCAAAAGAAAAACCATTGGCATGGTGTGTAGCGATACGTCCGCCAAGCTTATCTGATTTTTCAAACACAACTATTTCAGCTAAATCTGCTAAAAGATTAGCTAAGTTCAGCCCTGCTATCCCCGCTCCGACGATGGCAATTTTTGGTTTACTTATCATTATCAACACTCAATCGTTACTTTTCTAATATTTACTTGGAGAGACATCGCTACAATTAGTGCAAAAAATAATGAGATTAAATAATTTGAATTATTTTTGTTGAATGATTTTAAAGTCGCGACAGTCACAAAAACTTACGCATAGAGCCAGTAACAACGCCAATGAGTGCGACAGCATCGACATCATCAAAATTGATCGCTTTATAATGGACATTCGCAGGCACCAACTGATTTTGGCCTAAATACTTTACAGTAAACTCCCCATCAACTTCAGCAAGAATAATCTGACCAATACTCGGATCAAGAGAACGATCTACCACCAATACATCTCCGTTAAAGATGCCCGCGTTTATCATCGATTCACCTTTAACTCTCACAAAGTAAGTGGCTGTTAAATTTTTAACAAGATATTGATCAGCACTTAATCTTACTTCAACGTGGTCCGCCGCCGGGCTTGGGAATCCCGCAGAAACTTTGTAATTAAAGAGTGGAATCTCTGCGCTCTTATTAGAGACACGCACGAAAATCTCCTCAACATTGGAGTTTTGCTTAAGGGCATAGTGACGGATTAAATTAATGGGGCTCATGAGATTCACTTTCTGTACGTTCGTACAACGTTTGAATCTTAATGACTTGCGAAGGGCACGTCAACCCCCAGGCACCGCATCTTTTTCAATACCGGGATATCAGATATCATCGTTAAAAAAAATATTATTTCGTTTTGCATTAGCAACAATAATGCTTAGCACTTTTATAGTGCTTGCTTGGAACAACAAACCTATATCAGTGTCTCTTATATAGTTAAGTGTCTCCTGTGTTGAGTGACACAATATTTTAATTGCTTGGAGCATTCAAATTAATACTGACTGTGCGTCTTTCTTACAATTGATATACTTCAGTTCGCCTAACTCAAAGCTGTCAGGAGGAAGTCTGGTTGATATTCTTACGGATGCACAAATGTACAATATTAACCATGGCATTTCTGGATTTTTAGTATCGACGCAGGATAAGCTGATTCAGCTAATCGAAGGTAAAAAAGATGATGTCATGCAGCTATATGAAATTATTAGCAAATATAGTCGTCATCACGATATCGTTATCGCCTATAAAGGCTACCCGGCAAATCGTTGCATGCCTTTTTTAGGTATGGGGCTTTGCTTTAACTATCTGGTTGATCACTTAGATCACCGATTCTACTTCACTAAAAGCCAAGCAAAAGACTTCAGCGGACTGATTGAAGGTAGCATTGGCCATTACTTTAAATCTTATCTGAGTTAATTCATGACAACAACTTTACCCTTATTCCCACTGAAACTTGTTCTTTTCCCTGGCGGCGTGCTCCCATTAAGCATTTTTGAGAAGCGCTATGTCGACATGGTAAGAAATTGCCTCAGAAACAACAGCTGCTTTGGTATTGTTGCCGATTTAACGGATTATGCCAGCTTGAGTCATGATAATACTTTATCTCTCCCGTTTGCAGAGGTTGGTGTAATGGTGGAAATTTCAGACACCAATGTTACACAACCAGGCTTATTTGATATTCGATGTTTGGCAATACAAAAAATCATTGTGCAATCTGCCAGCCAACAAGATGATGGCTTATGGTTAGGCCATGTTGAAATACTCCCATCAGAGGCTGATATTCCATTACCTAAAGACATCATTGCGCCAAAGGTATATTTCGAACAGCTGACCAAGTCTCTAGATGAAGAGGCACATACCGAAGCATCGTCGCCATTTCAAACACCCTATCAACTAGAGAATGGCACTTGGTTAGCAAATCGCTGGAGTGAAATACTATCAATTCCGCTAGATGAAAAACAAAGCCTACTGGCGATTGATAGCCCTCTAAACAGACTGACGATCATTAATAACATGCTTACCCAACAGAAGGAGGAAAACAGTAGTTTTAAGTAAACCACGCCATTCAACTTAATCTTTGCAACACAAAGAACTTATACATATAATGGTGTTCCAATTTTCACAAGTAATAAAAAAATCTTCTTTCTTTAATAAGGTAAATCTCATGTTAAAAACTATCGTAGGTTCAATTGCAATTTTAGGCATTTCATCTTCAATCGCGATGGCTGGCGAGTGCGATGTAGCAATCGAAGCAACACCTAGCATGGCATATTCAGCAAAAGAAATTACAGTTGGAAAAGCATGCAAAGAAGTAAACTTAACACTAAAGAATGCTGGCAATATGCCTAAAGCAGCGATGGGTCACAATTTGGTCATTAGTAAAAAATCTGACATGCAAGCAGTGATTGCTGATGGCACCGCAGCTGGCTTGAGCAAAAACTTTGTTAAAGACAATGATGACCGCGTAATTGCACACACTGCTGTTCTTGGCGGCGGCGAATCAGCGACCATTAAATTTAAAACTGACAAAATGAATCAAAAAGAAACTTACGCATTTTTCTGTAGCTTTCCTGGCCATTCAGCAGTCATGAATGGTGTAGTAAAGTTTAACTAATCATTAGTTAACTTTAAAACCAACCACAACCCTCAAAATACCTAAAGATATTTTGAGGGTTTTTTATATCTGCTAAGTGTAAAAACTAACTAAGTCCGTCGTTTTTGTTGAAAAGTAAGCGGCAATTAATATTAACGATGTGATCTACTTCGTTGCTAAAAAAGCGCCCGTTGGTAAATATTACTATCGATGCATTTTGTCTTTGCTTGTTTGCTTTTTGAAGGTCTTGCTGAAGATTTAAATTTTCGCGAGGCATGCTTTTGAACGATGCGCTGCGTTTCTTGACTATTATTCGCGGTCTGTTTGGCCGCCGACATTTCACTGCGAGCAAACTTGATTGCGGTTTCTACTGCAATAATTGGTGCAGGATAGTCTTGACCAATCAAGCAACCATATCTTTTTTGTAGGTCAGGCGTCATCAACCATGGCTCAAATATCCACATATTCGGGACATTTTTTAATGCTGGTAGCCATTGTCTTACAAACTTACCTTCGGGATCCTGATCTCTAGCCTGCTTAATTGGATTATATATTCGCAAAGTGTTAATCCCAGTAGTTCCTGATTGCATCTGCACCTGTGACCAGTGGATGCCTGGCTCGTAATCTAAAAACTCTCTTGCTAAATGCAGTCCTGTTTCACGCCAATGCAACCAGTATAAATAGCTTGCAGTGCTTATTAACATCGCGCGCATTCTAAAGTTGATCCAACCTGTTTGATTAAGCATTGCCATGCACGCATCAACTAACGGCCATCCAGTTTGCCCCGCTTTCCATCTTTCTAGCTTTTGAATTGTTTCTTCATCGGAATAATCCTCATCACGAATACCGCCTAGTGCGCTATGAAGGCTTTGATATTCAATCTCGGGCTCTGATTCGAGCTTTTGCATAAAATGGCAATGCCAATGCAGCCTACTTTCAAAACCTTTAAGCCCAGCCTCTAAATTTTTAGGATATCGATTTGGGGATTGTTTTAATCGAACTCGCTGTATCGAAATCGCATGCATCACTTCCTTTATGCTCAGCACGCCCCATGCCAAATAAGGTGATATTCTGGAGCCGGCTTCAACAGAAGAAATAGGGCTAGAAATTCCACCACGGTACTGACTCGCACGTCCATTTAAAAATGAATGCAAGGTTTTGAGCGCAGGAGCACGACCCCCTTTTTGCCTTAGAGGCTTGTCTGCTTGAGGTTTTTTGAAAAGTAAGACCTCATTATCGGCTTGAATCAAACTTGAACTACTTAATACCGGATTGATGTATGGCACTGCATATTGAGGGAGCGCCATGCGCTTTTCCCAGATCGCGTGCCAGTGATCTCGATTTCTTAAACGACGGACCACGCCATTTTGTGGATATTCGTGCCATGGCACTTCATGTTGACGACACCATGTGCTCACGCTTTTATCGAGCGCATAAGTAAATTGATTGCCCGTTTCTTCGTGACTATATAAACCAAGAATACGATGAGATTTTGATACAGCATCCAAGAAACTAAATATGCCATCAGGAGACTCAAGCAAATCTAAACCAATATTCTGCAGTTCTGTTTTCAGTGATTCTAAACATTCACGCACAAATGCAACATGCTGTTGGGCGTAATCAGGGCTGGACCATACAGACAGATCCCAGCTAAACACTGGCAACACTAGGATTGGCTTTGCTGCATTATCTTGTTGCGACGCCTCATAAAGTGCTGCGTGATCTTGAATGCGTAAATCACGCTTAAACCATACAATTCTTACATCGGGTAGCATAGTGAATCTGTTTTAAACGTGAAGTGCAGTGGCGATATTTTTAAGAGCAGCATAAATAACTGACTTGGGGGCGGCGATATTCATGCGCATAAAACCACTACCAGCTTCACCAAATAAATCACCTGGGCTTAAACCAACACCAGCCTGTTGAATAAATAACTGTTTAAGCGCGTCATCATTTAATGCCAAAGCGCGACAATCTAGCCAAATCAAATATGTTCCCTCTGAAGTAAATGCTCTAATTTTTGGTATGTGCGCGGCAACGTAATCGACAACCATATCTCTTGTCATTTGGAGGTAAGGAATCAATGCATCGAGCCAAGCATCTCCATGCTTGTATGCAGCCTCAAATGCCACAATACTAAAAGGGTTGGCGGCACTAACATGCATGCGATCAAAAACCTGACTGACGCACGCTCTTTGATTGGCATCAGGGATGATAAGTGCTGACAAATTCAGACCAGGAATATTGAAGGTTTTACTTGGCGCCACCGCGGTAATAATGTTCTTTTGTTGGCGCGCGAGTCTTGCTAATACCTGATGTTTGGCTGGCGAATAAATTAAGTCAGCATGAATCTCATCCGCAAAAACAATTAAGTTGTATCGGTTTGCAACATCTAGAACCCTACTGAGTTCATCTTCACGCCAAACGCGACCAACAGGATTATGCGGCGAACAAAGCAACAACATCTTGGCCTTTGCCGCGCAGGCTTCTAAATCGGCAAAGTCTATTTGATAGTGATTATTTTCAAGATGCAGCGAATTGTAAATAAGCGCACGAGATTGAAGACTAACGGCAGAAAAAAAAGGAAAGTAAACGGGCGGCTGCACAATGACACCATCACCAGAATTCGTAAATGCTGAAATTGCGGCATTAATAGAGGGTACGACGCCAGGGCAAAGCAAAATCCAATCGCGCTCAACCTCCCAGTCATGACGACGTCGCAACCAATCAATTAATGATTGATACACAGATTCAGGAAAGTGACTGTAGCCATAAATAGGATGTTTGGCACGATCAATCAATGCTTGTGTAACTTGAGGTGGCGAGGCAAAGTCCATATCTGCAACCCATAATGGAATCACATCTTTTTGACCGAACATCGTTTGACGCGCTTCATACTTGAGACTATTGGTATTGCCTCGGCTTAACTGCTGATCAAAATCAAAGGTCATTTTTAAAGGCTGGCTCATACCATTAATCTGCCATGTTTAGACTGAATGTTACACATATACCTTATTCCTTTTAGAACCAAGACACTCTATTTACTGATCGCCCAAAAAATCACCGCGCTGATGCGTCCAAAGGCTAGCATACAAACCACCCAATTTGAGTAAGTCTGCATGAGAGCCTTCTTCAACAATCTTGCCATTTTCTAATACAATTAACCTATCCATTGCCGCGATAGTCGATAAACGATGCGCAATGGCCAGAACTGTTTTTCCTTGCATCAGATCATACAAGCTCGCTTGTATAACTGTCTCAACTTCAGAGTCTAGCGCGCTAGTCGCCTCGTCCAATAATAGAATTGGCGCATCTTTTAGCATGACCCGGGCGATCGCAATCCGCTGACGCTGCCCCCCAGATAGCTTCACACCTCGTTCACCAACATGAGCATCATAGCCCGTACGGCCTTTTGAATCACTTAACTGAAGGATAAATTCGTGCGCTTTAGCACGTTTTGCCGCAGCAATCATCTCTACCTCAGCTGCATCTGGACGACCATACAAGATATTGTCACGCACGCTACGGTGTAATAAAGAAGTATCCTGGGTGACCATGCCAATCTGCGCCCGCAAAGAGTTCTGTGTGACTGCATTAATATTTTGCCCATCAATTAAAATCGCGCCACTTTCAACTTCATAAAAGCGTAAAAGTAAATTAACAATTGTAGATTTTCCAGCCCCTGAGCGCCCCACCAAACCAACTTTTTCACCGGGCTTAATGGTGATATTGAGTCCTTTCAACACAATTTTTTTATTAGTAGTTTGATCTTCATGGTTGTATCCAAAGTCAACCGTATCTAGTTTTACTTCGCCTTGTTGAACAACAAGCGGCTTCGCATCTGTAGTGTCATTAATTTTATTTTCAATCGTCAGCGTATTCATCCCATCTTGGACAGTGCCAACTTGCTCATACAGCGATGTCATCTCCCACATGACCCAATGTGATATGCCATTTAAACGCAGAGACATAGCAGTTGCTGCCGCTAACCCCCCTATGGTCAGTTCGTTGATGCTCCACAACCATAATGCCAAGAACCCAGTAGCAATAATCAATAACATATTTAAGAGATGATTCACTATTTCCACTTGGCTAACACGTCGCATTTGTCCATTCACAGTGCCTAAAAACTCGTGCATCGCAGATCGCGCATAAGCCGCCTCTCGACCTGCATGTGAAAATAACTTGACCGTACTAATGTTGGTATAAGCATCGGTAATGCGCCCTGTCATCAAGCTTCTGGCATCCGCTTGATGTTGAGATAACTTACTTAATTTAGGAACAAAATAACTCAATGAAATCACGTAGGAGATCAGCCAAGCCAAAAATGGCAACATGATCAGTGGGTTAAAAAATCCCACGATAGCTACCATACTGCCAAAATATACCACCACATACACCATGATATCGGCAACAATAAACCAAACATCGCGAACGGCGAGCGCAGTTTGCATGACCTTTGCGGCCACTCTTCCTGCAAACTCATCCTGATAAAAACTCATGCTTTGATTAAGCATGAGGCGATGAAAATTCCAGCGCATTCGCATTGGAAAATTACCCGCTAATGTTTGATGCTTAAAGAGCGTTTGCAGAGCGATAAAGACCACACTGGCAATCAGCACAATTGACAACCAAATTAGGTGTTCACCCTCTCTTGACCATATCTCAGACCGCGGAACATGACTGAGCCAGTCAACCACCTTACCCATCATTGCAAATAACAGCGCTTCAAAAGCAGCAATCAAACCAGTGAAAATAGTCATCCCAGCTAAATATGGCCGAAAACCTTTTGTGCAGCCCCAAGCAAATTGCCAGAAACGTTGGTGCGGCCTAGCAATGATGCTCTCAGCAAATGGATTAATGAATTGTTCAAAATGTTTAAACATGTTTTTTTACTTTTTATGCGATTCCTAACGTAAGAACGCTGACCGCTTTTGATTGTTTTATGAAGACTTCAATTGATGAACAAAGCTCATGCAAAGCCATCCTAATTAAGTATACGTTGTTTCATCTTGCCATTACTTCACATCAGTTTGGAATGCCTTTTTAAAAGCCCAAAGTCTTGGAATGTTAATAAACAAAGTCATTTAATCCCGTCAGTCAAAAATATGACTCCTAATAATCCATCAATAAAACTTCGATGGATTTGATCAATCTTAGAATCTGATAAATAAAACTGCAATGAGACAACCATGACTTAGGTAAAGGATTATTACTAGATTAATCTGGCGCTTCATAGTTCAAGGATTAATTAGTAAATATCTAAACATGGTTTTTTGACTTAATGAAAATCCTTAGTACTTATTCATGAAGTCTGATAGCGTTTCTTATGTCAGCAAGCGTAATATTCATTCACGCGATGCAACTACTGCAGAGCGACTTAAAAAAACATTTGGAGAATTATTATGTGGACAAAACCAGCAGCTACAGAAATGCGTTTCGGCTTTGAAGTAACAATGTACGTAATGAACAAATAATTCTTTTAAAGAATTGTTGTTTTAAAAAAGACAGCTCCGGCTGTCTTTTTTTATTTCCTGTGACGGGGCCGAACACTAACAAGCATTTCTGAAGTCTAATTAAACGAGCGGCGCTTCTCCTTAATGCCTGATCGCTAAAATCTAAATAGCATTCTTATGATCTTCAAAACGAGTGGCGATTTAAAAACTCTCTTGACGCGGCACCAACAAAAGCCACACATTATGGCTACATTAAAATTTTGGACGAAAAAAAGGGCTACATTTTCACGTAACCCCTTGTAATACTTGCTGGGCTGTGCGGGGATCGAACCCACGACAAACGGATTAAAAGATAAAATTGGTGTTTTTTATTATTTTAAATCAATAGGTTATATTTGATGTGTAGTGAAGTGTGTAGTGTTTCCACTACACACCGTGTGATTTAAGCATTACTTAAAGTAACGGTTCATGCTCTTGTTTTAAACGCTAGGCGCTCTTAAAGCGTTGATTAGAATAAAGCTGCTATCAACCTCTAGCTTTATTTATTAGCATATAGAAGAGATTAAAAGTACTTTACTTAAATAGCCTAAACAATCCAAAAGTCCTGATGCGTGATTTGGAGATTTGCACCAAGGATTGCAAACTGGACAGCAGCCCCTGAACCATTTCCGTCTACATCATAAAATAATCCACCCGTGGTTGTGTTGTAGATCACTCGGTCTGAACTATCACCCGCACCACTTATACCGGCACCCGACCTGAATTGATCCAAGGTTAACTGACCTGTCGTGAGCCCTAAGCCAGTCATGATGGCATTCTCTAAATTAATTTTGTCAGTACCTGATAAAAAGTCAGCGATGGTATCTCTGTTGGTTGTAGCATTTAGCGCGGTATTGTATACAAACGTATCAGTCCCAAGCCCCCCTGTCAGCGTATCATTCCCAGCCCCACCAATTAAGGTGTCATTGCCTGCACCGCCATTAAGAATGTTGGCTCCGCTGTTGCCTGTCAGGGTGTTGTTCAGATCATTACCTGTAGCGTTAATGACCGCAGTGCCGCTAAGCGTTAAGTTTTCTACGCCGATGGCGTTTGCCGTATTGAGCGCATAAGTCACTGAGGATTGGATGGTATCTATACCTTCATTAGCGAGCTCAATCACAACGTCACCGACGTTATCCACGGTATAAGTGTCATCACCAAGCCCACCTAGCATCCGGTCAGCACCTGCTAGTCCATTCAAGATGTCGTTACCATCCAAGCCTGTGAGAACATTGGCTGCCGCATTGCCGGTGAGGGTGTTATTTAAACTGTTACCCGTGAGGTTAAAAGCCACTGTGTTGGTCAGTGTGCCGTTCTCTAGCGCACTTTACTTAAAGTAAACATTAGCATTTAAGTGTTTACTTTAATTCGTCTTAAAACGAGAATAATCCGCATACTTTCATAAGGTTAGAATTAAAATGGCTGTTTATGGTTATGCTCGAGTTTCAACGGTAACGCAAGCACGTGAAGGCGAAAGCCTCGAAGCACAGAAAAGACAAATCCTCAGTTACGCTATTTCTAAAGGTCTAGAGCTCGGTGAAGAAAGTATATTCATTGAAGCTGGTGTTAGCGGTGGCATTGAATTTGGAAATCGACCTGAAGGTTCCAAATTGAACACTTTAGTTGAAGCGGGTGACTTAATTGTCTTTCCAAAGCTAGATCGAGCCTTTCGTAACACTCGCAACGCACTCAACGTACTTCACGAAATGAAAGAGCGAAAAGTCCACGTTCACTTTATCGACTTGGGTGGTGACGTTACTGGTAACGGGATCGGGGCGATTATCTTCACAATTCTTTCAGCCTTCGCCACTTTTGAAAAGGAACGCATCGCCACAAGAATTCGTGAAGTAAAACAGATTAAGAAAGCTCAAGGTAAATTCACTGGTGGTAAAGCTGGCTTTGGCTATGAAGTAATAAACGGCGTAAAAGTAGCCAAGAAGGACGAGCAAAAGGTCATTAGCGAGATGAGGCGGCTTAAAGCACGTGGAAAGAGCTATCGTTATATAGCGACGTGGCTTGAAAAGAATAAAGGCGTGGAGATGACGTTTATGGGTGTTAGATCAATCATCTTGGCGCACAAATGAATTTAAGGGATGCGATTCATATAGTCTAAAAGCACTAGTAAAAGATTTGTTTAATTTCATAAATATGTCACGTGGGTAAGCTATAGTTTAGAAAGTCAAAATTAACTTTGTTAGGACTTCACTAAATGCGTTCAAAACTACTTAATCTAGCCCTTGCGGTGACGTTGTCATCAGCAGCCCTGATAGCAAATGCGGCTCCAACTTATACTCTGAGCATACTTGATTCAAACCCTGTTTTATATCCCTATTACAGACCTGATACTCAATTAAGTCGTCCTTCACCTAACCCAGGTTATACCAATTCAGAAGTTACATCTTTTGATATTAATGATTCAGGCGCAATTGTTGGATACCTATCACCTAACGGTGATTATCAAAGATTTGCTGCGTTTTGGAGCACTTCTAATTCTCCCTATACCATACTTCAGGCTTTGGGCGGGCTGGGTAAGAACGGAGAGGCTTACGAAATTAATAATTCTGGTAGCATTGTCGGTTATTCACAAAATGTGACTAATGTTTATCAAGCAACCTTATGGACCAGCGCTAATCCTAATTCACCCACGCTACTTCAGTCTTTAGGTGGTGTGGATAAAACAGGTATTGCTAACTGGATCAATGATTCAGGGCAAATTGTTGGTACGTCATTTTATACAAATACTGTTGAGTATTATATTATAGCTGATGCGAATAGCAAAGCGACTTTATGGGATGGGACAAATGTCACTGACCTTAATACGTACTTGGATACATCAAACAACCCGAATGGTTGGGTTTTAATTGAAGCTTTGCGCATCGACAACGATGGCTCAATTTATGGAGAAGCTTTCAACAGCACTTTAAATCAAAATAAATACTTCTCACTTCAATCAGTCAACCCAGTACCAGAAGCAGATACTTCAGCAATGCTTTTAATAGGTGTTGGCGTAATGGGTTTTATGGCTAGACGTCGTAAAAACACTCAAGCTTAATTAAATTTACACAAGTAGGAACATAAAGGAGCTTCGGCTCCTTTTTTGCTTTTTGAGGGGTGGGCTTTATGGATGAAATCGGACAGATGTAAGATTTATATAGCCAGAACAACTTTCTTAAGCGTCATAATTATTTAACAATAGATACATAAGATTTAAAATAATTAGTTAATGATTTCACGAAAAATCTATGATCAAAATACTTTTAGCAATCGCCACTGCGTTTTTATTCAATTCCTCAATCGCTCAAGCAGAGATTAAAACTTTTAATATCACCTGGAGTGGAGAATCTTTTTCAAACAACGCAAGAGCAACAGGATTCATTACATTTGATACAGACAACTTTTTATCTAACGGCTCGGGCTATCAATTAAACTTTAGCGATGTTATTGGCTTTGGTCTCACAGTTACTGGCTCAAGTGTAATTGCTGGCAATGGTACTTTTACTTTAAGCGACTATAGTTATATTGATTTCAATTCCGCAACTCTTCTTGACTTCAGTCGAGAATTAATCGGTCAGCCATTATCAGGCAATGAAGTATTCGGTCAAGTATTCGAGAACAGTGCTAGTTTAAGTGACTTTACTATTACTAAAAATGGTAACAATAATTTGGCCCCGACAGCACGGTGGTACCATACATTAGAAACTGCTGGCTCCGACAGAATTCTGGTTACTTCAATCAACCCAGTCCCAGAAGCAGACACTTCAGCAATGCTTTTAATGGGTGCTGGCGTAATGGGCTTTATGGCTAGACGTCGTAGAAACGCACAAGCTTAATTAAATTTCAATGAGTTTGAACCTAAAAGGAGCTTCGGCTCCTTTTTTGGTTTTTAAGAGGGAGATTTGATTCTAAGGAATGGCTTTTAAAAGCAAAAAACCACTAAAGTTTTTACTTTAGTGGTTTTTGGAC
>JBBAON010000002.1:18431-177373 GCA_040401435.1 Candidatus Methylopumilus sp.
AATGGCTTTTAAAAGCAAAAAACCACTAAAGTTTTTACTTTAGTGGTTTTTGGACAGGGCACCTCTCGGAGCCTTATTCTGGTGGGCTGTGCGGGGATCGAACCCACGACAAACGGATTAAAAGTCCGCTGCTCTACCAGCTGAGCTAACAGCCCTTTTAGTTTTCTTGCATGAAGCTAACTAAGGAAAGGTCGCAATTATCTATAAAAAACTAGCGCCCGTCAATCAAAGTCTAGCGCAACCCTGGAAATTTTCCTTGCATGGCGCGCATCATCTTGCCCATTCCGCCTTTTGCGAGCATTTTCATCATCTTTTGCGTCTCTTCAAACTGATTGAGCAAACGATTGACATCTTGCACCTGCAGGCCTGCCCCCATGGCAATACGGCGCTTACGGGTCGCTTTAATAAGCTCTGGCTTTTTTCGCTCTAATGGGGTCATGGAGTTGATAATGCCTTCAATGCGGCGAATGGCTTTGTCACCATCTTCGCTGTTCATTTTACTAGCGGCACCTGACATTTGCGCTGGAAGCTTATCCATCAAGGCACCCATGCCACCCATATTTCGCATTTGCACCATTTGCATTTTAAAGTCTTCCAAATCAAAGCTTTTGCCAGACTTCATTTTATCTGCGAATTTTTTAGCTTCGTCTATATCGACGTTTTTCTGCGCTTGTTCAATAAGTGAGAGCACATCGCCCATACCAAGCACGCGCGATGCCATACGTTCAGGATGGAATGGCTCTAGACCATCGACTTTTTCGCTGACACCGATAAATTTAATTGGCTTGCCGGTTACATGGCGCACAGATAATGCCGCACCACCGCGCGAATCTCCATCTAGCTTGGTAAGCACGACGCCCGTCAGCGGTAGGGTTTCGCCAAAGGCTTTTGCAGTGTTAACTGCATCTTGGCCTTGCATGGCATCCACCACAAACAAGGTTTCAACTGGGTTAAGTAGCGTATGCAGATCTTTGATTTCAGCCATCATGGCTTCATCAATACCCAGTCGGCCTGCCGTATCGAATATCAGCACATCGTAATAAAACTTTTTAGCATGCGCCAAAGCATCACGCGCTATGTCTTGCGGCTTTTGACTTGCGTTTGAATCAAAGCAATCGACCTCTAAACTTTGTGCCAATGTTTTTAGTTGTTCAATTGCGGCAGGGCGATAGATATCAGCACTTGCAAGTAAGACTTTTTTCTTTTGCTCTTTTAATAATTTAGCTAATTTTGCAGAGGTAGTCGTTTTACCAGAACCTTGCAAACCTGCCATCAGGATAATCGCTGGAGGAACTACGGCAAGATTTAGACCCGCATTTTGAACACCCATGAGCTTGGTGAGTTCGTCATGCACCACTTGAATAACCGCTTGCCCTGGCGTAAGACTATCAAGAACCTCACGACCCTGTGCACGCACTTTAACTTCAGCAATAAAATCTTTAACAACCGGCAATGCAACGTCAGCCTCCAACAGGGCCATACGAACTTCACGCATCGCCTCAGCAATATTATCTTCACTCAGCCTCGCTTGGCCTCGCAAACTTTTAATGACGCTCTGTAAGCGGCCGCTTAAATTTTCCAACATATTGGGTTACCTTATTTTTCTTTCGCACTATGGGCGAGTCCGGCATTAACCTGCCAGAAAGCTCATGCTATAGTGTGATTTCATTTAATAGCATTTTAACTCATATCATTACTTTGATATTAAACCTATGCAAGCATCAATCTACTTACCTTATTTGACTGTAATTGTTCTATACAGCGCTGTCGCATTTCGTTTTTGGCGCGCATCACCGACGCAATTAAAGTCAAAAAAACATGCTGTAATAATAGCATTAGGTCTCGTCATACATGCCAGCTTGCTCTACCAAGACATTTTTATTGGCGACCTCAATCTCAATATCGCCAATACACTCTCGCTCATTTTCTGGTTAACTGTTTTAATCTACTGGATTGCTGATTTTAAGCATGGCCTTCAGAGCCTGCAGGCTTTTGTGTTGCCCCCCGCGGCAGCAATGGTCTTACTTCAAGCCAGCTTTCATAACAATGTTGTCGTGGCGTTTGCAAATGCACCACTTTTTGTAACGCACATTGTTATTGCACTGCTTGCATATAGTTTATTCACGTTTGCCGCTTTACATGCGCTTTTAATGGCGGCGGCCGAGCGTAGCCTAAATAAAAAAGTCTCGCTAATTCAGTTGCCTAACTTCCCACCGATTATGACCATGGAAGCATTGCTTTTCAAAATTATAGGCTTGGGCTTTGTACTACTTACATTTACATTGATTAGTGGCATGTTATTTTCTGAGCAGATTTTTCATCAAGCGCTGAAATTTAACCATAAAAATATATTCACCATTATTTCATGGGTAATTTTTGCTAGCTTGTTACTTGGAAGGGAAATGTATGGCTGGCGAGGCCAGACAGCCATCCGTTGGACGCTCACAGGTTTTGCTGTATTGCTGCTAGCTTACGTAGGCAGTAAGTTTGTGCTTGAAATACTGCTAGGTCGCTAGACCGATTTAGTCGCGCAAGCTGATAATCGGCCAAGCTTGCTCAACAGCATACGCTTCTAGTACTGGATCTGGGTTCACAGCCAAGGGTTTATCAACCAGCTTCATCAATGGCAAATCATTGTGTGAATCACTATAAAACCAAGTTGTATCAAAGTCGCTTAATGTTTGACCTCGCTGAGCAAGCCATTCATTTAAACGCACAATTTTGCCTTGCTGAAAGCTAGGCGTACCAACGACTTTGCCCGTAAACTCACCATGCACTTCTTCGGGCACGGTGCCAATCAAATTTGGAATGCCGAAAGCTTTGGCAATTGGCCCAGTCACAAAGCTATTCGTCGCTGTAATAATCAGCAACAAGTCCCCATTGACACGGTGCTTTTCGACCAGGGCGCGCGACTTCTTAGTCATCATCGGTTGAATTTTAGTTTGCATAAATTGCAAATGCCAAGCATCTAATTTCGCTCTCGGATTTTTGCTTAGTGGCTTCAGTTGAAATTCTAAGAAAGCTCTGATATCAAGCTTACCCAGCTTGTAATCAGCATAAAACTGGTCGTTAATGCTTGCGTGCGCGGCACGATCTACCACACCGATATCGATTAAAAACTCACCCCATTGATAGTCGCTATCTCCCGCTAAAAGTGTGTTATCCAAATCAAAAATAGCTAAATCCAATTCCAACTCCCTTGATGAAAAAAGCCCCATCTAACTGGGGGCTTTATCCTTAAATAATGACTAATTAAATCTGCGGATGCGCCCGTTCCGATTTGGAATGAAGCTTATTCAAACCATTCAAGTAAGCTTTTGCTGAAGCAATAACAATGTCCGTATCCGCGCCCTGACCATTCACAATACGGCCACCCTTTGCAAGACGCACAGTCACCTCGCCTTGCGCGTCAGTCCCGCTAGTAATGTTATTCACTGAATACAATAGCAATTCAGCGCCGCTATTCACAATCTTCTCAATTGCTTTAAATGTTGCATCCACAGGACCACCGCCATCGGCTTCCGCACGTTTCTCAGCCCCGCAATCTAGCACAGCCACTACAGCATGTGGTGTTTCGCCGGTTTGCGAACACACTTGCAAATAAGCTAATTTGAAATATTCAGTATGATCACTGACGAAATCATCGCTCACCAATGCTTGAATGTCCTCATCAAAAATTTCAGATTTCTTATCCGCTAAGGTTTTAAAGCGGGCAAAAGCTGCGTTCAAAGCTTCTTCGCCGTCCAAAGCAATGCCCAGCTCATCTAAGCGCGATCTAAATGCGTTACGTCCAGATAACTTACCCAAGGTCAATTTGTTTGCATTCCAACCCACGTCCTCTGCACGCATAATTTCGTAGGTTTCACGGAATTTCAATACACCATCTTGATGAATGCCGCTCTCATGGGCAAAAGCATTAGCACCAACTACTGCTTTGTTTGGCTGAACTGGATAGCCCGTAATTGTAGAAACCAATTTTGATGTTGGTACAATTTGTGTAGTATCGATCGAGGTGTCCAAGTTAAATACATCACGGCGAGTACGCAAAGCCATCACCACTTCTTCCAAGCTAGCATTACCAGCTCGCTCACCCAACCCATTAATCGTGCACTCCACTTGGCGTGCACCACCCATTACTGCTGCCAACGAGTTTGCTACCGCCATACCCAAGTCATTGTGGCAATGCGTAGACCAAACCACTTTATCAGCATTTTTAACGCGAGCAATCAACTGCTGCATGCGCTCACCCCAAAGGGCAGGAATTGAATAACCTACGGTATCTGGAACGTTAATCGTTTTCGCGCCTGCTTCAATCACGGCATCAAACACTTGCACTAAAAAGTCCACGTCGGAGCGAACCGCATCTTCTGCAGAGAACTCAACGTCATCGGTATATTCCAATGCCCATTTAACAGCCTGAACCGCACGCCCCAAAACTTGGTCTGGCGTCATGCGCAATTTGTTTTCCATGTGGATAGGCGATGTGGCGATAAAGGTGTGAATACGGCCTTTTTTTGCAGGTTTAATGGCCTCACCAGCTCGGCGAATATCATTCTCATTTGCACGCGCCAATGAACATACAGTAGACTCTTTAATAATTTCAGCAACTGCATGAATTGCTTCGAAGTCGCCTGGACTTGCAGCAGCAAATCCTGCTTCGATCACGTTCACGCCCAACTTTTCAAGTTGACGCGCAATACGCACTTTTTCTTCTTTTGTCATAGCAGCGCCCGGGCTTTGTTCGCCATCACGCAAAGTTGTATCAAATATGATTAACTGATTATTTGTTGTCATTTTATTTTTCCGTCTAAATTTCTATAGCTAATTTTTTATAGCAATACCCGCTATGTGTTTGTCATAACGGCGTGGCAAATCTAAATATGAGGTGTGCGTAAGTATACTGCCTAAGGCAGTAGCGCTAGACGTAGTAGAGCACCAGCCAAGAAATGACTGGAATTTGAACAAGCTGATGTGTAACTGTTTAATATCATAGAGAAATAATATCATGCTTTTTTATATAGCTTAGGACAATTAAATTTATTGGGTTGATAAGCCTTAAGGTTTATTTTAGCCACTCACGTTTTAAGATAAATCTTCTACTTTTTCAGCAGCAATCTCTTTAGGATTTGAAAGATACATTAACCATAAGCCATATCCTGACAAGCCATACACTAAGGCCACGAAAAACAATACCTCTGGTGGGCTATAGGAAATCAACACAAACGCCAATACAATCATAAGAATGACAACAAACGGCACACTATTTTTAAGGTTGATGTCTTTACCGCTGTAAAAACGTAAATCCGTCACCATCGACAGTCCTGCAAAAAGCGTTACAAACCAAGCAACCCATTTCATCTTAAACCATGGATAAAAAATGAAATCGCCGGGAATGTCGTTATCATACGCCACCCATACCAAGCCTGCTAACAAGGCCGCCGCTGCAGGACTGGGCAAACCTTGAAAGTAACGCTTATCCGCTGAACCTAACTTGGTATTAAATCTAGCCAAGCGCAAAGCCGCACTTGCACAATAAATAAATGCCGCAATCCAGCCTAATTTACCCATAGGCTTAAGCGCCCAAACATAAACCACCAATGCTGGTGCAACGCCAAATGAAACCATATCAGATAAACTATCATATTCCGCACCAAAGGCACTTTGTGTGTTGGTCATCCGCGCAACCCTGCCATCCAAACCATCCATCACCATTGCAATAAAAATTGCCACTGCTGCATGCTCATATTTGCCATTCATCGCTTGCACGATGGCATAAAAGCCAGCAAACAAAGCAGCTGTAGTAAATAAATTTGGCAATAGATAAATGCTGCGCTCGCGCAAGCTTGGTTCTAATGAGCTTCTTTTACGACGAGGACGTGGAGTAACTTCAGCCATGTTGGTAGTTTCCGATAGTAAATTATGTCTAGTATATCAAAGCCATGCTTAATTCAGCATGGTTGACTATGATAGTATCGCGTTTTGATTAATTAACCCTGACAAACATTAAGCTATTATTTCCATGCAATTTTCCCTGATGATACAAGACGGTCAAGCGCGCCGCGGAAAAGTAAGCCTTGCACATGGCGAGGTGCAAACGCCTGCTTTTATGCCTGTTGGCACTTATGGCACAGTTAAATCTTTATCGCCGAATGAAATACGTGACATTGGCGCTCACATTGTGCTGGGAAACACCTTTCATTTGTGGTTGAGACCAGGCCTTGATGTCATTGAAGCACATGGTGGTTTACACCAGTTCATGAGCTGGGATGGTCCAATATTGACCGACTCTGGCGGCTTTCAAGTATGGAGTTTGGGCGATTTACGCAAGATTTCAGAAGAAGGCGTGAAATTCCGTTCACCGATTAATGGTGACAGTTGTTTCTTAACCCCTGAAGAATCAATGCGAATTCAAAAAGTCCTCAATTCTGACATCGTCATGATTTTTGATGAATGCACGCCCTATCCTGCCACAGTGCAAGAGGCACGTGACTCTATGCAATTGAGCTTACGCTGGGCGCGCCGCAGCAAAGATGCCCACGAGGGTAATCTAAATGCGCTATTTGGCATTATTCAAGGCGGCATGTACGAAGATTTACGCGATATCTCACTTAATGGACTCATTGATATTGGCTTTGATGGCTATGCAATTGGCGGCCTCTCTGTAGGTGAGCCAAAAGAAGATATGTTACGTATCCTTGCACACACAGCACCACAAATGCCACAAGATAAGCCGCGTTATTTAATGGGGGTTGGCACACCTGAAGACCTAGTTGCCGCAGTGAGCAATGGGGTAGATATGTTTGACTGCGTCATGCCAACGCGCAATGCACGAAATGGTTGGCTTTTTACACGCAACGGCGACATCAAGCTAAAAAATACACGCTACAAAATGGATACAGCGCCTTTAGACAGTCATTGCACATGCTACACCTGCCAAAATTTTAGTCGCGCTTACTTGCATCACTTACATCGATTAGGTGAAATTTTAGGTGCGCGCCTAAATACTATCCACAACTTACATTACTACCAAGAGCTGATAGCAGGTATGCGCAATGCAATTGAATCACATACATTCAACGCGTTTAAAAAAGACTTTATTGCCAAGCGTAGCGAGCTTAACCAAAAGGGATAGTAGGTGGCGTTTACGACTCTATGCTAAAATTTAATAAGTAAAAATTGTTTTTAAGCTTAATATTTAGCGCTATTTATAAGAAAGGTTGAATTTCATGTTTATTAGTTCCGCATTCGCTGCCAGTGGCGGCGCTTCATCAGACTGGACAAGCTTTGTGCCAATGGTAGTTATTTTTGTATTGTTTTATTTCATGTTGATTCGGCCACAAATGAAACAAGCGAAAGAGCAACGCGCAATGATTGAAGCATTAAAAGTAGGTGATGAAGTTGCCACATCCAGTGGCATTCTTGGCAAAGTCACTAAAGTTGCTGACAATGTAGTAAGTCTTGAAATTGCAGCGAATATTGTGATTAGTGTTCAAAAACAGGCAATTCAAGCAAAGCTAGAAAAAGGCACGATTAAATCTTTATAACTAGTAAAGCACTTTAAATAGCATCCTCTTAATTACTCAACATACAGGCTTGAACTTCAAGCCTGTATCACCGACCAAAACGCGAGCCGTATTATGAATCGTTATCCATTGTGGAAATATATCTTAGTTTTAACAGTCCTTTTATTAGGCTTTGTTTACTCTTTGCCCAACATTTTTGGTGAGTCCCCAGCGGTGCAAATTACCACCGCTAAAGCGACTTCAAAACTAGATCCTGCATTGATGGGTAAGGTTGAGGATACCCTTAAGCAAGAGAACATTAAAATTGATGCCATTTTTATGGACTCAACAGGTGTGAAAGTAAGATTCTCTGATGCCGATACCCAAATTAAAGCAAAAGATGTATTGAAAAACAACTTGGGTAAAGATTATGTCGTTGCGCTTAATTTAATTTCACGCTCACCAAGCTGGCTTACCAACATCCATGCGCGTCCAATGTATTTGGGTTTGGACTTGCGTGGTGGGGTTCACTTTTTATTACAAGTCGACATGAAAGCTGCTTTAGATAAAGCGGCTGATCGTTATGTTGGCGATTTCCGTGCATCACTCCGTAAGGAACGCATTTCATATTCTGGCGTTGTTCGCGATGACCAAAGCATTCAGGTCAAATTCACCGATGCAAAAGAACTTGCAAAAGCAAAAAAAATTATTAGCAATGAATTTCCTGACTTAACTCTCAAAGAAACTAATGACACGCTTAGTGCCACTTTGAGCTTAGAAGCGCAAAAGCGGATTCAAGAGTTTGCCCTCAAACAAAATATTCAAACACTCCATAACCGAATCAACGAGCTGGGTGTAGCTGAGCCTATCATTCAACAACAAGGCTTGGATCGTGTTGTTGTGCAGTTACCTGGCGTGCAGGATACAGCCAAGGCTAAAGAAATTTTAGGCCGAACTGCGACATTGGAAATTCGTTTGGTTGATGAAGAAAAAAGCGACCCAACAACCCTAGAACAAGCCAGCAAAGGTCAAACGCCTTTCGGTGACGAATTCTTTATGGACCGTAACGGCCAACCTATCCTAGTGAAAAAGAAAGTTGAACTCACAGGTGAGTACATTACAGATGCAGGTCCTGGCGCTGACCAACAAAGCGGTCGATCAACAGTTAACGTGACGCTTGATGGTCGTGGAGCACGCATTTTCAGACAAGTGACTAAAGACAACGTCGGCAAACGGATGGCAATCTTACTTATTGAAAAGGGCCAAGCTGAAGTGATTACAGCACCGGTCATCAATGAAGAAATTGGTGGCGGTCGCGTACAAATTTCTGGTATGAATAATACGCAAGAAGCAACCGATATTTCATTACTTCTTCGTGCTGGTGCGCTTGCTGCCCCAATGGACATTATTGAAGAGCGTACCGTCGGCCCAAGCATGGGTGAAGAAAACATTAAACGTGGCATGCACTCAACGCTTTGGGGCTTTGCTGCCATCGCAGTATTTATGATCATTTACTATGTGATGTTTGGTGGTATTTCAGTGGTGGCACTCGGCATTAATTTACTACTGCTATTAGCTATTCTCTCTATGCTGCAAGCGACACTTACATTGCCTGGCTTGGCTGCGATCGCGCTTACATTGGGGATGGCGATTGATGCAAACGTGCTCATTAATGAACGTATTCGTGAAGAGTTACGAAGCGGAAATTCTGCACAAGCATCCATCAATGCTGGATATGACCGTGCGTTCGATACAATTTTAGACTCGAACGTCACCACGATGATTGCTGGCTTAGCGTTGTTTATGTTCGGCTCCGGCCCAGTAAAAGGCTTTGCAGTAGTTCACGTATTGGGTATTTTGACTTCAATGTTCAGCGCTGTAGTCGTTTCTCGTGCGATTGTAAATTTGGTGTATGGCTATCGCCGTAAAATTAATAAATTGGCTATTGGGTAATCCCAGCCATCAAACTCACGCTTCTCAAACAAACGTTCATTAAGAGTAAAGATTATGGAAATTTTTAAAATTAAAAAAGACATTCCGTTTATGAGCTATGGTCGCCTGACGACAGCCATTTCACTGCTCACTTTTTTGCTTGCAGTGTTCTTTCTGGCAGCTAAAGGCCTGAATCTTGGAGTCGATTTTACTGGTGGCACGGTCGTTGAAGTCAGTTATCCTCAATCAGCCGACCTTGTGAAGGTTCGTCATGCAGTTGATAGTATTGGTTTGAACGAAGCGACAGTTCAAAACTTTGGCTCAAGTCATGACGTGATGATTCGCTTACCACTTAAAAAAGGCGTCACTTCAGCACAACTCTCAGAGCTTGTTCTTTCATCATTAAAAAAAGAAGACAGCACAGTTGAGATGCGACGCGTTGAAACAGTAGGCGCTCAAGTGGGCCAGGAGCTTTACGAAAATGGTGCTTTGGCTTTGCTACTGGTTTCTATCGGTATCATGGCTTACTTGGCCTTGCGCTTTGAATGGCGCTTCGCGGTTGCCGCGATTATCGCAAACATGCACGATGTAATAATCATTCTTGGCTTCTTTGCATTCTTCCAATGGGAATTTAACCTTACCGTACTTGCTGCGATTTTGGCGGTATTGGGTTACTCAGTGAATGAATCTGTGGTGGTGTTTGACCGAGTTCGTGAAAACTTTAGAAAAATGCGTAAAGCTACCGTGGTCACTGTGATTGATAATGCAATTTCTCGCACGATGTCTCGTACCATTATTACCCACTTCTGTACGCAATTGATGGTGCTATCTATGCTGTTATTTGGTGGTGAAACACTGCATAATTTTTCATTAGCGCTAACCATTGGTATTCTATTTGGCATCTATTCTTCAGTATTGGTGGCTTGTCCGATTGCCTTGTATCTAGGTATTTCTCGTGAGAACTTAATTACTGGTACCGAAAAGAAAGAAATCGTCGACGAGATGCCTTGACAAGCTGAGGCCAAAGCGAGGAAACTTTAGCATTACATTCAATAAATACCTCACTTGGACGACATCTCGATACACACGCAATTCTTGATTTTAGGATTGCTAATTTTATTATCGGCATTTTTCTCTAGCGCCGAAACCAGCCTAATGACTCTCAATCGTTATCGCGTGCGTCATCTTGCAAAAGATGGACACCAAGGTGCACGCCTAGCCCAAGCTTTGCTGGCGAAAACAGACCATCTTTTAGGTGCAATTTTATTAGGCAACACTTTTGCAGCTGTAGCGATTGCAACCATTAGTGACGATATAAGCCTAAAACTTTTAGGTGAAAGCAATACTGGTTTAATCGCTGGCACACTAATCGTCACATTCGTGATCTTAGTTTTTGGTGAAATCACACCAAAAGTTATCGCAGCCGCTCATGCTGAAAAAATTGCGTTCGCTTATAGCTATGTTCTCTACCCTATTACAAAAGCTATTTATCCTGCTATTTGGTTTATCAATCTTTTTGTAACAGGCTTATTAAAACTATTTAGAATTAAAGTTAATTTCAGCGAAGTTTCACATGCAGTTTCTACAGAAGAACTCCGAAGCATCGTAAGTGAAGCTGGCAGTTACATTCCACAAAAAAATAAAGCGATTTTGCTTAATTTGTTTGATTTAGAAAATGCAACAGTCGACGATGTCATGACTGCACACACGCAAATTGAAGATCTAGATCTTCAGACACCATTTGAAGAATTAACGCTACAAATTTTATCCAGTAACCATACGCGACTATTGGTAAAAGATGGCGCTGAAGAAGAGGTTGTTGGCATCCTTCATATTCGCAAAGTCATTAACCAACTGCGAAATGGCGAACTTACTATTGAAGCTCTACGCGAGGTAATAAGCGAGCCTTATTTCATTCCGTCAGGTACACCGCTTTATACGCAAATTCAACAATTTCAAGAAAATCACCAACGCATGGCTTTAGTTGTTGATGAATATGGTGAACTCAAAGGCTTAGTAACACTCGAAGATATACTGGAAGAAATTATTGGTGATTTCACGACACAATCGCCACTTCGTGCCAATACATTTCATCAAGAAGAAGACGGCGCATGGGTGGTGGATGGAAGCTGTTCACTAAGAGACCTGAATAAAAAGCTAGGGCTTCATTTGCCAACAGAGGGCCCTAGAACATTAAACGGCTTAGTTCTGGAATATTTTGAAGACATCCCAGAGCCGGGCACTAGCATTAAGATTGGTGATTGCGCCTTAGAGATTATGCAAACACAAGATAAGATTGTGAAAAGCGTTCGCTTGACGCCACTTAATGAAGAAGTCAATCTAAGCTAAACCCACAAATACTTTAAGCTTGAATTTTTTAATTAGGCTCAATAATAGGAAGACACATGGCGGGTATTAAGCATCAAGAAAATACAATAGAGGCGACCAAAACACAGAAACCAATGCCTCCTTCAATGTATAGTGTGTTGATATTTAACGATGATTACACGCCAATGGAATTTGTGGTCGACGTGCTCCAACGTTTTTTTAATAAAAACCGTGAACAAGCGACGCAAATCATGCTCCAAGTTCATACTAAGGGTTCAGGTATATGTGGCGTTTACCCGCTAGAGATTGCTGAAACCAAGGTTGGTCAAGTTGTTGCTTTCGCAACAGAATACGGCCATCCGCTACAATGTAATATGCAAGAAATTTAATTTAATAGAAAGTTATAAAGGTAGTAATCATGATTGCTCAAGAATTAGAAGTCTCTCTACACATGGCATTTATGGACGCACGCCAAAAGCGCCATGAGCTCATTACTGTAGAACACTTGCTCGTAGCGATGGTAGACAATCCAACAGCAGCAGACGTATTGCGAGCATGTGGCGCTAACTTAGATAATCTTCGTTCAGAGCTTAATCATTACATTGAAGAACATACCCCTATGGTGGGTGGCGAAGAAGAAGTTGATACTCAACCAACACTGGGCTTTCAGAGGGTAATTCAACGTGCCATCTTACATGTACAATCATCTGGCAAAAAAGAAGTCACTGGGGCAAACGTGCTGGTCGCCATCTATGGCGAAAAAGATTCTCATGCTGTTTTCTTTTTGCAACAACAAGGTGTGACTCGCTTAGACGTAGTGAACTACATTTCGCATGGCGTTGCGAAAACTGCTGAAGAAGCCAAACGCGCTGAAACTGAACAAACAGCTGAGGCAGATGCGCCGCCAGCGAGTGCGTTAGATAGCTACGCGCTCAACCTTAACGAACAAGTCCTTGCTGGTAAAATAGACCCTGTAATTGGTCGCGATAAAGAGTTAGAGCGTGTGATTCAAACATTATGTCGTCGTCGCAAAAACAACCCACTGCTGGTAGGAGAAGCAGGTGTTGGCAAAACAGCCATTGCTGAAGGCTTAGCACGTCGCATTGTTGAAAAAACCGTGCCCGAAGTGCTCGCCAATGCAGTGATTTACTCGCTCGATATGGGCGCTTTATTAGCCGGCACCAAATATCGCGGTGACTTTGAACAGCGCCTCAAAGCTGTCATGAAGAAATTAGAAGAGCAACCTGATGCTATTTTATTTATTGATGAAATCCACACCTTGATTGGTGCAGGCGCCGCAAGTGGGGGAACTTTAGATGCTTCAAACTTGTTGAAGCCTGCCCTTTCTAACGGCTCGCTCAAGTGCATAGGCGCAACCACTTATCAAGAGTATCGTGGCATCTTTGAAAAAGACCATGCGCTTTCACGCCGCTTCCAAAAAGTAGATGTGGAAGAGCCAAGTATTGCTGAAACGGTACAAATTCTTAAGGGGTTAAAATCACGCTTTGAAAAACACCATAGCGTGAAATATACATTAGGCGCACTCAATACCGCGGCCGAACTTTCAGCAAAATACATTAACGACCGCCACTTGCCAGATAAAGCGATTGATGTAATTGATGAAGCAGGTGCAGCACAGCGCATTTTACCTAAGTCAAAGCAGAAGAAAGTCATTGGTGATAAAGAAATTGAAGACATCATCGCTAAAATTGCGCGTATTCCACCTAAAAATGTTTCGAGCGATGACCGCAATGCGCTCAAAACGCTAGATCGCGATTTAAAAGCGGTTGTATTTGGGCAAGAAAAAGCCATTGAATCGCTTGCATCCGCCATTAAAATGGCGCGCAGCGGCTTAGGCAGTCAAAATAAACCGATTGGCTCCTTCCTATTCTCTGGTCCAACGGGCGTGGGTAAAACCGAGGTCGCTAAACAATTAGCATATACCTTAGGCATTGAATTGGTCCGCTTCGACATGTCGGAATACATGGAAAGACATGCGGTATCGCGCTTAATTGGTGCGCCTCCTGGCTACGTGGGTTTTGAGCAAGGCGGACTCATGACAGAAGCCATTACTAAACATCCTTATTGCGTATTGCTACTAGACGAAATCGAAAAAGCGCATCCTGACGTTTACAATATCTTGTTACAAGTGATGGATCACGGAACGCTCACAGACAACAATGGCCGTAAAGCTGATTTCCGCAACGTCACAATTATTATGACCACCAATGCTGGTGCGGAGTCCCTTTCAAAAACCACGATTGGTTTTACCCAAGACAAACAAGTGGGGGATGAAATGGCTGAGATTAAACGTCTATTTAGTCCAGAATTCCGCAATCGCTTGGACGCAACGGTTTCATTTGCCCCACTCTCGCAAGAAATCATTATGCGTGTAGTGGACAAATTCCTGATGCAACTAGAAGACCAACTACATGAGAAGAAAGTGGAAGCAAACTTTAGCGACAAACTGAAAGCTTATTTAGGTAAAAAAGGCTTTGACCCATTAATGGGCGCACGCCCCATGTCTCGCCTAATTCAGGACACTATTAGACGTGGCTTGGCAGATGAATTGCTCTTTGGAAAATTAGCCAACGGCGGTCATGTGTTTGTGGATATTGACGACAAGGACCAAATCACTTTGGATTTTGAGGACATTACATCTGATAAGCCCACAGGAAACTCTGATCAATTAACCGCTGATTTGATAGAATAAAGTAAAATGAAGCAATAGAAAAAGGGTGCTTCTTTGAACCCTTTTTCTATTTTATGCGTCTGTCCAAACAGGATATTTTTGCATCACATCTATAAACAATTTAGTACTCAATAAGCCATTTAACCAAGCTTTAAGGGCTGGATAATTGACAGCCTCAAACCAAGCCTCATCCACCATAGAGAACTGCCGCACAAAAGGAAAAATAGCGACATCTGCTTTTGAAACTGTGTTACAAAATAAATAAGTGTTGTGTTGGAGCAGCGACTCCAAACGCTGTAAAAATTCTTCACCACCAGCGCGGTAAACATCGGATGAATTTTCAGGAAAACGAATCGCGTATTTGTATTTATCCAGCGCTTGTTTGAAAGCACCGTCATTTGTCGCAATTAAATCAGCGCTTAGTTTTTCTATTACTTCGTCTTGAGTAATCCATTCGTCCTCGTCTGATTGTTCTAAAGCCCAATCCATAATGTCTAGACTTTGCTCCAGCACTTTACCGCTAGCAAGCACTAATACAGGCACGGTTCCTTTAGGTGAAACGCCCAGCATATGGGCAGGCTTTTCTCTTAAAGTAATCTCACGGATTTCAACATCAACATTGGCATAATGAAGTGCCATACGAGCCCGCATGGCATAAGGACATCGACGATAGGAATATAAGATTGGGCGCTGCAAACCCTACTCGGCGATTAAGTGAAGTAAGATGTTGCGACTATGTGAAGCCAAACGATGCTCATACAAAAAAATGCCTTGCCAAGTTCCAAGCCCCACTTTCCCTTCAATAAAAGGAATCGATATCGATGTTTGGGTTAAAGCACTTCGGATATGCGCTGGCATATCATCAGGGCCCTCTGAGGTATGAATAAATAACCTGTCACCATCTGGCACTAGCCTAGCAAAAAACCTTTCCATATCCACCAGCACATCTGGGTCGTAATTCTCGTTAATCAGAATACTAGCTGAGGTATGCTGCACGTAAAGCGTTAACAAGCCAGTTTTAAGGCCGCTGCTCTTAGCCCACGCGAGCACTTGAGGGGTTATATCGTATAAGCAACGTCCTGTCGTTTTAACGCTGACTTTGTGACTTAACTGTTGCATCAAACATTAAAATCCAAAACGATAAAACATCCCTGGACCATAATAAGGGCTAGGATAGCCCCAATAAGGGCTGCGAGAGTAGCCCCACCAAGGGTCATAATATGGCTGTCTTAATTGGTATTGGCGCTTTAGCTTTTGTTGTTCTAAGAGTTTGTTTTGCTCGCGTTTGTTTAACTCTTCAGCAAAATTATCTCTAACCGCCTGTTCGTGGGCGGTATACATATAATCTAATACTTTTTGATCTACCCCCTTATTGCTTAGGTCAAGCAATTGGGATGGCGTTAATGCGTATTGCGACAGACTATCTTTAATCTTTTTAATAATTTCATCTGCAGGCACTTTGTTTTTAGAGAGCAGAACGATTTCATCCAAACTTATGTTTGGGACTGGCTTGGGTAAAATACGTTCGAGCTCTTCTGCTGAAATACGCTGAATTTGCGGAGGCTGCTCTGGTGTCATTGCACAGCCATTGAGTAGTCCCACAAACGCTAAAGCACAAAAAAATCTCATTCCATTGGGCAAAGTCATTAATGTTTATCCTTTAGTAAAAAGCATCTTACCACCATTAAAGTCTACCTTAATCATTTCTTTTGGTGCGAAATTACCTGCCAAAATTTCACGTGAGAGTGGGTTTTCAAGCTCACTTTGAATCGCACGTTTAAGAGGCCTTGCGCCATAAATTGGGTCAAAGCCTGCATTCGCGATTTCTGATAATGCCGCCTCACTCACTTCTAACTGCATATCCATTGCGGCCAAGCGTTTAGCCAAGTATTGCAACTGAATACCAGCAATCGCCTTAATATTACCTTCACCCAAAGCGTGGAACACCACAATTTCATCAATACGATTAATAAATTCAGGTCTGAAATGCATTTTGACTTCACCCATCACCGCAAGTTTCACCACTTGGTAATCGTCACCTTGCATGCCCTGTATCATCTGGCTACCCAAATTCGATGTCATGATAATCACGGTGTTTTTGAAATCTACTGTTCGGCCTTGACCATCCGTCAAACGACCATCATCCAACACTTGCAGCAGGAGATTAAACACATCAGGATGCGCTTTTTCCACTTCATCTAGCAAAATCACGGAATAAGGTTTGCGACGTACCGCTTCAGTCAGCGTGCCCCCCTCTTCGTAGCCCACATAGCCAGGAGGTGCGCCAATCAAACGCGACACCGAATGTTTCTCCATGAACTCGCTCATATCGATGCGAATTAAATGGTCTTCTGAGTCAAATAAGAAACCTGCCAGCGCCTTACACAGCTCTGTTTTACCAACACCTGTTGGCCCTAAGAATAAGAACGAGCCATAAGGGCGATTGGGGTCACTCAAGCCAGAGCGCGAACGTCTAATGGCGTCAGATACTAAACGCACTGCTTCATCTTGACCAACCACACGCTCGTGCAATTTTGTTTCCATGGTGAGCAATTTCGCACGTTCACCTGTCATCATTTTTGACACAGGAATCCCCGTTGCGCGGCTTACCACTTCTGCGATTTCTTCAGCCCCAACTTGTGTACGAAGTAATCGGTTTAGCTTCACCTCGCCTTTATCCTCCTCGGCGGCGGCATTTTTAAGCTGCGCTTCTAAAGCGGGCAACTTGCCATATTGTAATTCAGAAACCTTTTGCCACTCTCCTTTGCGAGTGGCCTCATCCATTTGCTGCTTAATCTTTTCAATTTCCTCTTTGATATGCGCAGAGCCCTGCACTTGGGCTTTTTCCGCTTTCCAAATATCCTCTAAATCAGCCGATTCTTTTTCTAAACGGCCGATTTCATCTTCAATCAAAGCAAAACGTTTTTTAGATGCCTCATCTTTTTCTTTACGCACCGCTTCACGCTCAATTTTTAATTGAATCAAACGACGGTCTAACTTATCCAAAGCCTCTGGCTTACTGTCGATTTCCATCTTAATCTTTGCTGCCGCTTCATCAATCAAATCAATTGCCTTGTCAGGCAAGAAACGGTCGGTAATATAACGATGACTTAGCTCTGCCGCGGCTACAATCGCAGGGTCAGTAATCTCCACGCCATGATGTAGCTCATACTTTTCTTGCAGGCCACGCAATATCGCAATCGTCGCTTCAACGGTAGGCTCGTCAACCAAGACTTTTTGAAAGCGACGCTCTAACGCCGCATCTTTTTCGATGTATTTGCGATATTCATCCAAAGTCGTTGCGCCAACACAGTGCAATTCACCGCGCGCTAAAGCAGGCTTAAGCATGTTGCCCGCATCCATTGCGCCTTCGGCTTTGCCTGCGCCAACCATGGTATGTAGCTCATCAATAAAGACAATGGTTTGACCTTCATCCATCGCCAATTCTTTAAGCACAGATTTCAAGCGCTCTTCAAACTCACCGCGGTATTTAGTGCCAGCGAGCAACGATGCCATGTCCAGAGACAAGACCTTTTTACCTTTAAGTGACTCAGGCACTTCGCCATTCACAATACGTTGCGCCAAGCCCTCTACAATAGCTGTCTTACCCACGCCTGGCTCACCAATGAGGACAGGGTTATTTTTTGTACGCCGTTGTAATACTTGAATCGCCCGACGAATCTCATCATCACGTCCAATCACTGGGTCTAGCTTGCCCATCCGAGCGCGTTCAGTTAAATCTAGTGTGTATTTTTTAAGAGACTCGCGCTGACCTTCAGCTTCTTGATTGTCCACAGACTCACCACCACGCACCGCGCTAATTGCTGCTTCCAAAGCGACCTTATTCAAACCAACTTGTTTGAGCAATTTCGCTGTATCACCTTTGTCTTCAGCCAAAGCAAGTAAGAACATTTCACTAGCAATATAAGCATCACCACGTTTTTGTGCGTGTCTATCTGTAAGGTTAAGTAGATTATTAAGGTCGCGAGAAATTACCACTTCCCCAGAACTTTCAGCAACTTTAGGGAATTGGTTAATGGCAACTTGCAAGCCTGCTTTGAGCGGCTCAAGATTGACGCCTGCCCGCGCAAGTAATGATGCGGTTCCGCCATCATCTTGGCTCAACAAAGCTGAAAGTAAATGTGCGGCCTCAACAGAGGTATGGTCGTGACCAACAGCCAAGCTCTGCGCGTCGCTCAGGGCTTGCTGAAACTTGGTGGTTAGCTTATCTACTCTCATGCCATTACTTCATTTAGAATGTTTAACAAACTTTATATGGGGCAGATTTTTTGAATTTCAATGGAGCAGGTATTAGGAACTCACAATTTACTTGCCCAGCTTTTCAGCCAAATTAAATCGGGGCTTCCGCTAACGGCTTTGACTTGATGTGAGTTGTCGTAATAGTAGGTGCGTGGGAGCTCGCCATACCAAGTCTTATCGATGCTATATCGCAAACGTTCTTCGTCTACTTCTGAAAATTGCCATGCTTCATAAGCCACTGGCAGTCGAATTTTTTTTATAGCGTTGACCACTTCTTTTACCGTGCTCAGCCCATCCGTATTTACGAGCACCAATTTAACTCTAGGATGCTGTTTTACAAGCTCACCCAAAGTATTAAGTTCATCCAAACAATAAGTACAATCTAATGACCAAAAAGCAACAATCATTGGTTGACCTTGATGTGCTTTTTCAATCTCCATTCGACTAGAAGCCATAAATGGTCTAAGCGGTGCAGCAAAAACATGCTGACTCAACAAGAAACCAAGAAGCAAAAAAAACTTGAATACTTGCTTCATTGGGCAACCTTTGTCCAAACCAAGCCATCAAGCTCAGTATTCCAAGCCAAATAGGCTTGGCCATCTTTTAGCAGCAGCTGAGGATAATCTGACTTGCCTTTAGTTTGCGATATAACTACAGGTGCTTCCCAAGCCCGTCCGCCATCGCTGGACTTCACTAGTTTTACCAGACTTGCTGTATCCGTCATTTCTTTCCAAGCAAGCCACACTTGCTCACTGTTACTGATCAATGCTGGATGGCCAGCTTGACTGTTAGCATCACCAAAGCGCTTGGCCGGCGAGGAAACCCATGCCTCACCATCCATGCGGGCATAAAATAAGCCGGCTTTATCGCCCCCATCAAACCACGCCATGTGATAGCCCCAGTCTCCACCTTTAGCAAGTGCAGGACCATGATGCGGACACGCATTAATTTTCCATTGACCAAAACTTGCGCGATGAATTTTGGGAGATTTTTCATTGAAACCTATTTTAGCCATTGCATGATCACGCACTCCGCCATCAAAAAGATGTCGCCACATCATCACCGCATCTCCTTTTTCGTTGGCAAGCATAGCGATACGGCAACACTCACAACTATTATCAGCTACTTTTTGTTCTGCACCAAAGCTCGCACCTTGGTCATCTGACACTGCATAATAAATCGCGGCACCGTCATAAGCTTGTTTGGCTTTTTTAGCCGCAATCAAATCACGTTTATCTACCCAAGCAACATATATGAGACCAGATGGTGACACCGCAAGTGCATCAAAGCGATGCGTAATTTCAGCACGGTCTTGATGCACAATACTCGGTTGTGAAAACGTTCTGCCACCATCAATAGACCGCGAGAACCAAATATAGCCACTATATGGCGTTGGTAAAGCTTGCGTCCAAGTCACATAAATATTGCCATTTTGGGCAATAGCAATTTTAGGACGCGCATCACCATCTGTTCCGACTTTTTGAGATTGGCCGTTAAGCTTTTGTTGCGCCGAGAAAGCCAAGGGCAAAGCCGTTGTAGATTGACCAACCAGCACAAAGCCATCTTTAATACTGACCCGCCAAAGATTGCCTTGCGCATCCAGCGCAACAGAAACCGCTAAAGGTTGCCCGTGGTCGTGGCCTTCGTGTGCAGCAGCATTACCTACCAGCGCGATCACTAAAGCCAGACTTAATACTAGTTTTATCGTTTTCAAAATTTTCATAAATCCCATTATACAAACTTAATAGTCAAATTTAATCTGGGCATACAAAGTACGCTGTGGCAATGGATGTGACACATAAGCTTTGCAATTAGTTAGATTATCAACGCCAATCGATGCCATCCATCGGTCGGCAAATTTATAGTTGGCTTTCACATCCATTAAGAAAAACTGACTCGCCGCTCTATAAGTATCAGGGTTTACATCAGAGTTATCTAAATTAATATATTGCCGTCCGCTATAACGAGCGCCAACGCTAACTGTGAAATCATTATTCACATGGTAAGTAGCTACTGCCTTATATAATTGCTTAGGAATTCTTGGCGCATTTTTGCCCACATAGTCGGGGGCTGCATCATCCTGTAAGACTTTCGCATCAGTCCAGGTGGCATTAGCGCGAATATCTAAGCCAGAAATAATCACATCTTTCCATTCCGTCGCCATTTCTAAACCATAGGTACGAATATGATCTACGTTTTGGACGTAAGTTGTTCTTCTTCCATTAAGTAAACTTTCTTGAAAAAGTAATGCATCGTATTTGTGCTCGTTAAATGCACTTAACCTCAACAATCCATTTGCAAATCGACGCTCAGCAGTTAATTCTGCCGAAAGCACTTCCTCTGGCTTTAGGTCGGGATTATTCACCAGAATATTTGAGCCGTTTGCGAGCCGTTGATAAAGCTCTGTTACCGTTGGAAAACGAAATGCTTGACCAAAGGCAGCTCTAAAACCCCAAGATGGTTGAGGCTCAAAACTTAGCGAAACTTTTGGTGAAAATTTATTAGCCGACTTATCTTGGTAGTTCACAACAGGCACTCCTGATTTACTATTGCTACCATCTGTTGCGTGCCAAAATTCCTGTCGTGCGCCAATCGTTAGCGCCCATTGCGGGTTAAGTTGCCATTTATCCTGCATATACAGGGCTTGAGTTTGTGTATTACCGCGAGAAGATGCATTAAAAATGCCCTTGCTAATCTCAGACCAGTCAGCGCTATCTGTTGTTGAATTGCGCAAATGATAATCATCAATGTGATAGCCAACATCAACAATATGGTTTTTTGGGCGTAAAGTACCCCGCGCATCAAATACTGTCCAGCCTGTTCCAGACAAATCATTCACTATCCCAGCACGATTAAGATAGGGATTACCCGTGCTTATTCTAGCGCTTGCATTAAGATCTTTTTGATAATCATAATCAGACAAATTAAACTGCCAATCAAAAAAACCTTTGGTATTCGACTTAAGTTCCAGGGCCTGCATAATATGCAAAGCATCAGTCCTCGCAGGGCTCATTGTGGGGAGTGTGTATACATTACCGCCATGTATCATATTGATATTGCCAGCATAAACAGAATTTCCATTTGAGTCTTTCAGATAACTCTGAACGTCTGTCTTGCCGTCAATATTCCAAAAGCCTATTGTATATACCGCTTTAATTTCAGGTGAAAAGTCGTAAGTCGCCTTAAACTTAGTATTGATTTGTTCACTTTTATCAATGCTCGTAGCGCCAAAAATAAGCCTATCTTTGTTTTTCTCACTTTTATCTTGATAAGTACCCGAGACAGTAATTGGAGACACACATCCTGAGGTGCACGCTGCACTCTTATCTAAGAATGCATAATCCATGGGCTGACCACTATTTTCGAGCCTATCCACAGTTACCCTAAAGCTAAAATTATTAATCTTATCACCGACCGAAGCACTTTGATGATTACCCCAATTCGTCACATCAGTGCCATATAACTTGAAGTTCTGCATAAAAGTTTGCATATTGGCATGTGCCTCAAACTTCTCAGGCATACGAGTATGAATACTGATCACACCGCCAAACGAATTACCTGCATAAAGTGACGAAAATGGCCCGTACATCATACTGATACTTTCAATTTCTTCTGGGCTGACCATACCCCAGCGAGGAGGGTAGGCAAAGGAGTTACCAAGAAGGTTGGAAAGCAATATTCCGTCTGCATAAAGCAAGCTTTGGGCACTAGAAATGGCGCCAATCGTGCGTGTCGCAATAATGCCATTACGGTCCCCAATGAAACGCTCTCGGACTTGAATACTTGGCAAATACTTCATTGTTTGCGCTGGTGTTGCAGCATTCACGCTGTCTTGTATTTGCTGTCTATCGTAAGTTTCAACGGTAGCTGGATATTTCATAATTCGGCTATCAATCGCAGGTGCACGTACTTCCACATTTTGAATTTTAAGCTCCTCATTAACTGCTAGAGCTTGTTGGCTAAATGCACTAAGAATAGTAAGCGCAGGAATCGTAAAGCCGCGACTCCATTTGACATGTTTTTCCGAAATCAGCGCTTGAATTCGTAAGTTACTCATTGGTTATCTCAATCAAAAATCTAAAAAATGATGCGTTAATCTACAGGCGCGGTTTAGCGCTTACGCATCAATAAAAAACTAATTAGATTGAGATTGCAGGTGGGGCGTGTGAGGGAGGAGTGACTTGATAAAACGCGCTTGGTAAACCTTGAGCATGAATTTGAATATGCTCAGTTGCATTAATTTTAGCCAAAAATAATTTGATGGGCGTTGTCGTAATCGCAACACTACCAGCATGGGTTACACAATATGGACAATGTTCAAAATGCAAGGCAGCTTGATTTTGACTTGGGGCTTTTTGCATATCTACGGCTAAATCAACCACAATAAATCGCTTTGCACCTTGCGAGCTACAAATCTCTTGCAATATGGCTGATCGATTGTCTTTAGCTGAAAAAGCATGAGAAATGCTTGGCACTAAGGACGCAAATACGACCGCCACGATGGCAATCAAGCTGGTTAATCTATTTGCATAGCGAGTAAACATTAGTTGATTATACTTGAAGGAGGGATAAAAGCTCTATTGCCTAAAAGGCTTTCATATCTCGCAAAATTAATCGCTGGTATTGAAAATAACTATTTTTATTTTGAGATCACCGCCATATTGCAGAGTAAGACGTACTTTAGGGTATTTGGCTGTAGCAAAAACTTGATTTAAGTTTCAATACAAGACATAGACATACTAATGATAAATAGCTGTGCTTCGTACTATGGCTGTGGCTTCTTAAAGCTATCAAGCAATAGCAAAGCTACTCCACCTGTAATGGCCGAATCGGCCACATTAAACGCGGGCCAATAATAGTCGTAACCATGATAATGAAAAAGCAAAAAGTCGATGACATATCCCAAAGTGAGCCTATCGTAGAGATTACCTAATGCACCGCCCAACACTAAAGCCAGCGCAAAACAAAATAACTTTTGCTCTATATTTTTGTAAAGCAGATAAACAATCACGGCTGAAGCCACCATCGCAATGCCCGTAAAAAAAAAGTGCTGCCAACCGCCTTGACTCGCTAAAAAGCTAAACGCCGCGCCTTCATTATGAAAGCGCACTAAATCAAAAAAAGAAGTGATTTGCAGATGCTCGCCATACTGAAAAGACTGCTGGATAAGATGTTTGGTATAAACATCTATCGCAATCACGACAGCACTAATGCTAAGCCATTTACGCATGGGTACGCTTTTCACCTTGACCAAATAAGTTGCTCACACAGCGACCACAAATCGTTGGATGCTCAGCGCTTGCCCCTACGTCCTCACGATAATGCCAGCAACGGTCACATTTAGCGTGTTTGCTTGCAGCGACTTTGAACGTCAACCCCGAACCAAACTGTTTTTCCACTTTAGCTTGTGAAGTAATAAAAACAAAGCGAAGCGCATCTTCCATACGCGCAAGTGAATCGTAAGCTGGACTATCAACTCCAATAGTGATTTCGGCTTGCAGTGATGAGCCTACTTCACCAAGGCCACGTTTCTCTTCGATGGCTTTATTCGCCAAAGTACGAACTTCGATAATGTTTTTCCAGTCGGCAATTTGATCTTCGTTCAACCCATGTGCTGGCAAGTCATACCAAAGTTCTTCAAATACCGTTGCCTCTTTATCCAAGCCTAATGTTTGCCAAATCTCATTAGCCGTAAAGCTCAAGATAGGCGCCATCAAGCGCATCAAGGTTTGCGTGATGTGATACAAAGCGCTTTGGGCTGCGCGACGTGCGTGTGAATTTGCACCTGTGGTATAAAGGCGATCTTTCAGAATATCCAAATAGAAACTGCCCAAATCTTCAGAGCAGAAGCCCACAAATTTTTGCACCGCTAAATGGAATTCATAACGATCAAAATCTGTTAGAACTTCTGTTTGTAATTTCTCTGTGAGCACTAAGGCATAACGGTCAATTTCAAGCGATTGGTCAACAGGTAACAAATCTTTGCTCGCATCAAAGTCCGCCAAATTAGCCATTAAGAAACGTAAAGTATTGCGGATACGGCGATAGCTTTCTGCCACGCGCTTGAGAATCTCATCAGAAATCGTGAGCTCACCTGAGTAATCAGTCGAGGCTACCCACAAACGCAGGATATCGGCGCCGTAAGTGTCCATCACCTTTTGAGGCGCAACCACGTTGCCTTTAGATTTACTCATTTTGTGACCCGCACCATCCACCACAAAGCCGTGCGTGAGCAGGGCCTCGTAAGGGGCGCGACCATCAATCGCACAACCTGTTAAGAGTGAGCTTTGAAACCAACCGCGATGTTGATCTGAGCCTTCCAGATACAAATCGGCAGGATGTTGTAATTCTGGGCGACGCTTGAGTACCGCCGCATGGGTTGAACCAGAATCAAACCAGACGTCTAGAGTATCCGTTACTTTTTTGTATTGATCTGCGTTTTCTGGTGCATGTTTTGCCAAAAAAGCTGCGGCATCTAAACTAAACCAAGCTTCAACACCTATTTGTTCTGTGAGCAAAGCAGCTTGGTCTAATAATTCAGAAGTTTTTGGGTGCGGTGCGCCTGTTTCTTTATGCACAAATAAAGGCATCGGCACGCCCCAATTGCGTTGGCGTGAAACGCACCAATCAGGACGGTTTTTAATCATCGCCTCCAATCGTGCACGGCCCCAACTTGGAAAGAACTCAGTTTCATCAACGGCCTTATTAGCACATTCACGCAAGCTTTTACCGGAGGCATCTATTTCATTCATGCCAATAAACCATTGGTGCGTCGCTAGTTGCATAAGTGGCGTTTTATGGCGCCAGCAATGTGGGAAGCTATGGTTCATGCGTGCGCTAGCAATTAAAGCGCCACTTTCTTGCATTAAGCCTAAAATTACTTTATTGGCATCTTGACGGCTTAAGCCTCGAATCGCTGATAACTCAATCAAATCGCTAACAAAGAATTTACCATCCGCACCAATCAGTACACGCGGTTTCTCTTGCGGGAAATTAGCGCGCATGACTAACCAGTCATCATTGCCGTGCGCAGCAGCTGTATGCACCAAGCCAGTGCCCGCATCGGTTGTGACGTGTTCTCCGCAAATAGTCGGCACTTGGCGATTATCGAATGGATGATGTAATTGAAGGCCATTTAGGGTAGAGCCTTTGCATGACGCGATTGTTTTAGCACCCTCTTCGCCGTAGCGGCTTAACGTCACTTGCGCCAAATCATGCCCAATGATTAACAAACCTTTGCTGGTTTGAATCAAATCATAATCCAATTCTGGATGAACGCTTACCGCTTGATTAGCCGGCAAGGTCCATGGAGTCGTTGTCCAGATTACCGCAAATACATCACCAGAAACATCGGTGCCAAAGGCTTTCGTTAAGGCAGTGTTATCTTTCACCTTAAAGCCCACATCAATTGCTGGCGAGTTAACATCTTCATATTCAACTTCTGCCTCTGCCAATGCAGAGCCGCAATCTACGCACCAATGCACAGGTTTGCTGCCTTGATATAAGTAACCATTTTTATAGATATCGCCCAAAGCACGCATGATGTCAGCTTCGGTTTTAAAGTCCATGGTGAGGTAAGGATTATCCCAATCCCCGAATACACCCAAACGCACAAAGTCTTTCTTTTGGCGCTCCACTTGTTCTTTTGCATATTCGCGGCAAAGCTCACGGAATTTAGCTGGCGCAATTTCTTTACCGTGACTTTTTTCAACCACCAACTCAATCGGCAAGCCGTGGCAATCCCAGCCTGGCACATAAGGGGCATCAAAACCGCTCATGGTTTTAGATTTAACGATAATATCTTTTAGAATTTTATTAACCGCATGACCGATATGAATATCGCCGTTGGCATATGGCGGACCATCATGCAAGATGAATTTTTTAGCGCCAGCGCGGGCTTTGCGAATACGCTGATAGAGCTTTTTATCTTGCCATTCTTTCAGCCAAGCGGGTTCACGCTTAGCCAAGTCACCACGCATAGGGAAGCTAGTCTCGGGCAGATTGAGCTGATATTTCGAGTCTTGTTTTGAATCTTCAGTCATTACAAACTTTCGGTTTTTTGCTTTTAATTATCTAAATTTTATTTAAAAAATGTACGCGCCACTTGCGCGTCTTTTGCGATTTGAGCTTTTAACGCATCCAAACCGTCAAATTTCATTTCATCTCGAATTTTATGGAAGAACTCAACATGCACATGCTTATCATACAAGTCACCCTCAAAGTCAAATAAGTGCACCTCTAACAATAGTTTAGGCACACCAGCAATGGTTGGCCTCACGCCCAAATTCGCCACACCCTTCAGGCCGTCTAATTTAACTGCATAGACGCCTGTTAAGGCAGGTCGTTCGTGGCGCATATGCACATTTGCAGTCGGAAATCCTAGCTTTCTACCCAATTGGGCACCATGAATTACTTTTCCGCTGATGCTATAAGGGCGACCAAGCAGATTTTTGGCTACCTCTAGCTGACCTGCCGCAAGGGCATTCCTTACACGGGTACTAGAAACTCTTTCGCTATCACCAAGTGCTTGCAAATCCACATCGCTTAAATTTACTTGCGGCAAGCTAACAAGCTTAAGCCCTGCTTTGGCAATATCCACAACACCGCCGCGGCGACCAGCTCCGAATCTAAAATCTTCGCCTACTAAAATGATTTTCGCATTAAGCGATCTAATCAAAATATTTTGAATAAATCCATCACTACTTAGGCTTGCGAAGCGGTGATTAAATCGACAGAGATAAACAACATCAACACCAGCATCTGCAAATCTTTCTAACTTTTCTCTTACAGAGGCAAGCCTTGCTGGCGCTTTTGCTGGCGTAAAAAACTCACGCGGATGGGGTTCAAACGTCATGACCGCAGCTTTCAACGATTGTTCGTTTGCCACAAACTTAAGCTCTTTTAGCAAAGCTTGATGCCCCAAATGTACCCCATCAAAATTGCCTATAGCTAATACACATGGCTGATTATTATCACTTGGGAAATGTCTAAGGATTTGCATAGTGACTAAATTACTGTGCGCTTCATAAAGTCTTTAACGCGAATGCCTAATACCCATAGCACAAGGAAATAAGTAACAGAACCAAGCACAAGCAAGACCAATAAATGCACTAATTTGGGTGCCAATTTATACGCCATCCATGTGGCATCAGGTCCAGCGGCAAAATCTAAAACAAGCGCCATCGCTCCAACCGCTAATGCAAGTTTTGCCAAAAATGCATACCAACCGGCTTGCGGCTTAAAGACACCCGCTTTACGCAAATAAAAATAGAGCAAACCTGCATTCATACAAGCGCCTAGACCAATTGCCAAGGCTAAACCGGCGTGCTTGAATGGCCCTATAAAGGCTAAGTTCATCAGCTGTGTAGCGACCAAGGTAAATAAGGCGATTTTGACTGGCGTTTTAATGTTTTGGCGTGAGTAAAAAGCAGGCGCAAGCACTTTTACCAAAATCAGCCCTAACAAACCTAGACTATAGGCCACCAACGCTTGGCGCGTCATTTCTACATCTAGCGTACTAAATGCGCCGTAGTGAAATAAACCCGTAACGAGGGGAACAGACAGCACCGCCAAGGCTACAGCGGCCGGCAACGCAAGGATGAAGGTCAAGCGTAACCCCCAATCTAAAAGATTAGAATATTCACCATCAGCTTTATCAGCATAGCTTTTTGCTAGACTTGGCAACAAAATAGTACCGAGTGCCACACCCAAAACGCCTGTTGGAAATTCCATTAACCGGTCAGCATAATATAGCCAAGAAACGCTACCTGTCGCTAAAAATGAGGCGAAAATCGTATTAATAAGAAGTGATATTTGCGCGATAGATACACCAAAAATCGCAGGGCCCATCAGCTTAAGGATGCGCCAAACACCTTCATCTTTAAAATTAATCTCAAATCTTGGTACCAAGCCTAACTTACGCAAGTAAGGGAGTTGATAAATCAACTGCATAATACCGCCAACAAATACCGCCCATCCCAAAACTTTTACAGAATGATCAAAATAAGGGGCTACTAATAAAATTGCCGCAATAAATGAAATGTTAAGCCAAACTGGCGTCATAGCAGGCACGCTAAAATTGCCGTAAGTATTAAGTATGCCGCCAGCAAAGGAGACTAATGAAATAAAGAAAATATAAGGAAAGGTAATACGAAGCAAATCAACTGTTAAATCAAATTTAGTTTTATCTACGGCAAAACCTGGCGCACTGACTTGCACAACCCAAGGAGCAGCCAGCATTCCTAAAATGGTAATAGCTACCAAAAAAAGGCCAAGTAAAGTTGCCACATGGTTTAGCAGAGCTTTGGTTTCATCAATAGTGCGCTGTTTTTTGTATTCCGCCAAAATCGGCACAAAAGCTTGAGAGAATGCGCCTTCAGCTGAAATTCGGCGCAATAGATTGGGGATTTTAAACGCAACGAAAAAAGCATCCGTCTCAACGCCTGCACCAAACATGCGCGCAATCAAGGTATCGCGAACGAAACCCAAGATGCGGGAGAGGAATGTCATGCTCCCAACGGTGGCAAGTGCTTTAAGCAGATTCATGCGTGTGTATATTGTTGTATAAAATACTGTTGAAATTAAGGCTGATTTTAGCATGAGCGAGGCTAAAACCCCGAACCCAATTGCTTACAAGCAAGCCAGTCAAATCGATGTTATTTCAAATAAGCGCAATTTAACGCGGACTACATCTTGCAAAAGCTTGAATAAAGCGATAAGATAATTGGGTTCGTATTTTGTTAATTAGGAAAATTCATGGCTAATACCGCGCAGGCAAGAAAACGTGCTCGTCAGGCAGTTAAGCAACGCGCCCATAACGCCAGCTTGCGTTCTACTTTGCGCACCGCGATCAAAAAGATCATCAAAGCGGTAGAAGCTGGTGACAAAGGTGCCGCTCAAGCTGCATACTCAGAAAATGTGAGCGTTATTGATCGCATTGCAGACAAGAACATTATTCATAAGAATAAAGCTGCTCGTCATAAGAGCCGTTTGAATGCTTCAATTAAGGCAATGGCTTAACTAGCCTTGTTTTAATAAGCACCCAACGAAAAAGCCGAACTTATTGTTCGGCTTTTTTATTGCCCATCACTTAAAGTTGCGAGTTAACCAATTCCTAATTCCTCACGCGCTTTAATCGCGTTCACAATAACAGTTTCTTGGTCAGCACCAATTACCGTATAGTGCCCCATCTTACGGCCTGCACGCGGCTCATGTTTGCCATATAAGTGCAATTTTAATTCCGGGCGCGCAAATATCTTATCCCAAGCTGGTTCAACACCGTTTTTCCAAATATCGCCAAGAATATTGACCATGACAGCTTGGCTATGCAGGCGATTATCACCCAAAGGCAATCCAACTAATGCGCGTAATTGCTGCTCAAATTGATTGGTAACGTTCGCATCGATGGTGTAATGCCCTGAGTTGTGAGGGCGCGGTGCCATTTCATTAACAAGTAATTCGCCATTGCTCACGAAAAACTCAACAGCAAGTACACCAACATAATCTAACTTTTCAGCAATCTTAATCGCCAATTGACGTGCTTGGTCTTGAATCGGCTTTGGCGCCCTTGCCGGCACAATACTGACGTCTAGAATTCCGTTCAAATGACTATTCTCGGCCAATGGATAAGCCGCAACGTTACCTTGTCCATCGCGAGCCAAGACGACTGAAACTTCGTAGTCCAAACTCAACATTTTTTCTAATACGCATTGCTCACCTTTAAACTCCTCAAAAGCCGCTTGCGCTTCTACTTTGCAGGCAACGCGCGTTTGGCCTTTACCGTCATAACCAAAACGCGCTACTTTCAAGATGCCTGGATAAATAACTTCGCCATCCACGGGCAAATCTGATGCTGCATTCACCACAACAAATGGCGCAACTGGAATGCCCGCATCACGGATAAATTGTTTTTCTAATACACGATGTTGCGCAATTGAAACCGCTTTAGCTGATGGATGAACAGTTCTTTTATGCGCCAAAGCTTCCAATGTACTTGCAGGGACATTTTCAAATTCGGTAGTAATCGCTTGGCAGGTGTCTGCCATAGTTTTTAATGCAGCGGCATCATCATAAGCCGCGCACAAATGCACATTTGCAATTTTGCCTGCAGGACTGTTTTTATCCGGGTCCAACACGGTAACCCGGTAGCCCATTTCATGTGCGGCAATCACAAAAAAACGACCCAGCTGGCCGCCGCCCAACATGCCTAACATTGCTGGAGGAAGGATGATATTAGAACTCAAGGTTGCTCCGACAATGTCATTTTCAATACTTTAGCGGTTTGCGCCACACGAAAATCTTGTAGTTTTTTTGCGAGTGCTGTATCGCCATTCGCTAAAATAGAAACTGCGAACAAGCCCGCATTAGTTGCACCGGCTTCACCAATGGCAAAAGTAGCCACTGGAATGCCTTTAGGCATTTGCACAATAGAGAGTAAAGAGTCGTTTCCTTGTAAGTGTTTACTCGCAACAGGAACCCCTAATACAGGCAATATCGTCTTAGCCGCGACCATACCCGGCAAGTGGGCGGCACCGCCAGCTCCGGCAATAATCACTTGAATACCTTTGGAAGAAGCAGTCTCAGCAAATTCAAACATTAAGTCTGGTGTGCGATGTGCAGAAACCACTTGTGCTTCATACGGCACACCGAAATCTGCCAACATTTGCGCAGCTAACTTCATGGTTGGCCAGTCGCTGTCCGACCCCATAATAATCGCTACTTTTGGTGATGTTTTAGTCATGGTTGCCCCAGTACTTAAAATAAAATCTTACAAGAGAATAAGATTGTCTCGGTGTATCAATTCAGCTTCATCCAAATAACCCAAAATGGATGCAATCTCACTGCTAGGCTGACCCAAAATACGGGCTGATTCACTCGATGAGTAATTCACTAATCCACGGGCGATTTCTTTGCCATGCTCATCTAAACAAGCGACAACATCACCACGCTCAAAACTGCCAACAACTGCCAAAACGCCAACAGGCAATAAACTTTTACCATCCGTTCGCAATACTTGGACCGCGCCAGCATCGAGTTTCAATTGGCCAGACACACGCAAATGGTCAGCCATCCACTGCTTCTTGGCAAGCATTTTGCCTTGATTTGTGTGAAGATGTGTCCCAATGACCTCGCCAGAAGCCAGTTTAATCAGAACTTCTTTCTCACGGCCAGAAGCAATGATTGTATGTGCGCCGCTTCGTGCTGCGCGCTTAGCCGCCAAAATCTTAGTCAACATGCCGCCAGTGCCTAAACTACTTCCAGCACCACCCGCCATTTGCTCTAGTGCTTCATCACCCGCTGTAGCATGCTGAATAAATTTGGCATTAGGATTTTTACGTGGATCCGATGAATATAAGCCAGCTTGGTCAGTCAAAATCACCAGAGCATCCGCTTCAATCAAATTAGCCACCAAAGAAGCTAAGGTATCGTTATCACCAAAACGAATCTCATCGGTAACGACGGTATCATTCTCATTAATAATGGGAATCACGCCCAAATCAAGCAAAGTCCTTAAAGTACTCCGCGCATTGAGGTAACGCTTACGATCAGACAAATCATCATGCGTCAGCAAAACTTGGGCCGTGTGCAACGAATGCTGTGCAAAACACGACTCATACATTTGCACCAAGCCCATTTGGCCAACGGCGGCCGCTGCTTGTAACTCGTTCACCGCTGTTGGACGCTTTTTCCAACCCAAGCGCTGCATGCCTTCAGCCACAGCTCCACTAGAAACTAACACCACTTGTCTTGCATGAGTATCGCCATTAGCTGGATGCACCAAATTGGCGATTTGAGATGCCCAAGCAGCAATCGCCGTTTGGTCTAGACCCTCGCCATTGTTCGTGACTAGGCTAGAACCTACCTTAACCACAATACATTTTGCGTCAGCTAATAATGATTTCATCTCACTCAAACTTTATTCTGCGCTTTCAGCTCTCTTTAATGCTGCTGCTTCTTTGCGGGCTAATTTTTCAGCCGCTAATTTTGCCTGCTCAGCATCTTCTTCTTCGCGTGCTCTTGCGCTCACTTCTTCAACATGATCCATAATCGCATACACCAGCTCTTTGCAACCTCCACCACTGATTGCAGAAGTAGCAAAAGTTCGACCATTCCAACCATAAGCTTTTACAAACTCCGCCACTTTTTCTGCTGAATTTTCAAGCATGTCGACTTTATTCAATACCAACCAACGCGGCTTGTTATAGAGATCTTCATCATACTTACGAAGCTCCTCTACAATTGCTTTAGCTTCTAGAACTGGATCAATTGCCTCATCATAGGGAGCTAAATCTACAATATGAAGCAGCAAGCGAGTTCTCGCTAAATGACGTAAAAATTGGTGACCAAGGCCTGCACCTTCGGCAGCGCCTTCAATCAAACCAGGAATATCCGCAATCACAAAACTGCGATTAGTATCAACACGTACCACACCCAAATTAGGATGCAATGTAGTGAAAGGATAGTCAGCAACCTTTGGTTTTGCTGCTGAAACAGAACGAATAAAGGTCGATTTTCCTGCGTTTGGCATACCGAGCAACCCAACATCAGCCAGAACTTTAAGTTCTAAATACAGCTCAATTTCCTCACCTGGCTCACCTTTTGTACATTGGCGTGGTGAACGATTTAGACTGGACTTGAAGTGAATATTGCCTAAGCCACCTTTTCCGCCCTTCGCCAACATAGCGCGTTGTCCATGTTCGGCCAAATCAATCAAAGTTTGACTAGATGCTTTTTCACTGATAACGGTACCTACTGGTACACGCAAAACCATGTCATCACCGCCAGCGCCGTAGCAATCAGAGCCACGGCCATTTTCTCCACGCTGTGCACGGAAACTACGGGTATAGCGATAATCGACCAATGTATTAATGTTGCGGTCAGCCTCAAAGTACACCGAGCCACCATGACCTCCATCGCCGCCATTCGGTCCGCCCATAGGCTCATATTTTTCACGACGGAAAGTCGCTACACCGTTACCGCCATCACCAGCAAAAAGCTTAATGGTAGCTTCATCTATAAATTTCATTGGTCACCGCACAATTGATATAACACTTTGGACTCAGCGTTGGAACTCAAGCTAAAAATCCATTTTGAACTAACCATATCATACCGCCAAGTTAGCCCCATATAAAACAAAAAAGCCCTACCAAGCGATAGGGCTTTTGATAATACTAGCTAGCATTAAAGCGGGATGATACTTACCATCTTACGACGCAATGCACCTTTAATAGCGAAAGCAACTTTACCGTCTACTTTTGCAAATAATGTGTGGTCTTTGCCCATACCTACATTATCGCCAGCGTGCATACGTGTTCCACGTTGACGAACAATAATACTGCCAGCTGAAACTTCTTGCTCACCAAAGGCTTTAACACCTAATCGTTGGGAATGCGAGTCACGACCGTTACGGGAACTCCCGCCAGCTTTCTTATGTGCCATTTTTTACTCCTTATTCAGCAGCTTTAGCTTTAGTAGCTTTAGCTTTTGCTGGTTTAGTTGAAGCGCCACCGAAATCCGCAATTTGAATTTCTGTATAGCTTTGACGGTGTCCTTGTGTCTTACGGTAGTGTTTACGACGACGGAATTTAAAAATCATTACCTTGTCGCCACGCCCGTGTGATAAAACTTTAGCTGTTACGCTAGCACCAGCAATTAATGGAACACCAATAGTGACGTTATCACCATCAGCCAACACTAATACTTGATCGATAGTAACGTCACTACCGACGTCACTCGTTAATTTTTCTACCTTAAGCCTTAGGCCAGGAGTTACGCGGTACTGCTTACCGCCAGTCTTGATGACTGCATACATGATTAAGCCTCGTTTGCTACACGTTCAAATGAACTCTGCATTATACGTAAAATTCGGACTTAAGCAAATACAAAATGGGCTTTATATAAAAAACCTCAAGCGCCTAAATCAACGAACAGACAATAATTTAACCCAAGTAACGATATCCGCTCATTTTAAGGGCTCTAATCTTATAAAAAGTCAGGCAAAAGAAGCCTTATAAATGCTAACATTGATACAAATTTTATTGGTATCTTCAATTGTCACTCAGCCTTATTCAAACAAGCATTTCAGACGACATGCATGCCGTCAACGACGTCATTCGCAAATCTTTGCATTCTGAGGTTGCGCTCATAAATCAAGTCGCTGATTACATCATAAATAGCGGCGGCAAACGTTTACGTCCAGCCCTGGTCCTCTTATCTGCAGGCGTCTTCGGCAAAATTGAGCCCCGACACCACACACTTTCAGCAGTCATTGAGTTCATCCATACGGCAACCTTACTTCATGACGACGTTGTTGATGAGTCTGGTATGCGTCGTGGTCGCGCTACTGCTAACACTCTATTCGGTAACGCAACCAGCGTTTTGGTTGGTGATTTTGTTTATTCGCGCGCTTTTCAAATGATGGTCAGCGTTCAAAATATGCGCGTAATGGATATTTTGGCGGAAGCAACCAATATTATTGCCGAAGGCGAAGTACTTCAACTGCTCAACATCAACGATGCTGATATTAGTGACGAAGAGTATCTCCGCGTCATTCATTACAAAACCGCTAAATTATTTGAAGCCGCAACTAGACTGGGCGCAGTTATTTGCAACGCCTCCGAAAAAGATGAGCAAGCCATGGCGGAATATGGCATGCGCTTAGGAACAGCTTTCCAACTCATTGATGACGTGCTTGATTTAAGTGGTGAAAGCGAGGATATCGGCAAAAATCTAGGCGATGACATCGCAGAGGGAAAGCCAACGCTGCCACTACTTTATGCGATGAGGAATGGCAATGAAATACAGCGCAGTCTTATTCGTAATGCAATTGAGCTAGGTGGATTAGAAGATTTACCCGCGGTAATAAAAGCTGTCAAAGATACTGGCGCATTAGATTATGTTAGAAGCGTTGCTAAACAAGAGGTTACTTTGGCATGCCAAGCGATTGAACATTTACCGAGAACCGCCCAGCATCAGGCGCTGATCGATTTAGCAGAGTTTGCTGTAGCAAGAACCTATTAATTGAAAGTAATTGGCTCGCCGTTTTCTGGGTTGAAATAGCTTAACTGCGCGCAAGCATTCTTACCGTTCGTTAGCGTGCCGTTAAATAGAAACTCACCGTTCACATCCACCACCGCATAACCGCTATGATATAAAGTCACTTCCGCTTCTTGACGACCTAAACGCATTGCATAGCTCATATAGTCCTCAGTTTCTTCTTCGTTAAATACTTCCCAATCTTTATGGCCCGTTAATTCCGCCATCCAATTAGGCAAATCGACCTCTACGCGGCAGACGATAGGCTTTGTCCAAGCTTCCACTTGGGTTTCATCCATTTCTAATATTGAAGCTTCTAAATTTGTATCTGAACGCATACAATCTTTTCGTAATAGTTTGTTCATTATATATTGGTGACTGATTTTTGCATTTCAATAGCGCGTATTATTTATTGCGATTATTCTATCCATTCACACTAACAAATAAACAAAAGAAAGTTACATGCCTGAATTGATTGAGCTCATACAACAAAATTCAACCATCTACATTATCTTTGCCAGCCTGCTTGGCCTTGTATTTGGTAGCTTTTTAAATATGGTGATCCACAGACTACCCATCATGATGGAGATGGATTGGCGTGAGCAATGTGCATCACTCAAAGGGATTGATAGCAGCGCTAAAACAACAAAATATAATTTAATCACCCCAAGATCTAGTTGCCCACATTGCAAAAAGGCTATTTCTGCATGGCACAACATCCCTGTCATTAGCTTTCTAGTGCTTGGTGGCAGATGCAAAGAATGTGAGGTTTCAATTAGCTGGCGTTACCCTGCTGTTGAAATCATCAGCGCATTTTTAATCGGCCTTACTACTTATAAGTTCGGCTTTTCCTTAAACACATTGGCCTCATCAGCATTTATTCTTGCGCTATTAACACTTACTTTTATAGATTTAGATACCCATTTGTTGCCAGATGACATCACCCTACCACTGCTATGGTTAGGCTTGCTGTTCAACCTCAACGGTGGCTTCACAGACATTCAATCAGCCGTCATCGGTGCAGTAGCCGGCTATTTAATTTTGTGGGGTGTTTATTGGTTATTTAAACTGATTACAGGTAAAGAAGGTATGGGTTACGGCGACTTTAAAATGTTAGCCGCAATAGGGGCTTGGTTTGGCTGGACAATAATTCCAGGCGTTATCCTAGTATCGTCTATTTCAGGCTCAATTATCGGCATTGGTTTAATGGTTTTTGCAAAGAAGGGAAGAAATACTGCCATTCCCTTTGGTCCTTACCTTGCCCTTGGAGGCATTACAGCCTTGTTTTGGGGCAATCAATTTTCACACTTATATTTAGCTAGTTAGCCCATGTATATTGTTGGCATGACAGGTGGTATTGGCAGCGGCAAAAGCGAAGCAGCAAAACTATTCGCTGAGCTAGGGGTACCCATCATAGATGTCGATATGATTAGCCATGAATTAACTGCAACTGGGCAAGCCACATTAAAAGAAATTTGCGATGCTTTTGGACAAAATATTTTAAATGATGACGGTAGCTTCAATAGAGGCGCTTTACGCCAAAAAATATTTGCAAATAGCGAATCAAGAGCAAAACTAGAAGCGATTCTTCATCCAGCCATTTATAACGGGGCAATAGAAGTACTTCATAAAAATACTACAGCCCCTTACCAAATCTTAGCTATCCCGCTTTTATTTGAAAATGATCGTTATTTAAAAGTCATCAATCGTAGCCTAGTGATTGATAGCGATCCAGCGATGCAAATCGTCAGAGCAAGCATGCGAGATGGAATTGCAGTGGGTGACATTCAAAAAATTATGGACGTACAAATGCCTCGCTCACAGCGAAATTCACTCGCAGATGACATTATTTTAAATGATGGCTCAATTGAAGATTTAAGAGGAAAAGTCAAGCAAGTACATGAGAAATATATCAATACTTGCGTAATTGACAAATCAAACTCATAATCTGTCGCATCTAAGTGTTTAATAAAATATTTAAGCGAAAATAAAGTGGCGATTTACGAATTCCCTTTTAACGAAAGAATTAGAACTTTGCTTCGCCTAGAGGATTTATTCTCTAAGGTTCTGCTTAACACTGCCTCCGAGCACCCAAGCCATCACCATAATGCGATTGTGTCTTTTTTTCAGATACTAGATATTCTTGACCGTACAGATTTAAAAGCTGATCTTCTTCATGAATTAGATCGCCAAAAACTCGTTATGACCAGTTTAGTTGGCAATCCAAACATTGCATCAGAAGTGCTTCAGCCTATTCTAGACAAAATCATTGGCACCTCAGCGCGACTCAGAACAATTAGCACAAGAATAGGCCAGCCACTCAAGGAAAATGAATGGCTCATGTCAATTAAACAACGTGCAGTGATTCCTGGTGGCTTGTGCGAGTTTGATTTACCCTCTTATCATTATTGGCTAGAGAGCCCTACGGAAGATAGAAAGCAAGATTTACAGAAATGGCTAGGTCATGTCACCCCAATCTATGACGCGCTAGCGATTATTTTAAATATTGTCAGAGGAAGTGGAAAAAACGTTGAAAATATTGCTATCAATGGCGCTTATCAACAGATGCTTGGCACTGCAAAACCAGCACAAATGTTGCAAGCAAAAGTCGATGACGCGTTAAATTGCTACCCTGAAATTAGCGCTAACAAATATGCAATTAATCTTCGCTTTATCTCTATGAGTCGAACTGATAAACCCCATCCATCTGAAAGTGATGTTCCATTCTCATTGACACTTGGCAATCTTTAATTCCATTTAAATTTAGTTACCAATGCAATCTACCGAAAAAAAACGTTTAGTCCCATGCCCAGAATGTGGCGAACTTTCTGAATTCAGCCCAAGCAATGCATTTAGACCTTTTTGCTCTGAGCGATGCAAAATGATTGATTTAGGCATTTGGGCAAGTGAAGGCTATCAAATTGCAACGCCTATGACTGCCGATGATTTAGATACAGACGACCTTAGTTAAGATGCTTAATAAAAAATTGTATTTTACATTAGCAATGTTAGCGGCATTGCTTCTAGCTTGCGAAAAACAAGCTTCAGTAATCAACATCACCGATAACTGGGTACGCGCTTCCGCTCGAGGCCAAGACGTAAGCGCGGCTTACATGACCATCACCAGCGCATCAGACACCAGCTTGATTAAGTTGGAAAGCTCAGCTTCAGATAGCGTGGAAATTCATAGTATGACTATGGAAAATGGCGTCATGAAAATGCGCATGCTTGAGCAACTAGATTTAAAAAGCAACACACCTAATAAGCTCGCGCCTGGTGGATTTCATTTAATGTTATTTGATTTGAAGAAACCACTAAAAGTCGGCGGAACTGTTTCCTTTACCTTGTACTTCAAAAATCAAGCGGGCAGAGAAAATCAAACAACTTTCGAAAGCCCCATCCTTGCTGAACAGCCATAAATTGACTAGTTAACTCGACTCGCCCTGGCTGAAAATGGCAACTGAAAGCGCTTAAGCCCATCGTTCGCTTCAATTTCGACCAATATATTCCAATCACTTCGCCCCTGGGCACAAATAGGCAAAGTCACCTCAGCAAGCCAGTCACCAGATTGATTTACTTGTATTAAGCGATAACGATTAAAGCCCATTTCCATGCTTTGCATCGCAAAATCAACACGAATACTTTTAACAGCATCAGCTCGATTCGCATGCAAATTTAAATGGAGTGGCTTCATCACTTGAGGAACTTCAACAAACTGAACCGTAAACATCTCATTGCCACAAGATTGAGTAATATCAGCACAAGGCAAAAAACTAATGGATGCTAAATTGGGCCTAGCCAAATAAAGCGTTGACGCAAAACCAAGTGCAATCAATAAAGTTAGCAGTAAAAAAAATTTCTTCATTTATTTCCAAACCGCTCTTTGCATGGCGACCCCATGAGCGCCTGCTTTCCAAGCATTTTCAAGTTCAGATGATTGCATGCCGCCCAAGGCATACACAGGCAATGGGTAGTCTTGTTTAATTTCCGCAAAGGTTGCCCAACCCATCCCTTGCACTTCGGGATGGCTTCGCGTCGGCAATACTGGAGAAAGCATGACAAAGTCCAAATTTAATTCTGTCGCCTTTGCCATTTCTTGAGCATTATGACAAGAAGCGGCGACCAACAAGTCATGAGGCTTCTCACTCAAATCCATGAGCGCAATGCTATTTAAATGAATGCCATCAGCACCTGACGCTATGACTTCATCCATCTCAGCGTTCATGAGCACCCTTGCATCGCAGGGGTGTGAAAGCTCAATCACTTTGCGGGCAAAAGTGATTAAAGCATCACTACTCAATTGCTTTTCACGCACTTGGATCAACTTCAATCCTTTTTTTAATTGAAGTTCTAACGCCTTGAAAAATATTGCTTCACCCATCTCCAACATATTAGTAATTGCGTAAAGAGGTGGCAAACTTAAAGCACTTAGAATAGGGGTATTTGCAGGCAAAATTGGCTCCAAGGATAAGCATGAGGGAGTTTGCCAGCTAAGTTGCTGACCTTCTCTTCCTATAGGCTCACCTTGCCACGACCTCACGATAAAGAAATTAAGCTTAACGGTTTTCTCTGGGTAATCAAAAGTACGGACTAGCCATGGATGAGCTTCAACAGTTTGCACACCAAGCTCTTCTTCTAGCTCACGTTGTAAGCCTTCAAATGGCGTTTCGCCGTCTTCAATTTTCCCTCCTGGGAACTCCCACCAGCCAGCCCAATCTTTGCCGGTTGGACGGTTGCCTAATAAGACCATGCCATCTTCCCGCATCAAAATAGCTACTGCAACATGGACTACTTTGTTAGCGTTCAAGATGCTAACTTTTGATTCGCTAAAGCTTGACGGCCAGCGTAATCACGTGCGAATTGATAAGCGACACGACCACTGCGGGCTCCGCGCGTCAACGAAAAGGTTAAGGCTGCTCGCCTTACTTCGTCGCTTATTTCAGCGACGTTATATTGAGCTAACCAATAAGCCGCGACCATTAGATACTCATCTTGGTCAAAGGGATAAAAAGACAACCACAAGCCAAAGCGCTCAGACAGCGAAACCTTCTCTTCTGAACTTTCACCAGGGCGAATTTCCTCGCCGAGATATTTGGTTTCTAAATTTTCCGGCATGTATTCAGGCATGAGATGGCGACGATTTGAAGTCGCATAAACGACGACATTGTCTGATGTAGTTACGATTAAACCATCCAGCACCACTTTAAGGGCTTTGTAACCTGGGTCTGTCGCCTCAAAAGAGAGGTCATCACAAAATATAATAAATCGCTCCGGCCTAGCGCGGAGCAAACTAACAATCTCTGGCAATGCAACCAAGTCTTGTTTGTCGACTTCGACAATACGCAATCCCTCTTGAGAAAACTCACTCAGCAAAGCCTTCACTAAGGTTGACTTGCCAGTACCACGGGCGCCAGTCAGCAAAACATTATTCGAAGGAAAGCCACCCACAAACTGAGCTGTGTTACGCACGACTTCTGTTTTTTGGGCATCCACATTACAAATACCTTCAAGCTTAATTTGGTGAGGGTGTGGAATTGCTTGCAGATATCCTCGCCCATTCATCACTTGCCAGCGCCAAGCTAAAGCATGCCAATCAACTTCTTGGTTAGATAAGGGCAAGTAGGCTGAGAGCTTTTCCAGAAGAGACTCTGCTCGATTCATTAGACTTTCAAAATTCGCCATTTTTAAGAGCGATAATCCGCGTTAATTTTTACGTAATCGTATGAGAAATCGCAAGTCCAAACGGTTGCATTGGCTTTGCCCCGATTAAGCACGACCCGAACTAAAATCTCAGGCTCCTTCATCACGGCAGCCCCCTGCTCTTCTTGATAAGCCTGTGCGCGACCTCCATTTTCAGCCACTAACACATCACCCAAGTAAAGCTGAATGGCACTCACATCTAGATTCTCAACGCCAGCATAACCAATTGCCGCCAAAATACGCCCTAAGTTAGGATCTGATGCAAAGAAAGCCGTTTTAATAAGCGGAGAATGCGATATAGCATAAGCCACCTTCCGACATTCCTCGACATCATGACCAGCCTCAACTTGCACCGTCATAAACTTCGTGGCGCCTTCGCCATCACGCACAATCGCTTGCGCTAACAATGTGGCGACTTCAGTCATGGCATCACGCAGGACAATATAATCGGCGGTGTCAGATTGAATCTCAGCGATACCAGATTGTCCTGTCGCCATCAAAATTAATGAATCGTTAGTGGAGGTATCGCCATCCACAGTAATACAATTAAATGAGCGATTAACTGCATAATCAATCAACTGATCCAACGCTGGCTTGCTGATTGCCGCGTCCGTTGCGATATAACCCAACATGGTCGCCATGTTAGGGTGAATCATCCCAGAACCTTTAGAAATGCCCGTGATGGTAATAGTCTTGCCGTCTAAAAAAATCTGTTTTGAATAGCCTTTTACCACAATATCCGTCGTCATTATCGCTTCGGCAGCATTGAGCCAGTTATCTTCTTTTAAGTTGCTGATGCAAGCTGGTAAACCAGCAATCACACGATCTAAAGGCAATGATTTTAAAATAACGCCTGTAGAGAAAGGTAAAATTTGTGTTGCGGATTCCGTACCCAGTAAATCCGATAATGCCGCACAAGTTTGCTTAGCGTGTTGCATCCCTTGTTCACCAGTGCCCGCATTAGCATTACCTGTGTTCACGACCAAGGCACGAATTTCATTACCTCCGGCAAGGTGCGCTTTACACAAAGTAACGGGCGCCGCGCAAAATTGATTTTTGGTAAACACGCCAGCCACCCGTGTTCCTTCGCTGAGTTTAATCACCAAAAGATCTTTTCGGTTTTGCTTGCGGATATGAGCCTCGGCAAACCCCAACTGGATTCCTTTTACAGGCAATAAAGAATTTTCTTTTGGTGCTGATAAATTGACTGGCATTTTTTGAACTCTACATCAAGGGTGTATAGATAAGATTTTAACCGATAGATAAAACTTGCATGAAACAAAACGTGCATCAAAGGGATAAAAAAAAGCGGCTTTGAAGCCGCTTTTAATTTAAAAAGTCGTGTTGTCCAGCAAACGCTGATCTAAAGTGCCCATCACTTTTTCACGCTCTTGGTCGGTCATATTCCACCACTCACGAATCTCTTCGACTGTGCGATAGCAACCTTGGCAAAAACCATTGCTATCACTCATTGCACATACGCCAATACAAGGCGAAACGATATCTTCAATACCCATAAATTAGCTCAATTTCCCATGACATTGTTTATACTTTTGACCTGAACCACAAGGACAAGGATCATTACGGCCAACTTTAACCCCTTCACGCTCAAACGGCGCGCCAGCTTCTGCCGAAGGCGAGGCTAAGGCTTCGTCATAATCAGTATGTTGATATTGCACATTCTCAAGCTCTGCTGGCTTCTCAACAGCCTCCAAATCGGCCGCACTCTTTACTTGGACTTGCATTGTTACTTGTGTCACTTCATGATTAACGGTATCTAACAAAACAGAAAATAATTCAAAAGCTTCACGTTTGTATTCTTGTTTAGGATTCTTTTGTGCGTAAGATCGCAAATGTATACCTTGACGCAAATGATCCAAACCAGCCAAATGTTCACGCCAATGATTGTCTAGACTTTGCAACATCACAGAACGCTCAAATTGACGCATGGTATCCGCACCAGCCATTTGTTCTTTTACTGCGTAAGCTTCTAAAGCGGCATTTTGGATAGTGTCGCGTAGCGTCTCTTCATGCAAATCTGGGTTGTCTTCCAACATTTTTTGCAATGAGAGATATAAGTTAAACTCACCTTGCAGTAATTTCTCTAGTGAAGCAACATCCCATTGCTCTTCGACGCTTCCTGGCGGCACATAAGTTGAAACCATGTTGTCAATTACGTCATGACGCATCGCACCAATCGTTTCACCCACATCCGTAACTTCTAATAACTCATTACGTTGTTCGTAGATCACCTTACGTTGGTCATTCGCTACATCATCGTATTCCAAAAGTTGCTTACGAATATCGAAGTTACGCCCTTCTACTTTACGCTGTGCATTTTCAATGGCACGCGTGACCCACGGATGCTCAATTGCTTCACCTTCTGGCATTTTGAGACGTTCCATAATCGCGGAAACGCGGTCTGATGCAAAAATACGCAATAATTGATCTTCAAGGGATAAGTAAAAACGGCTAGAACCTGTGTCGCCTTGCCGTCCCGAACGCCCGCGTAATTGATTATCTACACGACGAGACTCATGGCGCTCTGTACCAATAATATGCAACCCACCCGCTGCCAATACTGCATCATGGCGCAATTGCCACTCAGCCTTAACAGTCTCAATCTTTGCTTGCTTCTGAGCATCTGGAAGGGACTCGTCAGTTCGAACCAAGTCAATTTCAGGCTCTGGATTACCACCTAACACAATGTCAGTCCCGCGACCGGCCATATTAGTGGCAATTGTAATCATCCCTGGGCGACCTGCTTGAACAATAATATGCGCTTCACGTTCATGTTGTTTTGCGTTCAGGACTTGATGATCTAATTTAGCTTTTGTCAGCAAATCAGCAATTAACTCTGAGTTCTCAATTGAAGTAGTACCCACTAATACTGGCTGACCACGGCCTTGACACTCTTTAATATCTTCAATTACCGCATTGTATTTTTCACGACCAGTCCGATAAACCTTATCCATCTGATCTTTACGTTGCATGATGCGATGCGTTGGAATAACAACCGTTTCTAAACCATAAATTTGGTTAAATTCATAAGCTTCAGTATCAGCAGTCCCGGTCATACCAGACAATTTTCCATACATACGGAAGTAGTTTTGGAATGTGATCGAAGCAAGTGTTTGGTTTTCTTTTTGGATTGCCACGCCTTCTTTGGCTTCCACGGCCTGATGCAAGCCATCAGACCAACGACGGCCTGTCATCATTCGACCTGTAAATTCATCTACAATCACAACCTCACCATCACGTACAACATAGTGCTGGTCTTTATGAAATAAAGATTGTGCCCGTAAAGAAGCGTATAAGTGATGTATCAAACTAATGCTGGCAGCATCATACAAACTCGCACCTTCAGCCAATAATCCTGATTTTTCAAGCAACTGTTCAGCCTGTTCATGGCCTTGCTCAGACATAATGACTTGTTGTGCTTTTTCATCAACCCAGTAATCGCCGCCACCTTCCTCTTCTGTTTGGCGAACTAGCTGTGCAGCAATAAGATTCATCTGACCATACAAATTGACGCCATCATCGGCTTGACCAGAAATGATAAGCGGCGTACGCGCCTCATCAATCAAGATTGAATCCACTTCGTCAATCAAAGCGAAGCTTAAGCTGCGTTGTACACGTTCTTCAGGCGTATACACCATATTATCGCGAAGATAATCGAAACCGAATTCATTATTAGTCCCGTAAGTAATGTCTGAGGCATAAGCTTGTTGTTTTGCATCATGTGGCATTTGTGAAAGATTAATACCAACTGTCAAACCCAAGAAGTTATAAAGTCTAGACATCCACTCAGCGTCACGTTTAGCCAAGTAATCATTCACGGTAATGACGTGAACACCTTTACCTGAGAGCGCATTAAGGTAAGCTGGCAATGTCGCAACCAATGTCTTGCCTTCGCCTGTTCGCATTTCGGCAATCTTGCCAGCATTCAGCACCATGCCGCCGATTAACTGCACATCGAAATGACGCATTTGGAATACTCGGTGACCGCCTTCACGCACCACAGCGAATGCTTCAGGCAAAAGCTGATCTAGCGTTTCACCGGCTTTAAAGCGAGCTTTGAATTCTTCTGTTTTAGCGCGCAATTGATCATCGCTTAACAACTGCATTTGAGGCTCAAGGGCGTTAATAACGGCCACTTTCTCAAAATATTGCTTCACTAAGCGATCGTTACGACTACCAAATAATTTTCTAAAAAGCTTGGATAACATAAAGTGACACCAACTTCCGCTGCTGCGGAGCCTTCTTTAAGGTTGACTTGAAAATAAATTCTTGTGATTTTACCATAATCAAGCGGCCTCTAGGCAGCCATTAAAATGACACTTAAAACACGAACATTCAAGCAAACGATATAATGATGATATGCATCATTCTATCAAACGTTAAATTCACTTGCGCGAGGGCTTAAATTTGCAATTAATCAATGCAATACTTAAAAACAGCGCACTTTCAAAAATGGCTGAAAAAGCCAAAGAGCTTACTTCCATTCAAAAAATTTGGAATGAAATTGTCCCAGCTCAACTCAAGGCTTATACGCAAGCAGACAATATTCAACACAAACGTCTGACTGTGCATGTTGAAAATGGTGCAATTGCCGCCAAGATTAAACTTTTATTGCCCAGTCTGCTGAGTAAGCTACAAAAGCAAGGCGTGGAAGTGACTTCAATCAGAGTGAAGCTAGATGTTCAATCCATACAAGATAAAGTCGCAAAACCTTCCCGCCATATTAGTGAAAATGCCTCAAGCACGCTGCAGTCTTTAGCCAAGCAATTGGAAGGTTCTGATCTTGGTGATGTATTAACTAGACTATCAAAGCGAACTTAAGAAAATGGCCACTTACAAAAGTGGCCATTTTCTTATCAGAAACCAAAGCTTAAAATTATTTAGCGCGTGCGACGCTCGCAAGGATTTCAGCCTTAGCCGCATCTAAACCCTGCCACTGACCCACTTTAACCCATTTGCCTTTTTCCAAATCTTTGTAATGCTCAAAGAAATGTGCAATTGGTGCTAGCTGGAAGTCAGGGATATCTTCATAGCTTTGCACGTTTTTGTATTGCGGACAGATTTTATCTACTGGCACAGCCAATACTTTTGCGTCCATTCCTGACTCATCTTCCATCATCAACACGCCAATGGTTCGGCAACGAATCACAACACCAGACTGCAATGGAATAGGAGTAATCACAAGCACGTCAGTTGGGTCGCCATCTTCAGAAAGCGTTTGAGGAATATAACCATAATTACATGGGTAATGCATAGAAGTACCCATGAAGCGATCTACAAATATCGCACCGGACTCTTTATCCACTTCAAACTTAATTGGTTCACCACGCATTGGGATTTCAATAATGACGTTAAAGTCATTTGGTACATCTTTGCCAGCAGGCACATTATTTAATGACATCTTTTTTCCTTAGGCATTTTTTTAAAGTTATAACAATGGTGAAAATTTTAATGTATTAGCATCATAAGCAGACATGACCCCACTTTCAATATCGAAATACCATCCATGTAAAGTTAATGTGCCTTCAGCAATTCGTTCTTTAATAAAGGGGAAGGTCGCTAAATTCTCTAGTGAAACAAGAATGCCTGCCAACTCACAATGACATGCCATTTCTGTAGCACTAGCATTTGGAAAGTCAGCTTTTACGCGGCGGTAAGCATGGCTCGCCATACTCACCCAAGGGCGAATGAACTCACCATCAATACCTTCCGGAACACCCTCGGTGAGCGCTTTGATGCCGCCACATTGGCGATGCCCCATTACCATAATGTGACTGACACCAACGCCACACACACCGAACTCAAGTGCCGCGCTTACGCCGTGATAACCTCCGCCCTTTTCATAAGGCGGCACTAGATTTGCAACATTACGCACAACAAACAAATCCCCAGGTTTTGCGTCCATGACAATCGCTGGATCCACCCTGGAATCTGAGCAAGCAATAATCATTGTGCTTGGTTTTTGTCCTTGGCTCAATTGGTTAAATAATGGCTTGTCACCTGCGAAATAATTTTCGTGAAAGCGCTCATATCCTGCAACAAATTGATCGATATTACTCATACGTTTATTTCTCTTTTTATCTTTTCACGACACTCATGCACAAGTGCATCGGGTATCATTTTTAATGCCACATATACTAATAAGGGCACAATCACTAAATCATCCAATTGACCAATCACCGGAATAAAATCTGGGATTAAATCAAAAGGCATTAATACATAGCCAACCGCTAAACCTAAGAAAATCTTCGCAAAAAATGGGGTATCAGGATGCCTTAGCACAAGACGATAAACTTGAAACTCGCGCTTTAATTGAACAGTAATTTTCTTAAGCTGATTTAGCATTAACGCTTAAATATCTAAGTCCAGGCCTGTCAGCTTCGTATAAGCTTCTCGATACTTCTCACTCGTTTTCTCTGCAACGTCATTTGGTAAAACAGGGGCTGGCGAGGTCTTGTCCCATCCTGAAGCTTCTAGCCAATCACGAACATATTGCTTGTCAAAACTTGGCGGATTTTTACCAACAATATATTGATCTGCTGGCCAAAAACGCGATGAATCTGGTGTGAGCGCTTCATCAATTAAGTAAAGTTCCCCAAACTCGTCCAATCCAAATTCAAACTTAGTATCAGCAATAATAATACCTCTTGTTAAAGCATATTCTGCAGCTTCTTGATACAAACGCAAACTGACTTTCGCTACCTTTGCTGACAGATCATTACCAAGCAGTGATGCACATTTTTCTAAAGTGATGTTTTCATCATGATCCCCCACGTTCGCTTTGCTAGATGGAGTAAAGATTGGCTCTGGTAATTTTGATGCCTCCTGAAGTCCAGTTGGCAAGCGTATTCCACACACTGTGCCAAGGGATTTATACTCTTTCCAGCCACTGCCAACCAGATAGCCACGAACAATCGCTTCAATAGGCAAAGGCTTGAGCTTTTTAACAACAAGCGCACGCTTGCCCAATTGTGCTTTTTCAGCAGGATCGCTAACAACGCTCTCAGGATTAATACCGCTTAAATGATTGGGAATAATATGTCCGAGTCTAGCAAACCAAAAATTAGCAATTTCAGTGAGAATCGCACCTTTATCTTTAATGGGTGTGGGCAAAATGACGTCAAATGCAGAAAGCCGATCGGTAGCAATCAATAACATGGTAGTGGCATCAATATCATAGATATCTCGCACCTTCCCTTGGTGTAACAGCGGAAGACTTTTGATGCTTGATTGCGTGAGCGTATTGGACAATGCAGTTTCCTAAAATAGATTCACAAAGACATATTTAAGCGGACCCGAGTATAAAGAAATAACACACTCATGTCATAAGCTAGATTATACCTTAAGTGAGGTTTTCTCTTAAAACCGAGGAAACTACATAGCGGAATATCGTTTTGCGAAAGAAGGAATCAAATCTGGATGCAACGCCTTGCTGTAAAGCCATCCCTGAACTGAAAATGGGATTTTTTGGGGAATTTTGGCGAGCTGCTCTTCCGTCTCTACTCCTTCAACCACTAAAGACAAGCCTAATGCTTCAGCAAAGTTAAAAATGCCGGACATAACCTTCTGCTCTCCGTCGGTTTCTAATGCAAGTACAAAGCTTCTATCAACTTTAATATAATCTGCATGCAAACTATTTAGATAGCTTAGGGATGAATAGCCCGGACCAAAGTCATCGATGTAAACCTTACCGCCGAATCCATGAATGCGTTTAATTGTTTCAACAACTTCATCCAGCCCCGATGAAAAATCCTGTTCGACAATTTCAATTGAAATTCTACCTTTTGCTTGACTGATTTTATTAATCAGCTCATTGGTGGCAGCTTTTTCGCTTAAAGTGGCGCCGGTTACGTTTATCTTAATCGGAACCTCAAGGCCCATTGCCTGCCAGATTGCATCTTGTTCTAGCGCTTCACCAGCCACCCATAAGTCAATACTTTTCATCAAGCCAGCTTCAGCAAGCCAAGATAAAAATTCGTAGGGCATAATCGTTTCACCAGACTTGTCACGTGCGCGAAGAAGGGCTTCAGCGCCAACAAATTGTTGGTCTTGTACTGACACTTGCGGTTGATACTCCAAAAAGAAATCAAGCTCTGCCAAGCGATCGATCTGATGGCGTTTGCGATTTTGTGCATTGCGCAATGCATTGGAGTTTTGTATAACGTCATCCGAAAACAATGAGGCCTCTTCATGAAAGTGCGTATAAGTCATTTTCAACGATTTAAAATATACATTAAGTGATTTTATACTCTCGCGTTCAAATGCTTTTACAAATGGGCTGTAAATCATGGCCCCCAAAATAATATTAAAAAACTGCAAGGTAACTGCATGAATATCATTATGAGTTGCAACAAAAGCATTGAATCCGATCAGACTATTTAATGGAATACTCGCATTTGGTATCGCAACCCACCCTAAGCCTATTACAGTCAAAGCGACAATAACATTCACCACTGGCACCACTAAAAATGGGGCTAACATTCATGGGTTTAGAATAATTGGAAATCCGAATAGCAGGAGCTCGTTGACATTTAGTAAGCCAATTGGGATGCTGGCAACCGCAAGCAAACGTGATGTTTTACTTTTAGAAAAAATTAATATTGAAACAATTAACGAAAAAGTTGCGCCACAGCCACCCATAAATACAAAAGCGCCTAAAAATGATTCGTTTACAATTCCGAGTCCAGCTGCTGATGTTTCCGTCAACTGCACCATTAATGGATGTAAAACATTGGCTCCATGTATTCCTAAAAACCATAAGATTGAATTTAAACTAGTGTAGAGAACCCCACCCAAATAAGAGGCACCAATAGAAGCATCACTTAAAAAAGCAGGAAAAGTAATAAAAGAACTGACATAAATCAGTAATTTTAACGTGACAAAAATAATCGAAAAAACAATGATGCCAGGAATTGTTAAATTAAGCGCACCCTTAACATTCCCACCGGCAAAGTCAGCATCAGTAATTCTTGCCCACTTTTTTTGGTACAACCAATACACCAAAGGAACAACAATAAAAGGAATAATGATGCCGATGATTAACATAAAGGTATCAGCGCGACTTGAGTATCCTCCAAGCTGTTGCTTTGCCACAAGGGTTGAAATGAGTGCCAATAGCGAAACGGGCATTGGTGGTAAGCGTTTTTTTACACTTAATATATAAGCAAGCGAACTGGATGCGACAATTGGAATTAATCCTGAAAATATTTTATTCAAACTTGACAGAGTTGCAACAAACTCGGGCGCAATCCCCATCAACTGAAAAATAAATGCGGTGGCCACAAAAATGGCAGACATAATCGCGCACGGCAAGGTCCAGATCATTGCCTCTCTTAAATAAAAGATAGATTCTGTTGGCATTAGGCGAGTGAAATTCACTCTAGCACGAACAAGAACTCGCTTTAAATTACATGCCATCAATTTATGGTTCAAAATTTTACTCAACAATTCACATGGAATAATAATGACTAATCTACTTCAGGATGATAGATCCTATCAGAAAATATAATTGGTAATAAAATTTAAAATTCATATATTTTAAATTATTAGGTATTTAACTTAAAGAAAAAGGGCCCGTAGGCCCTTTTTCTTTAAGTTAAATCGTTAACCTAACCGCGCGACTCTAAAATTTCAACGGCAGGAAGTTTCTTACCTTCTAAAAACTCTAAAAAAGCACCTCCAGCAGTCGAAATATAAGAAACTTGATCATAGATATTGTATTTTTGAATTGCAGCGATAGTATCGCCTCCACCAGCCAAAGTGAATGCTTTAGTTTGAGCAATGGCCATTGCAATCGCTTTTGTCCCTTCACCAAACTGATCAAACTCGAACACGCCTATAGGGCCGTTCCACACAACTGTTCCTGCCTTCATAATAATGTCAGCAAGCTCCTGCGCAGATTGAGGACCAATATCAAAAATCATGTCATCCGGGGCAATTTGATTAGCGTCCTTAATCACGGCTGGTTCCATAGCATCAAAATGCTTACCCGTCACGACATCAACAGCAATTGGCACAGCTGCGCCACGCGCAGCCATTTTATCAATAAGTGCTCGAGCAGTAGGAAGTAAATCATCCTCACATAATGAGTGGCCAATTTCATGCCCTGTCGCTTTTAGGAAGGTATTAGCAATGCCGCCGCCAACAACTAACTGATCTACTTTTTCAGACAAGCTTTCAAGCACGGTCAGTTTTGTGGAGACTTTAGATCCTCCCACAATCGCCACCATCGGACGTGCAGGGTTGAGCAAAGCCTTGCCTAGCGCATCCAATTCCTGTGTGAGCAAAATACCCGCAGCAGCCACTGGCGAGAACTGAGCTACACCATAGGTAGATGCCTCGGCACGATGCGCTGTACCAAACGCATCCATCACAAAAACGTCGCAAAGCTTTGCATAAGCTTGCGCAGTTTCATCCAAGTTCTTTTTTTCGCCTTGATTAAATCGGCAATTTTCGAGTAATACTAACTCGCCATCAGCAACATCAAAACCACCAGCCACCCAATCTTTTATTAAGCGAACTGGCTTTTCCAATATAGCAGAAATAATCTCAGCGACAGGTTTAAGCGAATTTTCCTCAGAGTAAACACCTTCTTCTGGGCGACCAAGGTGTGAGGTCACCATGACCTTTGCGCCTGCATTTAATGCAAATTCGATCGTTGCCATTGAAGCTGTAATTCTTGCATCAGAGCTTACCTTGCCATCTTTGACTGGCACATTTAAGTCAGCCCGAATAAATACGCGCTTACCCGCCAAATCTAAATCTGTCATTTTAATAATTGCCATAAAGCTTCCTTAGACAATGTGCTCTGCAAGACGCAACATATTGCAGGTATAGCCGTACTCATTGTCATACCAAGCAACCACTTTAATAAAAGTTGGATCAAGCGCAATTCCTGCTTCAGCATCAAACACAGCAGCATATGACGCACCACGAAAGTCTGTCGAAACCACCTTATCTTTGGTAAAACCTAAAACACCCTTCATTGGGCCAAACTCTGAAGCTGATTTCATTGCCGCAACTATTTCTGCATAACTCGTTTCTTTCTTAAGTTCACAAGTTAGATCAACCACAGAAACGTCTGATGTTGGTACACGGAATGCCATGCCAGTCAGTTTTTTATTGAGTGACGGAATCACCTTACCAACGGCGTTAGCTGCACCAGTAGAGGAAGGGATAATGTTTTCTAAAATGCCGCGACCACCACGCCAATCCTTATCCGAAGGGCCATCAACGGTTTGCTGTGAAGCAGTCGCAGCATGAATCGTGGTCATTAGGCCGCGCTTAATGCCAAAGGTATCGTTTAGTACTTTAGCGATTGGCGCTAAAGCATTAGTCGTGCACGACGCCGCTGAAACGATAGCTTCGCCTTTGTATTCGTCATGATTAACACCATAAACAAACATAGGCGTGTCGTCTTTTGGTGGCGCTGATTGCACCACTTTTTTAGCACCGGCATCAATATGCTTTTGGCAGCTTTCTTTCGTCAAGAAAACGCCTGTGCACTCTAAAAGAACATCCACATCCGCTGAGCCCCAATTGAGTAGTTCTGGATTTCTTTCTGATGTAAGTAGGATTTTTTTACCATTAACAATTAAATACCCATCTTGGTATTCAATTGTTCCTTTAAAAATCCCATGCACAGAATCGTATTTCGCCATATAAACAAGATACTCAGGATCTTGTGTACCATTAATGGCAACTACCTCAATATTCTCAAAGTCCTGAAATGCCGAGCGCAAAGCCATGCGGCCGATACGACCAAATCCGTTGATGCCTACTTTAACAGTCATGATTATTACCTTAGTTTTACAAACAAAAAGGGAGCCAAATAATACAGGCTCCCTTGGTCTAGCTTAATTCAATAATTACAGTACTGACTTAACAGTTTTCACTACATTTTCAACAGTGAAACCGAAGTGCTTCATCAGAACGCCACCAGGTGCAGACTCACCGAATGTGTCGATACCGACTACAGCACCTTCTAAGCCAACATACTTGCGCCAGAAGTCTGAGTGAGCAGCTTCAACAGCTACACGCTTAACGCCTTGCGTTAACACACTGTCACGATATGCTTTGTCTTGACGATCAAATACGTTTGTTGATGGCATTGAAACTACACGCACTTTAGTACCTGCAGCATTCAATTCAGCAGCCGCTTTAATTGCCAAATCAAGTTCAGAACCGTTAGCAATAATGATGACATCCGCTTTACCAGCAACATCAGAAAACACATAACCACCCTTACGGATGAGGTCGAAGTGCGCTGTATCGTGTTTGACACCAGGTACGTTTTGACGGCTCAAAACCAAACTTGATGGGCCATTATGACGTTCCGCAGCTGCAACCCAAGCCACAGCAGTTTCAGTTGAATCAGCTGGACGCCACACATCCATATTAGGAATGTAACGAAGGCCAGACGTATTTTCTATTGGTTGATGAGTTGGACCATCTTCACCCTGGCCGATAGAGTCATGTGTTAATACAGCAACAGTGCGCTGTTTCATCAACGCAGCCATACGCAATGCACTCTTAGCGTAGTCTGAGAACATGTGGAATGTGCCGCCGAATGGTAAGAAACCACCGTGCAATGCCATACCATTCATGATGGCGAACATACCGAATTCACGAACACCATAAGAGATGTAATTACCTGGCTTTTTACCATCAACGTGCGTAAAGCTAGCGCATGAGGTTAAGTTTGAACCAGTCAAGTCAGCTGAGCCGCCTAAGAATTCTGGCAATGTTGGCTCCAAAGCAGCGATTACATTTTGTGAAGCTTTACGTGTCGCAATTGTTTCAGCTTTTTCGTTCGTTGCTGCAATCAATGCATCAGAAGCTTGCTTCCAGTTAGCTGGCAAATCACCTGCCATACGGCGTATGAATTCAGCAGCCTCAACCGGGAAAGCTTTAGTATAAGCATCAAACTTAGCATTCCAGTCAGCTTCTAATTTAGCACCTTTCACTTTTTGATCCCAACCAGCATAAACATCTGCTGGGATTTCAAATGGAGGATAGTTCCAACCGATATTTGCGCGTGTTGCTGCAACTTCTTCTTCACCTAATGCAGAACCGTGACAATCATGGCTACCAGATTTATTTGGTGAGCCCATACCGATTACTGTTTTACAACAAATCAATGATGGCTTGTCTTTTACTGCTTTAGCTTTCTTAAGCGCCGCATCAATAGCGTCAGAATCATGACCATCTACTGATTGAACGTGCCAGCCATATGCTTCAAAGCGTTTAGCTGTGTCGTCTGTATACCAGCCTTCAATATGACCGTCGATAGAAATACCGTTGTCATCCCAGAAAGCAACCAATTTACCTAAACCCCATGTACCAGCCAAAGCACAAGCCTCGTGTGATACACCTTCCATCATACAGCCGTCACCTAAGAAGCAGTATGTATAGTGGTCAACGATTTCGTGACCTGATTTGTTAAATTGGCTAGCCATCAATTTTTCAGCCATCGCAAAACCAACCGCGTTGCTGATGCCTTGGCCTAATGGACCAGTCGTTGTTTCGATACCTGGCGCATAACTATATTCTGGGTGACCCGCACATTTAGAATGCAATTGACGGAATGTTTTGATTTCATCCATAGGCAAATCGTAGCCAGTCAAATGCAACAATGAGTAAATCAACATTGAGCCGTGGCCGTTAGACAATACGAAACGATCACGATCAGCCCAATTTGGATTTGTTGGGTTATGACGCATGTTGTGGTTCCATAGTACTTCAGCGATTTCAGCCATGCCCATAGGTGCACCTGGGTGGCCAGAGTTAGCTTTTTGCACCGCATCCATAGACAAAGCACGGATAGCGTTTGCTAAATCTTTACGAGTTGCCATTTGTTTCTCCCTAATCAATCAATCTATAAAGCGTAAAAAGTGCCAACCATACCAATGAGCCAATTTAAAGTATAAACGCTCATCAAATTTAAGCATGACACTGAAATTCTTAAAGCCTCTCCCTCAAACTTATGAATATCTAGGCTTAGGTTTTTCAATAGCGCGATATTTGCTTAATAGTCGTCGGGGAGCTTAGGGCTGAATTATTGCTTAATAAGGCATTTTGAGCAATACCAATAATCCGTTAATGGTTGCAAAATACGCTTTTTAAGCCTGTTTTATATCCATTTTATCGAGCATCCAATACTTTGTATTTGAGCCGGAGGTCCCTCACCTGTTGAAGCAACCAACTTCATTGCCTCCAGCAAATCTTTAGTAGCATTAGTCTTCGGGGTCAATTCCCGCCCTTGGTCATCAAATCGGCCACGATATTGCAACTCGAGATGCCCATTAAATCCAAAAAAATCTGGGGTGCAGACAGCATCGTAAGCACGCGCAACTTCCTGAGACTGATCCAGTAAATAAGGAAAGTCGAAATTAAATTCACGCGCAACTTCTTGCATCCTCACAAAGGAGTCTTGCGGATAGTTGACTACATCATTAGGTGAAATGGCGACTGCATTCACGCCAATCAATTTTAGCGATGCCAAATCCGACACCAAACGTTCACGTATGGATTGAACATAAGGACAATGATTACAAATAAACATGACCAAGAGGCCTTTCTCACCGGCCACATCAGCGAGCGTCCAATGGCGGCCATCTACACCCGGCAAATTGAAGTCAGGAGCTTTCCAACCAAAATCACAAACCGGCGGATTCAAACTTACCATTTTGTAACGTCCTTCCATTAGAATGTATATTCAGATTTTACCACCTCGACTTGAAAAATATGGCTAATCCACGCTTTTACTGCGATCCAAAAAATTCTGACAAACTCGCTCTCGGCGCACAAGTAAAATTATCAGATAATGCAGCAATGCATGCCACACGTGCACTGAGATTAGATATCGGAGACTTGGTCATTTTGTTTAATGGCGACGGCAAGGACTACCACGGAGAACTTACTTTCATCAAAAAAGCCGAAGTGATTGCTAAAATCAACAGTATCAAAGCGGTCGATAACGAATCCCCTATTAAAGTAATCCTAGCACAAGCGATTTCCAGTGGAGACCGTATGGACTTTACCATTCAAAAAGCAGTAGAAATGGGCGTGACAGAAATTCAACCGATTGCCAGTCAAAGAAGCGTTGTTAAGCTTTCTGGTGAACGCGCCGAAAAGCGTCGCGAACATTGGCAAAACATCGTCAATTCAGCTTGCGAACAATCAGGCCGCGCTTTTGTACCTAAAGTGTCCATGCCAATATCGCTTTCTAGTTGGCTTGCTAGTAAACCAGATGCAGAAACCAAAGTCACGCTAGCTCCTACTGCTGAAGTAAGTTTCAAAGAACTTCCAACACCAACTGGCAATGTATGCTTACTTGTTGGCGCAGAAGGCGGCCTTACCGAAGATGAAATTGCGCTTGCTGCATCCCAAGGGTTCACCCCTGTGCGACTTGGCAAACGTATACTTCGTACCGAAACAGCACCTCTTGCCGCTATCGCCACCATGCAAACCATTTGGGGCGACTTCTGCGTTTAACGCAATAAATTATAATTAAATTTGCATTTAACGCACTTTTTAAATAATATAATGTTTCATAAACAAATTTCATAGGTAATTTGTGTCACTCGGTTCGGCAATCAGGCATCAAAGAAAATCCTTGCATCTCACCTTGCAAACACTCGCCAATATTGTCGGCGCAGATAGTAGCAATCTTTCAAGAGTAGAGCGGGGGGAGCAAGGCGTTTCGGAAGCAATGTTGCGTAAATTATCCGCAGCATTAGACTGCACACCTGCATTTTTATATGCACAATCGGAAGCAAGTCAACAATTCATCCCATCTGAAAAAAATGCGGATTTCGCATTTTTTAAAAGCCGGAACACACAAATACCCTCAGCCCAGAGCCTCAATAGATCGCAAGAGTTTGTCAGTTGGTTTCGTTCCGTTGCGCCTTACATCCATGCCTTTGGCGGGAAAACCTTTGTCATTGCCTTTGGTGGAGAAGTAGTTGACGATGGCCAATTTGTTTCTTTATCGCACGACCTTAATTTACTCGCCAGCCTTGAAGTAAGAATAGTGCTAGTGCATGGTGCTCGCCCACAAATTGAATCACGACTAAAACGCGCCAGCCTTGAAACAAATCTAGCAGGCGGCTTACGTGTGACAGACGATCAAGCTATGGAAGTCGTCAAAGAAGCTAACGGCTCAATTCGGGTAGAAATAGAATCTTTACTTTCAATGGGCTTAGTCAACTCGCCAATGGCCGGCTCTGACATTCGTGTGGCAAGTGGAAACTTCGTCACAGCAAAACCAATAGGCGTGCTTGAAGGTGTGGATTTACAACACACTGGTGCGGTAAGAAAGGTTGATGGCTCCGCAATCCAAAAAAGATTGGACGATGGAGAGATGGTGCTCATATCGCCAATGGGCTATTCACCCACTGGCGAGGCATTTAATCTTTCGCTTGAAGATGTTGCTGTGAGCACAGCAATTGCGCTTGATGCTGACAAGCTGATCTTTTTGATGGACTCATCTGGCGTTCACAATGCAAGAGGAGAGCTTTTGCGTGAAATGACTGCACAAAAAGCTAAAAATCTTTTGCAACATGTCAAAAACAATCATTCAGAAAATAGACAGGCAGAATCTCAATACGCTCCAAAAATCACTGAAGATGAAGCATACTATTTGCCTGCAGCCATAAGAGCTTGTGATCAGGGCGTTGCGAGAACCCATCTTATTTGCAGACATACCGACGGTGCAATTCTTCAAGAGCTATTCACATATGATGGTATCGGCACTATGGTGACCGAAATGCCCCTTGAGTCTATGCGGCAAGCGGAAATTGACGATGTAGGCGCATTATTACAACTAATCGAACCATTAGAAGCTGAAGGTATTCTGGTTCGTCGTGGCAGAGAGCGGCTAGAAATGGAAATTGAGCAATTTTACGTGATGGAGCATGATGGACGCGTCATCGGATGTGCTGCTCTTTATCCTTTCGCACCAGAAAAAACGGCTGAATTTGCTTGCCTTGCCATTCATCCTGCCTATCGTGGTTGTGGCAGAGGCGATAGGCTTTTCCATTACTGCGAACAGCAAGCGAAAGAGCTCGGCCTTAAAACTATATTTTGTCTTACAACAAGAACCGAGCATTGGTTTTTAGAGCGTGGCTTCTTCGAAAAAACAGTGAAAGATTTGCCAGCTGGGAAACAGGAAATTTACAACTTGCAAAGACGTTCAAAAGTATTTGTCAAAAAGCTATAAGTATTTAACAAAAATGCAGCGCCGCGTTATATTTATTTCAAGGTAAAATAAGATCAAATAATGTGAATTGAGATAGACAACATGAGTAAAGACCCAACATCGACACAAAAAGCACAAACGCTAGCGGAAGCCCTTCCCTACATTAAGCGCTTTTTTGATAAAACCATAGTGATTAAGTACGGTGGCAATGCGATGACTGAACCGCAACTCAAGGAGTCTTTTGCGAGCGATGTTGTTCTCCTTAAATTAGTCGGCATGAACCCCGTCGTAGTGCACGGTGGGGGCCCTCAAATCAACGAAATGCTAGATAAGCTTGGTAAAAAAGGTGAGTTCATTCAAGGCATGCGTGTTACTGATGAAGAAACCATGGACATCGTTGAAATGGTGCTTGGCGGGCAAGTAAACAAAGAAATTGTGAACTTAATTAACCGCAAAGGTGGCAAGGCGGTTGGCTTAACTGGTCAAGATGGTAATTTCATCCATGCTGAAAAATTGCTGATGGCAAACCTCAACAACCCAGAAGAGTTGATTGATGTTGGTCAAGTTGGTGATATCACAAAAATCGACCCTAGCATTATTAACTTTTTGGATAGCGGCGATTTTATACCTGTCATCGCACCAATTGGCGTCGGTCCAAATGGGGAAACTTACAACATCAACGCAGACGTTGTTGCAGGCAAGCTCGCGGAGATTTTAGGTGCTGAAAAACTCATTTTGCTTACTAACACCCCAGGTGTATTAGATAAAGATGGCAATTTATTAACTGGCCTAACACCTAAACAAATTGATGAGTTGGTAGAGGACGGAACACTTTCAGGGGGTATGTTGCCTAAAATTAGTTCCGCGCTTGATGCCGCAAGAAGTGGTGTTAAATCTGTGCATATTATTGATGGACGAGTGGAGCATGCATTATTGTTAGAAGTCTTAACTGATGACGGTGTAGGCACGCTCATCAAAGCTAAATAATGCAAGCTAATAAACGTGTATGGGTGTTTGACCTCGATGACACCCTTCATGATGCATCTTCCCACATATTCCCAGTGATGAATAAAGCCATGACCCAATACATCATGGACACTTTGGACATTTAAGAGCACCACGCCTTTGAATTACGAAAACATTACTGGCGAATTATGGTGCAACCCTAAAAGGTTTAATGCGCCACCACGGCGTCGATCCCTACCATTTTCTATGCAAAACACATGATGAAATGGACCTAGAAAACATGGTGACCGAGGTCAAACATCTTAGACATTGCATTAATAAACTCATCGGTAGAAAGGTGATTTTTACAAACGCTCCAAGGAATTATGCAATCCGAGTTTTAAACACGCTTGGCATTACTGATTTATTTACTTTAGTATTCAGTGTCGAATCAACGAAATTTCACCCCAAACCCTCTGTGCACGGATTTAAACAGCTCCTCCGCACCATCAAAGCTGAAGCTAAAGATTGTGTCATGCTAGAGGATAATTTACCTGCCTTAATGACTGCAAAACGATTAGGCATGAAGACGATTTGGGTTTCGAAAAAACTCAAAAAACCAAATTTCGTGGATTTAAGAATCAATAACGTGTTAGCACTTACTCATTCTAGAATATAATTTAAATCAAGCTTATACTAATAAATACGAACAAACTTTAAGAACTCTTGGAGGATATGATGGCAACGAAACCAGGCGAACGTAAGCAGCAGATTCTTGAAACGCTGGCTAAAATGTTGGAAACTCCAACACAAGAAAAAATCACCACAGCTTCACTTGCTGCAAGATTAGAGGTAAGTGAAGCAGCCTTGTATCGACACTTCGCAAGTAAAGCGCAAATGTTCGAAGGGCTAATCTCATTTATCGAGCAAAGTTTGTTCGGCTTGATTAATAAAATCACCACTGAAGAAACTGACGGCATGAAGCAAGTGCGCCGCATTGTCACCATTATGTTGTTATTTGCCGAAAAAAATCCTGGGATGACGCGCGTTCTAACAGGCGATGCTTTAGTGAATGAAGACAACCGATTGCAACTTCGCATCAACCAAATGTTTGATCGTTTGGAATCGACCATCAAACAATCTTTCCGCATCGCACAAACTCAAACTGGCCGAACAATGGATCCTGAGTCGCAAGCCAACTTGATGTTATGTTTTGTGATTGGTCGATGGCATCAATTTGCCAAGAGTGGCTATAAACGTAAGCCCATGGAGTTTGTTCAACAACAACTGAACTACTTAAACGGCGCGGAATAAACGGTTAAAAAGCTTTTTTGACCGCAGCCAAACGGACCTCAAATACGGCCTGTTTAATTGCCTCCGGCGCAGTATGAAGTTTTGCAACTGCGCCAGCATCAACATCAAGCAAAGCTTCTAGTAAGGTAATTAACACTATTGCTTCTGGACATTCTGCCGATTCAAATCCAGTCCTTCCGCGTGAATCACATTCACAAGCCAACAAGAAATCCTTAAAGCGCTGGGGCTGACGAATCGCATCTGTATCAATTAAAAACTGCAACGCAGTATCTGGTTGCATTTGAAAGACTTGATGCATTTTTCCGTGAAATTTAGCAACGATTTGCGCTAGCTCTTTACATTCATTTGGCACCCGTAATCTTTTGCTCACATCTTGCAAAAGACTAACACTGCGAACTTCATGGCCAGTATGCCTTGGCCACATATCACTGGGCGTCGTTCCCTTACCTAAGTCATGTGTGAGCGCAGCAAAGCGTATCGGCAATGAATATCCACGACTTGCGGCATAGTCAATTACCATCATGATGTGAACCCCTGTATCAATCTCAGGATGGTACATTTCAGGCTGGGGCACACCCCAAAGTTTATCAAGCTCAGGCATGATTTTTTGTAACGCGCCACAAGCACGTAAAACTTCAAACATGCGACTTGGCTTAGCCTCCATCAACCCCTTGGCTAACTCCTGCCAAACTCTTTCAGGCACTAGTGCATCGACCTCCCCATTTTCAACCATGCTGCACATCAGGGCTAAGGTTTCTGGTGCTACTGAAAAATCAGTGAAACGCGCTGCAAAACGTGCCGCTCTTAATATACGCACAGGGTCTTCGCTGAATGAGGGACTTACATGCCTTAGAGTTTTATTTTTCAAATCATTCAAGCCGCGATGCGGATCAAACAATTTCCCTGCCTCATCTTGAGCAATTGCATTAATAGTTAAATCTCGCCGAGCAAGATCTTGCTCGAGCGTCACACTATGATCAGCATGGACTTCAAATCCTTTGTAGCCTTTTGCCGTCTTACGTTCGGTTCTAGCGAGCGCATATTCTTCATGCGTTTTAGGATGTAAAAAAACTGGAAAGTCTTTCCCGACTGCTTTAAAACCTAAACTTTCCATTTCGGTCGGCGTGCTTCCAACCACCACAAAATCTCGATCTTTCACGGCAAGTCCCAACAACCCATCTCGCACCGCACCGCCTACGCAGAAAACCTGCATATTATCTGCCAGCCCTGGCTCGGAACCGATTATAAGCATTGCGAGGATTGTCATCACTTAAATAGTCAGGCACGATTGTTTCAAGTGCCACAGGCTGAAAATCTAAGTACGCAGGAAAACTTGTGGCACAAACGCTATCAACCTCCATTGAGCGCACGTTATCTCGGGTCATGAGCTTGACTGGCAATAACTCCATCGCAAAAGCTTGTAGATAAGAAAACATATTATTGAGGCCAATAATTGGGCGCTTCTTACCCAAGGTGTCTGACACATAAGCAACCAATTGGCGTAACGTGTAGACCTTAGGACCACCTAAATCATAGGCTTTTCCATAAGTTTCAATATGGTCTAACGCTACTACAAAAGCATGAGCAACATCCTCAACATAAATTGGTTGGAATTTAGCATTTGGTTTAGCAAGTAAAATCACTGGTAAAAGCTTTACCAGTGAAGCAAATAGGTTAATAAATCCGTCACCTCGACCAAAAATAATTGATGGTCTAAATACCGTCACATCTAGATTTTTATGAGCTCGCAAGACAGCAGTTTCGCCTTCAGCTTTTGACCTTAAATAAGCACTTGGCGCTTGATGAGATGCTTGCAATGCACTCATATGGACTAATCTTTTAATGCCTAATTTGAGGCATAGGTCAACTAAACGCGCTGGCAATTCCGCATGAATGGCTTTGAAGCCTGCTTTTTTGCTATTGTGCAAGATGCCTATCAGATTAATCACGGCATCAGCACCTTTGAGCACTTTACCCAAGGAGATATCGTCCATCACATCGCACTCAATCACATCGACATTTGACAATAAAATAAGATGCTTGCTAGCCTCGCGTCTGCGCGTAAGAACTTTGACACTATAGCCAGCCAAGCTTAATTGTCTAACAATCGCGCTACCAACAAATCCTGACCCACCCAACACACATACTTGTTTCATTCTATTGATTACCTTTACTGTTTTTTTATTAATGATTAACCATCAATATCATCATTGGCCAGTGTATTTCCAACACCAATAATTACCCCTAATCTTTGTTTCAAGCTGATAGATTTTGTTCCTAAGCGATTCGAATAAAAGCAGGTGTTAGCCATCACTTTTTGGACATATTGTCGTGTCTCTAAAATGGGAATTGTTTCTGCATAAATTGCGCCCTCCAACGGTTTTTTTGGTGACCAACGTCTAGCATTGCCCGGACCAGCATTGTAAGCTGCAGTAGCCATCGCAGCTTGCCCACTCATCAAATCCAATGTGTAGCGAAGATAATATGTGCCAAGTTTTACATTCGTTTCGGTCTGGTGAATATTTGTTTGACGGTAATCGTTAAAGCCAGCGCGTTTGGCAATCCAGGCTGCCGTGGCTGGCATTACCTGCATCAAGCCTGAAGCGCCAACGCCAGACTTAGCATAACTGACAAAGCGACTTTCTTGACGTGTTAAGCCATATACCCAAGCTTCATCCAATCCGTAATCTTTAGCGAAGGTCTGCACAGTCTCACGATAAGGTGCTGGGTATCGCAATATAAAGTTATGAACAAATTTAGTTTTCTCAGCAGTATTGATCGCCAAATCATACCAAGATTGACGCATGGCCAATTCAGCTGCAGCCAACATTTGTTTGTCGTCATAATCTCTAGTTGCCCAAGCCCATTCAGCTCTGCTTTCCCATCGCATGTCTAGTCTTTGCAACTCTAATGATCGTTGAATAGCGGCTTGATTTTGTATTAACTGAACTTCATTTTCAGTGGGCACATAGTTGATTGGGGGATTAGTCATTACCTCACCCAACTCTTCCTTCGCAAGCAGACCATAATAGTTGTGCTCACGCGAAAGAGTCAAAAGAATTGGATTCGCTTTAGATATAGCATTTTGTGCTTTATAAGCTCGAGCTTTCCAATAACGCCAAACCTGCTCTTCTTGCTGAGTGAGTTGCATTTCTTCAATTGTCGACAAAACGACATTCCAATTTCTATCCAGTAATGCCGCTCTGACCTTCCAACCAATTGCATCTTTTTCTAAGTCACTACTTTTCACTTTAGCGTATAGATTTAATGCTTGATTGTCGTGACGACGCGCGGCTTGCATCGCCAACCTTCCCCACATGTAGGCTTGCTCATCAGTCTCAAACTGAGACATATAGTTAGACCAAGTGCTCAAGCCCTCATCCAACTTGGTCCGTGCCAATTTATCAATGGCATATAAATTTAAAGCCCGTCCTAGATGGCTAGTAAACGGAATGATTTTCTTTTCTAAAGCCAATTGTGGATTTTGATAAACATTATCAATAAGCTTTATATCTAATTTTGAAACGTTTGATTCACGCTGAATGATGGTCTTCGCTAGGGCGACTTTACCCTCTTGCATAGCCAATCTAAACCGCGCCCAAATATCGTCTTGACTTAGCGCCTTTGATGCTTGCATTAAATCAAATAAACTTTCGCAATTTGTTGGTTGGTCGGCTGTGCTCATCCATAGTGCCTTGCCTTCTGTCAGCGCGATCAAATCACCTTTTTTCGAGCGCCCCTCCAATGCATAACAAATTATAGCCAAATCATCGCGTTTAAAATCAGTTAGCTCAGAAAAAAACGTATCCCAATCCTGACGCCGAGCCAAACTCTTTAGCCATTCTCCACGTACCTTATCAGCAAAGGGATACTGGGCATACTGCGCTAGAAAGTTGCGCACAGCCACGTCATCACTGTTACTTAAGGTAAGCAACATAAGCCAATAATCCGCGTACGGTGCTAAGAGGTAGTTTTGGGCATGCAGTTGACTTGCATCTTCAGCAAGTGTTTTGACATTTTTAGTTTGATAAGCGTTTTGAGCGTGTGCGAATGTTTGCTCTGCACTCATCCCCCAAGCAGGAGGGGTTGCAAAGAAAAATACGGTGAATAATATGGCCCAATGTTTCATTGATGTTTGATCAGTGCCCTAAAAAATTGAATAGAGAGGACGATGAGATGGTAACGCTTTAAATAAACTTAACAATAAAATACATACCTCCTACAATTAGCGCATATTTAATAATTTGACCCAAAAGGATTAGGTATCGTCTGTCGCCTTTGATGAGATAGGCAGCATAACAAATCACAACAACTAAAATTAGTATAAAAAGTAAAATGCGGGACATATATAGATCTCACCTAAAGATATTGCAAAGCCGGCGACGCAGTTATCGGAGATTGAAACCCTTTTGGCGCTTTTTCAGCGTTATCAAAAGTTGTATATTCCCAAGCATCGTTATCTGCCATCAAAGTACGTAATAATTGATTATTTAGCGCATGACCAGACTTGTAGGCTGTGAAAGCACAAAGCAAAGGGTGTCCAAGTACATACAAATCACCGATCGCATCTAAAGCTTTATGTTTGACGAACTCATCGTCATAACGTAATCCATCTTGATTCAAAATACGATATTCATCTAACACAATTGCATTATCTAAACTTCCACCACGGGCAAGACCCATGGAACGGAGGGTCTCGACCTCATGCATAAACCCAAAGGTACGGGCACGACTAACTTCTTTGATATATGAGTTATCAGCAAAATCAATCTTTACATTATTGCCCGTGTGCTCAAACACTGGGTGGGCAAAGTCAATAGTAAAGTCGACCTTAAATCCAAAGTATGGATCGAAGCGCACCCACTTATCACCATCGTGCACTTCCACAGTCTTTTTGACTCGAATGAATTTTTTAGCGGCGTCTTGTTCGGCAATGCCTGCTTGTTGCAGTAAGAATACGAACGGGCCTGAACTTCCGTCCATAATCGGCACTTCACCAGCGGATAGCTCAACGAAAATATTATCTATCCCTAGCCCAGCTAGCGCGGACATTAAATGCTCGACAGTGGCGACACGCACCCCTCTGTGTTCCAAGGCTGAACACATCCGAGTGTCGCATACGTATTGAGGTTGCACTTTGATTTCCGCTGAGTCGGGCAGATCGACGCGTCGGAAAACAATTCCAGTATCAGGCAATGCAGGACGCAAAGTCATCATGACTTTTTCGCCTGTATGCAAGCCAACACCAGTGGCATTAATTGATTTTTTAAGGGTGCGCTGTTTCAGCATATTTACTTTTCTAATCTCACCTTAACTAAACCTAAAAAATCTTTTTACTGTTTCTTAAAACAAGAAACTTTCTCAATAAAGACTACCTGTCCTACTAAAATCATAGCATAAATGCCGCGCTCAATTATTATCGAGCGCCATTTCTAGAGCTGGGCCAGCGATTAAACTGGCAGTCTAATTAAATCAATTAGTCTGCTTGTTTACGTAAAAACGCTGGGATGTCATATTCTTCAATCCCATCTTTTTTCATCGCATCTAATTGTGCTCGACGACCGCTGTTTTGTGTAAATACAGCAGGCTCATCGTCATCCATGTAGCCAAGATTACTTGCACTTGAATAGATAGGTTGGTTAGTTGTACCATCTCGCAACATTGTCGGAGCTACGACTAATTTTGGTTTTTGTAGCGCACCAATCCCGTTCAAGCCAGTTGCAACCATCGTTACACGCAATCCATCTCCCATGCTCTCATCAAATACGTTACCAACAATCACTGTTGCTTCTTCCGCAGTGAAAGAACGAATCGTATTCATTACATCGTAATACTCTTTCATTTTGAATGAGTGACTTGCAGTAATGTTAACGAGCACACCGCGCGCATTTGCTAAGTTAACATTCTCAAGTAATGGACTTGCCACTGCTTGCTCAGCTGCTAATACCGCACGGTCGGAACCTGTCGCCACAGCAGAGCCCATCATTGCCATGCCCATTTCAGACATCACTGTACGTACGTCGGCAAAATCGACGTTGACCAAGCCCGGGCAATTAATGATTTCAGCAATGCCTGAAACTGCGTTATGAAGCACATCATTCGCAGCTTTAAATGCATCGGTAAATGTCACATCATCACCCAACACTTCCATCAACTTATCGTTAGGAATGATGATAAGCGAGTCGACGTGCTTAGAAAGCTCTTCCAAACCATCTGCTGCTACTCTGCCGCGCTTGCCTTCAAATGGGAACGGTTTCGTGACCACTGCAACTGTCAAAATACCCATTTCTTTCGCAACTTCAGCCACGATTGGCGCTGCGCCCGTACCGGTGCCACCACCCATACCCGCAGTGATGAACAACATATCAGCGCCGTAAATAATCTCAGCAATACGTTCACGATCTTCTAAAGCCGCTTCGCGACCAATTTCTGGTTTTGCGCCTGCACCTAAGCCTTTAGTGATGCCCATACCAATTTGTAGCACGGTCTTCGCTTGGCTCTTTTTAAGTGCCTGCATGTCGGTATTCGCGCAAATAAATTCTACGCCACCCACATTCTTCGCAATCATGTGCTCGACAGCGTTACCGCCGCAACCACCCACACCAATCACCTTAATGACGGCTTCTTGGTTTTCGTTATCCATAATTTCAAACATTTTATTTCTCCTTGGGATCTGCCTAAACTAAATTACTTCTGCCTTTGTTACAAACTCTACTGCGACTACTAAAAATTACCTTGAAACCAACTCTTCATTCGCTCAAGAATTCGACCAAATGAATTTGCATCCAAGCTAACTTGAATCTGTTGCGCCACTTGGCGCTTACCAATTAATAGCAAACCGACACCAGTTGCATAACGCGGGTTGCTGACGACCTCTGATAAGCCACCCACATATCTTGGCAAGCCCATACGGACTGGCATATGGAAGATTTCTTCACCAAGCTCTACCATGCCCTTCATCATTGCTGAACCCCCTGTAATGACAATACCCGAGGCGATCATTTCTTCTAATCCACTTCGGCGTAACTCAGCCAATACAAACTCATACAACTCGACAACACGTGGTTCAATCACTTCAGCGAGGGTTTGTACCGAAAGCTGACGCGACTCTCTACCATCCGAGCCCTGCACTTCCACTACTTCACGAGGATCAGCTAATTGACGAAGTGCGCAACCATGCTTAATTTTGATATCTTCCGCGGATTGCGTTGGTGTTCTTAATGCCACTGCAACATCATTAGTAATTTGGTCGCCTGCAATTGGAATCACAGCGGTGTGGCGAATCGCGCCTTGTTTGAAAACAGCAATATCAGTTGTCCCGCCACCGATATCAACCAAACAAACGCCCAATTCTTTTTCATCCTCTGTCAGCACTGCTTCACTAGAAGCTAAAGGTTGAAGAATCAAATCCGTTACTTCTAAACCGCAGCGCTTAATACTCTTCACGATGTTTTGTGCTGCAGCGACAGCGCCAGTTACGATATGAACTTTTACTTCCAACTTCATCCCGCTCATGCCAAGCGGTTCGCGCACATCTTCTTGTCCATCAATGATGTATTCCTGTGTGAGGATATGCAGAATCTGCTGGTCTGAAGGCAAAGCGATTGCCTGCGCAGTTTCAATGACACGCGCCACATCAGCCTGAGTCACTTCAGCATCTTTAATCTTGACCATGCCGCGTGCATTAATACTTTGCACATGGCTACCAGCAATCCCTGTAAATACGTTCTTAATCGTACAGTCAGCCATCAGCTCGGCTTCTTCAATCGCACGTTGAATCGCATTCACAGTGGAATCGATGTTGATTACGACGCCTTTTTTGAGGCCACGTGAAACGTGTTGACCTAAGCCAATCACATTCATACTTCCGTCGACCATCAGTTCCGCAACGATTGCGACCACTTTAGATGTCCCGATATCCAAGCCAATAATGAGGTTTTTCTCTTCTTTAGCTTTACTCATTGTGTTTCTCCACTTTTCTTAATTCGGTTCTATTCATGCTGGTTAATAATTAATCCTACTTAAACTAGGCCTTAGTCTTTTTCACTTCAGTGTTATTAACATTAGGCTTCTTAATGTCTTTCTTGCTCGCCTCTTTTTTAACTTCATTCTTTACGTAATTTTGGCTTTGCTCTCTAGGTTCAGCCGCTGAAGCCACCGGCTTAAATGCAGCCAATGCCATTGGGCTTCGCACTGCAAAACCACTTGGGTAACGCAAGTCCACATATTTCAGATCACCCTTTAATCCTGCATAGGTTTTCCTGTAAACCTGCATAAACCTTGCTAAGCGCATATCCATCTTTTCTCGACCCAGTGAAATCACCATGCCTGTATTTGTCGTTACCTGCCAAGAACGTCTAGGCGTTAAAGTTACTTCCCTTAACTTCATGTTCATTGACAAAATTAGCTCGCTAAACTCACCATAATGCCCAGCCACTTCTTTTACGCCATCACCTGGCCCATAAAAAACAGGTAAATCAGCATCTGAAGCCGCGTGAAATAATTCACCATGCGTGTTAACTAATGCTATATTTCCCCACCGAGCTAACGCTTGATGCTCCTCAATCACCACTTCTAATCGATTTGGCCAAAGTCTCCTTACGCTTACATTTCTTGCCCAAGGTAGCTTCTCAAATGCTTGACGTGTCCGCACTAAGTTCACGGTAAAAAAATTACCTTGCAAATAACGGCTTGCGATCAACTTCACCTGCTCGCGCGTAACACGATTCAGCTCGCCTTCAACTCTCACTTCATTGATTGGAAATATAGGCAAATGCACAAGGATAAAAACTGACCCGTAAATAAACAATACGAGTGCGAATGCAAATAACGCATTTGCAATCCAATTCAACATGTTGGGTTTATCCCACATGTTTTTTAGCTCCGTGCTGCGCTATCGCCAAATTCAAAATACGTTTTACTAATTCAGCAAATGAAATGCCTGCCGCTTTTGCCGCCATCGGCACTAAGCTGTGGTCTGTCATGCCAGGACTAGTATTAACTTCCAAGAAGTAATGCTTACCCTCTTCATTCATTAAGAAGTCCACACGCCCCCAACCATTGCCCCCAATGGCTTTAAAAGCCTGCATGGCTTCTGATTGTATTTTGCCTACCTGCTCTTTTGGCAAACCACAAGGGCATAGATACTCCGTGTCATCTCGTAAATACTTTGCTTCAAAATCATAAAATTCATTGGCTGGCACGATCCGCACTATCGGCAATACCTGGTCACCCAAAATACCTACGGTATATTCGCCGCCGCCTACAAACTGCTCAGCAATCACCAGTGGGTCTGATTTAGCCGCCAACTCAAAAGCCGCTTTCAAATCACCTACTGCTTTTACTTTGCTAATGCCAATACTTGAGCCTTCGTTGGCTGGTTTTACAAACAATGGCAAACCGAGTTTTTTCTCTATGGCAGCGAAATCAGAGTCTGAACTCACCACTTCAAATGCGGGGGTCGTCACGCCTGCCGCATGCCAAATTAACTTGGTACGCCACTTATCCATGCCAATGGCTGAAGCCATTACACCTGACCCTGTATAAGGAATACCAAACAATTCCAATACACCTTGTATGGTTCCGTCTTCACCAAAGCGACCATGAAGCGAAATAAAGGCAGCGTCATATTGCTCTAAATCATGCAAATGGCGAGTTGCTGGGTCGAAGGCTTCAGCATCAATTCCTTGCCCTTGCAAAGCATCTAATACAGCCGAACCGCTCTTAAGCGAGACTTCACGTTCGCCTGATTTTCCGCCCAATAAAACCGCTACTTTTCCGAATACATTACTCATGATTTTTACTCACGCTATCGCCTAACACATGCACCTCTTGGTATAGGCTAATTCCAAACTTTTCTGTTACCGTCTCACTCATCAATATAATTAATTGCTCAATATCCTCTGCAGTTGCATCGCCCAAATTCACAATAAAATTAGCGTGCTTTTCCGAAACTTGGGCGCCACCGATTTTATGGCCCTTTAAACCACAAGCTTCAATCAATCGTGCTGCATAATCGCCTTCTGGATTGCGGAAGGTTGAGCCCGCATTAGGCAAATTAAGCGGCTGTGTCGCCAATCTTTTTGCCAGCAAAGCTTTAATTTTTTGCTCGGACTCCTCAGCATCGCCTGCTGGTAATTCAAACCAAGCCCCTACAAACCATTCTTTCTGCACTGGCATAGCCACATGGCGATATGTCGCAACGAACTCAGCCGCATTTCGTTCATGCACCATGCCTTTTTCATCAATCGTCAGCACACGTTTAACGCTTTCCCAAGTTTCGCCGCCATGACATCCAGCGTTCATCGCCAAAGCGCCACCCACAGTGCCAGGAATGCCAGCCCAAAACTCGCCACCTTGTTTAGCTTGTTTTGCCGTAAATCGTGCCAACTTGCCACAAGTCACACCAGCCTCTGCGTAAACCAAACCGCCTTCCATTTGCAGTGCATTTAGAGCGTTATGAAGCACAACCACCGTGCCGCGCACCCCTGCATCTCTCACCAATAAGTTCGAACCTAAACCGACAAAATGCAAATGCTCATTAACATCTATGCTCTGTAAGAAAGTACTCAAATCATCTAAGCTCGCAGGAATATACAAACGATCAGCTTTCCCACCCACACGCCAGCTGTTGTAGCGGGTCATTGCCTCATTTAACAACAAAGTTCCTTGTACTTGGACTTGTGCCATCACTTGCATAAATCTCTTGTTAAACTTGCCACTTGGCCAATTGAGCCTGCGCCCATCACAATAACCACATCTCCTTCTTCCACTGTATTTACAATCGCTTGTGGCAATTCAGCAGTCGTCTCTACAAAAAGCGGCTCTACCATGCCAGCCACACGAACAGCACGCACCAATGAACGACCATCTGCCGCTACGATTGGCGCTTCACCAGCTGAATAAACTTCAGTAAGCAATACGGCATCCGCGCTTGAAAGCACTTTTACAAAATCTTCAAAACAATCACGCGTTCTAGTAAAACGATGGGGCTGGAAAGCCAACACCAAACGTCGATTAGGGAACGCGCCTCGTGCAGCGGCAATTACCGCTTGCATTTCTACTGGGTGATGGCCGTAATCATCAATCAAAGTAAATATGCCACCCGCTGGCGCTTTTATTTCGCCATAACGCTCAAAGCGACGACCCACCCCTTTAAATTCTTTCAGCGCTTTAATCATCGCCGTATCAGGTACATTAAGCTCACTGGCAATTGCAATTGCAGCCAATGCGTTAAGCACATAATGTTTGCCTGGCAAATTCAACGTCACATCAAACTCTGTCGTTACGCCATTAATACGCTGAACGGTAAAGTGCATTTGGCCACTGTCTGGGACGACATTAATCGCTCTAATGCGCGCAGCTTCACTAAAGCCATAAGTCATGACTGGCTTGGTGATGCGCGGCAAAATTTCACGGATGTTGGCATCGTCAATACACACCACCGCCATTCCCCAAAACGGTAATTGCTGTACAAAGTCTACAAACGCAGTTTTGAGCTTATCGAAGCTATGCTCGTAAGTGTCCATATGATCGGCGTCGATATTCGTCACTACAGCCATCACTGGGGTGAGGTGCAGGAAAGAAGCATCAGACTCATCTGCCTCAGCCACGATATACTCACCTGTTCCGAGTTTTGCATTGGCATTGGCTGATTCCAACTTGCCGCCAATGACGTAAGTTGGATCCATGCCCGCTTCAGCTAAGATGCTGGCAATCAAGCTCGTTGTTGTCGTTTTACCATGCGTACCAGCAACGGCGATTCCCTGCCTAAAGCGCATTAGCTCAGCCAGCATTAGCGCACGAGGCACCACTGGGATACCGCGAGCACGCGCTTCCTGCACTTCAGGATTGGCTTCATTCACCGCACTTGAAATCACGACCACATCGGCATCTGTCAAATTCTCTTTTTGATGGCCTTGGAATACTGAAGCACCGGCTGCTTGTAACCTTGCTGTGACACTATTACTTGCCAAGTCAGAGCCGGTCACGTTGAAGCCTAAATTCACCAATACTTCTGCAATACCACTCATCCCAGAACCGCCGATACCGATGAAATGAATATTCTTCACTTTATGTTTCAAGCGGCCACCTCCATGCAAACACGAGCCACATCAACCGTAGCTGTTGGCTTACCCAAAGCACGCGCCTTAATTGCCATACTTAAACAATTTTCACGTGTCAGTGTCGTCAAAATATTCACTAATTTTTCTACCGTTAATACTTTTTGTTGTACTAAAAATGCCGCTTCATTTTCTGCCAAATAGGATGCATTTGTTGTTTGATGGTCATCCACTGCAAAGGGAAAAGGTACCAATAGGCTACCCAATCCAACGGCTGATAATTCAGCCACTGTCATCGCTCCTGAACGACAAATCACAAAATCCGCCCAAGCATACATATCTGCCATGTTTTCAATAAATGCTCGACAATCTGCATCTACTCCATGCTTCGCATAATTATTTTGCAATGCCTCAATATGCTTAACGCCTGCTTGATGAATTACATGCGGTCTTGTTTTTACCGGCATTAGCGCAAGCGCTTGGGGAATCAAATCATTTAGTGCTTGCGCGCCCAAACTGCCCCCCACCACCAAAATTCTTAAAGCCCCTTTATGCATACCGAAGCGCTTTTCTGGCTCAGCCAATTGAGCGATATCTGCTCGTACTGGATTACCAATTACCTTGGCTTTATTAAGCGCATTGGGAAAAGCAGCTAATACGCGAGTTGCAATTTTCGCCATCAATTTATTGGTTAAACCAGCCACTGAATTTTGCTCATGTATCACCAGCGCCTTGCCGAGCAATCGTGCCATTAAGCCGCCAGGAAAGGCTGCAAAGCCACCCATACCAAGGACAACATTCGGCTGATATAGGCTTAGCGCTTGATAGCTCTGGCACAAAGCTTTCGCTAATTTAATTGGCAACAACAACCATCCCAACAAACCTTTACCGCGAACGCCTTGCATGGTCATCATGGCTTTTTGATAGCCTTTGCCATCTATCAAGCGATTTTCCATGCCACCTTCAGTAGCAAGCCAAACAACATTCCAGCCTTGTGCTTTCAAATAATCAGCAACAGCCATCGCTGGATAAACATGTCCACCCGTTCCTCCAGCCATGACCATGAGCGTTGAAGTACTCATACTTGAATACCTTTAAACAAACGTTTATTTTCCCAATCGATACGCAGCAACACCCCCATGGCAACACAATTGGCCAAAATGCCTGTGCCGCCAAAAGACATTAGCGGTAAAGTCAAACCCTTGGTTGGCAATAACCCCATGTTCACGCCCATATTGATAATGCTTTGTACGCCGATCCAAATACCTATTCCTTGAGCTAACAATGCTGAAAAATATGCCTCATTACTTACTGACTCTTTAGCAATTTTGAAAGAACGCACGACTATCCATGCAAACAAACCGACCAAAGCAGCTACGCCTATAAAGCCAAGCTCTTCTGCAATCACAGCTAATAAAAAGTCGGTATGTGCTTCAGGTAAGTACATCAACTTCTCCACACTCCCACCCAACCCCACACCCAACCATTCGCCTCGTCCAAAAGCAATCAACGAGTGTGTCAGTTGATACCCTTTACCAAATGGATCTGCCCAAGGGTCCATGTATCCGACGATTCGTTGTAAGCGATATGGCGAGGTCAAAATCAAAATGATGAAACCAATCACCAGTAAAACAAGAAGCCCACCAAATATTCGTAAATTGATACCACCCAACCACAAAATAGCAATCGAGATTGAGGCTATTACTACGAACGCACCAAAGTCGGGCTCTTGCAATAACAAAAGTGCCACGAACAACATCACGCCCAGCATCGGTAAGAAGCCTTGTTTGAAGCTGTGCATCAGTGCAGCTTTTCGAGTGGTGTAATCCGCTACGTACACCGCCGCCAAAAATTTCATCAACTCAGATGGTTGAATCTGAAAGAACACCAACTTAATCCAACGTCGACTGCCTAAAACCTTATGCCCAATGCCCGGAACTAGCACCAATATAAGCATGCCAAGTCCAATGATAAATAATGGTGTCGCATATTTTTGCCAAATACGCGTTGGGACTTGAAAAGCAACCCCAGCAACGAAAAGTCCGACGATCAGAAATACTGTATGACGCACTAAATAATATGAAGCTTGATGGCGAGTTAATGACTTGCCTTCAGCCCAAGAAATGGATGCTGAGTAAACCATAACCATTCCAAACGCGAGCAAAATTAGAGTGACCCAAAGCAACGCTTGGTCATAGCTTTCCCCCGTAATTTTGTTGCGATTATTTAGCATCGGCATCATGCGACAGCCTCCTCACGCGCAAGTGCTTTAACGCTTTGCGTGAACACTTCAGCACGATGTACATAATTGGTGAACATATCGAAGCTAGCGCAAGCTGGCGAAAGCAATACGGCATCACCTGCTTTAGCCAAGCCATAAGCCACTCTCACAGCCTCTTCCAAACTTTCTGCTTTCATCAAATCAACTTTTGTGCCACTTAACGCTGCTTCAATCTGGGGCGAATCACGACCAATTAAAACCACAGCGCGCGCGTTTTTTGCCACCATATCAGCGAGTGGGGAAAAGTCCTGTCCTTTACCATCACCGCCAGCAATTAACACAATCCTCTTGCAACCATTTGGACCCACTAAGCCCTGAAGCGCGGCATACGTGGCACCAACATTGGTGCCTTTTGAATCATCGTAAAACGCAACTTTTCCAATCTCCGCGACCCATTCAACTCTATGTGGCAAGCCTTTGTATTCGCATAATGCTTTAATCATTGCGGCTTGCGGCACCCCAATTGCCTCGCATAAAGCTATTGCTGCCAATGCATTCGTAGCGTTATGTAACCCAGCGATTTTCATTTCTGTTGTCGCTAATAACGCTACTGAACCTTGCATTAACTGGATAAAGCCTAGTTGTGTAGCTAAGCCAAAATCTCTGCCATTCGAAGCTTCATCAAGACCAAACGTCACCACAGCTCGACCTTGCAAGGCCATGCCCATGCTCCTTGCATCTTGGCGGTTAAGTACTTGAACACCCTTACCGAAAAATACACGCGCTTTCGCTTGCGCATAATCATCAAGACCGGAGTATCGATCCATATGATCCTCGCTAATATTGAGCACAGTCGCAGCATCTGCATTTAAGCTGCTTGTTGTTTCAAGCTGAAAACTCGAAAGTTCCAATACATAAACATCAGGCACATCGCCATTAAAAGAATCAAGCACTGGCAAGCCAATATTCCCGGCAACCACTGTTTTTAGGCCTGCGGCTTCGCACATTTTCCCAATCAAAGTTGTTACCGTGCTTTTGCCATTAGACCCAGTAATCGCAATAACTTTGGTATTTGCTGGGCGATATTGTGCAAATAGCTCAACGTCCCCCACAACGGTCACACCGCGCTTAATCGCTGCCTGCACCATAGGGTCAGCAAGCGGCACGCCTGGGCTAATCACGATAACCTCTGCATTGTTAAACACTGCTTCAGTGAACTTACCCGTATATAATTTCACGTTTGGCAATTCTGCTTTCAACGTGACGGCACATGGTGGTATTTCACGCGTATCAGCTACCGACAATAGGGCGCCTTGGCGATGAAGCCAACGCAATGCCGAAAGCCCCGTGTCACCGAGGCCTAGCACTAATACCCGCTTGTCATGTAATTCGAGTTTCATCGTATTTTTAAACTTGCCAATCCAACTAAAACTAACATCATCGTAATAATCCAGAACCGCACCACCACCTGCGTTTCTTTCCAGCCTTTTTGTTCATAGTGATGATGCAAAGGGGCCATCAAAAAGATGCGTCGACCTTCGCCATATTTCTTTTTGGTGTATCTAAAGTAAGTCACCTGAATCGCCACAGACAAAGTCTCCACCACGAAAACGCCACCCATCACAAATAAGATAATTTCTTGCCTAACAATCACTGCCACTGCCCCTAATGCGGCTCCCAAAGCCAATGCACCGACGTCGCCCATAAACACTTCTGCTGGATACGCGTTAAACCATAAGAATCCTAACCCTGCACCTGACATTGCGGCACAAAACACCATTAATTCACCTGCGCCTGGCACGTAAGGAATACCGAGATATTTCGAGAAGAAAATGTGACCAGTCACATATGCAAAAATCGCCAAAGCAGTAGAAATCATCAAAGTTGGCATAATTGCTAAGCCATCTAAACCGTCTGTCAAATTAACCGCATTACTACTACCCACTAACACTAAATAGGTGAGCACTACAAAAGCAATTGAGCTCATTGGAAAAACTAGATGTTTGAAAAATGGCACATACAGCGTTGTCTCTGCAGGTAAGACTGCTGTTTGAACTAAATAAATAGCCACGCCAAAACCAATGGCTGACTGCCAAAAATACTTCGATTTTGCAGACAGGCCTTTAGGGTTGCGATAAACGACTTTACGCCAATCATCAACAAAGCCAATGATGCCAAAGCCCATTGTGGTTAATAACACCACCCAAACATAACGATTGCTCAAATCCGCCCAAAGCAAAGTTGAAATAGCAATGGCTACCAAAATCAATGCGCCCCCCATTGTTGGCGTACCCGCCTTTATCAAATGTGTTTTTGGACCGTCATCACGCACTGATTGACCTACTTTGTATTCGGTCAATTTGCGAATGAGCTTAGGGCCTACAACAAACGAAATTGCCAATGCTGTCATTGTTGCCAATACAGCTCTAAGCGTAATGTAGTTAAATACATTAAAGCCGCGAATATCGTGCGCTAACCAGCGAGCAAGTTCTAGTAGCATTAGTGATTTTCCCCATTATTATTATTTGTTTGAGCCAATTGAATTGCATGAACAACACGTTCCATCTTCATTGAGCGAGAGCCTTTCACCAACACGGTAACTTCTTCACCCATGCATTGTTTCAACTGCTCAGATAAGGCTTCGATAGATTCAAAATGCACTGCTTTTTCACCAAAAGCTCTAGCTGTATGCTTACTTAAACTACCAAGTGCGAAAAGCTTTTCAATGCCCGCCGCTTTTGCATAATTACCAACTTCCTCGTGCATACTTGGTCCACCAGCGCCAAGCTCTGCCATATCACCCATGACAAAAATGCGCTGACCATTGCTTGTTTTCAATACATCAATCGCGGCCTTTATTGATGAAGGGTTCGCGTTGTAGGTATCATCGATCACTTTGGCGCCAGCTAGACCTTTTTTAGCTTGTAAGCGACCTTTTGCGCCTGCAAAGCGACCTAACCCTGTTGCAATGTTTTCCAAAGATATATTTAATGCCAAGGCCGCAGAAGCAGCCGCAAGCGCATTGCGAACGTTATGTAAGCCTGGCGCAGGTAATGTAAATAACACCTTGCCAACAGGTGTGAATAATTCAATATTGCTATCTACTAAACCAAGCTCGTATGCTCCAGTCACATCGGCTTTTGCATCCAAAGCAAACGTCATCTGCTGATGTTTGTTTGCTAACTTTTTCCATAATTCGGCATAGTCATCATCAGCATTAATAATCGCAGTGCCTCCTTTAGCTAAGCCTTCAAAAATTTCACCTTTTGCATTCGCAATTGCTTCAACACTGCCAAGTTCACCGATATGCGCTGTACCAGCGTTATTCACCAAAGCGATATTTGGCTTTGCTAATCGTGTTAAATAAGAAATCTCACCTGCATGATTCATACCCATCTCTAATACGGCGTAATGATGCTGATCTCGGAGATTGAGCATCGTTAGCGGCAAGCCTATGTCATTATTAAAATTGCCCTGGGTGGCGAGTACGCTCTCGTCATTTCCCGTTGCGGCTTTCAAAATCTCAGCAAGCATTTCTTTTACTGTCGTTTTGCCATTGCTGCCAGTAATTGCAATAACGGGCATCACAAACTTATGTCGCCAATAGGCCGCTAATTCACCAAGTGCTAGACGTGTATCTTTTACAACAACTGCAGGGCCAATATTTGAAGCATTGGAAACGAGAGCTGAGGATGCCCCTTGTTCTAAACTGTGCGCAGTGTATTCGTGACCATCAAAGTGCTCACCTTTTAATGCCACAAAGAGTTGACCTTTTTTAATCGCACGGCTGTCCGTACCCACGCCAAAGAACTCAATATCATCGCCTACCAACTGACCATTGATTGCAATTGCAGCTTCAGATAGGCGCATCATGTTTCTAGCTCCAGCAGTGCTTCTTGTGCTTCTTTAATATCGCTAAATGGATATTTCACACCAGCAATCTCTTGAAATTCTTCATGGCCTTTGCCGGCGACTAAAACCACATCACCTTTTTTGGAATGATTAATGGCGTATCTAATTGCTTCAGCTCGATTTTCTATGCTTTTAGCATTATTGCCAGCACCCACCATCACCGCATGAATAATGCTTGCAGCTGTCTCGTTGCGCGGATTATCGGAAGTTACAATTACATGATTCGCAAGACCAGCAGCTACTTTGCCCATTAATGAACGTTTTCCTTGATCTCTATCGCCACCACAACCAAATACACAAGTCAGTTCTGCATTTGGTGTTAACTGGGCACGAAGTGATTTAAGCACTTGCTCTAAAGCGTCAGGGGTATGGGCGTAGTCAATAACAATAAGTGGATATTTCCCGCCCCCACATTGCTGCATACGTCCGACAACTGGACGAATATCTGTCATGGCAACAACTGCATCGGCCAAAGCAATATCTGACGCTAACAATGTCGCTAATACCGCAAGCAAGTTATAAGCATTAAATTGACCGACTACTGGGGCGCTGACTATCGCTTTACCTTCGGGAGCGACCACTTCTAAAGTCATCCCAACATCGCTCAATTGCACACTGCTGATGGCAATATCGTTTTCACCGACAAACGCTTCGTTTAATCCATAAGTAATGACTTTAGTGCCGAGGGCAGACAACTCATCTGCAAGTGCCAGTCCAAACGCATCGTCACGATTAATTACCGCAGTTTTAAGTCCACTCCAAGTAAATAGCTTTTTCTTAGCTTCGACATAGGCTTGCATATCACCGTGATAATCTAGATGATCACGCGTTAGATTTGTAAATACTGCAACATCAAAATTCACCCCATTTATACGACCTTGATCTAAGCCATGAGATGAGACTTCCATTGCAACGACTTTGGCTTGTTGAGCTAAGTATTCAGCTAACAGAGCATGCAAAACAACAGCATCAGGCGTAGTGTTATTTGTTTTAGATAAGTCAGTTAACAAACCATTACCCAAAGTGCCAATGACTGCGGATTGAAGGCCAAGTGCGGAAAATGCCTGCGCAAGCCAATGGCTGCATGTAGTTTTACCATTTGTGCCCGTTACACCTACCATCCAAAGCTTATTTGATGGCATGCCATAAAACTCGCTTGCTATTGCGCCGATTTCTTTTTTCAAACCCAAAAGAGGCTGATTAGGGATTTTCCACGCCGTATTCCATACAAAGCCGTCTTTTTCCCAAACAACTGCTGAAGCACCTTGATTGATTGCATCGGAAATATATGCACGACCATCTGCACTATCGCCTTTGTAAGCAACGAACAAACTACCAGCCTTCACTTGACGACTATCTGCTGTGATGTGATTAATATTGGCATGCTTTTTTATTGATGAAAGAAGCGTGTCCATTAAGTTGCCTCCTTCACTTGAGGCAAATCTAATGGCGGTAAAATCACATTATTGTTGGGCGCATCTTGCGGAACACCCATCATTCTTAACGTGGCTCCCATAACAGCACTAAAAACTGGAGCCGCTACGATGCCACCGTAATATTGGCCATTACTTGGCTCATCAATCATGACTGCAACAATTAATTTCGGATTACTTGCAGGGGCCATACCAACAAAAGATGCAATGTATTTATCCTGATAACCACCGATCCCAGGCTTATGCGCTGTGCCCGTTTTACCTGCAACGCGGTAACCCATCACTTGCGCTTTGGGCGCTGTACCACCCGCCTGAACAACTGTCTCCAACATGTCGCGAATGCTTAATGCAGTTTCTTTTGAAAACACCTGCTGACCCACTGCAACATCTTTAGACTTGAGTAAGGTCACCGGACGCAATTCACCGTCATTCGCAAATACCGTATAAGCGCGAGCAAGCTGCAATAGCGTTACACTAATACCGTTACCGTAAGAAATAGTTGCTTGCTCAATTGGGCGCCATGTTTTGTAATCTCTTAGCTTCCCTGAAGCTTCTCCGGGAAAATTGACATGAGTGATGGTGCCGAAACCTAACTGATTGAATATGCCCCACATATATTGGGGTTCAAGCGACAAGGCAATTCTTGCTGAGCCAACGTTAGATGATTTCTGAATAATCTCAGCAACAGTCAACACGCCATTAGGGTGGGAGTCGTGCACAGTAGCCGTGCCAATCTTATAAGTGCCCGGTGCAGTATCAACCTTGGTATCTGCATTATATTTTCCCGTTTCCATTGCTGCAGCAATAGTCATAGGCTTCATGGTTGATCCCGGCTCAAATAGATCAACAATGGCTCGATTTCTTGACTTTGCAATATCTTTACTTGGATTGTTTGGGTTGTAAGCCGGCAAATTGACCATGGCTAAAACCTCACCTGTTTTAGCATTAAGTACTACTGCCGCCCCTGCTTTTGCTTTATTCTGTTCTACTGCTTTAGCAAGTTCACGATAAGCTAAATATTGCACTTTACGGTCGATAGAAACCACTAAGTCATGGCCATCCTGTGGCAATTTGACTGCTTCCAAATCTTCAACAATATGACCTTGCCGGTCTTTAACCACATGTCGACTACCTGGTTTGCCAGAGAGCCATGGTTGATATTGGTACTCAAAACCTTCCAACCCTTTTTCATCAGACCCTGTGTATCCGACTAAATGCGCTGTAACTTCACCCGCCGGATAAAATCGTTTATATTCTCGCTGCATATACACACCGGGAATATGTTGTGCCATGACATGATTAGCTAACTCTGGTGAGATACGGCGTTTAAGATAAACAAAATCACGATTTTGATTGGCAAGCTTAGCTGAAATGTCAGTTGCTTTTAATTCCAAAAGTTTTGCCAATTTTCCCAACTGAGCTTTGCTGACTGCTGCATCAGCAGGATTTACCCAGATCGATTCTACGGGCGAGCTAACTGCAAGAGGCTCGCCATTACGGTCAGTAATCATTCCGCGATGCGCGTAAAGTGCCATAGCACGGGTTGTCCGAGCGTCACCTTGCTTTTGCAAAAACGTGTGTCTCATACCCTGCAGGAATACTGCCCGGCCAAGCAAAGCCGCAAAGCCCAGCAACACCAATACCAGCAGGAAGCGACGACGCCACTGAGGTAGTTTGATTGTTTGCTGAACAACGGCCATTTTTCTATTGCAACCCTTTTAGTTTTCTTTTTTTGTTTTCACTGGTGTCGCCTGTTCATTCTCAGGCGTCACAATTTGAATATGCTTAGCATCTGGAACATGCATGTGCAGAAAATCCGACGCAACTTGCTCTAATCTGCTATGCATCGCCCATGTGCTTTGTTCTAGCTGCAGTTGACTCCATTCAATTTCAGAAAGCTTTGCTGCCTCCTGTTGCTGTTGCAACTCAAAATATAATTTGCGTGATTTATGCTGTGAAGTCACTAAACTCAGGGCACTGATAATCAATACTGCAAATAAAATGAGATTTAAGCGTGTCATTTACAAACTCACATTTGTTCGCTCAGCCACGCGTAAAACAGCACTGCGCGAACGAGGATTTTTCTTTACTTCTGAGGCGCTTGGCTTTTGCACCTTACCTATCGCCGTCATTCTGGGCTGAGGTAGATCTTTTGCCAGCACAGGAAAGTTTGATGGCAAGTCGTCTCTATCTTGCTCACCTTTTACAAACTGCTTCACGATACGGTCTTCTAATGAGTGAAAACTTATCACTGATAAGCGGCCTTTTGGTGCAAGGATCCTCAAACACTGAGGTAATACTAGCGACAACTCCTCAAGCTCTTGATTGAGGAAAATCCTGAGAGCTTGGAAAGTGCGCGTCGCCGGATCTTGGCCAGGCTCGATTTTTGGGACGGCACTTGCCACGATCTTGGCAAGTTGTTTAGTAGTGGTGATGGCATCCCCCCCTGCGCGTGTCGCAACAATCGCCCTTGCAATCTGTTTAGCAAACCGTTCTTCACCATATGCTTTTATAACCTCCGCTAATTTTTGTTCTGTAACTACTGCGACAAACTCAGCAGCGGTTTGCCCGCCACTTTGATCCATGCGCATATCCAATGGACCATCAAATCTAAAACTAAACCCACGATCGCCAATATCAATTTGCGGCGATGAAATACCAAGATCCAACAAAACGCCGTCCACAGAAGAAATGTCTAGCTCATCGAGAACTTCTTCTAGAGCAGCAAAATGACGATGTACTATTTGAAAACGGGCATCTTGAATAGAAGCCGCAGCACTTACAGCAGCCAAATCACGATCGAGCGCAATTAAGCGACCGCCACTTCCCAACTTTTCCAATATCTTGCGGCTATGGCCGCCGCGTCCAAACGTTCCATCGACGTAAGTACCAGCTGGCTTAATCGCTAAACCCTGAACTGCCTCTTCAAGCATCACCGTAATGTGTGGCGACATCTCTCCTAACGTTTGCTGAATGCTATTCATTGGTGAGCTCGCGCTCACAGTGAAAAGCCCTCTAATTCACTAGGTAAGGCCAAATCCTCTCCAGCCATCACGATATCAAGCTGCCCCTGCCATGCTTCAATGTTCCATATTTCAAAGTGACTACCTTGACCAACCAGCATGGCTTGTTTGTCCAGTCCAGCAAATTCGCGTAATGCTGGCGAAACTAATAAACGCCCGGCAGCATCCATTTGAATATCTTCGGCATAACCAACCAACAAGCGCTGCAATGCACTTGAGCGCTTATCGAATGAAGACAAAGACATCATCTTGGCTTGAATTGGCTCCCAAGCCGCTTGAGGGTATAGCAATAAGCAACGATGAGGATGCGCGGTCAACACCAACTGGCCAGCGCTTTGCGTCAAAAGGTCGTCACGGTGCTTGGCCGGCACTGCCAAGCGACCTTTAACATCCAAACTTAATGATGAAGCACCGCGAAACATAAAATTTCTCTAAATCCTTTTTTATTTTTAAAGGGAACATTGAAAGCAAAAAACTTGCTGACCGAACGGGAAGATGAGTACAACCTAACCGGCCAGCAAATTCCCACAAAACACCACTTTCACCCACTTGTTGACACTATAGATAAAAAAAAGGACTGTCGCAAGCCTTTTTTATGATTTTTCCTTTACAGGACAATGACTTAGCGTATTTTCCACACAAATAAAATACCCTTAAAAAATAAGCACATAGCTAATTTAATGAATGTGACTTATAAAGAGTCGGAAATTGAGGGGTATTTAAGATTATTTAACAAACCCAAGCCCACAACAGGTTTGCGAGATTTCTAATAAAAACTCTAAAGTATTCATTAATTTTGAAAATAATTTAAGTGCAGAAAGGCGATAGGAGTTTGGAAGAAAAAATGACAGGGGAAGTTAATAAAAAAAGAAAAGTGAAGCTGGCCGATAAGCCGGGTTCTGTGCTCACCTTGCGGCAAGTGACAGTCATTCATCTAGGCGTGCAATTACTCACACGCTCAAGCAACCTACCCGCTGACAGCGCGAGCCACGCCATTGTCAGCCTATTTGGTCTTGCTACGGATGGAGGTTACCGCGTTTCACCGTAACTAAATACGCTCGTCTCTGTGGCCCTATTCCGCGCCTTATACTATTGCTAGCTTTCAGCGTACGGCCGTTAGCCGTCATCCTGCTCTGCGTAGCCCGGACTTTCCTCCCTTCATTGCTGAACGGCGACTGTCTAGCCAGCTTCAAAGCCATTTTAACATGCAAACCCTGATGGCTTTATAATGATATATCTCCATCAACAAACACCTCGGCAACTATGGTCTCAGAGCAGCATGGTCAGTTAGATGCTTCATGGCAAGCCATGATAGGCGCAGATTTCGAAAAGCCCTACATGCAGTCACTTCGCGAATTCTTAAAACAAGAAAAATCAGCAGGGAAAACTATTTATCCGCCTAACCCACTTATTTTTAACGCATTCAATCAAACGCCATTTGAAAAAGTTCGCGTCGTTATCATTGGGCAAGACCCCTACCACGGACCTCACCAAGCCCACGGCTTGAGCTTTTCAGTGCCTCAAGGCGTTGCGTTGCCACCGTCCCTCAGAAATATCTTTAAAGAAATTGAAGCAGATTTAGGCATTAAGATGAGTGGTGATGGCGACTTAACCGCCTGGGCAAAACAAGGCGTTTTATTGCTCAATGCAACACTGACTGTAGAAATGGCGAATGCAGGTTCGCATCAAAAACGCGGCTGGGAAGCTTTCACTGACACCGCAATTACTGCACTAAACAAACACCGAGAGGGGTTGGTGTTTGTACTTTGGGGGAGTTATGCACAAAAGAAAGGCGAGATCATTAATACCAAAAAGCATTTAGTGCTGACATCACCACATCCTTCACCTTTATCAGCGCATCGAGGCTTTTTTGGCAATCATCAGTTCTCCCAAATCAACCATTACCTGAGCGGGCATGGCCAAGCAGTAATTGATTGGCAACTTTAAAGCAATCTCCAAGCAACCGGCTGCCCTGCTCGTAAAGGCACTAAAACGTCACCAACAAAAGTAATGCTTTCAGGCACTATCCAAGCATCCTTTACCAAAGTGATTTGATCAGTATTACGTGGCAATCCGTAAAAATCAGCGCCATAAAAACTTGCAAAAGCCTCAAGTTTATCTAAAGCATTTGCGGCCTCAAAAACTTCAGCATAAAGCTCAATACCAGCATGCGAACTATACATGCCAGCGCAACCGCAAGAGGCCTCTTTAGCAGATTTAGCATGTGGCGCACTATCTGTTCCTAAGAAAAATTTAGAACTACCAGATGTCGCGGCTCTAATCAAGGCAATTCTGTGTTCTTCACGTTTTAAAATAGGTAAACAATAGTGATGCGGACGAATGCCGCCTGTAAACATAGCATTACGATTCATGAGCAAATGGTGTGGCGTAATGGTTGCGGCCACATTTGCTGGGGCACTTGCCACGAATTCAGCTGCATCTTTAGTGGTGATGTGCTCAAACACTACTTTAAGCGCTGGATATTTCACCAGTAGCGGCTTCATATGGCGGTCAATAAATACACGTTCACGATCAAACACATCCACATCACCGTCTGTGACTTCTCCATGCATCAACAAAGGCATCCCTAGTTTTTGCATCGCATCAAACACTTGACTGCATTTGTTTAAATCAGTGACCCCCGAGTCAGAATTGGTAGTAGCGCCCGCCGGGTAGTATTTAACTGCATGAACTATGCCACTCGCACATGCTGTTTCAATTTCAGCCACTGTTGTGTTGTCGGTTAAATAAAGCGTCATTAAAGGATCAAAACTTAATCGTTCGCTATTCGTTTGTCGAGGGTTAGAAATATACTGTCTTTCAGAAGGCTCAGGACGAATGGCAGAATTTTCTAGCGCATCTAAAATGCGCTGGCGATACTCGGATGCCAATGCTGTCGTCGTGACTGGCGGACGCAAGTTAGGCATCACGATCGCACGCGCAAAACGGTGAGCAGTATCTGGTAACACCGCCTTTAGTGTCTCGCCATCGCGTAAATGTAAGTGCCAGTCATCTGGGCGGGTGATTATGATTTTGTCCATACTTATTCGTCTTTAAGTTTTAAAGCAAATTCATAAAGGATGTTTTTCTTAACACCCGTAATCTCAGTGGCAAATTTTACTGCTTGTTTAAGCGGCAAGTCGGCGAGCAACAGCCTTAATACGCGTTCAGTATCTTCACTAATAACGGCTGCTTCAACAACCTCAGCTGCTTCAACCAAGAGCACAAACTCACCACGCTGTTGATTGGTATCGCTTTCTAGCCAAACTTTAGCATCTTGTAATGCGCAGCGATGAAAAGTTTCAAATGTTTTAGTGAGTTCTCGTGCAATGGTCAAGCGGCGTTCACCCCCTAAAACAGATGATAAATCTTCAACGCATTCAATAATGCGATGTGGTGCCTCATAAAAAACTAAAGTGGAAGAGTAAGCTTTCAATCCATCCAAAGCCTTACGTCTTTGTGAGCCACTTGCTGGCAAAAAACCATAGAATACAAAACCATTGGTAGTAATACCAGAAGCCGAAAGTGCCGCAATTACTGCACTTGCGCCGGGAACTGGCACAACTTTAACGCCGGCTTCTCGAAGCACATTCACCACAATCGCACCCGGATCACTAATGCCCGGGGTGCCGGCATCCGTCACCAGCGCAATAGACTCACCTGCTTGCAAACGCTCAAGCAAAATTTGAGCAGACTTTTGTTCGTTATGCTCGTGCACGGCGATCAACTTTTTTTGGATCGCAAAATGCGAAAGTAAATGGGAGGTATGCCTCGTATCTTCTGCGGCAATTGCATCGACAGTTTTCAGCACTTCTAACGCACGCAGCGTTATATCTTGCAGGTTTCCAATTGGGGTAGCAACCACATATAATGTGGGTTCATAATGAAGACTCAAATCAAATTCTCTTTCATGCTGTTATTACTGATTTTATCAGCATTATCATCCATATTCGGTATAAACAATTTAACTTGTAATGAACAAAATTCTAAAATAAAACATTCAATTTACAAACTTGGGGGAGTTTACACACGTGCTTAGGCTAAAGTAAAAATTTTGGCAGCGAATAAATACACTATCACAGCATCAAAACAACATAAAATTGTCATCACAGCAGAGTATTATTTGCAGCACAATGGTACCCAAGTTTGCCATTTTGATGGATAAAGCCGAAGCAAAAGTTTTCTTTGGATTAAAAATGCTTCAGAAGCGTAAATTAAGTATAAAACAGAAAAGACAGTGGTAATTTCATGGATTTAAAAACGCGTATAATCAACCATTTCGAGGACAGCGCACAGCTGAAGCTGGCGCTCGCAGAATTGTTGGCTGAGCCTATTGCTGCCTCCGCAGAGATGATTGTCGAGGCATTTCTAAAAGAAAAAAAAGTGCTAACATGCGGCAATGGGTCTGGTGCTGCTAATTCCCAATACTTCAGCTCTCGCATGCTTAACCATTTTGAAATGGAGCGGCCAGGTTTAGCAGCAATAGCATTAAGTGCTGATAGCACAACACTGACAGCGATTGCGAATTTCGGTCATTACGACCAAACCTTTTCTAAACAAGTACTGGCACTGGGCCAATCTGGCGACGTGCTTGTTGCAATCAGTACCAGCGGCAACGCTGCCAATATATTAAATGCCATTAAAGCCGCAAAAGAACGTAACATGCGCGTGATTGCGTTTAGTGGTGGCGATGGCGGCTTACTGGTTGAGCTTTTGGAGGATGACGATATTCATCTTGGTGTTCCAAACGAAAGCCCAGCAAGAATTCAAGAAGCTTATGTTCTTATTTTGCATTGCTTGTGCGATGCTATCGATTGTCTTTTACTTGGAGTAGATTAAATGCATACACTCGCCAAAACCTCACTAAGCACTTTAATACTAACTGCTGTGCTCAGCACCCAGCTCACAGCTTGCATTCCCCTTGTTGTGGGCGGCGCTGCGATTGGCGGCTCTATGGCTGCAGACAGGCGTACTTCAGGCACTTATATTGAAGATCAAGCAATTGAACTTAAGGCAAGCAAGGCGATTGCTGATAGCCTAAAAGAGAAGGTTCATGCCAATATTACGAGCTTTAACCGCCAAGTGCTGATTACAGGCGAAGTATCAGATGATGCAAATAAGAAAAAAGCAGAATCACTCGTTAAACCAATAGAAAACGTAGTGAGCATCAAAAACTATCTAGAGATTGCAAAAAACAGCTCAATCAGCACACGCACCAACGACGCTTTCATTACTTCAAAAGTGAAAGCCAACTTTCTTAAAGAGAATAAGTTTTCTGCAAACTATGTAAAAGTGGTGACAGAGAGTGGTACGGTATACCTTCTGGGCTTGGTGACACACAAAGAAGCTGATGATGCCGTTGAGATTACACGAAGCGTTAATGACGTTAAAGCTGTTGTCAAAGTTTTTGAATACATCGACTAAGCACGACATCATTCACTGATAAAAATAAGACCTATACAAGATAGGCAATTTGTTTTAACGATTACTTAATGATGACTAGGCAATTCATATGAGCGAAACAATTAAAGAAATTATCATCGAAGGCCTGACCCGTGCTGGCAAGCCATTCCGTCCGAGCGACTGGGTGGACCGTATGTGTAGCACTTTTGCAAGCTTTGGTGCAGACCGTAAACTAAAATACTCACCATACTTAAAACCGCGTGTTGTCAATGGCGTGCGTTGTTTGGCGGTGGATTTAAAGCTAAAAGATATCAATCCTGAAGGTTATGCTCAGCTCATGCATTTTGCAGGTGAAAATAACTTGAATGTATTGGATGAGAATGGGGTCAGTATAGAAACACCGACCTAAAAATAAATGTTAGTCACAAAAAAGCCTGCGATAAGGGTTTTTTGTTTTTTTAGGGTACAGATAGATCTAGCGACTCATTCAGCGGCGATAACATGATCAACTCAATAGCCTTCTTGGAAAGTTGGCCTCGTTTAACCTTAACTAACTTGCCTTGAGGATTGTAAATGAAAGTCGTCGGCAACACGGACGGCGAGCCAAATTGAACTAAGACTTTAGGCGTGCCAAGAATGATCGGGTATGAGACCAACATATCATCCACAAAATGGCGCACCTCGCGCTCATTTTTGTAATCAACTGCTACCCCTAAAACAACCAAATCTTTAGCCTTATTTTTGCCATATAAATCAATGAAATCGGGCATTTCATCCAAACAGGAAGGACACCAAGTTGCCCAATAATTTACCAGCACCCATCTTCCTTGATAATCAGAGAGGCGATGCACTTTGCCAGTAAGGTCTTTCATTAAAAAGTTTTTAGAAGCTTCGGCATTTGCATCAAAGTTCAATAATACAAGCAAACTCAAAGCCAATAAAAATTGCCTAAAAAAAGTAATGAGGCTAAAAGCTTGACGATAATTCATGGCCAAATATTATCATCAAGCCAAGCAAATACGCAGAGTTTGCAACATTTACAACAAAAATCAGCATAAATTTAACTAAAAGAGATACAGACAACACTTCACTAAAGGCCGTTTTTTCGCTAGGATAGCAAGATAGTATTTTCTTTTTTCCTTATTTAAAGCATTAATTCAATTTAAAGGTTCACCATAAAATGAGCGACCAGATCATTCACACCAGCGACGATGCTTTCGAGCAAGACGTTTTACAATCACAACTTCCAGTCTTGGTTGATTACTGGGCTGAGTGGTGTGGGCCCTGCAAGACGATTGCGCCAATTTTGGATGAGGTAGCAAAAGAATATGAAGGCCGCGTAAAAGTTGCTAAACTTAATATCGATGAAAACCAAAATACGCCACCTAAATATGGAATTCGTGGAATTCCAACGTTGATGTTGTTCAAAAATGGCAACGTGGAGGCGACTAAGGTTGGCGCACTATCAAAATCGCAACTAACCGCTTTTATTGACAGTAACATTTAATCAATATAATCTTGTGTCTGGTTCGTTCAGAGCCAGACACGTTTAGTAAGTTCTAAGCTTTATCATCCCTCTACAGTAATTTCGTTTTCCAGTGAGCCCCCCCTATGCATTTATCAGACCTAAAACACCTCCCAGTCACAGAACTCGTCGATATGGCCATTGCCAGCGAGATCGAAAACGCTAGCCGCATGCGCAAGCAAGACTTAATCTTCGCTTTGCTTAAAAATACCGCAAAAAAAGGCGATAGCATTTTTGGAGATGGCACTTTAGAAGTCTTGCAAGATGGTTTTGGGTTTTTACGCTCACCAGACACGTCCTACCTTGCAGGTCCTGATGATATTTATGTTTCGCCGTCACAAATTCGTCGCTTCAACTTACACACTGGCGACACAATACAAGGTGAGATTCGAACCCCTAAAGATGGTGAACGTTATTTTGCTTTAGTTAAAGTGGACAGCGTGAATGGTGAGTCTCCAGAAAATACTAAAAATAAGATTCTGTTCGAAAACTTAACACCGCTATTTCCAACCATCCCACTGACATTAGAGCGCGATATTCGAAGTGAAGAAAATGTCACTGGCCGTGTAATTGACATGATTGCACCAATTGGCCGCGGCCAACGTGCACTTTTGGTCGCTAGTCCGAAAAGCGGTAAAACCGTGATGATGCAACATATTGCGCATGCAATTACCGCCAATCACCCTGATGTGAGCTTAATCGTTTTATTGATTGATGAACGCCCTGAAGAAGTAACGGAAATGACACGCTCTGTCAAAGGTGAAGTTGTTGCTTCAACATTTGATGAGCCAGCAACACGTCACGTACAAGTAGCAGAAATGGTACTAGAAAAAGCCAAGCGCTTGGTAGAACACAAAAAGGATGTGGTGATTTTATTAGACTCTATTACTCGCCTAGCCCGCGCTTATAACACGGTTGTTCCAGCATCAGGCAAAGTATTAACCGGCGGGGTGGATGCCAATGCGCTTCAACGTCCAAAACGCTTCTTTGGCGCAGCACGTAATATTGAAGAAGGCGGATCACTTACAATCATCGCAACAGCACTTGTAGATACAGGCTCTCGTATGGATGACGTTATTTATGAAGAGTTCAAAGGCACGGGCAACATGGAAATCCATCTTGACCGCCGTATGGCTGAAAAACGTATTTATCCGGCGATTAACGTCAACAAGTCTGGCACGCGCCGTGAAGAACTACTGATTGAAAAAGACATTCTGCAGAAAATTTGGGTGCTGCGTAAATTACTCTACCCAATGGACGATTTAGAAGCGATGGAATTCTTGCTCGATAAAATCAAAGCGACCAAAAACAATGCTGACTTTTTTGACAGCATGCGCAGAGGTTAATTACGCAGCTTAAATATCCGCTTAATAGTTGCTTAATTTGATTAATTCATTGATAATTGTGGGCTCAGAAAAAAGCTATTGAAAGAGATTTGACCATGAAGGCCGAAATTCATCCAGAGTACAACGAAATTAACGTATCTTGCAGCTGCGGCAGCAAGTTCAAAACGCGTTCTACTAACAGCAAAGACTTGAACATTGAAGTATGTTCACAATGTCATCCATTCTATACAGGCAAGCAAAAGATTTTAGATACTGCTGGTCGTGTTGAGAAGTTCCGCCAAAAATACGGCATGTAATATTGGGTGCATACTCAAAAAAGGCAGCTCACGCTGCCTTTTTTATTTTAGACTATCCAGTACCTGAAAAAAGCACACGGAATCAAGGAAAAATCTAGATGGCATTTGAGATTGATCATGATTGGCAAGGTAACCTAGCCACACCAAGAGCCAGAATTGGCGTGGTGGCAAAAACGCGCCTATTAATAATTCTCTGCTGCATGTGGATTTGCCTAGGTCTTACTGGTCATCAACCTTGGAAGCCGAACGAGTCAAATAGCATCAGCATTATCAAGTCCATGCTCGCTGGCGAACATTTGCTTGACCCTATCGCCATTGGCGAAACGACGATTAAAAATCCACCTCTATATTACCTGTCTGCGACTACTTTTTCTAAAGTACTCAGCCCGATTTTAAATATGCATGACGCGGCCCGACTTGTGAGCGGCTTTTGGATGGCGCTGACCTTATTGCTAATGGGCATGATAGGTCGCGAACTGTGGGGTGAAGGGATCGGACGGCAAACAACGCTCATTATGCTGAGCTCAATCGGACTCATTGTAACCGCTCATTTATTAATGCCTGAGGTTTCAGCCTTAACCGGCAGCGCTATGGCGTTCTACGGATTAGCGCTCGCTAAACGTCGACCATTCAGAGCCAGCGTACTACTTGGAACGGGCATCGGCATTAGCTTTATGTCTACAGGCTTGATCACCGCTGCCATCAGCTTGATTACAGCGATCTTACTACCTTTGTTCTTCAAAGCATGGCGTTCAAAAAGTTATGCCATTGTGCTTGGATTAGCGGCAATCACATTGGCACCATGGATTTTGCTATGGCCTGCATTAACTTGGCATATCTCACCTAACCATTTAAACGCTTGGTGGGAAAACCAAATCCAATTTACTCAGCTTAACCACTTATACACAATTCGAACACTGGCTTGGTTTGCTTGGCCAGCGCTTCCCATCGCTGCTTGGGGCTTTTGGAGATTTCGCTCGCACTTGCTTTTCAAACCAAAATTCCAGTTAATCGTCACATTTTTCCTGATCGCATTTTTTATGATTGGGCTGAAATCAAAAAATGCTGACGTCGGAATACTAACTCTTCTGATTCCTCTTGTAGCAATTGCAGGTGGCGCAGCAGAAACTCTAAAACGAGGCGCGGCTGGCGCGCTTAATTGGTTTGGTCTCGTTTTATTTGGTCTAATGGGCATTCTCATTTGGCTAGGCTGGATTGCCATTATTACAGGCTATCCCGCTAAACTTTCAGCACGCATGCACATATTGTCCGGCCTAACAGAAGCCCATATTAATATTCCTGCATTAATCATTGCCTTATTTGTGACCATTGTCTGGGGTATTACTATTAATGCCAAACGCTCAAACCGAGCTGCTGTGACAGATTGGGCCGTGGGAATCACTATGGCTTGGAGCCTACTGATGGCTTTATGGTTACCAATGATAGACTCAGCAAAAAGCTATCAAGGCGTGATGTTTAGCCTAAAAGGCGCTTTACCAAAAAGGCATGACTGCATCAATAGCACTGGCTTTGGCCAACCACAACAAGCGCTATTGGATTACTACACTGGCATTGGTGTCTTTCCATTAAAAAATACCATTAAGCCAAATTGCAGCTTATATTTGGTACAAGAAAATCAACATTACGGACACATCAATCCAGGTGAGGGTTGGAAAATGATTTGGCAAGGTCATTGCCCCGCTGATAGACATGAAAAATTTAGGCTTTATCAAAAAACAAACTAAACCAATAGCCATAATTTCAGTAGCATTGTATCTTCGCCCCCAAAGACTTAATATCCAAAGATAGATACTACAATCCAAGCTGAAGTGTAAGCCCATTAACATTCATCATGCATACTCTGCCAAACATACTTATTGATGCACACGGACGAAAAGTTGATTATATCCGCTTGTCGATTACCGACCGTTGCGATTTTCGTTGCACCTATTGCATGGGTGAAGATGTTTCTTTTCTTCGACGAGATGAGGTCTTGTCGCTTGAGGAATGTGCGCGAATTGTTAAAGTTTTTGTTTCACTAGGTGTGAGCAAAGTCCGTATTACCGGCGGCGAGCCCTTGGTGCGTAAAAATGCGATTTGGCTATTTGAAGAGATTGGTCAATTAGCCGGCGTGCGTGAGCTTGTCACCACCACCAACGGCTCTCAGCTTGAGCAACAAGCGCAAGCGCTTAAATCAGCTGGTGTTCGCCGCATAAACATCAGCTTAGATAGCCTTAACGCTGAGCGCTTTAAAAACATCACGCGCGTGGGGGAATTAGATAAAGTTTTGCGTGGCATTACTGCCGCTAAAAAAGCCGGTTTTGAAAACATTAAACTCAATACGGTGCTCATGCGAGGTATTAATGATGATGAAACCTTAGATTTAGTGCGCTTCGCTATAGAGCAAGCCATCGATATTTCATTTATTGAAGAAATGCCGATAGGCGTTGTTGGCCATGCCCGTGATAGCTCTTTTGTGAGCAATACAGAAACGCTAGCCGCCATCCAAAAAAATTACTTGCTCGTCAGTAGCGCACTTAATACTGGCGGCCCTGCTCGCTATTGGCAAGTTGCCGAGACCAATACCAAAATCGGTTTTATCTCGCCGCATAGCCACAATTTTTGCGAAGCGTGTAACCGCGTTCGCATCACTTGCAAGGGTGAACTCTATTTATGCTTGGGCCAAGATAACAAAATAGAACTGATGCCTATTTTGCGAGCCCATCCTCATGATGATGAACCGCTTATAAACGCGATTATCGATAGCATGAAAGTCAAACCAAAAGGCCATGATTTTGACCTAAAACGTCCCGAGCCAGCGGTTGTTCGCTTTATGTCGCATACAGGCGGATAAATGCGCAAGGACAACATCACAGGGCTGATACTCGCGGGTGGTAAAGCACGTCGTATGGGCGGTATAGACAAAGGTCTGATTTCGCTTAAAGGCGAGCCCATGATTAAGCATGTCATTAAGCGTTTAAGCCCACAAGTGAGTGAAGTGTTGGTTAACGCCAACAGAGAAATAGAGACTTACCAAAGCTTGGGTTTTGGCGTGATTGCTGATGAAATATCTGATTTTGCAGGGCCTCTCGCTGGTCTATATGCAGGCATGAAAGCTGCAAAAACTGAGTTTTTACTGAGTGTGCCTTGTGACTCTCCGTTTCTTCCCGAAGACTTATCCGCGCGATTAATGGCAGCTTTAGAATTACAAAAAGCTGATATTGCCGTAGCTAAAACAGGCGAACAACACCATCCAGTATTTTGCTTATGCCAAACAAATTTAGCAGAAGATTTAGGAGCCTATTTAAACGCGGGCGGCCGTAAGGTGGATCAGTGGCAAAAGAAACATAATTATGTAGAAGTAAGTTTTGACGACAATCCTTTAGCATTTTCCAACGTGAACACGCTAGATGAATTAAGCATACTTGAGGGCGAATTTTGAACACTAACAAAATCCCCGTGCTAGGTTTTTGCGCCCACAGTAGCGGCATCGGCAAAACTACTTTATTAACGCAACTTATTCCCGTGCTTATCCAAAAAGGCTTACGCATCTCGGTTGTGAAACACGCGCACCACGAGTTTGATATCGACCATGAAGGTAAAGACAGCTATAAGTTACGCCAAGCAGGTGCTGTGCAGGTGATGGTCGCATCCCGCCAGCGGTGGGCTTTAATGACAGAGTTAGTGCATACTCCGCATGAAGAAAATGAGCCCAATCTTTCACATTTACTTGCTCAAATAGACAGTACTTTAATTGACCTTGTATTGGTTGAAGGCTTTAAACATGAGGCTATTCACAAAATTGAAGTACATCGTGCTGAGTTTGGCACACCGCTATTAGCATTAGAGGATGCAGATATTATCGCGATTGCAACTGACACGCCTTTGCCAACTTCAATCCCTCAAATTGACCTGAACGACATCAACGCGATTGCCGCATTTATTCATAATTGGCAAAAAAAATGACGACCACAAAAACGCTTATAGAACTTGCGAAGACCATCAGCATATGTGACGACTATGATCCAAACTCCATGCCTGTTGCACAAGCACGAGAATACATCAAAGCCTTTTTAAGCCCGGTGAATGAAACCGAACACGTAAATCTTCATGCCGCTTTGGGGCGTATATTGGCAGAAGAAATTAATGCCGAACATAATGTGCCTAACCATCACAACTCTGCGATGGATGGTTATGCTTTTAATGCAAACGACTTAGCAAATGGCAAAACGCGCCTCAAAATAACGGGTGCAGCTTTCGCTGGCAACACATTAACAGGTAATTTTGAAAAAGGGGCTTGTATCAGAATTATGACTGGTGCGGCGATCCCAGAAGGCGCAGATACGGTCATTGCTCAAGAGCGAGTTGAAATAGATGGTGAATTTATCCAATTTGCAGACGCACCAACCCGCAATGCCAACGTTCGCTTTGCAGGGGAAGACCTCAAAGCGGGACAAGTAGTTTTGGATGTTGGCCATCAAATCAGTCCTGCTGATTTAGGGCTGATTGCATCCCTTGGCATTGGTGAAGTTTCCGTCTATCGCAAACTCAAAGTAAGCTTCTTTTCAACGGGAGACGAACTTGCAAGCATCGGAAGCACCTTAAAATCAGGCCAGATTTTTGATAGCAATCGCTACACCTTATTTGGCATGCTAACGCGCATGGGGGCTGAGATACAAGACCTAGGGGCGATTCCAGACGATCCCATTGTATTAGAGCAAACACTCATCAAAGCCGCTGAAAGTTCTGATGTGATTTTAACCAGCGGGGGCGTATCTGTTGGCGAAGCAGATTACATGAAACAGCTCCTCCAAAAGGTCGGAGAAGTCTTATTCTGGAAAATCGCCATGAAGCCCGGACGCCCATTCGCTTTTGGGAAAATCGGTCATGCCCATTATTTTGGTCTACCTGGCAACCCTGTAGCGGTAATGGTGACGTTCTATCAATTTGTTAGGCAAGCCATGCTAGTGCTCATGGGAAAGGCTAATCCTGTGGCCATTCCTATGCTCAATGTAGTTTGCGCTAGCCCAATCAGAAAGCTCAAAGGACGAACGGAGTTTCAACGAGGGATTTTATTTGTGGGTGAAGATGGAAATTGGCAAGTCAAAACCACAGGCAATCAAAGCTCAGGCGTGCTTAGCTCCATGTCACAGGCCAACTGCTTTATTGTGCTTGATGATGACGTGGGCAACTTAGAAGCAGGCACCACTGTTAAAGTACAACTATTTGATGGCGTTATTTAACAGCCTAACTTGCTAGAATGCTTCTAGGAAAACGTTTTAAGAAAAATTGAGCTCAATACCATTGCCTGCAGGGTCGCTAAAAAATATCTGCTTTTGCCCAGAATCAACAATCTCGTGGACACTAAACTTAATGCCTAACTTTTCTAAACGCGAAATCGTCACATCATAATCCGTTGCCGTAAACGCCACATGGTCAAAAGTCGTTGCCACATTTTCTTTACGCTTTTCTTCTTGCTTTGCCTCTGATAAATGCAACACACCTTTATTACCCGCATATAGCCAATAACCAAAGGTCTTTAATTTTGGGCGATCACCAATCTGCAGGCCAACCACATCGCAATAAAACACCTTGAGTTGCTCCATCATGGGACGACTAGCGCGTAAGTTGTAATGATTAAATCCTAAAACTGCCAAAACTTTCTCCCAATCAGCAAATCCTACGAAGACTTCATTCTAAACAAAAATAGTCACTAATCTTATTATTTTGCCTATTTTTCTCAAGCAACTTACGCTATCCTTAAAATAATATAGAAATACATAAATTAAAAGTTTCAAGGAGTTTCCATGTTAAAAAGTCACTTACTTATCGGTTGCTTTTCCTTAATCGCTTTTAGCAATCATGCTAGTGCAGAATCAGACTCTACAAAATGGCCGTTGGTGAAGGAAGCATTTTTTGCGCAAAGACCAATGGCGGATGCCCCTTTTATTACTTTTGTTGCACCGCGCCGCGCTGAGAGTGGTGCGCAAGTGCCATTTGAGATTGCTATCGACCAAACCCAAGCAGACGCGAACGCAATTAAAACACTTTATCTTTTAGTAGATTCCAACCCGATTCCGCTTACTGCGACGTATCACCTTACTGATAAATTAGGTAAATTTAAGTTGGCAACGCGAATTCGCATGGAGATGGATTCTTACATCCGCGCAGTGGGTGAAACCGCTGATGGTAAGCTATTTCTTGCCTCTGTTGAAATTCGTGCAGCTGGCGGCTGTGGTGGCACGGTAGATGGAGATGAAGCTGCGATTCGAGCTTCGGCAGGCAAAATTAAAATAAATGTAGAAAGTCCTGTTAAATTTGGCGATGCGGCCTCTGCTACTTTTATTATTAAACACCCAATGCGCACTGGCTTACAGCGTGATTTAGTATCGCAAGGATTTGTGCCAGCTTTTTATATTCAAAAAGCAGCCTTCACTTACAATAACGATCTAGTGATGAATGTAGATTTTGGGGTGGGTACAAGCGAAGATCCTTATTTGCGCTTTAACTTTATTCCTAAAGCACCTGGCGTTTTGGCTGTGAATGCTTTTGACAATGATGGCAAAGAATTTAGCCATCAAACCGAAGTGAAAAACTGAGCTGCCTAAGATATTTTGGCAATAAAAAAGGGCGCTGTTGATGTGCCCTTTTTCATTTTATAACTAGTCTCATAATTATTTATTGCAAGAATCTTTAGAGAATAAACCACATATTGACATGCGCTTCATCACACCATCTTTATTAATAAACTTGTGTTTCAAAGCGCCCAATAAGTGAACGCCTATTGCCACCAGCATGATAATGCCAACGGTTTCATGCACTTCGACAAATGATTCGCGAATTGCTTTGTTATCTAGGCCATTCATTAAGCGGATACCAAACCATTTCACGCCATATTCAAATTTGCTGTTCATCGCCATCACTAAACCGCTAATTGGCAGTGCGAACATGAGCAAGTAAAGAAGATGATGGCTGCCTGTAGCGAGCTTCTTCTCTATTGGTAACATGCTAGCTAATAGCGCCGGTGGACGATGCGTAATGCGCCAAAACATACGGAAGGCAACAAGGGCCAAAATGGTAATACCTACAGATTTATGCAAATTAAAATAGAATGTTCTTGGCGTGACTTCTGTTGCCAAGTTCCATGTGTAGATACCTAAATCAAACAAATCAAAAGCAGTCGATTTTGGTTGGTCTTTAGGAATATCGGTCATGAACCAGCCTAAAGCGAACATCGCCAAAATGGCGACACCAATTAGCCAATGCAAAACAATGGCTGTTTTTGTGTATTGATTCTGCGTCATACTTTGCTCCTTTATATAAAGATTACTGCTTAAACTTAGCGTGCTATATTGCATGATAAATACTTGTCTTGCTAGACCTTAGATGCATTAAAATTATCAGATACCCATTTAGGCGGATCGCTTTAAAGGTTAATCAATGCTTAAAAAGATCATACTTGGAATCATCGCGCTTTTTATTAACCATTTCACTTTAGCCACGCCATTAGCCGTGGAGCATTTGGGCAATGGGGTTTATGTCCACCACGGCGTGCATGAAGATATGTCCGAAGGCTACCATGGTGATATATGCAATGTGAGCTTTATTGTTGGTAGCAAGGGCATTGCGGTAATTGATACGGGAGGTAGCCTGAAAACTGGCCAAGCCCTGCGTGAGGCGATTCAGCAAGTTTCAGACCTGCCAATTTTGTATGTTATCAATACTCACGTGCATCCGGACCATATTTTTGGTAACGCGGCATTTATTCAAGACAAAGCTATTTTTGTGGGGCATGAAAAACTTCCAGATGCCATGGAGCGCCGCCGCGATGCTTATTTAAGAATTAATCAACAATGGCTGGGCGAGGCTTTCGCAGGGAGTGAAATCGTAAAACCTAGCGTACTTGTTAAACATACACTTAATCTAGACTTAGGTGACAGAACGCTTTTGCTGAGGGCTTATCCAACCGCACATACCAACACAGATTTAACAGTATTCGATAACAAAAGCGCTACGCTTTGGACTGGCGATTTGCTGTTTGTAGAGCGCACTCCTTCGATTGATGGTGACATTAAGGGATGGATAGCAGTGATTAATGAGCTTAAAACGAATGAAGCGGAATTCGCGATTCCTGGGCATAGTAGTTCACTTAAGGATGCGAATTGGAGAAAGCAGCTCAATGATCAAGAGCGTTATTTATGGACGCTATTAAACGACATTCGCGCAAGTATAAAAAAAGGCGAGGTCATGGAAAAGGCCATGGGCACAGCAGCTGCCTCTGAGCGTAGCTATTGGAAGCTTTTTGATATCGTCAATCGACGTAACGTGAACAATATTTATCCCGGATTAGAGTGGGAGTAAATAAGCATTGAAGTGGTAAAAATGATGCTTCATGTATAATCTGTGATTAACTTATTAACCATTTAATCGCTGCATATAGATAAACACTAGATACAGAAGCATCGCTTTCATATTTTGACCAAATTATCCCAACCCTTATTCAATCGTGAAAATGCTCTGACATGGGCGCTTGTTATTTCTATTGGGCTGCATTTGATTGCTGCGATTGGTATACCTAACATTCCTTTGGTAGAACAGGTTAAACCACCAGAATTGATTATTGAATTAGCGCCCCCTAAAACGGAACCACCGCCACCTCCTGAACCAGTTAAACCACCCGAACCGGTTAAACCTAAAATAGTCCCACCTCCAAAAGTGAAGCCAATTGCTCAGCCAGTTGTGAAGACAGTAAATACGCCGCAACCGGTTAGCGAGCCACCTCCAACAGTCATTGCTGCTGCCCCAAAAGCCGAGGTGACACCAACTTTTGTGGCACCCGCACCTGTCGTGGCTAAACCAGAACCACCAAAACCTACAGTTAATCAAGCCGACCTAGATTCAGCGCGCAATCAATATGGAAGTGCGTTAAGCCGTGAAATTGCTAAGCACATTAACTATCCAGGTATTGCAAAGATGCGCGGCTGGCAGGGGGTCGTTGAAATTGATTTCCAACTAGATGGTAATGGCAAAATTTTGAGCCAAAAAATCCATACTTCAAGTGGCTTTGAAGTACTGGACAAACAAGCGTTAGAGATGGTTAAAAAATCGAACTTCCCCACGCCTCCAGAAGTCCTAAAAAGCAATGCATTTAACGTTACAGTGCCTGTTTCGTTTAGACTTGAATAGCGCAAAATAAAAGAAATTTGAAGGCATCTTCAAATCTTCACAAAACTTACTTGCGCTAATCTTTTTTTTTAACAACAATGAGCATAAGTCAATTCAATCAAACACTATGAACAATATCAGCCTCCAAGACTTTGAACTTCCATCCACAGGCGGTAAAACTTTTAAGCTTTCAGCGCATTTAGGCAAAACAATCGTTATTTATTTTTACCCTAAAGACTCAACCCCAGGCTGCACGACACAAGGCCAACAATTCCGTGACCATTATGCAGATTTTGCTGCAGAAAATACCGAGATTGTCGGTATCTCGCGCGATAGTATTAAGTCACATGAAAATTTCAAAGCCAAATTCGAGTTTCCATTTGACTTGTTGGCCGACACAGAAGAAGTCGCCTGCCAATTATTTGATGTCGTCAAAAAGAAAAAAATGTACGGCAAGGAAGTAAGAGGCATCGAACGCAGCACATTTATTATTAATAAGGAAGGCGTATTAATCCACGAATGGCGTGGCGTCAAAGTTGATGGTCACATCCCCGAGGTACTAGCGTTTATCCGTTCTTTGTAGAGATTTATCTTTTCATTTTTAGTATTTTCAGGGGAAACTTAACGAATGGCTAAGAAAAAGTCGGCTGGCAATAAACTCTTTGTGCTTGATACCAATGTACTTATGCATGACCCTTCAAGCTTATTTCGCTTTGAAGAGCACGACATTTACCTCCCAATGGTGACCCTTGAGGAGTTGGATAACAACAAAAAAGGGATTACGGAAGTTGCAAGAAATGCCCGTCAAACCAGCCGCAACTTGGAAGAGATTGTAGGCGCAAGCCTCGCCAGTTTGGATGATGGATGCCCGCTTTCCATTAGAGGTAATAAACATGCAACCGGACGTTTATTCCTGCAAACAGATGCGATGAACTTCTCTTTACCGATGCTCGCTGGCAGTATCGCAGACAATCAAATCTTGGGGGTTGTCCTAGCGTTAAAAAAGAAGCATCCAGAACGTGAAGTTATTCTGGTCAGTAAAGACATCAACATCCGTATTAAAGCACGCGCGTTAAGCGTCCCAGCCGAAGACTATTTCAACGATAAAGTACTAGAAGATACCGAATTGCTTTACTCAGGCATGAAGGAGTTGCCTGAGAATTTTTGGGATAAACACAGTAAGGCAATGGAGTCATGGCAGGATGCAGGTCGGATGTATTACCGTATTACTGGACCGCTTTGCAAAAGCTTTTTAATCAACGAATTTGTTTTTTATGCTTTTGATAAGCCCTTCGAAGCAATTGTGAGAAGTCTAGAAGGTAATACTGCCGTCTTAGAAATCATTAAAGACTTTGCCCAAGCAAAACATAATGTATGGGGCATCATTGCGCGAAATCGCGAACAGAACTTTGCGCTCAATTTACTTATGGATCCTGATGTTGACTTCGTTTCATTGCTCGGCCAAGCTGGCAGTGGTAAGACTTTGCTGACTTTAGCTGCAGCATTAACACAAACGTTAGATAAAAAAATCTATAGTGAAATCATCATGACCCGTGTCACCGTATCTGTTGGCGAAGATATTGGCTTCTTACCAGGCACTGAAGAAGAGAAGATGGCGCCTTGGATGGGTGCACTTGAGGATAATTTAGACGTACTCAATAAATCTGATGATGCTGCAGGTGAGTGGGGAAGAGCGGCGACACAAGATTTAATTCGTACGCGCATTAAAATTAAATCACTTAATTTCATGCGTGGTCGAACCTTCTTGAACAAATTCTTAATTATTGATGAAGCGCAAAATCTCACCCCAAAACAAATGAAGACTTTAATTACCCGTGCAGGCCCTGGGACTAAAGTTGTTTGTTTAGGCAATATTGCGCAAATTGATACGCCTTATTTAACTGAGGGCAGCTCTGGTCTGACTTATGTCGTTGATCGCTTTAAGGGTTGGGGGCATAACGGTCATATCACGCTCATGCGCGGCGAACGTTCCCGCTTAGCAGATTTTGCTTCTGAGACGCTCTAATTGAAAAATGTCATGGGCAAAGGGTTTTTTACATTGCTGCTGGCACAGTTTTTATCTGCCGTAGCAGACAACGCTTTACTCTTTGCTGCCATTGCACTCCTTCATCAACTCAACGCACCTACTTGGCACGAGCCTTTGTTAAGAGAGTTTTTTATTATCTCTTACATTGTGCTCGCACCATTCGTTGGTCCTTTTGCCGATGCTTTTCCCAAAGGCAAGGTCATGTTTTTAAGTAATGGTATTAAGTTCTTCGGTTGCGTTCTAGCCTTGCTGGGTGTGCCGCCACTTTATGCTTACGCCATTGTTGGTATAGGTGCCGCAGCCTACTCTCCTGCAAAATACGGCATCCTCACTGAAATGCTTCCGCCCAATCAATTAATTATGGCAAATGGCTGGATGGAAGGCACTACCGTTCTTGCAATTATTTTAGGGCCTGTTTTTGGATCTAGCATTTCAGCGAATGATCCTTATTTTGGTATTGCGGTAATTACCGGAATTTATATGTTAGCTGCATTTTTTAACTACCACATCCCTAAGATGCCAATCAACCACCGTGTTGAACAACGCTCATTAAAGTACATCATGAAAGACTTTTGGCACGCCTTTACGACACTTTGGAAAGATACTCAGGGTCAAGTATCACTTGCTGTGACAACACTGTTCTGGGGCGCTGGCGCAACCCTCCAATTCGTGGTGCTTAGATGGGCAAATCAAAATTTTGGGTTTAATCAAACGGATGCAACAAAACTGATTGGCGCTCTCGCAGTTGGGATAGCGGTTGGCTCTGTGATTGCGTCTGTTTATGTGAAGCTAGAAAAAGCCGTCAATGTCTTACCAGCGGGCATTTATATGGGTGTACTAGTAGTTTGCATGGTGTTTGTGCACAATCCAATTGTTGCTGCGATCCTATTATTCTCTATTGGCATATTGGCTGGCTACTTCTTAGTCCCCCTCAATTCGCTATTGCAACATCGAGGCCATACTTTACTTGGCCCCGGTCACTCGATTGCCGTTCAAAATTTCAATGAAAATATAGGAATATTGCTGATGCTGGGTGCTTACACGTGGATGGTCGGGAAGAATTTTGAAATTGACCACATCATTATCATATTTGGTTTATTTGTGATTGTCTCAATGGGGGTAATTGCGCATTTATACCGCAAACATATTAAACAAAAAACCCCAGTTTAAATTAATCAGGGGCTCTGAAATTCACCTCTCAAGCATCTTAATGCAACTTTACTTGTGGTTCAGTGCGCCGCGTAATCATGCGAGCAAGCGTCTGTAAGAACACTGTAAAAAACCCATGTAATGCAATTAAATGCATTTTATAAAGTGATTGATACATTAAACGCGCAAACAGGCCTTCAATAAACATCGTGCCACCAGAGAGTGAGCCCATCAAACTCCCCACAGTTGAGTAACGCCCAAGATTTACTAATGAGCCGTAATCCTTGTAAACATAGCATGGCAATGTATTGCCATAGAGTCTCGCCTTGACTGTTTTAATCAACATGGAAGCTTGCTGATGTGCAGCTTGTGCACGAGGCGGGACGTTCTCAGTAGTGCCTAGTCTTGGACAGGCGGCGCAATCACCAAACGCAAATACGTTTTCATCGACTGTTGTTTGCAGTGTTGATTTAACCACAAGTTGATTAATGCGATTCGACTCTAACCCATCAATGCCATTCAAAAAATCAGGGGCTTTTATGCCAGCAGCCCAAACAACAAGCTCAGATGGAATAAATCGACCGCTGTGTGTGTAAATTCCTTTACCACTGACTTCCGTGACACGTTCACCTGCGTAAACATGCACACGCAGCTTACGTAACTCCAAATCAACAGCCTTTGATAGATTAGCTGGTAAAGCGGGTAAGACACGGTCAGACGCTTCAATGAGTGAAATACTGATGTCTTTATCGGGATCAATCTTGTCGAGACCGTAAGCCGCTAATTCACGAGTTGTATTATGTAGCTCTGCGGAGAGCTCAACACCTGTTGCACCCGCACCCACAATGACAACCTCTAGTTGCCCCGCATGCACTGGCCCGACTTGCGTTTGAGCCCGCACTAAAGCATTGTGTAATCGTCGATGAAAACGTTCTGCTTGGTCCATGGTATCTAAAGCGATCGAATTTTCCCGGGCGCCCTTAATACCAAAGTCATTCGTGGTACTGCCGATTGCAATAATCAATGTATTGTATTTAATTGTTCTTCTTGGAATAATCTCAGCGCCATTTTCATCATAATTGGCGCTGATATATACCTCTTTTTTAGAACGATCTAAACCGTCCATTTCACCTAGCCGGAAATTAAAATGGTGCCAATGTGCTTGAGCGAGATACTCAAGTTCATGCTTATCTGGATTCATACTCCCAGCGGCAATTTCATGCAGGAGTGGTTTCCAAACGTGAGTTCTTGTGCGATCAATCAACGTAATTTCTGCTTTGCCTTTGCGGCCTAAGCTATCACCAAGTCGTGTAGCTAGCTCTAAACCGCCAGCACCACCGCCTACAATTACTACTTGGTGAAGCTCTGCATTTGATCGTTTTTTTAATCGCATAAAAATTGCTGCCTATAAAATTTTTTAAACCATGTTTTTCATGACGAAACGTTCGATGATTTCATAAAATGCTGTATTGTATTTTTGACTTAAGTAAATCAAACTTAAATTTTCTCATGTGTAAGCAGATGCCTATTCTTCACGTTACATTTCTTTTATTACTTAAATCATAAAAAAGAATTTTATTTTAACTCAAGTTAATACCTGCATTTAAACAAAAAGGCCACCCTAGGGTGGCCTAATGATAATACTTACTTAGGATTACTTCTGCGGTGTCTCATTTAGCCAAGGTTTGTCACCACCACCTACATACATCGTGCGTAACCAACCAATAATTCTTAAAATTTCATCAGTTTTAAGCAACTCTGTATTGGCTGCAGGCTGTGCATGCCATGTTGGCATACCTGCATTCGAACCACCTGCAACTGTTTCGAAGATGCCTTTGTCGGTAATATGTTTTGAATACTGCCATGTTGCGTCTGTAGCGCTCGGGCCTGTTTGACCACCAGCATTACCGCCATGACATTGCGTACATGACCAGTAACCAAACAATTTTTTACCAGTTTTTGCTACATCAGCATCAGCCATTGCTCGTTTTGTGTAAGGATTTACACAAGTTGCTAAAAACTCTTTGGCTTCCGGTGTATCTTCTGCTGTTACCTTAATATCTAAAGGGCTTCCGTCTTTAGTTGAAACCAGTTGGCAAGCAGCGTTCGCATGAAGTGGTACAAGTCCTGCTAAAACCAGCAGTGAGCTCAAAATAACTGCTTTTACAGCGTTGTTGCTAAACATGTCATCTCCTAGGTTTAATGTATAAATTTCTATTTTATATGTAAAGCTTAATCTAACTAGAATCGTTATTTTATAACGAATACTAAGGATTATGGTTGACTTTATTTATCTAAATTCAATCATAATCCACTGCATCTAGATTGGCTTATCTACTCTTTCACCTTGAGTTTTATCACGTGCCTTTTTCTCCAAACTATCTCCTTTCACTACAGGAGAATGTGGGATACCGTAATCATCTAAAATTTTATCGATATCAACTTTTCGATTGGCAAGTGCTTTATTTAGTTCCTCCAAACGAGCCTTTTCTTTATAACGCACACCAATTGAAATATTCCAGTTTTCTTTACCTTTTACGTTCTTATCTTCGTATTCAGGAATCGGATTCATGACTAGTGGCACTGACGAGTTCTTAACGAAGTAGCCAGCTATCGGACCCCAAACAATTGCAACATCAATATCCCCTTTTGCTAAGTCATCAATTAATTGACTTGGTGGAAAGTTTAGATCGCGCTGGAGACGATATGGGCGTGCATTACCCATTAAATTATTATCTGCAAGTGGACGTGTTGGTGGACTTTGACCAATGATGCCAATAATTCCTTTTCTTAAATCGGGCGCGTTCCAGTCGGTAATATTGTAGTTACTACTTTTACGATAAACGAACACATAACCTGAACGGTAGTATGGCACCGATGTCCGCATGCTATCGTTATCAGATGTTGTACTCATCACGTAGTCACAGCGATTTGCATTGAGTGTGTTTCTTAGAAAACCTTGGCGGTAATAAGCATATTGATATGAAAGCTTCTTACCTAATTCTTTAGCTAGTACTTCAGCAATTTTATCTTCAAAACCTTCTTGCTTGCTGTTGGAGTAAGGCATGTTGTCAGGGTCTGCACATACTTTGAATTGCGTTGGATCATCAACACGACGCACTTCGCCAATGCGACCTTCGTCAGGATTAATTGATGGGATTTCAGGCATCTCTGCAGCCAGCACGTTGCTAACAACAACGCCGCCCAACAATACAGACATTAATAAGTTTTTTAACATTTGTTCATCCTTTATTCGTTAGATTGCATAAATCTAAAACTAAAAAAACACCCCGCCGAAGCGAGGTGTTTACAAGACAAACTAACTAACGGTTAGTTCTATAACAACAGTTTTTCAACTATAAATTATAGGCTGAACACGTTCAATACACCGCCGCCAGGAGCAGCATTGTATTTTGTCAATTCAGCGTAACCACCGGCAGCGCCAAGAGCGTCTGTTGGATTAGTTAAACCAAGGTTCATCGCAACACCAGCCCAGCCACCGATACCTGATAGCACGCCAACGTATTGTTTACCTTTGTTACCGTATGTGAATGCATTACCAATCACGCCAGAACCAACTTGGAATTTCCAAAGTTCTTTACCTGATTGTGCATCAACAGCCTTGAACCAACGATCAAGTGTACCGTAGAAAACTAAGTCTGAAGCAGTTGTTAATACACCACCCCATGCTGAGAATTTCTCTTTGTTGTACCAAACTGATTTACCCTTGATTGGATCCCAAGCACTGAAACCACCCATTACGCCATCTGGACCAGCAAACATAGTCAATGTAGCGCCAACCCATGGTTGACCAGCAACATATTTAGACTCAACTGGCTCATATGTCATACATACGTGGTTCAATGGAATGTACATTAAACCTGTACGTGGGCTGTAAGCAGCTGGTTGTTGATCTTTAGTACCCAAAGCAGCTGGACAAACGCCTTTTGCATTGTAGTCTTGGTGAGTTGAAGCTGTAGCCAATTTGTTTGGCACACCAGTTTTCAAATCGATGTCGCTAGCCCAGTTCACGAATGAGTGAACTTTGTTTGCAACAACTAAAGTACCGTTTGAAGCTTCCCATGTGTATACGAAACCGTTACGATCCATGTGGTTAGCGTATGTTTTGCCACCTTTGTCGAACAAGATAACTTCGTTAATACCGTCGTAATCCCACTCATCATGTGGAGTCATTTGCATGCCCCATTTAGCCATACCAGTATCTACATCACGTGCGAATACAGTCATTGACCACTTGTTGTCACCTGGACGTACATCTGGGTTCCAAACTGATGGGTTACCTGTACCGTAGTACACTAAGTTTGACTTAGCGTCGTATGGGTACCAACCCCACACTGAACCACCACCATTTTGCCAACCATCTTTAACTGCTTGTGGCTTCAACCATGTTTTAATACCAAGGTCTTTTTCACCAACTTTTAACTTGTCGTTAGCGATTTTCTTGAATGAACCACCAAGTTTGTTACCACCGTTAACATCTTCGTATACTGACAAAGCTGAATACTGTGGGTTTTCTTTGTTAAAGCCCTCACCGATCAACATTTCTGAATCTGGACCTGTTGAGTATGCTTTCCATGCTAATGAACCGTCTTTGATGTTGTAAGCTGCCATGAAGCAACGAACACCAAACTCAGCACCAGAACAACCAACTAATACTTTGTCCTTGATTACGTGAGCTGCGTTTGTGTTAGTAGCGCCAACTTTTGGGTCAACGTTCTTAACATCCCATACTTTTTTACCAGTCTTAGCATCAAGAGCGATCAAAGTACCGTCGTTTTGGTTCAAGAAAATCTTGCCATCACCGTAACCTAGACCACGTGAAACGTTGTCGCAGCAAAGAACTGCTTGAACTGATGGGTCTTGTTTAGGGAAATATGACCAAACGATTTTTTGATTGTCATTCAAATCAAGAGCGTAGATGTTGTTTGGAAATGCTGTATGTACATACATCATGTTACCAACAACAACTGGTGAACCTTCGTGACCACGGTTTACACCGGTTGCGAATGTCCAAGCAGCTTTAACGTTTTTCACGTTGCCCTTGTTAATTTGTGCTAATGCTGAATAACCTTGGTTATTGTGTTGGCCACGTGGGTGTGCCCAGTTGTTAGCATCTTTCATTGCAGCTTCTTGATCCGCAGCAGCAGAAGCTACCATTGGCATAGCCAATGATGCACCAACTACTAAACCTAAAGCTAGATTGATTTTACTCATCTTCATTTTAAATCTCCAAAGTGGTTAGTACTAAGGGTTAACTACGAAGTGACTTCTTAAATTGCAAGATTCACATTTATATGATGTGATATTTAACTCTTTAATCCGTCACTTTCGCCTCACGTAAAGTGGACGCATATGAATATTAAAACAGTCGAAAATGATTTGCAATAGTTTGTTAACAATTTATTTACATTTAATTGAAATAAATTTATTCATCATTTTTGACGATGTTATCATATCCAAAATAAATCAAAATAATCAACATGAAAGCACCATCTCCCATGCAATTAACAAGCTTTAATTTATTCCCTGATTTAGTTACATTTCACTCTGAAAAGTTCATTGTGACCCAAAAACATGCTATTTACTACGAAGAGTGCGGCAATCCTAAAGGCTATCCTGTTGTTTTTTTGCATGGCGGTCCAGGCAGTGGTTGCAATCCATCTCAAAGACGCTTTTTTGACCCTAACTTTTACCGTATTATTCTGCTCGACCAACGTGGCTGCGGCAAAAGCACCCCTCTAGGGTGTACGGAAGACAATGATACCAATGCGCTTATTAGCGACATAGAAGCGCTTAAGCATCACTTGAGTATTAAAGAGTGGTTGGTATTCGGTGGCTCGTGGGGCAGCACACTTGCACTTGCTTATGCGATTGCCCATCCAAGTTCAGTTACAGCTTTAATTCTACGTGGGATTTTTTTGAGTCGACCAACTGAATTGGACTGGTTTTTGGGAGAAGTGGAGAACTTTTACCCGGAAAGCTGGGAGAAACTCCTAGCCTTCCTGCCTTTAGATGAGCAATCTAATCCGCTAAAAGCCTACAGCAATCGAGTTTTTTCAGACGCAATCACAATAAGTGGCCCCGCAGCAATTGAATGGAACGCTTTTGAGAGTGGCATGATGTCTCTATTACCTAGAATAAACAATTCAGAAAACACTACCCCAGTTGAGATTGAGGTTGCACGAGCACGCGTCCAAATTCATTACATCCTCAATCAGTGCTTTGTCGGTCATCGGGATTTACTCTCAGAAGCCAAATCGCTATCCAAGATCCCAACCACTATCATCCAAGGTCGCTATGATATGGTTTGCCCACCAACCACGGCTTGGGCGCTAAAAAAAGCAATGCCGCACGCAACATTATCAATCATTCCTGATGCTGGGCATTCTGCGATGGAGACTGGTGTGACTTCGGCATTAATCGCAGCAACGGAAGCCTTCAGAATTTCACATCAATAACAAAGCCATATATATATAGAGCGTCTATTTTGTCGATTCAATTTAAATCATCCCATCACTTTAGCGATTATCCAGCGATTGCAAAACCAAAAGCACATATGGCGAAATATCGCTATGACATGCCTTTTTTTGTCATGCGGGAAACTTTTAGTGCCTTTAAATTACACAACGGCTGGGGCTTATCCGCCTCCCTCTCGTTTTACGCAATGATTGCCATCATTCCGATGGCGCTATTAATGTTTTTCATTTTGTCCCAATTGGTTTTTTCATCCCATACCGCTGAGATTAACCTAGCTAGCATCACCAGCTCACTTGAACCAAAACTGAGTCGCAGAATTATGCTTGAGATTCACAAAGTAGCCGAACATGAAACCGCATGGAGTACTTTAGGTACGATTGCGCTGTTTTGGTTTGCCATTCCATTAGCAAGCACTTTGCGCTCTGCTTTTGGCACCATATTTGCCGTGACTGAGCATCCTTCTTTTATCCGTAAATCTATCCAAGATATTTTGTCAGTAATTGGTATTTTATTTGTGTTCTTTATGTTTGCGTCATTTGATCTAATGCTCGAAAAGTCCTCCCAAATTTTGGGGTTATCATTTGCACATGCCAGCCTAACGGATATCGCTGGTTCATTTATGATTGTGACTCTATTGCTGAGTTTGTTTTATCGGGCTTTCTTGCCAATTCATGCATCATTTAAAACCATTCTTAGCGGCTCAATGATTACCGTGCTCTTATGGATGATCATGCGCCCAATATTCAGCGAAGTACTCTCAGTCAATCACACTTATGGGGCAATATTTGGTGGCATGAAGAACGTGTTTATTTCACTTGCTTGGCTGTATTACACATTTGCGATCTTCCTTTTAGGCACTGAGCTTATATCCACGCTAAAAAAACGTGACGTTCTTTTACTCAGGGGCTTGTTTAACGAGGTCATTAGAAAGAGTCCTAATTTCATTTCCAAAGTGATGTCACGCCATGGCTGCATTTACCAACGCGAGGAAGTGGTGTTTAATATTGGTGATGAAGGCCATGACTTATATTACATCGCTGATGGCAAAATTAAACTTGTCTATGAGAATCGCTTAATTAGGCATCTAAGTACGGGCGACTTTTTTGGGGAAATAGCCATTCTTGGGGACGGCGTGCGAATTGCAGATGCGATTGTTGATTCTGATTTTTGCGATATTATTGTGATTAACGCTAAAAACATTCAAACACTCATTTTGAATGAGCCAAAAGTGGCCATGAGCTTTTTGAAACATATGGCGCTTCAATTAAAGAATAGTCAACAATCTCAACCGTAGTTTTCAATCATTAAATATCATGGCCATCCAATCCAACAAACAAGCTAGCCAACACGAAGTTCAGCCGCTACTAAACCTACTTAATGCTGGCCAACTTGCGAATGCCGCGAATATGGCTCAATCACTATTAGCGAAATACCCAAATACCTTTATTTTACACAACGTGCTTGGAATCGCTCTGGATGGACTTGGCCAATACGAGGGCGCCATCAACAGTTACCGGGGCGCTCTTAAATTACAGCCCAATATGCCTGATTTGCACTTCAATCTTGGAATTGTATTAAGTAATGTTGGTCTATTGACTGAAGCTGCCGCCAGCTATCGCAAGGCAATTGTATTGCAACCTAAATTCTTCGAGGCTTATGGCAATTTAGGCACACTACTTCAAAAACAAGGCAAGCTAGAAGAGGCGGTTGCTAGTTACCGTAAAGCACTTTCTATCAATGAAGACCCGCGCGGACACTTTAATCTTGGCACAGCTTTACGCGATCAAGGCAAACTAGAAGATGCAATTAAAAGCTACCAACAAGCAATTAACTTGTTTCCTAATTACGCAGATGCACACAGCAACTTGGGCGAAACCTTGCGTGACCAAGGTAATATGCAAGATGCGATTACCAGCTATCAAAATGCATTAGCACTCAACCCAAACCATCCCAGCGCCAACTACAACATGGCCGAATTTTTATATCTCGCTAAACGTTTTGATGAAGCTATTCCATATTTTGAGCGCAGTCAGCTTGATGATTGGCAAGAGCGCAGTATGTATTGCTTATATAAAGCAGAACGCTTTGATGCTTTCAAATCAAAGTTAGATCAGATTGTGAAAAGCAGTCTGCACACAGCCCCATTCATCGCAACCCTTTCAACGCACTATGCGATTAACTTCGGGGTTGCAGACCCATATAACTTTTGTAAAAATGGATTTGATTTTGTTTACAAGGCGGCGATTCCTGAACTTTCAAAACCCAATAGCCCACTATTAAAAGCGCTACTTAATGACATTAACAATGCTGAGATTGCAGAGCGCGTGCAAGGCATGTTGCACAATGGCAAACAATCCGCAGGCAATTTATTTAAGCGTCCTGAGGCTTCTTTTAGAACCTTGGCAGAGTTAGTTAAACAAGAATTTAAAAACTACCGCCATCAATTTGCTGGGGCAGATGGTGAATTGATTAAATCATTTCCTGGTGAATTAGAATTTACTAGCTCTTGGTTTGTAAAAATGCGCCAAGGTGGACATCTAGATCCGCATATTCATGAAATCGGTTGGATTAGTGGTGCAGTTTATCTTGCCATGCCATCAAACAAAAAAAATCCGGATGAAGGCGCATTTGAATATGGTGTTCATGGTGACGGTTACCCACAAAAGCATAACAATTTCCCAGTGGGCTCAGTCATGCCGAAGGTCGGGGAAATCGTGTTATTTCCATCATCGCTCTTCCACAGAACGATCCCGTTCACATCCAGCGAAGAGCGAATATGTATCGCCTTTGATTTAAAACCAAGCGCTACATCAGTAGCAAAAAGTCACTACTGATTAATTGAACTTAGCCGCAAGCCTAACTTGGCTAAAATAGACATGGCCAATCAATCTATTTTCGATTGTCTGATAAGCCTTAGTAATGGCTGTCTTCGTTTTAAGACCATCATGGGGCATTAAAACATCCACTTCTACTTTACCAGCCAAGTAGTGAAAGGTCACTTGCTCAGGCGCCGGCATTCCTTCGAGTACTTTGTCTAGCGATGCTAGCAATTCCTCGCGACTAGGTGACACCATTGGAATATCCTCGCCGAAGCCTGCATCATCTTCAGTATCCACATGCACTAAAACGTCGTTGACGGATTCATGACTTTCAATCACGCGCTTACGGGCTCTTTCGGCAATACTGTGCCCTTCAGACACGCTAATTTTTGAATCCACTAAAATGTGTGCATCCACTAAAACGCGGTGCGCCATTTTTCTTGTTCTTAACTCATGAACATTTTTCACCCCTTGTGTATCCATGAGCGTTTGACGAATACTCGCTACTTCTTCAAATGAAAGCCCAGCATCAATCAGCTCCTGAAAGGCTTCCCAGACAAAGACCAAACCCATGCGCACAATCATAAAGCCTACTAAAATAGCGGCAATGGCATCTGCATAGATAAAGCCCATCATGTTTGCGGCAATCCCCACCGCAACTACAAGTGATGAAGCTGCATCAGACCTAGCATGCCATGCATTGGCGATTAATAGAGATGAGCGCAATTGCTCGCCCACATAAAGCATGTAGCGGAATAAAGCTTCTTTAGCGATAAGCGCTAAACCTGCTGTCCATAATGCTAGCGATGTGACTGCAGGCGCATCACTGAGTGTTTCAAGCTTAATGGCAGCGCTATACATAATGCCAATTCCAGTCAGCACTAAAATTGCGCCCAATACTAATGAAGCTGCCGTCTCAATACGACCATGCCCATAAGGATGATCATCATCAGCCGGTGTTTTGCTGTGATAGCTGGCGATTAACACTAAAAAATCAGAAATTAAATCAGAAAGGGAATGCACTCCATCGGCGATTAAGGATTGAGAATGCGCGAAAACTCCTGCTACAACTTGAGCAATTGTTAGACCAATATTCACAAGCACACTGACCCACGTGCATCGCTTTGCACGTGCGTAGCGTCTTGGGTCATCGTATGACAAATGATGCGAGTGCTGATGGGGATGCTTATGCTGGCTCATCGATAAATGCCTTACGGTTAAAACGTATTAAAAGAATATGATTAGTCTATAACGAAATGCTGTCATTATTCATGCATTACTTTATATCATCTATACTGCTGAAGACAATTCAGCTTATTAGCTTAATCCTTACAATAAAAACTTAGAAAATCACTTGCAAAAACTCGCGCACAATACTGTTAGACAGATTTTATTTGCCCTTTTTGTGGTCAGCATCTGCATCGGCGTTTGGGTCGTCATCTCACCTTTCTTTACAGCGATTGCCTGGGCTTGTATTCTCGCTTACGTCAGCTGGCCTATCTACATTTGGTTATTAAAAAAATTAGGCAAAAGAGACACGATAGCATCTTTAATCATGACAACTCTGATGGCAACGGCAGTTATTACTCCTATTTTATGGTTATTTTGGGTTTTAAAAGCGGAACTTAGCATCGCCACTACCCTATTCACCAGCAAACTAGCTAATGGTGGAATTGTTCTACCCAAGTTTATCGCTGAGCTTCCTTTTGTTGGCACTGACATTAACGCTTGGCTTACAAAGGCATTTGCAAATCCAACTGAGTTTAGAAACGAAGCGCACGCCTTACTGATGAATGCTGACCAGAAATTTATAGACATCATTGGGGGCATTAGTCGCAATCTTGCAACCATGGGCTTTGCCTTGTTAGCACTCTTTTTCGCTTACAAAGGCGGATTAAAATTCATGACACAATCGGAGCAAGTTTTGGAATCACTTCTTGGCATCCGCGCTAGAAGATATTTTCAAGCTGCGGGCGATGCAACGCGTGGAGTCATTTATGGCATCGTGTTAACCGCAATCGCACAAGGCGCATTTGCCGGACTTGGTTATTGGATGGTAGGTTTGGAGGCCCCAATCATGCTATCTGCCATCACCACCCTATTTGCCTTACTCCCTTTTGCAACTCCTTTGGTTTGGGGTGGTATTGGACTATGGTTGATATTAACTGGCGACACGATGGCTGGCTTTCAGCTATTGTTATGGGGAGCACTCGTCGTGTCGTGGATCGATAATATTATTCGCCCCATTATTTTGGCTAAGAGCGTCAAGATTTCATTTTTATTGGCATTCTTTGGGGTAATTGGGGGGGGTATCAGCCTTTGGCCTTATCGGCTTATTTTTGGGACCAGTTATTTTAGCGATCGCATTTGCAGTTTGGGAGGAATGGCTCGAAAGTCATCCCGATAGAAATCCGCATCACCACGAGTGATAATTTTTCAGAAGCAGCATGAGTAGCTTCAATGAATATTAGTTCATAAAAATCAATAGCTTATTTAATATAAAAAATTACAGAAGCAGCTTTTATTCTTCGTTGATTTTAGTACGTTCAAGTTTCGGAGTAAACGTTACTTTAAGCAGCGCTTAGATTGTTTTTGAGATCGCCTATAAAACCGCGGAAAATCCATTAGACATAATCAAATAGCTGCTGAATAGGGGTAGTTCAACTCTATATATTGTTTATTAAGTGAACCAAAACTAATGTTCGCTTGTTTTCGTTGTTCCCATAATTCTATCAATAGCTGCAATCCCAACAGCCGAGATGACAAACGAAAGGTGGATAAGCACCTGCCATAACAATGTTTTTTCATCTAAATTGTGTGCATTAATAAATGCCTTCAATAAATGAATGGATGAAATCCCAATAATAGCTGTAGCCAGCTTCACTTTCAGGATATTGGCGTTAACATGTGATAACCAATCAGGCTCGTCTGGATGACCTTTAAGTCCTAATCTAGAAACGAATGTTTCAAAGCCTCCAACAATCACCATAATCAAGAGATTTGAAATCATCACAACATCAATTAAGCCCAATACTGAAAGCATAATTTTTTCTTCTGTAAGTATTGGCGTTTCAAATACGAGATGGCCCAACTCAACCCAAAACAAATACACATAAACTGCTTGAGCTACAATTAATCCAAGATAAAGTGGCAATTGTAGCCATCGACTACCAAATAAAATAGCTGATAATGGTTTAAGTTTTATGGCTGTTTTCATATCTGACTACTTTTAAATAATTAAATTTATTAATACTATTGATATTAAATCAATACTCAAAACTAATGAAATTTTTTCTTTAATATCCCCAAAGAAAACTGATTGGCAATGTCAATTATTCAGCGGTCTTGGTTCTCAGCATTAAGAAGAGTAAGGTCAGCTTCAATAAAGTCGATACTTTAAAAGCTAGGCATCTTCAAAAGTCGGGGAAGTCCAAACCAAGGATAGGATTGTCAATGGATTTGATGCGACATTTACATTGCTTAAAAAGATTGAAGCGACGAATAAACCTCTAACAAAACCCTCAGAGTAAAAATATAAAAAAGGTTTGTCCCAAATCCGTATCACCAAATGTAGAATATGGTAATTATTTAGATATTGAGGCGGCAAGTAGCTGGCATGATTAAGATTTCAAGGTCATGCTGGCATTATAAAATCATGCAAGATTTAGAAAGATTGAGGGAGTCTACGTTTAATGAAGCTCTAGTGGGTTTAAGACGTCGTGTGATGAAGCTCATTAAACCTAGACCGGCTAACCAGAGAGCTGAAGTCTCTGCTTCTGGCACTGCTGCAACTGACGCCACCGCAATACCATCAACTATGTCTAGCCCTCCACTTAAAGCATTGAAAGAGCCTGACCATGTACCACGGCTGCTGCAATCACTTGTGCCTGTAATGCCATTCCCTACTGAAACATATGATGAAGAAAAAGAGCTACCACAGGGATTTATTGCTCCCTCACCCAAGCTAATATAGCCCCCTGATAACAAAGTCCCAAAGAACGTTGTGTTGGCACCAAGGCTTGCGTACCCACCTGTATTCCAAAAAACTCCACCACCAGAACCTGAATTTATAATGCTTACCTGAGTGCCCGCCCCAGTCGAAAGGTTGTCCGTTATGTTAAAAACCCAGTAAGGATTAATTTGACCTTGACCATCCAAGGTGATGTTAGCTAACGCATCTGTAGTCAGAGAAGATGCTGTATAAACCCCCGGAGTAAACGTATTATTTCCAGATAATGTGTTACTAAGAGCATTTCCTGGGCTCATATTAGTTAATGCAGACTTAGCATTTAAAAGGTCCGTGAGTCCGGACAAAACATTAATTGAATTCACGTGACTACTATCGTTCTCTGAGCCTAATGTTATGTAGCTAACTGCGCCTATTGTCCCGATAACTGGATTATTCGCACCATAAGTAATATAGTCACCTGCCAAAATAGAGAAGGTTGACAAGTCGGTACCAATGAGTGGTACTGCAAAAATTCTTTCAGAAAATGAAAAGAGCGCTGCGAAAGCTAATATTGAGATTTTTTTATTCATTTTTTCTTTAATCTTTAAAAATATATTTCAGGAGTGGCTAGGAAAGAACTTGCCCACTTAGAAATCTTACTTTAGTCAGAAATTTTTAGCGAAACTGTGCTCTAGCAGACATATAAATAGAAATAGTTTTTAATGGCTTTTGCTTGAGCAACGTGACTTATCAATATGCTGTAAAATAAATTTATAAATATGATTTAAAAAACTCGCCATTTCCGAACATTTGCCGGATGCCCATAAGTGGATCATGGAAGTGTTGCAATTATTAGTGGAGCAGAGGAATGTTGGGCGCCGTCACATTTGCATCGCGTGCCGCATTGCTAGAAGGTTCTGGCAGGCCTTATGCGTGTTTTTTATCAAGTGATTCGCCTAAGTTAGATCTCGTTTATCCTGAAATCATGATGCATTCGTCAGCACTTTTGTAATCTTTAACGCAACTGGATTGTGTGGTAATTGGTCCAGGTTGATGCGCTTCAGATGAGGCCGCAAGAGTGATGAAAACTACTAGTGCACAATTTCAAAAAAATCGTATTGAAATCTATTTAAGTTAGCGCAACAGTTTCATGCTGCTTGAACTTCCCACGTGCTTGTAGGCAACTAGCTATATTTGCTGTAATTACCTGACTCTCATAGACAACATCAAATATCTTGTAAAATTGGGGATGTACAGAGATCTTAGTGCGTTCAAATTTCGAGTCTAAGCGTTACTTAAAGTAACACTAATCGAATTATAATAATCTTTTTATACAGGAGCCAATATGCAAATAACTACAAAATTTATTATGACCACATTATTAAGTTCCTCTTTACTTGCTGGTTGCGCTAGTGCATTCCTCGACGTTAAGGCAGGCTCTGAAAAAGTTGCTGTCGTTGATGCTAAGCAAGTGTCTGGCTGTGAATCAAAAGGAACTGTTACTTCCAGCGTACTTTCTAAAGTTTGGTTTTTTAATAGAGGCGAAGAAGGAGTTGAAGAAAATTTATTACAAATGGCACGAAATGCTGCTGTTGAAGATAATGCCGACACCATTGTCAAAGGTGAATCTAAGAAGTTTGGCGAGCGAACATACGCACTGTACAAATGTAGATAAGACTTTTTTTGAGTTAAAACAAAAAGGGTTACGTTTTCACGTAACCCTTTTCTTTACTGGTGGCCCCTCTGTGAGTAATTAAAAAAACATTTTTACTAGGTCTGAAATCTCCCTCTCAAAAAGCAAAAAAGGAGCCGAAGCTCCTTTTAGATTCAAACTCATTGAAATTTAATTAAGCTTGAGTTTTTTACGACGACGAGCCATAAAGCCCATTACGCCAGCACCCATTAAAAGCATTGCTAAGCTCTCAACTTCTGGCACTGCTGCGACTGAATAACCTGAAATAACTAAAGAAAGAGGATTGCTTCCATCAGAAATCCATCCAGAGGAAGGATCATTTTTATAGACAAAGGGAAAAGAGGTTGAAGACATGTATATACTACCTGCCCCTTGATTCGCCTCATAAGTCACCCAATAGTTACCAGCAGTAACTTGCCAATATACGCCGCTGAGTCCAGCCCAAGCATCAGTATTCATAGCAGGAAATGAAAATGATTGTGAATATAATCGATTGTCTACTGTCCCCGCATTATCAGTAAAAAGGGACAAGGTAGCAGTGTTAATATCGCCTGAATTAAAGTAACTTCTTATACTTGTAATGCTCTGAGACTCTGTAAAAGAAACACGAATCCCCAATGATTTATATCCAGACGAATCATTCTCAATAACAGTATAGCCATTGTTTGGTGTACCACTATCAATAATAACAGCAGTATTCGCTTGCGTTAAACTTAATACTAAATGCAATGTGGATTCTTTTTGAATATTGTAATCAGCGAGTGTTCGACCATCCTCCATTTGCTTACCAGCAAAAATTATTCGTTGCAGGTCGGGCGGGATGCCCTCTTTGTCCTGAACTTTTTGTTTAAGGTTCTCAATCGTGTCGCTTCCCTCAGTATCAAGCGTGATCGTTTTTCCCGATAAGGTTTTAATGAAAATCTGCATTCCTGCTGATGCAGTAGACGGAGCCACAAACATCATCAGAAATAAGGCCAACTTAATAATTTTGTTAAGAAGAAAATTCTGTGGGGGCAGTTTAGCTGATGACGTAAACTGAATGCCTCTTGATGTAGAAACAACATTCAGCTTGGTGTATATTTTATGGTTTTCTGGAAAAAACATTTACTAAGCCTTAAGCTAACTTTCATTCAATATGACATACGCTAATAGCTTAAATAGATACAGCATGATTATTAAAAATGAAATTTGAAGAAATATTAGAAAAATTCAGGGCATTAGGCGGTGTTGCAGACAACGTTGAGCTACGTATCGGTCAACATGGCCGTGGCATATTTCCTATAAAATCAAATTTACCCATCAAAATAATAACGCCAACCCACCTCCTCATATCCCCTAGTTGGTTGAAATTAGATCGGGAAAATCATATTAGAATAAATCCAAAATTAGTTTTGGATCCAGATTTTGTTGACTTCTATGAGACCTATCAGAAACACTTTGGATGGAGCAATGGTGGTCTAGAATCGCTAGCTTCATATCACAGTGACTTAGGCAAATTATCTAAAAACTTAAAGCAATATCTATTGCTATTCGGATGGACTAAATCTGACTTTGATCATAAGTCGACTAAAAATCACCTTAATGACTACTTTATCAGTCGACAGATTAGAATAGAAAACGAATCATGGTTAATGCCCATAGTTGAACTAAGTAATCATTCGTCCGAAGGTCAGCAATATCTAGCAGATAAGGGTATCTCAGTAGCAGGCACTTTTAAAACAGAGGTTTTAACTTGTTATCATGGGAGTTTTGATGCCCTGCATTTCTATAGAAATTATCATTTCCCTGCAGCGTCAACCACAGTACTATCTTGTGATGTAAAAATTGACATCCCAAAAGTAGGCACAATTAATATCTCAAGATTCGATGCCGTGATTGATATTAAAGATGGTGTGATCACTCCTAAAATTACCAAGAAAAGCTCTGAAATCCGAATTTCCTTCCTCGAGCTCGTAAATAACAAAAATACCTTATCCCCTAGAGAATTATTTGCAGAGAGAATGCAGCCATTTGGTTTGGACGTTACTAATTCAAATGCAATATTTGATGGCTTAATTGAACACAACCGTAAGGCCTTAACGAACTTAATTAATGAGTGCATGGTTAGCGACAACAAGATAGCTCAAGACATTAAATTGATTGCGACAAGCCAATTGAACCTTCTAGAGTAAATGCTTCTTGTTGGCTTGTATGAAACTAAGGCGGCAAACTGGACTTCCCCGACTTTGGTCGACGCGATCAAATGCCTAGTGAAATTGGGAATGAGTTGTGATTTTAGTGCGTATAAGTTTTCAATCTAAGCGTTACTTAAAGTAACGGTCAAAAAGACAAAACCCCTGCCATTTCTGACAAGGGTTTGCTTTACTGGTGGCCCCTCTGTGAGTCGAACACAGCACCAACGGATTCTGGTTTGTGTGGCTTTCACCACTCCCTGGACTATGCCTTCACCATGGCTTGCGCTTTAGGTGGGTGCCGTCTAGTCTCTACACGTTCCTGATATTTCTACTAGGCTTCGCTCGGCATTGCCTTGCGCATTTTACTGCCGTCAGGTTTCACCGAATTTGACACCATCCCATACGCAGTTTCCAAACGTATGGCACAATTTTTATGAGTCCGCTGCTCTAACCAAGCATGAGCTAAGGGGCCGAAACTTTTAAATTACTTCCACAGTTTTGTTATTTTACTTCCACAGAAACCGTGGAAGCACTGTGGAAGCAAATTTCACTACTTTTTACAAATTTAAGTTACTGATTTATATACACTTTATTACCTAAACTCAACTTCTTAAATAGATTATGAGTCCTCTGCTCTACCCAAGCATGAGCTAGAGGCCCAAAAACTTCAACGATTTAATCTTGACCAGTTTCCAAGAAACTACGTAAGCGTTCTGAGCGAGTTGGATGACGCAATTTACGTAATGCCTTCGCTTCAATTTGACGGATACGCTCACGCGTGACATCAAACTGTTTACCTACTTCTTCTAGCGTGTGGTCAGTATTCATTTCAATCCCAAAACGCATACGCAATACTTTAGCTTCACGCGGGGTCAGTGACTCTAATACTTCACTAGTTGCATCACGCAAACTCGCATAAACCGCCGCATCCACAGGCGCAAGAGTGGTGTTATCTTCAATGAAGTCACCCAAATGTGAGTCATCATCATCGCCGATTGGGGTTTCCATCGAAATTGGCTCTTTGCTGATTTTAAGAATCTTGCGAATCTTATCTTCTGGCATTTCCATTTTCTCAGCAAGGGTTGCTGGATCTGGCTCTAAGCCTGTTTCTTGTAGAATCTGACGGCTGATACGATTCATCTTATTAATCGTTTCAATCATATGCACGGGAATACGGATAGTGCGCGCTTGGTCGGCGATTGATCGGGTAATCGCTTGGCGAATCCACCATGTTGCATAAGTTGAGAATTTGTAACCACGGCGATATTCAAACTTATCAACCGCTTTCATCAAACCAATATTGCCTTCTTGAATCAAGTCTAAGAATTGCAAACCTCGATTAGTGTATTTTTTTGCAATCGAAATGACCAAACGTAAGTTCGCTTCAATCATTTCACGTTTAGCACGACGTGCACGGGCTTCGCCTGTGGTCATTTGCTTGTTGATATCTTTTAATTCTTTGATTGGTAAACCAACGTCCGCTTGTAAATCCAGCAAGCGTTGTTGTTGGTCAACGATAGAGTGTTTGAAACGCTCTAACTTCTCAACATAAGGTTTATCAACCGCTAACTCTCCGGCTAACCATGTCAACTCACATTCATTACCTGGAAATGACTTAATAAAATGTGGGCGTGGCATACCTGATTTATCAACGCAGAATTCCATAATCTTACGTTCGTGACCACGGACTCTTTCTACCATATCACGGACTTGACCACAAAGACCTTCAACTTGTTTTGCTGAGAAACGGAAAGCGGTAAGTTCTTCCAAAATGGCAGCCTGTAACGCTTGATATTCAGGATCTTGAGAACCTTTGCTCTCAAGAATTACCGTCATTTTTTTGTTTGACTCACGAATAACCGCAAAACGAACTAACACTTCTTCTTTAAGCTTTGCAAGGGCTTCAGCAGAGATAGCAGCGGCTTTTGCGCCGTCATCATCCTCTTCTTCTTCCTCATCTAGATCTTCTTCTTCCTCTTCGCTGGCAGCAGTGATCACATCATTCATACCGACATCTGAATCAATTAAGCCATCGACTAAATCATCAACACTCAGCTCATCCGCTTCTACTTTGTCAACCATCGCCAGTAGTTGAGCAATAGTTGTTGGGCAAGCAGCAATAGCCTGTACCATGTGTTTAAGGCCATCTTCAATTCGCTTAGCGATTTCAATTTCGCCCTCACGAGTCAGCAAATCAACCGTGCCCATTTCACGCATGTACATACGCACTGGGTCAGTGGTCCGACCAAACTCTGAATCTACAGTGGCTAAAGCTTGTTCAGCTTCTTCAACGGCATCTTCATCAGCGACTGCGGCTGGCGCATCTGACATCAACAACACTTCAGCATCAGGCGCTTCTTCATACACCTGAATACCCATGTCATTGATCATGCCAATGATGCCGTCTATTTGTTCAGAGTCTTGAACATCATCAGGTAAATGGTCATTGATTTCGGCATACGTAAGGTAGCCGCGCTCTTTACCAAGAACAATCAGTAACTTCAGACGCGTGCGGCCATCAACTGCTTGCTCCTCGTTTTTATCAATGTTTTGTTCGTTTTGCTGATCTTTGTCTTTTGCCATGCGTAACCTCTATAACCATGAACTGGTGATGGAAAACCCAATATTATACCTCAAAACTACATGCTATTTTTCTGTGAATTACCTAAACCTCGAAGTAATGCTTTTTCTTCTTCGGTGAGCTCACTCAAACTCTTTTCTTTTATTTTGTCGAACAAATGGCTGTGTGCCCGCTGTTGATGCATTTCCATTAGTTGCCTCCTCGCACCACTAATTTCAAGAGTAATATCTAAACTTTCGTCTAATAATTGCAATTCCCGTTCAACTTCACGCATTAACTTAGCATCCGCTTTATCTTGTATGAGATGCAAAATGGCAGCCGGCTTAGAGTTTGGATACAAAATTGCAGCATCAATACCCGCACGCAACATCTTATCCTCCTCAGTATCGCCCTTCACCCAGCTTGAATCTTGTGCAGAAACTAAATCAGGTCGCATCAACAACATCAATAAGAATCTACGCTGGATTGAAACGGGCGTACGGGTTTGCTTAGGCCTAGCCTGCTGTTGCCGCTGAAGGTTTGCCAGGCGAATCATGCTTTGCATTTCATCTTGCGAAACTCCTGTTAACTCAGCAATGCGTTTGCTTAAAAATAAGCGTGAGCGTGGCGCTTGGATTTGCTGCAAAATCGGCTCAGCATCATTTAAAAAACGAATTCTATCTTCTTGGGATTGCAATGGATTATCTGCACTTAAATGCTGAATAATATATTGCGAAAGCGGCAATGCGGTTGTCATTTTGGCTTCAAATGCTTCTTTGCCAAATTCACGCACAAAGCTATCAGGGTCATGCTCAGAGGGCAAAAATAAGAAGCTAAGCTTCAAGCCATCTGTTAATGCTGGCAATGCATTCATTGCCGCCCGCCATGCGGCTTTTAGGCCAGCGTTATCCCCATCAAAGCAAAATACAATTTCATCCGTCTGACGCGTTAACTTCGCAATATGAAATGGCGTTGTCGCTGTGCCCAAAGCCGCCACAGCATATTCAATACCGTATTGCGCCAATGCCACCACGTCCATGTAACCTTCAACGACCAAAGCCCGACCAACATCACGCATGGCGCGACGTGCCATAAATAAGCCGTATAACTCATGTCCTTTTTGGAACAAAGGCGTTTCAGGCGAGTTGTAATATTTAGGCGTATCTTCCGGATTAATTACGCGCCCGCCAAAGCCAATGACTTGCCCTTTTTGATCGTGAATTGGAAACATAATACGGTCACGGAAACGGTCATAACGTTTACCTTGCTCATTTTTAACTACTAGACCTATCGTTTCAAGTACTTCACTTTCGTATTGAGGAAAGACAGATTGTAAATTTTGCCATCCAGACGGCGCATAACCCATTTGAAAATTCGCTGCGATTTGGCCGCTAAGGCCACGACCTTTCAAATACGCTATTGCTTGAGGTGATTTTTTTAATTCGGCTCGATAGTAATTGAGTGCTGATTGAAGCGCCTCTTGCATGCCAGGAATGATCTTTTGTTGCGGCTTACCAATATCTCGGGTTTCTTGCGGAACAATCATACCCGCAATTTTAGCGAGCTCTTGAACAGCTTCAACGAAACTCAAGCCTTGATACTCCATCAAAAAGCCAATGGAGGTGCCGTGCGCACCACAACCAAAACAGTGATAAAACTGTTTGGTAGGACTTACAGTGAAAGAGGGGGATTTTTCATTATGAAAAGGACAGCAGGCAGAATAATTTGCCCCCGCTTTTTTGAGCGGAACGCTTTTGTTAATCACGTCGTAAATATCGACGCGATTAATAAGTTCTTGGATAAAGCTTTCTGGAATCATATTCTTAGGCTTATCGTATCAAAATCGTTGAGGGCTCCGGCTTGGAAATTTCACCGCACAAGACATAATAACGCATTACGAAGCGAAACAAAAAAGGAGCTCATCGCTCCTTTTTTCATTTTTTAACTTACTTTAAATACCGTGAAATTATGCGCTGAGCTTTGTTTTAATAAGGCCCGATATTTTTCCCATATCGGCACGCCCAACAACCAGCGGTTTGACTGCCGCCATCACTTTACTCATATCCTTGATGCCAGCAGCGCCTGTTTCAGCAATAACTTGCTCTAGAATTTCGCCCACTTCATCATCAGTTAAGGCTTGGGGCAAGTATTCTTGCAATACGGTTACTTCAAACTTCTCAACATCAGCTAAATCATGACGATTTGCCGCTTCGTATTGAGAAATCGAATCGCGTCGTTGTTTAAGCATCTTTTCGATTGCTTCAATCACTTGCATATCATCAAGCTCAATACGCTCATCTACTTCGCGTTGCTTGATGGCCGATAGCAATAAACGAATAGCACCCAAACGCACACTATCTTTAGCGCGCATTGCATTTTTCATGTCTTCGGTGATACGCGCTTTTAGTGACACAACAACCTCGAAATTCCTAATTAACTAAGGACAAACTTACAACAAAAAACAATTACTAAAAGATGTTAGTAAAGTTTTGGTGCCAAAGTTTGATTACGAATACGACGATAGTGACGTTTAACAGCAGCAGCAGCTTTGCGTTTACGTTCCCATGTTGGCTTTTCGTAGAATTCGCGAGCACGCAGATCTGTCAACAAACCTGTTTTCTCAATAATGCGTTTGAAGCGACGAAGCGCAACGTCAAACGGCTCATTCTCTTTTACACGTACACTAGACATAGAACTCTCTCTACTTAAATTTTTGGTCGAAATTGCGGAAAAGTTTGCTATTCTATCGGGTAAACTACAATTTATCAAATACTTTGCGTCCAAAAACGCATCATCATTCAGATAACTCTCAAATATGCTTGTTTTAGGAATTGAATCCTCTTGCGATGAAACTGGTCTCGCACTTTATGATACTGAACGCGGATTGCTTGCTCACGCGCTTCATTCGCAAATTGAAATGCATTCCGAGTACGGCGGCGTTGTTCCAGAGCTTGCGTCGCGTGACCATATTAGACGGGTCCTACCACTCATTCAAAAAGTATTAAATGAAGCAAAACGCGATTTATCAGACATTGATGGCATCGCTTACACTCAAGGCCCTGGTCTATCAGGGGCACTGCTCGTTGGAACGTGCGTTGCAGAATCATTAGCATTCGCACTCAGCGTACCGTCCATCGGCGTTCATCATCTGGAGGGCCACTTACTTGCCCCTTTACTAGAAGAAAACCCACCACAATTCCCATTTGTTGCCTTACTTGTTTCTGGCGGCCATACACAATTAATGAAAGTCACGGATATTGGCGAATACGTACTGCTAGGGGACACCCTTGATGACGCAGCAGGTGAAGCTTTTGATAAAACAGCTAAACTACTTGGGCTTGATTATCCTGGCGGTCCAGCTGTTGCAAAATTAGCCAACCAAGGCAAAAAAGGTCGATTCAAATTACCACGCCCAATGCTCAATAGCGGCGACCTCAATTTCAGCTTTAGTGGCTTAAAAACTGCGGTACTTACATTAGCAAATCAAGCGCTAGCCAATCAGACCGACAGTGATTTGCAAATCAAAGCAGATATTGCTCATGAGTTCCAAGAAGCCGTCACAGAAATTCTGACCACTAAATGCATGTCAGCATTACGAGAAACAGGACTAGATAATTTGATTGTTTCTGGCGGCGTTGGGGCGAATAAACGATTACGTGAACAACTTAACTTTGCAACCAAGCGTAAACTATGCCACGTCCACTATCCACGTTTGGAGTTCTGCACCGACAACGGCGCGATGATAGCATTTGCAGGCGCCCAGAGATTAAAAGCATTTGAAGCAAATAAGCTAAATCATAGCTTTACTGTTCGCCCACGCTGGGATTTAGCCGAACTACAAAAACCGCAGTAGCTTAAATATTACTTTTTACCAAAACCTGATTCGGTTCCATTGAGCAATTTTTGAATATTGGTCCTATGGCGCCAAACCAGCATCACTGCCAAGAACACAAAGACCATCTCGTAATTACGATACGCCTCAAACCAATTTAATGAGCCTGCGTAAATCGGCAGTAAAATTGAGGCAATAATGGCAGCCAATGATGAATATTTAGTCGCCGCAAATACCAATACCCAAGTGAGCATAGTCAGAAGCGCGAGCCAGGGTGAAATCGCTAGCAAAATCCCCAAAGCCGTAGCCACCCCTTTGCCACCCTTGAACTTATAAAACACAGGGTACAAGTGCCCCAAAAACACAGCAATCGCTACGGCACTGGTCACCCACATCACCCCCCCATCTGGCTGCATCACAAACCATACTGGGAACCAGCCTTTGAAAGCGTCACCCACCAAAGTCAATGCAGCTGCTGATTTTTTACCACTACGAAGTACGTTAGTTGCTCCAGGGTTACCAGAACCAATTGTCCGAGGATCAGGCAAGCCAAAAAGCTTACTAATTAAAATACCAAATGCAATAGACCCAAGAATATATGCCGCAATGATTTGTACTAATGCAATGGGGCTAACGTCAATAAAACCTAACTCATTCATGGCGAGATGCTCTAAAATCCAGAAGACTTATTCTAAACCATATAGGCATGATCGGCATGGACATCATTTTTTTAAGCGAAGTCAAAATTCAGACCAAACTTGGCGTACCAGAATGGGAGCGCATGGTATCCCAGACTATCGTACTGGATATTGAAATTGCCATGCCAAATAGTGGAAGTTGCATCACTGACGAAATTGCTGACACCATTGATTACGGGCTTGTTGTTGGGCGCTTACGTGATACTTTGAATGGAAAAACATTTAAATTGGTCGAAGCCCTCGCGGAGCACCTTTGCCAACTTATCATCACAGAATTTAAAGCGCCTTGGGTCAAAATCAAAGTAGCAAAGCCAGGTATCTTGCCTGGTGTAAAGTCGCTCGGCGTGGTCATTGAACGAGGAATTAAACCAGACTAACCGCGGGGATGATGCGCGGTGTGTAGCTGTTTTAATCGCTCTCTCGCCACATGGGTGTAGATTTGTGTCGTCGAAATATCCGAATGACCTAACAACATCTGCACCACTCTAAGGTCAGCCCCATGATTTAACAAGTGTGTTGCAAACGCATGTCGCAAAACGTGCGGTGACATCGGCTTATGAATCCCTGCTACTAAAGCATATCGCTTAATCAAATACCAAAATGCTTGCCGCGTCATTGACGCACCTCTTTGCGTCACAAACATACTATCACTGAGCCGCTTTTCTAAAATCACTGGGCGAGCCTCTTTTAAGTAACGTGTAAGCCAATCAACTGCCAGCTCTCCCATTGGCACTAAGCGGGTTTTACTCCCTTTACCCGTCACCCGAACCACACCTTCGGAAAGACTGACTTCCGTCACTTTTACACCCACCAGCTCCGAAACCCGCAAACCACTTGCATACAACAACTCTAACATTGCTCTATCTCGCAATCCAATCGGATCATCTAAATTAGGTGCGCCTAGCAAAGACTCAACATCATCTTCACTGAGGCTTTTCGGCAGTGAGCGTGGCAACTTGGGAGATTCAATTTGTAAGCTCGGGTCTTGTGTGATTTTATTTTCACGCAGAGCAAACCGATAAAGACGGCGTAAGCTCGCAATTAATCGACTGATACTGCGCGGCTTGCTGACTGGAAACTTAACCGCCAAATAGCGCTGGATATCAAACTGCTCAACCTGCAATAAATCTTTTGCGGCATCCTTTTCTAACCAAGTTGCAAAGAGTGCTAAATCTTGGCGGTAGCTATCTAAAGTATTGCGAGCAAGGCCTTCTTCTAGCCATATTCTGTCTATAAACTCATCGAGAATCGCTTGGTTATGTTGATTCATGTGCTAACAACCACTCTTTAATTTTCATTCCATCTGGGACGCTTTGCATAAATACACCCAACCCATTTTTAGCGACAACACGATGACAAGGAATTAGAAGGAGCAGTTTATTTGCGCCACATGCGTTAGCAACAGCGCGAGGTCTAGAACCGACCTCACGCGCCAACTCTGTATATGTCATCACTTGACCAATAGGAATAGCAGAAATTGCCTCCCAAACACGCTGTTGAAACGGGGTGCCAACAAACTTAAAAGGAATGTTGATCTTTACATCTGCATTTTGAAAATATTGAGAAAACTGCTGTTTCACATTTTGAGCACATGATCCAAGAACATTGTTCATAGTTTGCTGGGTTGAGAATAACGAAATTTTTGTCACGCATTCATTTTGAATATTAACCCCCACCGCGCCAAATGGTACATTGATAATGACGTCCTGATATTGAGTAATGGGCTTAACCATGCGCTTTATATTAGCCTAATTTCTAAAACTACAGAATAAAAAAGCCCCAGACTTTCGTCTGAGGCTTTTAATTTCAAAGCATTGAATATTAAAACTAAGCTTATTCTGCTGCTTCTGGCGCCATTACCTCACGGTCACGTGCCTGTAATTTCTCTTTAATACGTGCAGATTTACCTGAACGCTCGCGCAAGTAGTAAAGTTTGCTACGGCGAACATCACCACGGCGTTTAATTTCGATGCTTGCAATCAAAGGTGAGTACGTTTGGAATGTACGTTCTACACCTTCACCTGATGAGATTTTACGTACGATGAATGAAGAGTTCAGACCACGGTTGCGAATAGCGATCACAACACCTTCGTAAGCCTGCACACGTTTGCGCGTGCCTTCAACAACGTTTACGCCAACAACGACAGTATCGCCTGGTGCAAAATTAGGAATCGTTTTGCCTAAACGCGCAATCTCTTCCTTTTCTAACATTTCAATAATATTTGCCACTTTCGTGCTCCTTCTAGTTATGCGAATCTTGTTCCTGCTTTGCTTTGAGCTCAACATCGAGCTCTTGTAGCAGCCGAGATTCCTCTTTTGACAACGACCTGACGGCCAATAAATCGGGACGTTGGTCCCGAGTTCTTTTCAATGACATTTTTAAGCGCCACTGTTTAATCTTTGCATGGTTACCTGAGGTCAATACATCAGGCACTTTTACACCCGCATATTCTTCAGGCCGAGTGTAATGCGGGCAATCTAGCAAGCCGTCTGCGAATGAATCTTCTATCGCAGAATCAGCATCTCCTAGGGCGCCGGGCAATTGTCTAACAATCGCATCCATCAACACCATGGCTGGGAGCTCACCACCAGACAACACATAATCACCAATCGAGTATTCTTCGTCGACTAAGCGATCTAACAATCGCTGATCTACGCCTTCATATCGACTCGCTAACACCACTAATCCTTGCTCAGCAAATTCTATGTCGGCAACCAAGCCCATCACAATCTCATGTGTGAGCGGCTTACCGCTCGGTGACATATGGATCACTTTAGGCTTTGATACGCCTGTGGCTATTTGTCTTGCTTTAGCCGCTTCTATTGCCTGTTCTAAAGGCTCAGCCAGCATTAACATGCCAGGGCCGCCGCCATACGGTCTATCATCTACTGTTCGATGATTATCGATTGTGTAATCCCGCGGATTCCACAAAAACAAACTGTATAACTTATTCTCTAGTGCTCTTGCAGTAATGCCATGCTGACTAATCGCATCAAACATCGGAGGGAAGAGCGTGACAACGTCAAACTGAATCACTTACTCATCCCACTCAATTGGCCAATCGACCGACATTGTTTTTTCTGCAAGACTCACTTCTAAAATCGTTTGATCAACAAAGGGAAGTAAGCGCTCTTTGCCACCTTTTGGGTCTTTGACAACAATTACGTCATTCGCACCCGTTTCAAACACATCGCTGACCAATCCAAGCACAACGTCTTGTTGGTTAGTTACATTTAATCCGATTAAATCTGACCAGTAATATTCGCCATCATCCGCTTCTGGAAATTCCTCACGCGGCACAGCCACATGTTTACTTTTCAGTGCCATGGCAGCATCTCGGTCACCTACACCCTTTAGTTTGACTAGCAAAGAGTCGTTATGCACTTTTGCTGTCTCAACTAAGTATTTTTGCCATGGCGAATTCTTAATGCCCGGCTGGGTAGAGTTATCATCTCTTCCCAACCACCAATCAGGGTAATCCAACAGGCTCTCGATGGACTCAGTGCTGGTTTGCACTTTCAGCCATCCAAAAATGCCATAAGGGGCGACGATGCGCCCCATGACTACCATATTACTCACTGATTGCTTTACAACAACGCTTCATTAGGGCTACACACACGGAGCCCTAAGATTACTCAGCGTCAGTTGCCTCAGGAGCAGCTACTTCAGCTACAGCTTCAACAGTTGACTCAGGAGCAGCTTCTTCAGCTAAAGCTTCAACAGTTGACTCAGGAGCAGCTTCTTCAGCAACAGCAACTTCTTCTACGGCAGGTGCAGCGGCAGCAGCTTCAGCGGCTTCTTTTGCAGCAGCCACTAATTTAGCCTCAGCAGCAGCTTTCGCGTTTGCCACTTTAGCAGCGTCTTTTGCTTTCTTAGCTGCAAAGAATTCAGGACCTTTAGCATTGTCTTTAACCAAGCGAGCTACGCAATCAGATAATTGCGCGCCATTGCTTTGCCAATGACTGATACGTGCTGTGTCTAAACGAAGACCTTCTTGGCCTTCTTTAGCTAGTGGGTTATAGAAGCCAACACGCTCAATAAAGCGACCGTCGCGACGATTACGTGAATCTGCAACTACTACGCTGTAGAAAGGGGTCTTCTTCGCGCCACCGCGGGCTAGTCGAATGATTACCATAATATTTTGTTCTCTAATCGTTTTTACAGAAAGGGGCGGATTTTACGTTATTTTCGAATACTTTGGCAAGGTAAATATGCGCTATTTGCAAATTTATCTATTAGTATCTAATTGGCATGAGATTGATAATGGGTTGGATCGGGCAATCCAGCCAGAATAAACCCCTCTTTACGGAATCGACAAGAATCACACAAACCACATGCGCGACCCTTTGCATCAGCCTGATAGCAAGAAACTGTCATCCCATAATCAAAACCTAATGAATCGCCACACCGAATAATTTGTGTCTTAGTCATATCAATCAGTGGCGCATGCACAGTAATGGTTTTACCCTCTACCGCGCTTTTAGTCGCTAAATTCGCCATTCGCTGGAATGCGGCTACATATTCCTGGCGGCAATCTGGGTAACCTGAGTAATCTAATGCATTGACCCCTATAAAAATATCTTGTGCCGCTAAAGTTTCAGCCCACGCCAGGGCTAAAGAAAGCATGATCGTATTACGCGCTGGCACATAAGTCACAGGAATGCCATCGCTGGGGGATTCTGGAACGTCAATATTTTTATCTGTAAGTGCAGAGCCGCCAAACATGGAAAGGTCTATCTGCACCGTCTTATGTGCTTTTGCGCCTAATTTATTAGCAACACGTTCCGCCGCTTGTAACTCAGCCACATGACGTTGATGATAGTCCAAACTCAAGCAATAACATTCATACCCTTGGCTTTTAGCAATCGCAAGCACTGTTGCCGAATCTAAACCACCTGAAAGTAAAACGACTGCTTTTTTCATCAACTACACTCCAGCCTTTTCGCCCCAAATTACCTTATGTAGCTGCACTTGCATGCGCACCTGCAAATGGTCTTGTAACACCCACGCCGCCAATTGATCTGGCGGAAGTGTTTTATAAACCGGGGAGAAAAGTACGGGGCAAATGTTCACTAAATGATATTGAATTAAAATTTGCTTCGCCCAGTCATAATCGGCCCTATCCACAAGCACAAACTTCACTTCATCTTTTGCAGACAAAGCAGCAATATTGCGCCAAAGGTTTTTGCTTTCTTCGCCTGAGCCAGGTGTTTTAATATCCATAATGACTGAAACACGCTGATCTACTTGGCTAATGTCCATGGCGCCACTTGTTTCAATCGACACTTTGTAACCGGCGTCACAAAGCATGGTCAGAAGTTGATGGCATCCTTTTTGCGCCAATGGTTCACCACCAGTCACGCAAACATATTGCGCTTGATAGCTAGCAACTTTAGCTAAAATTTCTTCAAAACCTTGGGTATTTCCGCCATGAAAAGCATATTGTGTATCACAATAACCACAACGAAGTGGACAACCAGTGAGACGAACAAAAACCGTCGGCAAGCCAACACGGGATGATTCGCCTTGTAATGAGTGGAAAATTTCGAAAATGCGCAGGGACATATTTATTGGGAGGCTTTACATTAAGCCGGTCGTTTTATTTTTTTATAGATTCCAACACAGCCAAACGACGCTTCGCGTTTGGAATCAACTCGCTTGCTGGATGTTGCGCAATTAACTCGCGTAGCGATTTTTTAGCGCCCTCAATATCAGAAAGCTGAATCTGACAATTTGCAATATTGAATTTTGCCTCGGGTACTTTTACGCTATCAGGGAACTGGATGATTAACTTTTGCTGGGTCGCAATTGCAGCTTTGTAATTCTTTAACGAAAACTGTGCATATCCCAGCCCATATTGAGCACTAGGGACTTGCTTGCTATTAGTATAGCTTTGAATAAATTTATCAAAGGCATCAAATGCTTCTTTGTATTTATTTGCTTGCAATAGCGCTTGCGCATTATCAAAAGCTTTTAATTCTGCGCTAACTTCTGCGTTAACGGGACTTGAGGCAGTGCCAGATGATTGCTGCGATTTATTTTCAGAATTATCTGGGACAGTATTCGCACTCGCGGCATTGCTCGTTTCTAACTTACGTAAACGACTATCCGTATCTGTGTACAACTCTTTTTGGCGCTGTTGTGACATATCGATATTATGCTGTGCCACTTCCAACTCGCCTTTTACTTTACTTAGCTCATCATTCAGTCGATCAATTTGACTGAGTAAATCCATCAGACCTTGGCTTTTAATCACATTCTCGATTGAAAGAATACCCTGCTCCAAGGCCTGCTGAGATTTTTTTAATGCTTCCAGTGCTGTTTGCGTAGACTGATGCTGGGCTTCTGTTTTTTGTTGCAGATCAACAATCTGCTGTCGCGCTTCTTTGTCATCAAACAAAGCTGCATGAGCAAGTTGCGAAACACTCAATAAATAAATGCCTATCAGAATCAGTTTACGCATATTGATTATTCGTTTTCGTAAACGATATCAACACGACGGTCTTGTTGATAACAAGTTTCGTCTTTGCACTCTTTCGCTTTTTCTTCGCCGTAGCTCACTGTTTCAATTTGCTTATCTTGTGCGCCCAAGACATTCACTGCTTTTTTCACTGCCACAGAACGACGTTGGCCTAAAGACAAATTGTATTCGCGTGAACCGCGCACATCCGCATTGCCTTGGAAAATAACTTTAGCGTTTGGATTAGCAACTAAGTACTTCGCGTGCGCTTCCAACAATGGACGGAACTCAGCTTTTACTTCGTCTTTATCGAAATCAAAGTAAACACTGCGTTTAGAAAGAATGTTATTTGGATCTTTTAGTGGATTTGCTGAAGTGCTATTTTGATTTGCACCTGGTGAAACTGCGCTCTCATCTTTAGAAGCTGCACTTGGTTGGGTCGTTTGACTAGATTTATTGCTGTCTATAACTGGTGCAGCTGGCTTGTCTTTCACTACATTACTCGAACAAGCCGCTAACGTAGCCGTCAATAAAACACTGATTAATATACTTTTATTCATCATCTTTTTCCTAAATAGAACTACAAAAAAATACATCATTAAAAAACTGTTCAACTATTAATTCTGTGATGCGCCCCATGATGGTTCACGCACGTCACCGCCCGTATCTTTTAAACGCTGCTTAACCCGACCATCAACTGATACTGCAGCAAGAGACCCCTTACCACCGATGCTAGTCGCATAAAGAATCATGCGTCCGTTTGGCGCGAAACTAGGCGACTCATCCTGCGTTGTGTCACTAAGCGTTTGCACCTGGCCGGTCGCTAAATCCTGCAACGCTACCTTGAAGCCTGATGGCGTTTGCTTAATAAACGTCAATAGCTTGCCATCCGTTGACAAATGCGGACTCACATTATAAGCGCCTTCAAAGGTCACACGCTTTGCGTCGCCACCCGAAGCTGGCATGCGGTAAATTTGTGGACCACCACCTCGATTAGAAGTGAAATATATTGAAGAACCGTCTGGTGACCATTCAGGCTCCGTATCAATCCCATTGCTAAATGAAACTTGTTGAAGCCCAGTTCCGTCCGCATTAATTACATAGATTTGAGAGTTCGCACTATAAGTAAGTACAATGGCGAGCTTGGTTCCATCTGGCGACCATGATGGTGCACTGTTGTTCCCCTTAAAGTTTGCTAATACGATTCGTTGGCCAGATAACAATGACTGCACAAAAATCACTGGCTTTTTCTTCTCAAATGAAACGTAAGCAAGTTTAGTCCCATCCGGCGACCATGATGGCGAAATCAGGGGCTCTTTTGAGGACACCACAGTTTGTGCATTAAACCCATCCGCATCCGCCACCTGTAATGAGTAACGTCCATTTTCTTTATTCACGTAAGTAATTCGAGTCGCAAAAACACCTTTCTCACCCGTCAGTTTCTCATAAATCATGTCGGCAATTCTGTGCGCTGTTGCACGTTGCTGGGCGGGCGTAATATTAAATTCCATCGCCAACAATTGATTTTGTTTTAACACGTCTATAAGCCTAAATGAAACTTTCAGGCGATTGCCAGGCAAGCCTTCTACACTACCTATTGTTAAGGCTTGCGCTTGTATACCTGTCCAGTCAGTGTAATTAACATCAGCTAGGGTGTGCGGCTGACTAGTTACACCACGCGTTTCCAGTACGCGAAACAGCCCACTTAAGCGCAAATCAGCACCAATCACATTGCTGATACTTTCTTGCACAATTGCTGTTGGCGAAGACTGACTATAAAACGGCACAATCGCAATTGGAATTTGTTGGGCAGCGCCCCCAACAACTTCAACAGTCAACTCAGCTCTGGCGATGAATGGCAAAAGCAAAAAAAGTATCAAAAAAAGTTTATTTTTTAACATAGATGGATTCTACCAAATTAGTTAGTGTCATTAGGCCGAAAAACTAAATTTAACTCACGAAACTGGCTAAACAAATCAGCCGAACTTGGAACGGGCAATGGTTGTGATTCCAAAATTGCGCGTTCCACCGCATCATCACATGATGACATACCACTTTCTTTAATCAATTTTGGACGTCCCATGACTTCGCCTGTTGGCATCAGCGCAATCATAAAAGTCACCTTGATAGATTTATCTGCGCCGCACAATTGCTTATTGACATGCTGCTTAATCTTATTGCCAATCAGGCCTTTGTACTTATCAACCTCACCCGCGTTGGGTGAGCCAGCCTGAGCAAATTGAGCAGTTTTTGATCCCATTGGACTAGCAGCCGGCTTGGCCGCCTCATATTTCTGAGATTGTGCGTCCTCTGCCAACAAGGATTGCTGTAATTTCTTCAACGCATCTGGATCCATTTTGGTTTTATCTAACTTGGATTGCTCTTTTGGCTTGATTGGCTCAGATTTAAGACTTTCTAACTTAGGTGGCGTCACTGTTAGTTTTTTGATTTGAATTTCAGCCTTAGGTTCGGATTCAAGAGCAACCTTTGGTTCTGGTTTCGCTTGCTCCAATTCTCTAGGCGTTTCTTTCTGTGGAGGAAGTTCGGGAGATGGTGGTGGGGTAATTTCAGTCTTAGGACTAGGCACACTATCCCAAAGCTCAACTTGCGCAATATTCATCGGTTGCACGGTTTTCCACTGAAATGACACTAAAAAAAGTGCCAACAATAAGCCGTGCACCAGCGCTGTAAAAGCACCAGCTTGCCAAACCACCTCTTTTTCATGCTGACGAATCATGCGTATTTTAATTGGCTGGATTCAATAACAAGCCTGCTTTAGCGCCTGACTTTTTAAGCAAAGCTAACACATCAACGACGTGTTCATAGCCCACTTTTTTATCAGCACTAATCACAAAAGCGCGATCCGGCTCTTTGGCGACTTGTGTTTTAATTTCAAATAGCAATTGATCGCTACTCATTTTCTTTTCTTGGAATAGCACTTTGCCATCTGCCATGACGGTAATGACCACAGGCGCGGTTTGCTGCTTGAGCACTTCAGCACCCACTTTAGGCAACTCGACCACCCCAGGATTGGTCATCGGCGCTGTGACCATAAAAATCACCAGCAACACCAAGGTCACGTCGATATAAGGCACGACGTTAATTTGGTTCATTGCTCTACGTTTACGAAGACGCGCCATGCTTAACTCTTACGTTGCAAGATATTGGTAAACTCTTCTATAAAACTCTCATAGCGAACTGCTAAACGGTCCACAGAAGAAGCAAAACGGTTATAAGCAATCACCGCAGGAATCGCTGCAAAAAGACCAATCGCCGTGGCAATGAGGGCTTCGGCAATGCCCGGCGCAACTTGCGCCAATGTAGCTTGTGCCATATTCGCTAAACCACGAAATGCATTCATAATGCCCCACACCGTGCCGAACAAACCAATATAGGGGCTTACTGAACCAACGGATGCTAGATAAGGTAAATGCGAGTCTAAATCATCCATTTCGCGGTTATAAGCTGCACGCATGGCGCGGCGCGAGCCTTCCATTAAGTCGCTCACTTCCAAGCCTGGTTGTTTTTTCAACCGCACAAATTCTTTAAACCCAGCTTCAAAAATACTCGACATGCCATGCGGCTTATTGCGGCCCGCGGACAATCCGTCATACAGCTTATTCAAGTCCCCACCAATCCAAAAAGTATGCTCAAAACTTTCCGCTTCTTTTTCTGCTCGGCTAATCGTCATCACCTTAATAAAGATGTACCACCATGAAACGATAGATACGATCAGCAAAATCGCCATCACCATCTGCACAGGCAAACTTGCACCTGTAATAAGCGTCGTTAAAGACATATCTGCGGCAGCGTTTGATGGTAATTCAGTCATTATTTCTCCACTATTTCTATCAAAAAATTCTTAAGTTTAAAGCTTCAAAAGCCCCAGCATTTTGTCTGGAATACTGACCGGCCTAAAGCTACCAGCGCCAATACATACAACATCAACTTTGGCCGCGATTAAATGTTCATCTCGGCGATATATGTTTTGCTCAAACTCAAGCAAGCTACGGCCAACCTTTAAAAGCTGAGTATTGACCTTGAGCGCATCGTCAAACTTAGCTGGCTTTTTAAAGCGAATTTGAATATCACGCACCACAAACAAAACTCCTAAATCATCTCTAAGCTCAGTTTGTATTAAGCCGAGGCTCCGCAAAAACTCGGTACGCGCACGCTCCATAAAATTAAGATATTGGCTGTGATAAACCAAACCACCAGCATCTGTATCTTCATAGTAAACTTGAACGGGCCAATCAAATGTCATCGCAGTTTTTTCTAAACGTCTTCCGCCGCCCAAAGCTCACCCGTTGCTAGCGCTTTTGGAATAGGCAGGCCGAAATGTTGATAGGCTTGCTGGGTCGCCACACGTCCGCGTGGAGTGCGCATCAAATAACCCTGCTGAATCAAGAAGGGCTCAAGCACATCCTCAATCGTATCGCGCTCCTCACCAATTGCTGCCGCCAAATTGTCCAATCCCACAGGACCGCCACCAAATTTTTCTAGCACAGCCAACAATAATTTTCTGTCCATCACATCAAAACCCAGATGGTCTACATCCAACATTTTGAGCGCAGCATCTGCAATTTCAGAGGTCACAACACCATCAGATTTTACTTGGGCATAATCACGCACTCGGCGCAATAATCGGTTTGCAATACGAGGTGTTCCGCGTGAGCGTTTAGCAATTTCAAAAGCGCCTTCCCCTTGCATCGCCACTTCCAAAAGCCCTGCTGAGCGATCAACAATCCGCGCCAGTTCTTCTGATGTATAAAATTCCAAACGCGACACAATACCGAAACGATCACGTAACGGATTCGTTAACATGCCAGCACGTGTGGTAGCGCCCACTAGCGTGAAAGGCGGCAAATCTAGACGTACTGAGCGGGCAGCGGGCCCTTCGCCAATCATAATATCTAAACGATAATCTTCCATCGCCGGATATAAAATCTCCTCAACCACTGGCGATAAACGATGGATTTCATCAATGAATAAAACATCATTAGGCTCAAGATTTGTGAGTAGTGCCGCCAAGTCGCCAGCCCGTTCTAGGACAGGGCCTGAAGTTTGACGCATATTTACACCCATCTCTTTTGCGATGATGTGCGCCAAGGTTGTTTTACCTAACCCTGGTGGGCCAAACAACAAGACATGATCTAAAGGCTCACTTCGCCCACGAGCCGCGTTGATAAAAATCTCTAGCTGACCACGTGCTTTCTCCTGCCCAACATACTCATCGAGGGCTTTAGGGCGAAGCGCTCTTTCCAGTGTTTCTTCTTGCTGGGTTAAAGGCTCGGCGGCAATGAGACGATCGGTTTCAATCATGATTTAGACAATGCCTTTAACGCAAGTTTGATGCCTTCAGAAACGCCAACATCAGGCGCTAATTGTTTCACTGCAAGCAAGGCTTCTTTTTCATTGTAACCAAGAGAAACTAAGGCATTTAGCACATCGCTAGCGGCTGATTTAGGCGCATTACTATTCCCAGTTAGCCCTTCAACTGAGAACTTATCTTTGAGCTCAAGCAGCAAACGCTCAGCTGTTTTTTTACCAACACCTGGCACACGCGTTAGCAATCCTGTTTCTTGCAGGGCAATCGCTTGGATTAAATCTTCTACAGACAAACCGCTTAAAATTGAAAGTGCAGATTTTGCACCGATACCATTCACTTTGAGTAATTGTCTGAATGTCGCACGCTCACGTTCAGTGCCAAAACCATACAATAACTGCGCGTCTTCACGCACCACAAAATGCGTCAGCAAGGTCAATGTTTCGCCAATATTCGGTAAGTTATAAAAAGTGCTCATCGGCACTTCACATTCATAGCCTACACCGTTGCAATCAATCACCACGTGCGGCGGCGTTTTCTCAAGCAGAATACCTTTTAAACGAGCAATCATACGAGTCTTCCTCCTTTAACACGGTAGCCAGCTGTTGCAAGCTTACCCATACCTTGGCCGCCATGCGCATGGGCAATCGCACAAGCAAGTGCATCGGCGGAATCAGGTTTAGGAATTGCAGGGAGAGTGAGCAGACGTTTGATCATTTCTTGGACTTGCTCCTTTGCGGCGTGGCCGTTACCGACCACCGCTTGTTTGACTTGTAGCGCTGTATATTCCGCCACACTTAAATTTCTAATCACCGCCGCACTGATTGCGGCGCCTCGTGCCTGCCCGAGAAGCAAGGTCGATTGAGGATTCACGTTGACGAAGACTTTTTCTATGGCAACCTCGTTTGGTTGGTAAGTATCAATCACTTCAAATAAACCATCGATAATAATTTTTAACCTTGCTGGTAACTCTTCTCTATCTTCTGTTTTTGCGCTGGCAGTTTTAATCGTACCACTCGCAATGTAAGTGATTTTATCGCCTATTTTTTCAATCACACCAAATCCAGTGAGTCGCAAACCTGGGTCTATCCCCAATATTCTCACGACGTTCACTGGGCCATTATTTAAACTCACTCTTCTTCAATCACCGCTGAAGTATAAACCTCTTGCACATCATCTAAATCATCCAAGGCATCGAGCAGTTTCTGCATTTTCACGGCATCATCGCCAGTAAATACCGTTTCGTTATCGGCCTTCATGGTGACTTCAGCAATCACCGGCGCTAAACCCGCTGCTTCTAATGCTTCTTTCACTATAGAAAAATCTGCTGGTGTGGTCATTACTTCAATGCTGCCATCATCATTATTGATAATGTCTTCAGCGCCTGCCTCTAATGCAACTTCCATGACTTTATCTTCACTAGTACCTGGTGCAAATAATAAACTGCCACAATGTTTGAACATAAAGGCTACAGAGCCATCGGTGCCCAAGTTGCCGCCAAACTTAGTGAATGCATGGCGCACATCAGCCACTGCACGATTTCGATTATCGGTTAAGCAATCCACAATCACCGCTGCACCGCTAATGCCATAGCCTTCATATCGAATTTCTTCGTAGTTCACGCCTTCAAGTGTGCCAGCTCCGCGTTTAATCGCATTTTCAATATTATCTTTTGGCATGGATTCGCCTTTAGCTTTATCCACTGCCATCCGCAAACGTGGGTTGGTTCCCGCATCAGCGCCGCCCATACGAGCCGCGACGGTAATTTCTTTAATGAGACGCGTAAAAATCTTGCCACGCTTAGCATCTTGACGACCTTTGCGATGCTGAATATTGGCCCACTTGGAATGCCCTGCCATGACCTAACCCTCTATTGCTGAAAAATAATGCGATTTTAGCATAAAGCACCTCGTCTTTTAATCCTGAGCAATTCAGGTCCTAACGCATTAGTCTTGTCCCATCGCAGGGTCTATTGCTTGATGCGCTTTCATTGCATGCAATGAAATGACAATCAACGCTAAACCGATTAAGAGCATCCCCACAATCTCAGTTGTCGATGGCTGCTCACCCAACTGAATCCAAGCAGCTAATACGCCAATGAGCGGGGCTAGCATAGCAGTCATACTTGCAACCCCAGCGGTCAGCCTTTGCAAAGCATAGAGCCAAAGCAGCCAGGCCAATGCATTACAAAAAACGGCATTAAACCCAATGGCACTAAACAATCTTGGCGACCAATCAATCGGCGACGTATCCATCCAAAAAGCTATGAACATCAAAGGTAATGAGCCAAAAAACATTTGCCATGCGGTCAATGAAATTAAATCTAAATCTGGTACACGGTGATGTAATTTTTTAGCCAAAATGACTGCCAGCGCCCAAAAAACACCTGCCACTACCGCCAAACTCATACTAAAAACATCGCCACCCAAATGCAGCGGATCAAAAATTAGCACCAACCCCAATAGCGATGAAAATACCGCTAGCCATTGCATACCGCGAATTTTTTCACCTAGCAAAGGCCAAGCAAGCACCATCACCCAAAATGGCATGGTGTAAGTGAGAACCGCAGTTTTACCTGCACCGCCATACACTAGCGCCCAACTAATCAAGGCTGTAAAACCACAGGTTTGCAAAATGCCTAGCAACATGAGGGTTGGCACTTCCTTTGGACGCAATGGTTTTTTGAGCACCAACAAAACGCCCATCAAACATAAGGCCCCCAAAAAGGTACGCATTGCGCCAAATTGAAATGGGCCCACATCAAGCAAAGCATATTTCATCACCACCCAGTTATAGCCCCACAGTACCGAGAGTAATACCAGCGCACCGAATGCTTTTAAGGTTGTTGATTTTGTAACAATCATTAAGTCGTTCCTAATATTTCTAACTTTTATACCCAATAAAAAAAGGCGCTTAGTAGATCGCCTTTTTTAAATGATATTTTTTATCAATATCCCACCAAAATGCTCCTCGCAGCGGGTGCAGGTGAAATTAACATTGGTTATTCTTGATTAAATTCTGCTTATTCGCCAATAATTTTGACTAGTACCCGTTTTTTACGGCGTCCATCAAACTCGCCATAAAAAATCTGTTCCCAAGGACCGAAATCTAAACGCCCCTCGGTAATCGCCACAACTACCTCGCGACCCATAATTTGGCGCTTCATGTGAGCATCAGCATTATCCTCGCCAGTATCATTGTGACGATAGTTACGGATAGGCTCATGTGGCGCGAGGCGTTCTAGCCACTCTTTATAATCGTGGTGCAACCCTGACTCATCATCATTAATAAATACGCTTGCGGTAATATGCATGGCGTTTACCAATACCAAGCCTTCACGCACGCCGCTATCGCTGAGGCATTCATTAATCTGGCTGGTGATATTAATCAACGCCACACGAGTGGGGGGATTAAACCAAAGTTCTTTACGATAGCTTTTCATGATGTTTATCCTATCTATAACTGTGCCGTCTGATGGTTATTTTTTGGCCTGTGCGGTCTCTTTCACAATAAACCAATGCCCATTTTCATTCTCAAAGCGCAATACTTTTAACACCGTATCGCTAACCTTGCCGCTAGAGTAACGCTGTACAAAGCTCGCCTCAGCCTTATTAGCATCGGCGCCAACTTTTACGCCTTCCAACAACAGCGTGATTTCAGCTAGGTTAGACCCTAAACGTTGTTTACGTTGGGCAATCCAAGCTTTTTGGCTCAAACTTTCTGGCTTAAAATTTGCAGAGTAAAAACTTAAATAAGCGTCGGTATTTTTCGTGCGCCAAGCATTCGCCCAAGCATCCAAGGTTTTTATTACCGCTTCTTGATCGGTGACTTTTACTTGAGCGATAGGCGTTTCTTTCACACTTTCATTCGCTGCAACTAGGGTTTCAGCAGGCTTTGCCTCTTCCACCTGGGGCACAACCACTTTTGCCGGCTCTTGCTTAACTGTCGGCGCTTTCACCACAACTGGTACCGGTAAAATAATTGGGGCAACAGCAGGTGCGGGCTCAACCTTGGTCACCTTAGCAACACCATTTGCCTTACACGCAACATATTGCGTCGTTGCATTAATATCTAAAGTAACGGCTTCGCTGCTTAAATCTAATTTGCTAATCCCATTTGTATAAACCTTACCGGTACCACTCTGCGAAAGTAACACTTCTCGATCAGGCAAAATCAACCAAGCAGACGCCCCATTTTCTAACATACGGACAAAGAATTTTTTATTACCTTCACACATATAAGGCACGGAATTGGCTGGCTGATAAACACGCGGTGCATCAGTATTACCAAAGGGCCAAACTTTCATGCTGGCTAAATCCACATTGGTTAAATCTTTGACGGTGCTACAGGCTGTTAAGACGGTAAGTAAAGCCAACAAAAATAATCGTAGAACAATATTCAAATCCTGTTTCATTTAAACCTCTCAGACTTCATCAAAATCAGTGTAATTTTCAAATGCAATTATAACTAAATCGTGAGCATTAAGCTTATTGCAATCTAATGCTCTTTCGAATACCCCATAAGCCCTAGAAATAGACGCAAAAACCCAAAAGCCAGCCATGAGGCAAAGCGCCCCGCCAAATGCCTATGGCGCCAATCCTCATGGCTGAGTTTAGTTGCGCCATCTTGAATGGTATTAAGGATGTCTGCACGTAGTTCGGCGGCAAAAGCTTTATCTAGCACCACCACATTGCCCTCACGTGCTAGTAGCAAGCTGAAGGGATCGATGTTGGAAGAACCGACGGTTGCCCATTCGCTATCAATTACTGCCACTTTGCTGTGCATATAGCTTTTGCGATATTCAAAAATCTCAATGCCGTGTTGTAAAAATAGACTGTAAAAAGCATGCGTGGCAAACATGCCAAAATATTCCACACGACCTTGTAGCAGAAGCTTAATGCATACACCGCGGGCAGCCGCATCTAATAGAGCTTTGCGAAAGCGAGCCCCTGGAATAAAGTAAGCATTCGCAATAATGATTTCTGTTTTTGCGTATTGAATGGCTGACAAATAAGCTTCTTCAATATCGCGGCGGTGCATGATATTGTCACGCAACACTAAGGCCGCTTTTATCCCCTGGTGATGTGAGTGGTGAACTGGAATGACCGCTGTAGCTGATTTTTTAAGGTTACGTAATTGCGACCAAGCGATGTGTCGCCAAAGCTTGTGCACACTGGCATACAACATGGGCAATAAAGCGCCTTCGATACGAACGGCATAATCGACGCGTGATGCAGCGCCTGTTGGTACGTCATCATCATCAATAATATTAATGCCCCCCACAAAACCAACTTGTTGATCGATTACTACAATCTTACGATGCAGACGACGCAGGCGGTTTTTCTTAAACGTCCAAGGCGAAATTTTGCTGCGATAAAAAATCACCTGCACACCACCCAAACCTAAGCTCTGAAGGTAATTATGCGCTAAATCTTGACTGCCAAAACCATCTATCAATAAGCAAACCGAAACACCGCGCTGTGCAGCACGCATGAGTGCTTGGCCGATTTTAATGCCGGTTTTGTCCGCCTGGTAAATATAAGTTTCTAGATGAATTTCATGTTTAGCATCATCAATCGCGGCCTCTAAAGCAGGAAAATATTCTGTGCCATTGCGAAGAAGTTTAATGTGATTGCCATTTAGAAAATTGGTCATTTTATTAATCAGCGTGGTGTCTAATTAAAGTCGCACTTAACACGGCATGGTCAGACATTTTAATAAAACGCGCACCCGAATGCACTTCGGCATGTTGAATATGAAAACCGCGAGTGTAAACACGATCTAGGCTCAATATTGGCAAGATAGACGGAAAGCTTCTTGCATGGCGGCCGGTATGTTGTTCAAACACTTCATGCAAACTAAGTTTGCCAGCAAACACACTCCCAGCACGCGTAGTCCAATCATTAAAATCACCAGCAATCATTAAGGGTTGATCTGCTGGCACATGAACATCAATATAGTCCGCCACCATTTGCAACTGAGCGTGGCGCCAGCGGGCAAACAAACCAAGATGCACACAAATAGCATGCAATGGCTTACCCCATTTGGGAATTTGAATGGTGCAATGCAGCATGCCGCGCTCTTCGGTACTGTGTGCTGAAATATCTGCATTATTTTCAGCAATAATGGGGAATTTGGAAAGGATGGCATTGCCATGATGCCCTGCGGGATAAACTGAATTTTTGCCGTAAGAAAAATGTGGCCAAATGGCATCGGCTAAAAAAGAGGCTTGGCCTGCTTTCGGCCAATTACTAAAACGCTTGCTATGCGGCATATGCTCATCACGCACTTCTTGCAAAAATACAATATCAGGCTGCGCAGTGCGTAGTAATTCACGCTGTTCATGCAAGGCAAAACGTGCGTTAAAGTGTGTTAAGCCCTTGTGGATATTAAAAGTGGCGATATGTAGCGTGTTATGCATTCATTCGCCTTGAAGACTTTACGAAACCGCCAACATACGATCAAGGGTGAGTTTGGCAAGCACCGCCTCTTTAACTGGCACTTTAATTTGGTTAACCACATTACCTTCAACTAAATTTTCAAGCGTCCAAGCAAGATGTTGTGGGTCAATACGCGCCATGGTTGAACATTCACACACTACATGCGACATAAATTGCACGGTTTTGCCTTGTGGCTTCATTTGCTTGGCTAAACGGTTCACCAAGTTAAGCTCTGTGCCGACCAGCCAATGCGTCCCCGCAGGCGCATCAGAAACCGTCTTTAGGATGTATTCTGTTGAGCCAACATAGTCAGAGTTCAAACACACTTCAAAAGGTGACTCAGGGTGCGAAATCACGAAGCCTTCGGGATGATCTGCACGGAATTTAGTAATGTTTTGCTCACGGAACATTTGATGCACAGCACAGTGCCCTTTCCAGAGCAAAATTTTGGCGTTTTTAATTTGCGCTTCTGTTAAACCACCCATCGGTTGGTCAGGATCCCACACTGGCATTTGCTCAATTGGGATGCCCATTTTATATCCACTCCAACGCCCTAAGTTTTGGTCAGGGAAGAACAACACTTTTTCTTTTTGCTTGAACGCCCATTCTAAAATCTTTGGTGCATTGGTAGATGTGCACACAATACCGCCGTGCTCCCCACAGAATGCTTTAAGGTCAGCAGCAGAATTAATGTAAGTAACTGGCGTGATTTTTTCATCAAAATCCAGCACCTTAGATAACTCACGGCGTGAACGTTCCACTTTAGCTAGATTCGCCATATCCGCCATCGAGCAGCCTGCTGAGAGGTCTGGCAAGATAGATATTTGCTCGGGGCGTGAGAGTATATCTGCCACTTCGGCCATAAAATGCACACCTAAAAATACGATATATTCAGCGTCCGTTTCACCAGCAAAACGAGAAAGTTTAAGTGAGTCTCCTGTGTAATCCGCATGACGATAAACGCCTTCTTGCTGATAATGATGCCCAAGAATCACTAATTTTTTACCAAGCTTTTGTTTCGCCGCGACAATTCGCGCCTGCAAGTCTTCATCATTGCGGGCTTGATAGGGTTCAAATTTAATTTGGGAAACTTGCATAGTCATTCCGTTAAAGTATTAATTGGTGGCGCTCACCGAGCAATCGTATTGCTTCCACATTCGTCCAAGAAAATACACGTTTGGCTGCCTCGCGCCAATCCACCCATTCATAAGCCACATGCTCATTAGGCGCTAATTTTACATCTTCGATGTTTGGTAATTCTAAACCAAAGATATGCTCAGTATTATGTGTGACTCCTGGTGCATATCGGTAACGCCAATGTTCGTAAATCTCGTAGGTTTGCGAAAAGCGCCAATCGGTTAAATCAAACTCCGTAGCATCCAAACCCGTTTCTTCCATCACTTCGCGAATAGCTGTATCGCGCAATGAGGCATCTTCAACTTCAAGGCTTCCTGTGACTGATTGCCAAAACCCTGCTTTATCTGCACGCTCAATTAACAAGACTTTTAAATCAGCTGTGTGAATCAACACTAAAACAGAAATTGGGGTTTTAAAATTCACAGATGCCATCCAATGAAAAAATTAAAAAAGGCGCTTTGAAAGCGCCCTTTTCTTTCTACCTAAGCGCCTGCCACATTTGGCGTACGTACTCGAATATGCAACTCGCTTAATTGTTTTTCATCTACTTCATTTGGTGCATTGGTCATCAAACATTGTGCACGTTGTGTTTTCGGGAATGCAATCACGTCACGAATAGACTCAGCGCCTGCCATCAAGGTGACTAATCGATCTAGACCAAACGCCAAGCCGCCATGCGGTGGCGCGCCGTATTGAAGCGCATCAAGCAAGAAGCCGAATTTTTCTTGAGCTTCTTCTTTGCTAATCTTCAAGGCATCAAATACTTTTGATTGCACTTCTTGTTTGTGAATACGCACTGAACCGCCGCCCACTTCCCAGCCGTTAAGCACCATGTCATAAGCCTTGGACAAACATGCGCCAGGGTTAGTGCTAAGTAAATCTTCATGACCATCTTTTGGTGCGGTGAACGGATGATGTAGCGCAACCCAACGGTCTGCTTCTTCATCATGTTCAAACATTGGGAAATCCACCACCCACAAAGGTGCCCAAGAACGGCCATCGACATGACCTTTATCGTGACCTACTTTTAGACGCAGTGCGCCCAAAGCTTCGTTCACCACTTTAGTTTTGTCCGCTCCAAAGAACACGATATCACCATTTTGTGCACCTGTGCGCTCGATAATTGCCTTCAAAGCTGCCTGGTGAATGTTCTTCACGATAGGGCTTTGCAAGCCTTCTTCGTTTAGTTGGGTAGTGTCGTTAATCTTGATATAGGCTAAACCTTTAGCGCCATAAATTTTCACAAACTCAGTGTACGCATCGATTTCTGAACGGCTGATAGCCGCACCGTTTGGCACGCGCAAAGCAGCCACACGGCCATTTTCCATATTAGCAGCGCCTGCAAACACTTTGAAATCGACATCTTTCATTACATCTGAAAGTTCGGTAATTTCAAGCGTAACAAGCATATCCGGCTTGTCTGATCCATAACGTGTCATGGCTTCAGAGAAAGACATACGAGGAAATTCTGCTGGCAAGTCGATATCTTGCACGCCTTTGAACATCTTACGAATCATGTCTTCAACGATGTTCATGATTTCCTCTTCACCCAAGAAAGAAGTTTCGATATCCACTTGAGTAAATTCTGGCTGACGGTCAGCGCGCAAATCTTCGTCACGGAAGCATTTAGTGATTTGGAAATAACGGTCAAAGCCTGACACCATCAATAATTGTTTGAACAACTGTGGTGACTGCGGTAAGGCGAAGAACATGCCATGATGCACGCGACTTGGCACTAAGTAATCACGAGCACCTTCGGGTGTGCTGCGGGTCAGCATTGGCGTTTCAACTTCAATGAAGCCATTGCTATCCAAATGGTCACGCAAGGTCTTAGCTACTCGGTAACGCAACATCATATTTTTTTGCATTGCTGGGCGACGTAAGTCGAGATAACGATGCTCAAGACGCACAGTTTCTGTAAGATTTTCATCATCCAACATAAATGGCGGGGTAAGCGATGCATTGAGAATCTCGATCTCACTTGCCAACATTTCCACTTCACCAGTTGGGATGTTTTTGTTCACAGTGCCATCTGGGCGAGGGCGAACTTTACATGTCACTTTCAATACATATTCGCTCCGCACTGATTCAGCAATCGCAAATGCTGCAGGCGTGTCCGGATCAATCACAATTTGGGCCATGCCTTCACGGTCACGCAAGTCGATAAAAATCACGCCACCGTGGTCGCGGCGGCGATGTGCCCAGCCGCATAAAGTAACTGTTTGGCCAATAAGGTCGCGGTTTACATGTCCGCAGTAATGAGTACGCATATTAAAAAGTTCTTCAAAGATTAAGGTTAAAAGTGAATGAAAATGTGATTAATTAAGCATCTGATGTTTCATCGACACCTGGGTCGCGCTCTAAAGTGTGCGGCACAGCAGGTGCCACGACGCCCATCGAAATAATGTATTTCAACGCTTCATCAACGCTCATGTGCAGTTCAATTACATCGCTTTGATGCATCATTAAAAAGAAACCTGATGTTGGGTTTGGCGTGGTCGGCACATACACACTCACGTAATCGCCTTTAAGATGATTCGCAACATCCCCGCCAGGACGGCCTGTTAGAAAAGCAATCGTCCAAGAACCTTGGCGCGGGTATTGCACTAATAAGGCTTTGCGGAAAGCGTTTCCTGAGTCTGAGAAAAGCGTGTCAGAAACTTGCTTCACGCTGGAATAAATAGACTTCACCACTGGCACACGTGCAAGCATTGCTTCCCATAAGGCGACCAAGCGCTTGCCAAAAAAGTTGGTGGCAATGACGCCAGTAAACAAAATAATCAGCAAGGTCAAAATGGCGCCAATACCAGGAACGGTGCGACCAAGCTGTGCTTCAGGACGCCACTCAACAGGCAAGAGCAATAAACTTTGATCCATGACGCCGATCAAGGTGCTGAGAACCCAAACTGTAATGAACAGTGGGACTAGTACTAACAAACCCGTAATAAAGTTTTTTTTCATCTTATTTTTGTTTGACCTATAAATAGCTTAGTGAAAATCGGAGCCGGTGCTGCAAGCGGCAGGTGCAACTTCAGTTTTTGTTTCTGAAACACTAGCATCTGGTTTGCTCGTATTAGGCTTAGCCGACCCACCCTTAAAATCTGTTGCGTACCAACCTGTGCCATTCAATTGAAAAGCAGGTGCAGAAACTTGTTTCGCGAAGGTTTCTTTACTGCATTCTGGGCAAGCAGTCAGGCTAGGCTCACTAGCCTTGCGCATCAATTCTTTTTTAAAGCCGCAACTCGAGCATTGGTAATCATAAATAGGCATATCACGCCCCTACTCGAAAAAAATGAATTATACCCGAACAGACGGGCTTACACATTCCCATTCATCCTTGTGCTTGGCGAACTTTCCAAGGCGCAACCTTTAACAGCAACAACATGCCGGGTATTGCCAAGACAAAGCACAGCACAAAAAAGTGCACCCAACCAAAATATTCCACTAAATACCCTGTAGCTGCATTGGCAAAAGTACGTGGCACCGCGGCAAGGCTAGTGAACAAAGCAAATTGCGTCGCGGTATAAAGTGGATTAGTGGTGTGTGCGATATAGGCCACAAATGCTGCAGTGCCAAGCCCTACACCTAAGGCTTCTAGACCTATCACCAATGCTAACCAAGGCAAACTATGGCCAACCGTTGCCAGCCAAGCAAAGCCCAAAATAGCTATCATTTGTACTGCACCAAAAATCCATAACGCACGGTTAATACCTAAACGCATCATCCAAATTCCGCCCAACATGCCGCCAATCACGCTAGGCCAAAGCCCTGCATTTTTTGCAACTAAGCCAATTTCAGTTTTACTAAAACCCATCTCAAGATAAAAAGGGGTGGCTAAAGCAGTTGCCATGCTATCGCCTAATTTATATAAAAAGATAAACAGCAAAACAGTTAACGCGCTTTTCAAACCATTACGGGTAATAAACTCCTGAAAAGGCTCGACCACAGCCGCACGTAAGGTTTTTGGGGAAACATTTTTAAGCGCGGGTTCAGTGATTAACAAAGTCATCACTATACCTGGCAACATAAATAAAGCGGTAATCATAAATACGCTTGACCATTCCATGTGGTCAGCCAGTATCAGCGATAAAGAACCTGGTACTAAACTGGCGATTTTGTAGGCATTTACATGCACTGCGTTACCAAGACCAAGCTCAACATCAGGCAACAATTCGCGCCTGTAAGCATCGAGCACCACATCTTGGCTAGCACTTAAAAACGCCACTAAAACACAGAAAAATGCGATGGTACGAATATCCAATTGCGGATGGAAAAAACCGAAAACAGGCAATGAAATCAACAAAACAATTTGAGTGAGAAGCAACCATCCACGGCGACGACCAAGCGGTAGCGTGAAGCGATCAAACAAAGGTGCCCAAAGAAACTTCCAAGTAAACGGCAGGCCGATCAACGCAAACAAGCCTATTTCTTTTAGCGAAACGCCCTCGCTTTTTAGCCAAGCGGGCAATAAGCTAATCAGAATATAAAGTGGCAAGCCAGAGCTAAAGCCAGTGAAAATACAAATCAACATGCGCTTATTGAGCATGATTTGTAAGAAATAGTTGTTATTTTTCATAGCCTCAACATTACCCGAAAAGTACCTAGTCATGCCACAATAACAGCATGCTTGAATTCAGTTTAATGAGTGCTTTTTTGGTGGGACTTCTTGGCGGCGGCCATTGCGTCGGTATGTGTGGCGGCATCGTTAGCGCTATCAGCATGCACTTACCTAAAAGCAAATCCAAAGTGCCTTTTTTATTGGCCTATAACGCTGGGCGAATTTTAAGTTACACCCTCGCTGGCGCGGTAGCCGGCTTAGTAGGCGCATCTAGCTTTTTTCTACAGCACGTCTTTCCCATTCAACAGGTTTTATACGGCATCAGCAGTTTGATATTAATTGCCCTTGGACTTTATTTGGCGGGTATTTGGCATGGCGTGACTTATCTTGAGAGTGCTGGAAAAGTCATCTGGAAAACACTTCAACCTTATTCAAAACGCTATATCCCAGTACAAAATTTTAAGCAGGCATTTTTCTTGGGAAGTTTGTGGGGGTGGTTGCCCTGCGGATTAGTTTATAGCATATTGATTGCAGCAATTGCCACTGGGAATGCTATGAGCGGCGGTATATTAATGTTGGCTTTTGGGCTTGGCACCTTACCAACTTTGCTAGCGATGGGCATCACAGCCGCTAGGCTCAAAACCGTGTTACAAAACATTTGGGTGAGAGGAGCAAGCGGATTGCTGGTGTTGAGTTTTGGTCTGGTAGGGTTACTAAGAGTTATTTAGAACGTAGGCGATACATCGCCAAAGCGCCCATCATATTTGGCATAAAGTACACAGCCTCTTTATCGTTGAGCACCAAGCGCTCTTGAATAACAATATCGCTCTTAAGGCAAAATTCATCAAAATCATGAATAGTGCATAAATGCACGTTAGGTGTGTCGTACCATTGGTAAGGCAAGTTATCAGAAACAGGCATATGACCACCCACCGCTAATTGAAAGCGATAGCGCCAATAGCCAAAATTAGGAAAGGTTACGATCACTTCCCGGCCTACGCGAAGCATCTCTTTGACAATTGCTTCGGTATTAAGAACAGCCTGCAAGGTCTGCGACAAAATCACCACATCAAAAGATTGCGCCTCAAAGCCCGATAAGCCTGATTCTAAATCCATCTGAATCACATCAATGCCGTTATTCATGGCTTTTAGCCAATTCGCGTCATCTTTTTCAACGCCATAAGCGCGAACATTGTGTGTCTTGCGAAGATTTATTAGCAAAGCACCATCACCACAGCCCAAATCCAACACCTTAGCATTTGGTGCAATCCATTTTGCGATAAGTGCAAAGTCAGCACGGTTTTCAGCATTGAGCGCGATATTTTTTTCTAGATTTCCCATATCAAACCTCAATCTTTGCAAAGTAAGCGCGCATGATGTTGTGATAATGCGCATCTGGCATTAAGAACGCATCATGGCCATGTGCTGCCGTCACTTCAGCGTAGCTTACGGAAAGCTCATTATCTAGTAAGGCTTTAACAATTTCGCGTGAACGCGCTGGCGAAAAACGCCAATCGCTAGTGAATGAAACCACCAAAAATTCGGCCGTGACCTTAGCGAGTGCCGCAGATAAGTCGCCACCATACTCAAAAGCAGGATCAAAATAATCCAAAGCGCGCGTCATGCGCAAATATGTATTGGCATCAAACTCGCCAGCAAATTTATCGCCTTGGTAGCGTAAGTAAGATTCGATCTCAAACTCAACATCAAAGCTATAGTGAATGTTGCCCTCGCGCAATTTTCGGCCAAATTTGGCACCCATCGCATCATCGCTCAGATAAGTGATGTGACCCAACATACGGGCGATGCGTAACCCACGACGCGGCAATACACCATGGTTGAAATAATCGCCTTCGTAAAATTCAGGGTCGGTAATAATCGCTTGGCGCGCCACTTCGTTGAAGGCGATATTTTGCGGGGTTAAATTGGGCGCTGAAGCAATCACTAAGGCATGGCGAATACGTTCAGGAAAGGCGATAGCCCACTGCAATGCCTGCATGCCGCCTAGGCTTCCACCTAGCACCGCAGCGAGTTGTTTAATACCTAGAAAATCCGCCAATTGCGCTTGCGAATTGACCCAATCCTCAACCGTCAAAATTGGAAAAGTCGCACCCCATGGTCTATCAGTATCAGGATTAGTGCTTAATGGGCCACTGCTTCCATGACAGCCGCCAAGATTGTTGAGGCCAATCACAAAGAATTTATTCGTATCGAGCGGCTTACCTGGGCCAATGAGGTTATCCCACCAACCAGGATTTTTATCGTTTTCGCTGTGTTTACCGGCCACATGATGGTGGCCAGAAAGCGCATGGCAAATCAGCACTGCATTGGATTTATCGGTATTGAGTTCGCCGTAAGTCTCATACATGAGGTTGAACTGAGGCAACACTTGACCACTTTTTAGCGTCAATGGCTTATTGAAATGCGCGATTTGTGGGGCAACAATGCCGACGGATGAATGTTCTAACATGCGCTGATTATACTATGACCACGTTAAATTGCGCCAAATGTGACGCGCAGCCTGCCCGCGATGTCCTTTACATGGGCAATTTGGTTAAAGCCACGTGCTTTTAATAAAGTCGCAACCGAATCTGCTTGATCAAAGCCGTGCTCTAACATTAACCAGCCATTTGTTTTTAAATAATCAGGTGCATCTTGAATAATCTTGCGGATATCATCTAAACCATCCACGCCAGACGCTAGTGCTGAGATTGGTTCAAAGCGTAAATCCCCTTGTTTGAGATGTTCGTCATCTTGGGCGATGTAAGGTGGATTGCTCACAATCAGATCAAATCCCTCACCTTGCAGTTCTGAAAACCAATTGCTCTCAATCAAGCGTAAGTTATTTAATTTTAGGGATTGCGCATTTTCCAAAGTCACGCTTAAGGCATCGCTAGATTGATCAACAGCAGTTACCTCGCAATTATTTCGATGTTTAGCGATTGCTAAAGCCACTGCACCAGTGCCCGTGCCGAGATCTAAAATATGCCAGGCCTTATCCAAAGGGATTTTTTCTAATGCTGCCTCGACCAGCGTTTCAGTATCCGGCCTTGGAATCAAGGTTACAGAACTGACCTTTAGTTGCAATCCATAAAACTCCCGAAACCCAACAATGTAGGCAATCGGCTCTCCGTCCAGCCTTCGCTTTAAAAGTAGTTGGAATTCCGCCTGTTGATCAGCATTCAACACATCACGGTCATGGGTGATCACCCAGGCACGATTTACATGAAGTACATGTTGTAAGAGTAAATTAGCCTCTAAATTCGCTTCAGCATGATCTAATCCGATCGTAAGAACCAATTGCTGACAGGATTGATGAAGCACATGATGAATATTATTCATCATGAAAAAAATCATTAAAAATAAATTTGGCTTCGTTTGGCAAAAACATGTTTTTGGGAATCTTAATTCGCAAATTTAACCTTCAATTGAGCGATGATATTGGAGATCACATCAGACCAATCGCCAACATTTTGAGTCCTAAAGACGGCCACTGTTGGGTACCAAGGACTATCATTACGATCGACTAGCCAACGGTAATCGGCAGAATAAGGCAACAACACCCAAGTTGGGTGCCCCAATGCGCCAGACAAATGTGCCACCGAGGTGCAGACCGAAATCACCAAATCCATTTCCTCAATCAAGGCTGCTGTATCAGAAAAATCAATCAAATCATCATGATGTAAATGAAGATGATTCAAGCCTGCTAAGACTGATTGGTCTTCTGGCCTAAATTCTTTTTGCAATACATGGAATTCAAAAGGCATATCAAATAAGGGGTTCATTTGTTCTAAAGGAATATTGCGCCTAGCAAATGGATTATGATCGATCCTATTGGTCATGGATCCCGACCAAACAACACCTATTCTGGGTTTGGTTTTATTCCCTAGTTTATGTTTCCAAAAATCTTTCTTGAATTCACTCACACTGAGATAGGGAATGTTTGCTGGGATACTATCTAATCCGGTTTTGAGCGCAAAAGGTAAGCTCATCACCGGGCATACAAAATCAAAGTGAGGAAATGGATCGCCTTCTTTAATGACCCTTACCTTAGGGGATAGACTATTCATTAAATCCACCAGCGAGGCCGGTGCTTCCAATATGATCATTGCACCTAACTTTTCTAACAAAGCTATATATCGACTAAATTGAATGAGATCGCCAAACCCCTGCTCAGGATAAATCAGCAGGACTTTACCTGTAATTGGGAAATCGCCTAGCCAGGTTGGCTGTGTATACTTTCTGGCTTGGCCGCGTTCGCCGCATTGCCAACCCCACTCATACTCTTTCCAACCTTGTTCAAATTCGCCCATCAAAAGATGAGTAATTGCCTTATTCCAGTGTGCTGAAGGAACGTTAGGCTGGCGTACTAAAGCACTTTCAAAGCTAGCAATCGCCTCTTTGTAACGCCGCAAGTCTTTTAAGGTATTACCTCGGTTTAACAGGGAATTAATATCTTGTGGGTTAAGATTTAACACTTGGTCGTAGCAACTCAGCGCCTCATCTAAACGACTAATCCGCTGTAACTCCACCGCCATGTTATAAAGCGCAGCTGGCTGGTTTGCATTCAGGTTTAAAGATTTTTTTATGTGCTGAAAACCTGCTTCTGATCGTCCCTGCTGGAAAAGCAAAATACCCAACGTCGTTAAGATTTCAACCTGATCAGGAAAATATTCTAATAGCGTTTTATACAGTCCTTCGGCATCCACGAGCTTACCCGCATGGTGCATGGTTAAAGCCCGCTGATAAAGTTGAGCTGGATTAAATGGTGGTTTTTTTATACTCATGAATTAAACGCAAGTTATTTGTTTTTACATCATTGGGAATTTTAGCATGCGGTTATACTATGTACTGTCTTAGTATTCGTGATTAAACAATGATCAAACAAGGCCGTAACGACCCATGCGCTTGCGGGAGTGGAAAAAAATTTAAACAATGCTGTGCTACTAAAACAACAGAAGCATGGAGTCCACAAGCCTTGATGCAAGCCTTAAGCACGGCTTGGGTTAACTTTGAAGCGCATCGTTTCGAACAATCAAAAGAGATTTGCCAGAAAATTATTAACGCTGCACCCAGCCAAATTGATGCCGTTCATTTGCTTGGCTTAATTGCACTAAAAGACGGTGACATAGAGGCTGCAGTGGAGTACTTATCCAATGTGGTCAAACGAGATGCTAGCAAGCCCCAATACTTTGCTCACCTTGGCTTTGCTTATCATGAACAAGGAAAACTTGATTTAGCCATTAGTGCTTACCGTAAAGCAATCGCCATCGAACCGCGTTATCTAGATGCGCAATACAATCTGCATGCGGCTTTAATTGATGCTAACAATCTATCGCCATCCATCGCTTGTCTTGAGGCGTTGATCTCCCTGAATCCACAAGATTATGACGCGACTTTTATGCTGGGCATGCTACAAGATTATCAAGGCAACACGAAAGCTGCAGAAACTTTGTTTACATCCATCCAAAAAGGGAGTGCATTAATTCAGTCCCGCCTCGATGCATGGCAGTATTTCAAAGGGGCGACCAAAAGCAAACTGCCTCCAATCACGGGCAGCATTCAAGCCACATTTGAACTTGCCACCCAGGCCGCAAAAGTAGAGGGATTAGTATTAGAGTTTGGAGTTAGGCATGCGAACTCAACCCGGCAATTAGCCAGTCTTGCAATGCAAGATGCGCATGGATTTGATAGCTTTGAAGGCATTCCGGAAGATTGGCATGATGAAGGCAAGGGAAGTTATTCCACAAAAGGGATCATTCCGAAAGTACCAAGCAATATTCATTTACATAGAGGCTGGTTCGACGCCACTTTACCAAAATTCTTAGCCGACATCTCTGCCAATGTTCGCTTGATTAATATTGATTGCGATATTTATAGCTCAACTAAAACAGTTTTAGATTTACTTGCCAAACGGATTGTAAAGGGCACAGTGATTATTTTTGATGAATATATTGGTAATCAACACTGGCGAGAAGATGAATTTAAGGCATTCCAAGAAGCAGTCAAAGCCAATGGCTGGACCTATGAATACATCGCATTTAGCTTCTTCACCAAACAGGTTGTTGTACTGATTAAAGACATTCAGAGTTAGTTTTAATATTAGTGAGATGCGTTTTCAAGCCCTTGAAGTTGATGAGTTACCATAAGCTTCATTGTCTCAACTAACGAAAAATTACTTTCATTCAGTAAAGTATTCAGACTTAAAAGAGCGCTCTTATTCTGTTCAATAATCAAATTAAATAGTGCGCAAGAATCACTTTCTCTTAGTCCGTATGCTTTCATTA
>JBBAON010000003.1:0-151726 GCA_040401435.1 Candidatus Methylopumilus sp.
CTCCGCTATGTTTAATTAAACTATAACGGTGTCTACCATAGTGTGGGAAGTCCATTCCTGTATTTAAATGCATAACATCACACAAAGAACTACATTGGCCGTTTACTGAAGATGCAATTAAATCATTTATCAGATAATAAAAAAGCCGGCTATTAACCGGCTTTTTTATGAAGAACGATAGATTTACTCAGCCACTACTGCTTCAACTGAAGTATCTGGACGATCTACTAGCTCAACTAATGCCATAGGTGCATTGTCACCATTACGGAAACCACATTTCAAAATACGTAAGTAACCGCCTGGACGTGTGGAGTAGCGTGGGCCTAGTTCATTGAACAATTTACCTACGATATCTCTGTCACGTAGACGGCTAAAAGCCAAACGACGATTTGCCAAGGTAGCGTGTTTACCTAGCGTAATTAAAGGCTCGGCAATACGACGAAGCTCTTTTGCTTTTGGCAATGTAGTTTTAATGATTTCATGACGCAACAATGAAGTTGCCATGTTACGCAACATTGCCTGACGATGGCTGCTGGTACGATTTAGTTTACGATTACTGTTGCGATGACGCATAGTGATATCCTCACACCTTTGCTATTATACTTTTTCGAGGCCAACTGGCGGCCAGTTCTCTAGTTTCATGCCTAAGGTTAGACCTTTTGACGCTAAAACATCTTTAATCTCATTGAGTGATTTACGACCCAAGTTAGGGGCTTTCAGTAACTCGTTTTCACCACGTTGGATCAAATCACCGATGTAGTAAATATTTTCAGCTTTTAAGCAATTGGCTGAGCGAACTGTTAATTCCAAATCATCTACTGGACGTAATAAGATAGGATCTACTTGTGGCACTTGCTTAACTTCAACTTCCGTTGGAGCGCCTTCAAGATCAGCAAAAACAGACAATTGGCCGATCAAAATACGCGCAGCATCTCGAATAGCTTGTTCTGGCTCCATCACACCGTTTGTTTCAACGTCCATGATAAGTTTATCCAGGTCAGTTCTTTGTTCTACACGAGCACTTTCAACATGGTAACTTACCTTATTGATTGGGCTAAATGAAGCATCAACCATGATGAAGCCTAAAACACGGTCTTCATCTGAGTTTTGACGAACAGGCACAGGTTGATAACCACGACCCATTTCAACTTTAACTTCTAAATTTAACTTGCCACCTTTGGTAAGATGAGCAATAACGTGATTTGGGTTAAAAATTTCAGCGTCATGGCCGGTTTCGAAATCACCGGCAGTTACAACACCCTCAGATGACTTGTTCAGAATAAGCACTGTTTCGCTCTTGTTATTGAGCTTAAGAGCTACACCTTTAAGATTCAATAAGATATCAACAACATCTTCTTGAACGCCATCAATTGTTGAGTATTCATGAACAACACCATCAATTTTAACTTCTGTAATTGCAAAGCCAGGAATTGAAGATAGCAATACACGGCGCAATGCGTTACCAAATGTATAACCAAAACCACGTTCCATAGGCTCTAGAGTTACACGAGCGCGCAATGGTGAAATAACTTCAACATCCACAACACGTGGTTTTAAATATTCTGTCGGACTGTTTTGCATAAACTTTCCTTACGGTCCTAAATTAAATTACTTAGAGTAAAGCTCAACAACGAGTGATTCATTGATTGTTGCTGGTAATTCATCACGTTGTGGCTTAACTTTAAATGTACCCTTAAGCGCCTTAACATCTACTTCAATCCACTGCGGGAAACCACGGAGCTCAGCCGCAGCCAATGCTCCTTTGATGCGCAATTGGTTGATGGATGCCGGAGCAACTTGAACAGTATCACCAGGTTTCACCTGATATGAAGGAATGTTCACACGCTTGCCATTAACTAGAATGCTGTTATGACGAACGATTTGACGTGCTTCAGTACGAGATGCGCCTATACCCATGCGGTATGTAACATTATCTAGGCGACATTCCAAAAGTTGTAACAAGTTTTCACCTGTAATACCTTTTAGACGATCAGCTTCTGCATAATATTTGCGGAATTGCTTCTCAAGTACACCATAAATACGACGTAATTTTTGTTTTTCACGCAATTGAACACCATAGTCAGATAAACGTTGATTACGACGTTGACCGTGCTGACCTGGTGGAAAATTACGCTTTTCGATAGCGCATTTATCAGTGAAACACTTTTCACCTTTAAGGAAAAGCTTTTCGCCTTCACGGCGACACTGACGGCACTTAGGATCGAGATTTCTAGCCAAGGTATTTCTCCTATTAAATCTTGCTACTTAATTGCGAAGTATTAAATACGACGCTTTTTAGGTGGACGGCAACCATTGTGTGGAACTGGCGTCACATCTGAAATGCTAGTAATTTTAAAACCAACAGCGTTTAATGCACGAACTGCTGATTCACGGCCTGGACCTGGTCCTTTGATACGAACTTCAAGGTTTTTAACACCACATTCTTGAGCTGCTTTACCAGCTGCCTCTGCTGCAACTTGCGCTGCGAACGGGGTGCTCTTACGAGAGCCTTTGAAACCAGCACCACCAGATGTTGCCCATGAAAGAGCATTACCTTGGCGATCTGTAATCGTAATAATTGTATTGTTAAATGAAGCATGAACGTGGGCGATGCCCTCGGCAATATTCTTTTTAACTTTTTTGCGTACACGTACGTTAGCTTTAGCCATGTCTCATTATTCCTTACTTGGATTGCTTAATAGGCTTCACTGGACCTTTACGTGTTCGCGCATTTGTTTTTGTGCGCTGACCACGAACAGGCAAACCACGGCGGTGACGAACACCGCGATAGCAACCTAAGTCCATTAATCGCTTAATATTCATTGAAACTTCACGACGCAAGTCACCTTCAACTTGAAGCTTCGCAACTTCATCACGCAACTTTTCAACTTCAGCATCGTTAAGATCTTTAACTTTTGCAGTCGTCAATACGCCAGCTGCAGCACAAATTTGTTTTGCAGTATTGCGTCCTACACCGTAAATCGAAGTTAATGCGATTTCAGTGTGCTTATTATTTGGGATGTTTACCCCTGCTATCCGAGCCATGTATCTACTCCAAAATTATGGCGTTGAATTTTCAATTCCGCCAAAAAAGCCCTAAATTTTAACACCTAAGCCAACATATAACAATTAGCAAAGGATTATTCTCTACTACCTTACAAACACCAATTAACCTTGGCGTTGTTTATGCCTAGGATCAGTGCAGATAACACGCACAACACCGCGACGACGAACAACTTTACAATGACGGCATAAAGCCTTTACTGATGCACGAACTCTCATTTTTGCCTCACAAAATCCAAATAAATATGGCTAATACTATTTAGCGCGGAAAATAATCCGTGCTCGCGAAAGATCATATGGGGTCATTTCTACTGTGACTTTGTCACCTGGTAAAATACGAATATAGTGCATTCGCATTTTTCCAGAGATATAACCCAAAACAATATGTCCGTTTTCTAACTTAACTCTAAAAGTTGCATTTGGAAGATTTTCTAAAATCTCACCTTGCATCTCAATTCTGTCTTCTTTTGCCATGTCCTAATGAACTCGCTTCTATTAATTAACTAGCGTGTACCAGCTGCACCGTTTTTAAAATTTGCCTTTTTGAGCAAACCTTCATATTGATGCGACATTAAATGCGCTTGTACTTGCGTCATAAAGTCCATAGTAACCACAACAATAATCAACAAAGAAGTGCCCCCAAAATAAAATGGCACATTAAATTTCAAAATTAAAAACTCTGGCAACAAACACACTAAAGTAATGTAAATAGCACCAATTAATGTTAAGCGGCCCATAATACGATCTATATAACTTGCAGTCTGCTCACCAGGGCGAATGCCAGGTACGAATGCACCGCTCTTCTTTAAGTTATCGGCAGTTTCTTTAGGGTTAAACACTAAAGCCGTATAAAAGAAGCAGAAAAAAACGATTGCACTAACAAAAAACAAAATATAAAGAGGTTGTCCTGGAGACAATTTAGTACCAATATCTTTAAGCCACGAAAAATTCTCGTTACTGCCAAACCACCCCGCCATCGTTGCAGGAAATAAAATAATACTTGAAGCAAAAATAGGAGGAATCACACCAGCCATATTTAGCTTCAATGGCAAATGACTTGTTTGACCACCCATTACCTGGCGACCAACTTGTCTTTTTGCGTAATTGACCGTAATTTTTCTTTGACCGCGTTCAACAAAGACAACAAAAGCTGTCACTAAAATAGTTGCAGCAAACAAGAAAATTACAAAAATAGGGTTAAAAGCACCGCTATTGGCAAGCTCTAAAGTACTGAAGACTGCACTAGGTAAACCAGCCACAATGCCAGCAAAAATAATGATCGAAATACCATTACCAATACCCCGTTCAGTAATTTGTTCACCTAACCACATCAGAAACATTGTTCCGCTTACTAATGTAACAACAGCAGTTAATCTAAACATAAAACCTGGATCTACAACCAGATTCGCTTGTGACTCTAAAGCAATTGCAATACCAAGCCCTTGGAATGTCGCTAATAGCACTGTTCCATAACGTGTATATTTAGTAATTTGTCTTCTACCAGCTTCACCTTCTTTTTTGAGCTGTTCCATTTGAGGAGAAACAACAGTCAAAAGCTGCATAATAATTGATGCAGAAATGTAAGGCATAATACCCAACGCAAACACTGTGAATCTTGAAAGTGCACCACCTGAGAACATATTAAACATTCCCAAAATGCCACCACTTTGTGATTCAAACAACTTAGCTAACACATCGGCATTAATACCTGGTACTGGTATATGAGCACCTAAACGATATACAACAAGCGCACCTAACGCGAATAACAAGCGGCTTTTAAGCTCACCCGTCTTGCTTACCGCACTTAAAATACTATCGTTGGCCAACTTATTACTCTACGATCTTGCCGCCAGCGGCTTCAACTGCAGCGCGAGCACCTTTTGTCAACAATAAGCCTTGAACTGATACAGCACGACTTAAATCACCAGACAAGTAGACTTTTACTGACTTTACAGTGCCCGGAATGATGTTCGCTGCTTTCAAAGTCAAAATGTCGATTACAGGTGCATCAATCAACAACAATTCGCTTGTACGGACACGGGCAGTATCTTTCTTAGTCATTGATCTAAAGCCGCGTTTTGGTAAACGACGTTGTAAAGGCATTTGGCCGCCTTCAAAACCGACTTTATGGAAACCGCCAGTTCGTGATTTTTGACCCTTGTGACCGCGACCAGCAGTTTTACCAAGACCCGAGCCGATACCACGGCCAACACGACGTTTAGTGTGTTTACTGCCTTCTGCAGGACTAATAGTATTTAATTTCATTATGCTTCTACCTTCAACAGATAGTGAACGGCGTTTATCATCCCACGATTAGCAGGAGTATCTACGACTTCTACTGTGTGATGCATACGACGAAGACCTAAACCAGCAACACAAGCTTTGTGTGAAGCAATTCTTCCAATGGTACTTTTAACTAAAGTAACCTTAACAGTACCAACTGTTTCTTTATTTGCCTTAGCCATATTAGCCTCTAATTTCTTCTACAGATTTACCACGCTTAGCAGCAATTTCAGCAGGCGTATTCATCGACTGAAGGCCGTTAAGCGTTGCACGAACAACGTTGTAAGGATTAGTAGATCCAATGCATTTTGCTAGCACATTAGTAATACCCATCACTTCAAAAATAGCGCGCATGGCGCCACCAGCAATAATTCCAGTACCTTCAGATGCTGGCTGAATGAACACCTTAGCAGCACCGTGAACACCAGTGACTGCATGATGCAATGTACCGTTATTCAAACTAACCTTTACCATTTCACGACGGGCTTCGTCCATTGCCTTTTGAACAGCAACTGGCACTTCACGCGCTTTACCTTTACCCATTCCAACTGCACCATCACCGTCACCAACAACGCTGAGTGCAGCAAAACTCATAATACGACCGCCCTTGACCACTTTGGTCACGCGATTGACTGTGATCATTTTTTCACGCAAACCATCGGTTTGCTGTTGTTCCATTTCTTTTGCCATCATCAACCCCGTATATTAGAAGGACAAGCCGTTTTCGCGTGCAGCTTCCGCCAACGCTTTAATACGACCATGGTATTTATAACCAGAACGATCAAACGCGACTGTAGTAACACCAGCTTTTTTTGCTTTTTCAGCAATACGTTTACCAATAATTGCTGCCGCAGCAACGTTACCGCCATTTGCCAAATTCTTGCGAACTTCAGTTTCTAGCGTAGAAGCACTCGCTAGAACCTTATCACCAGATTCAGCAATAATTTGTGCGTAAATGTGACCGTTACTACGGTGAACACAAAGGCGGTTTACTTTCAGTTCGGCGATTTTGGCACGGGTTTTACGTGCGCGACGCAAGCGTGAATTTACATTGTTCATGGTTTAAACCTTACTTCTTCTTGGTTTCTTTAATAATAACTACTTCATCAGAGTAACGAACACCCTTGCCTTTATATGGCTCTGGCGCTCTGTAACCACGAATTTGAGCAGCAACCTGTCCAACTACTTGTTTATCAACACCCTTAAGAATAACTTCTGTAAGAGTTGGAGTTTCAACAGTAACACCAGCTGGCATCTTGTGATTGATTGGATGTGAGTAACCTAATTCCAAATTCAAGGTTGTACCTTGTGCCTGCGCTTTATAACCAACGCCAACTAAAGATAGCTTACGTGTGAATCCCTCGGATACACCCTTCACCATATTTGCAACTAACGCGCGCAATGTACCTGACATTGCACGTGAATGTTGACTATCGTTGGCAGCAACAAAAGTGATTGTTTCACCTTCGCGCGTTAACGTTACTGCACCTGAAAGTGGATGCGTTAGCTTACCTAACGGACCACTAATATTAATACTATCTGGGTTCAAAACTATCTCAACTTTAGCTGGGATAGCGACCGGGTTCTTAGCTACACGAGACATTTTCGCTCCTTAAGCTACAACGCACAGCACTTCACCACCGATACCGGCAGCTGATGCTTTACGATCAGTCATTACACCCTTGGACGTAGACACAATGGTCACGCCGAGGCCGTTCATTACCTTAGGAATATCTTGGTTACCACGATATACGCGAAGACCAGGACGGCTTACGCGATCAATCTTCTCGATAACTGGTTGACCAGCGCAATACTTAAGGCCAATGTTTAATGTTGGTTTGCCATCAACTGTTTGCACACCAAACTCATCAATGTAACCTTCGTCTTTTAATACGCTAGCAATAGCGCACTTCAATTTAGATGAAGGCATAGATACTGTTGGCTTATTTGTGCTTTGCGCATTACGAATGCGGGTTAGCATATCGGCAATCGGATCACTCATACTCATCGTTAAATTCCTCCGTTACCAGCTAGCTTTAGTGACGCCTGGCACTTCGCCACGCATCATTAACTCGCGCAACTTGCTACGCGCAATGCCAAATTTACTAAACACACCACGTGGGCGACCAGTTAGAGCACAGCGATTACGCAGTCTCACTGGGCTTGCATTACGTGGCAAACTTTGCAACTTCAAACGTGCTGCACGGCGATCTTCATGGGATGCATTAACGTTGTTAAGCACCGACATAATTTCATTACGCTTAGCAGCGTATTTTTCAACCGTTTCGCGACGTTTTTGTTCGCGCTCAATCATACATGTCTTAGCCATGAGATCCTCAGTTTCTAAACGGGAAGCTGAATGCAGTTAAAAGTGCACGCGCTTCTTCATCAGTTTTTGCTGTAGTTGTGATGGTGATGTTCATACCACGCAACGCATCAATTTTGTCATATTCAATTTCAGGGAAAATGATCTGTTCCTTAACACCCATGTTGTAATTGCCACGACCATCAAATGATTTAGCAGAAATACCACGGAAGTCACGAATACGAGGGATAGCAACAGTTACTAAGCGATCCAAGAATTCATACATACGTTCACGACGCAAAGTGACCTTACAACCCACAGGATAGTCATCACGGATTTTAAACGCAGCAACTGATTTCTTTGCTTTGGTTACAATTACTTTTTGACCAGCGATTTTTTCCATATCACCAACTGCGTTCTCCATAACCTTTTTATCGGCTACCGCTTCACCAACACCCATATTAAGTGTGATTTTTTCGATACGTGGAACTTGCATTGGTGACTTATAACCGAACTGTTCGGTCATAGACTTAACCACTGTGTCTTTATAGAAATCTTTTAAACGAGCCATCTGTTTTCTTATGCCTCTCGCGCTTACGCGTCAACAACTTCACCACTAGATTTGAATACGCGTACTTTGCGCCCATCATCTAGCGTTTTGAAGCCAACACGATCACCCTTTTGGGTGGCAGGATTAAACAAAGCAACATTAGAGATATCAATTGGCATCTCTTTATTGATGATACCGCCAGCCACGCCCTTCATAGGGTTTGGTTTAGCATGTTTCTTCACCATGTTTGCGCCTTCAACTACAACATGACCTGTATCAAGAATACTCAATACAGTGCCACGCTTACCATTATCCTTACCAGTATTCAGGATAACTTCGTCACCTTTACGAATTTTATTCATTTAGCAGATCCTTACAAAACTTCTGGCGCTAATGAAACGATCTTCATGAAACGCTCACCACGTAATTCGCGTGTAACCGGTCCAAAGATACGAGTGCCAATTGGCTCTAGCTTGTTGTTAAGTAAAACAGCTGCGTTGCTATCAAACTTTACTAAAGAGCCATCTGCACGACGAACACCCTTAGCTGTACGAACTACAACAGCGCTGTAAACCTCACCTTTTTTGACGCGACCACGTGGCGCAGCATCTTTAATGCTGACCTTAATAACATCGCCAATACTTGCGTAACGACGCTTTGATCCGCCCAATACCTTGATACACATTACTGAACGTGCGCCAGTATTGTCGGCAACATCTAGCCGAGATTGCATTTGAATCATGAGAATAATCTCCAACTTAATCCGTTAAACCAACACCAGCCGCTCGTCATTCACGGCCGACAGAACTACGGTCAGTATTGGGGCACTAGCTTAGGCCGAAACCATGAGTGCCGAAAAGTCAAATATTATATATTGCATCCATGATGGATGCAATATTATTTACACACCTGTAGATTTAGTAACTACTTTACTAACTTTCCAAGTTTTTGTTTTTGAAAGTGGGCGTGTTTCTTCAATCACAACCAAATCACCTTCTTTACATTCATTTGTTTCATCATTCGCGTGAAACTTGTTTGAACGGCGAATAACTTTACCGATCAAAGGATGCTTTACTTTACGCTCAACTAAAACAGTGACTGTTTTGTCCATCTTGTCACTTACTACTCGACCGCTTAATGTACGGACGACTTTATTTGTTGCTAAATCGTTACTCATAATGACTCCATTTAAGCTGCCTTAGCAGATGACTTTGATTTTTCCGCGAGCACTGTGCGAACACGTGCTACATCTCTGCGTACTTTACGAATTTGATCAACTTTGTTGAGTTGCTGTGTTGCTAGTTGCATACGCATAGAAAACTGTGCGCGACGCAATTCGATCAACTCTGCATTCAACTCGTCAACAGACTTCGTTCTTAATTCAGTTGCTTTCATCATTAACCCCCGAGATGACGTGTAGCAAAAGTTGTTTCAATTGGCAATTTTGCAGCTGCCAATTTGAACGCTTCACGCGCCAACTCTTCACTCACACCGTCCATTTCATAAAGCATTTTTCCAGGCTGAATCTGTGCAACGTAGTACTCTGTACTACCTTTACCATTACCCATACGAACTTCAGCTGGTTTCTTAGAAATTGGCTGATCAGGAAAAATACGAATCCAAACGCGACCACCACGTTTAATATGACGTGTCATCACGCGGCGAGCTGCTTCAATTTGACGTGCAGTGAGACGACCACGACCAACTGCTTTCAAACCGAATTCGCCAAAACTTACCTTGTTACCCGTAGTTGCAATGCCTTTATTGCGGCCTTTTTGCATCTTTCGGAATTTTTGTCTAGCTGGCTGTAGCATTTTTTGCCCCCGACTTTCTTACTTTCTTTTCTGGTTCTGCGACTGGTGCAACAACAGGTTGTTCACCTTTATTGTCAAACACTTCGCCTTTGAATACCCATACTTTAATACCGATGATGCCGTATGTTGTTAATGCTTCTGCAACACCATAATCAATATCAGCACGTAAAGTATGAAGTGGCACACGGCCTTCGCGATACCATTCAGTACGAGCAATTTCAATACCGTTCAAACGGCCTGAACTCATAATCTTGATACCTTGTGCACCCAAACGCATTGCGTTTTGCATCGCACGTTTCATCGCACGACGGAACATCACACGCTTTTCTAATTGCTGAGCAATGCTTTGAGCAATCAATGTAGCGTCGATTTCTGGCTTACGCACTTCTTCGATATTCAAATGAACAGGAACACCCATTAAACCTTGAATGCTAGAGCGTAAAGTTTCAATGTCTTCACCCTTCTTACCAATCACGATTCCTGGACGTGCACTGTAGATTGTAATTTTTGCATTCTTTGCAGGACGCTCAATAATAATCTTACTGACAGCAGCGTGTGCTAGCTTTTTGTTAAGGAACTCACGCACCTTAATGTCACTATTCAACATTGCTGGGAAATTTTTGCTGTTGGCATACCAACGAGATGTCCAGTTCTTTTGGACGCTCAGACGGAAACCAATTGGATGAATTTTCTGACCCATAACGATTCCTTTAGTTGCCCACTGTCACGTTAATGTGACAAGTTGGTTTGGTAATGCGACCAGCGCGACCTTTAGCACGAGCACGGATACGCTTAAGAACGGTACCTTTATCAACAAAGATTGAAGTAACCTTCAACTCATCGATATCAGCACCATTGTTGTGTTCAGCGTTAGCAATTGCTGACTCAAGCACTTTCTTGATTATTTCTGCACCTTTCTTAGGTGAGAATTGCAAGATGTTAAGCGCATTATCAACTTTCTTACCGCGCACTAAATCCGCTACTAAGCGAGCTTTCTGTGGAGAAAGATGTACACCTTTTAATACTGCAGAAACTTGCATCATCATCTCCTACTTCTTAGCTTTCTTATCGGCTGCATGACCCTTGAATGTACGTGTTAACGCAAATTCTCCGAGCTTGTGGCCAACCATATTTTCTGAAATCAACACAGGTACGTGTTGCTTGCCGTTGTGAACTGCAATGGTCAAACCAATGAAGTCAGGCAAAATTGTAGAGCGACGTGACCAAGTTTTAATTGGTTTACGATCGCGCGTCTCAGCTGCTTTCTCTACTTTTTTAGCCAAGTGACCATCGATAAATGGACCTTTTTTAATTGAACGTGCCATATTGATTACCTCTTATTCGCAGGACGGCGTGAAACACGCATATTGTCAGTGCGCTTGTTGCTACGAGTGCGATAACCCTTGGTTGGAGTACCCCATGGGCTCACTGGATTCATACCAGCAGCTGTTTTACCTTCACCACCACCGTGTGGGTGATCTACCGGGTTCATCACAACACCACGAACTGTAGGACGCACACCGCGCCAGCGCATCGCACCAGCTTTACCGATAGAGCGTAATGAATGTTCTTCATTACCCACTTCACCAAGCGTTGCTTTACAGTCAACGTGTACACGACGAACTTCGCCTGAACGTAAACGTAATTGAGCATAGCTACCTTCACGTGCTAATAATTGCACTGAAGTACCAGCTGAACGAGCTAACTGCGCACCTTTACCTGGCTGCAATTCAATACAATGAATCGTGCTACCCACTGGGATATTGCGTAATGGCAATGCATTGCCTACTTTAATAGGTGCATCTGAACCACTGATCAATTGTGCACCAGCTGCTACACCACGCGGGGCAATGATATAACGACGTTCACCGTCGGCATAACATAACAACGCAATGTGCGCGCTACGATTTGGATCGTAATCAATATGCTCAACCTTTGCTGGAATGCCGTCTTTATTACGACGGAAATCTACCAAACGGTAATGTTGCTTATGACCGCCACCTTGGTGACGGATTGTAATATGGCCGTTGTTATTACGACCTGCATTTTTGCTTTGCTTCTCCAGCAGCGGCGCATAAGGCTTGCCCTTATATAGATCAGGTGTTACCACCTTTACTACGGCGCGCCGACCTGGTGAAGTTGGCTTGACTTTAATCAGTGCCATGATTTCTCCTATTCGCCCGCTGCAAAATTAATTTCTTGGCCTGGTTTCAAGCTTACATAAGCTTTCTTCCAGTCTTTACGGCGACCCATAATGCGGCCGGCACGTTTCTCTTTACCCTTAACGTTAACTACCGTTACGGATTGCACTTCAACTTTGAATACAAGCTCAACCGCAGCCATAATTTCTGGTTTGGTTGCATCTGTACGCACTTTGAAAGCAATTTGCTGATTTTGATCAGCAATACGAGTTGCCTTTTCAGTAATTTGCGGAGCCAAAATAACTTGCAGTAAACGATCTTGGATTTTTACTAAGTTTAGATTCGCGCTCATGCTAGCATCTCCTCAAGCTTCTTCACTGCAGCTTTAGTCGCAACCACATTTGGGAAACGAACCAAACTGACAGGATCAACGTATTGAGCCTCAACAACTAAAACGTTAGGAATGTTACGTGCTGATAAGTATAAGTTTTCATCAAAACCGTCAACCAACAACAAAACACCTTCAGCAAAACCCAATCCTTTGATTTTCTCAACAAGATTTTTAGTTTTTGGAGTGTCAACAGTAAACTCTTCAATCACAGATAAACGTGTTTGACGAACAAGTTCTGAAAGGATTGCACACATACCAGCACGGTAAGCCTTACGGTTTACTTTATGGCTGAAATTTTCATCAGGACTATTAGGGAATGCACGACCACCCCCACGCCAGATAGGGCTTGAGCTCATACCTGCACGTGCACGACCAGTACCTTTTTGGTTCCATGGTTTGTGTGTAGTGTGGCTTACATTACCGCGACCCAATTGAGCACGAGTTGCTGTACGCGCATTTGCTTGGTAAGCAACAACTACTTGATGAACCAATGCTTCATTAAATTCACGAGCAAACGTTACATCTGAAAGTTCTAAAGCTGACTTAGTAACCTTACCGCTTTTGTCGATTAATTTGATTTCCATTATTTGGTCGCCTTATTAGAAGACTTGGCTTTAACAGCAGGACGAACTATAACATCACCGCCCTTAGAGCCTGGAATAGCACCTTTAATCAACAAGAGGTTACGTTCAACATCAACACGCACCACTTGTAAGTTCTGTGTTGTAACTTGAACTGCGCCCAAATGACCAGGCATACGCTTACCAGGGAATACTCGACCTGGATCTTGCGCCATACCGATAGAACCAGGCACATTGTGTGATCTTGAGTTACCGTGAGATGCACGGTTTGATGAGAAATGGTGACGCTTTATCGCGCCAGCAAAACCCTTACCAAGAGAAGTGCCGGTCACATCGACCATTTGACCTTCTTGGAAAATATCAACAGTAATGTTTGCGCCAGCTGTGTAGTTAGCTAAAACATCATCTGCAACTGAAAATTCATGGATACCAGCACCTGCAGCAGAGCCTGACTTAGCATAATGCCCAGTCAAAGCTTTGTTGATACGGCTAGCGCGACGTTCGCCGAATGCAACTTGAAGGCCTGTGTAGCCATCAGTAGCAATCGTCTTAATCTGTGTCACACGGTTAGGCACGACTTCCAATACTGTTACTGGGACGCTTGCGCCATCCTCAGTAAACAGGCGGGTCATACCTACCTTGCGACCAATAAGCCCTAAGCTCATGATCGATTCCTTATATTTAGTTAAAAAGCCGATTACAATTGACCGACTTCTCTGAAAGAGCGGGGATTATACCGAACTCTTGTTTACATTACAACTTTAAATCCACTGCCAAATTTTTATAGCTTGATTTCAACATCAACACCAGCTGGTAAATCTAACTTCATTAATGCATCAACTGTTTTGTCAGTTGGATCAACAATATCCATTAAACGTTGGTGTGTGCGGATTTCGAACTGATCGCGTGATGTTTTATTCACGTGTGGTGAACGTAAAATGTCAAAACGTTCAATACGAGTCGGCAATGGCACTGGACCTTTTACAACAGCGCCAGTACGTTTTGCTGTTTCTACGATTTCTTGAGCAGACTGATCAATCAAACGATAATCAAAAGCTTTCAAGCGAATACGGATTTTTTGGCTTTGCATTTTTACTGCCTTTCTAAAGAGCGAAACGGCGGGACAAGTCCCGCCATTTGATTTAACTACAAATTAAATTACAGATTATTCAATAATCTTAGCAACAACACCCGCACCAACAGTACGACCGCCTTCACGAATCGCGAAGCGTAAACCATCTTCCATCGCAATCGGTGCAATCAAGGTTACTGTGATTGATACGTTATCACCTGGCATTACCATTTCTGTACCTTCTGGCAAATCAACTGCGCCAGTCACGTCTGTAGTACGGAAATAGAATTGTGGACGGTAACCGTTGAAGAATGGTGTGTGACGACCGCCTTCATCTTTACCCAACACGTAGATCTCTGCTGTGAATTTTGTGTGTGGCTTGATAGAACCTGCTTTTGAAAGCACTTGACCACGCTCAACTTCTTCACGTTTAGTACCACGTAGCAATACGCCAACGTTGTCGCCTGCTTGACCTTGGTCTAGCAATTTGCGGAACATTTCAACGCCTGTACATGTTGTTTTCAATGTTGGCTTAATACCAACAATTTCAATTTCATCACCAACCTTAACGATACCGCGCTCAATACGGCCGGTTACTACTGTACCGCGACCTGAAATTGAGAACACGTCTTCAACTGGCATTAGGAAAGCGCCGTCAATTGCACGTTCTGGCATTGGGATATAAGTGTCCAACGCTTCTGCTAATTTAAAAATCGCTGGTTCGCCGATTTCTGATTGGTCACCTTCAAGTGCTAATTTAGCTGAGCCGGTGATGATTGGTGTGTCATCGCCTGGGAAATCGTATTTAGACAATAAGTCACGCACTTCCATTTCAACAAGCTCCAACAACTCAGCATCATCTACCATGTCTGCTTTGTTGAGGAATACAACAATGTACGGAACACCCACTTGGCGAGCTAAAAGGATGTGCTCACGTGTTTGTGGCATAGGACCGTCAGCTGCTGAACATACTAAAATAGCACCGTCCATTTGCGCAGCGCCAGTAATCATGTTTTTAACATAATCAGCGTGGCCTGGGCAGTCAACGTGAGCGTAGTGACGGTTTGCTGTTTCGTACTCAACGTGCGCTGTATTAATAGTAATACCACGTGCTTTTTCTTCTGGTGCCGCATCAATTTGGTCGTAAGCTTTAGCTTCGCCGCCGAATTTCTTCGTCAATACAGTCGTAATCGCTGCTGTTAATGTTGTCTTACCATGGTCAACGTGTCCAATTGTGCCTACGTTAACGTGTGGCTTGGTCCGTTCGAATTTGCCTTTTGCCATTTTTTTCTTCCTTTAATCTATCTAAATTAAATAATACTTATTTTTTGTTGATAATTGCTTCAGCAACGTTTCTTGGTGCTTCGGTGTAATGCTTAAATTCCATGCTGTAACTTGCACGACCTTGAGACAATGAACGCACAACTGTTGAGTAACCAAACATCTCAGCCAGCGGCACTTCTGCACGAATGATCTTGCCTGTAGGACTATCATCCATACCTTGAATCATACCGCGGCGTGATGACAAGTCACCCATCACATCACCCATGTAATCTTCTGGCGTCTCAACTTCAACAGCCATCATAGGCTCAAGCAAAATAGGGTCTGCTTTACGCATGCCATCTTTAAAGCCAATTGATGCTGCCATCTTGAATGCGTTTTCGTTCGAGTCAACGTCATGGTATGAACCATCAAATAACGTTACTTTTACGTCAACAACAGGGAAGCCAGCCAAAATGCCGCTAGGGATAGTTTCTCTCAAGCCCTTTTCTACAGCAGGGATGAATTCACGTGGCACCGTACCACCTTTAATTTGATCAACGAATTCAAAACCCTTACCTTGCTCGTTAGGCTCCATGATAAGCCATACGTGACCGTATTGACCCTTACCGCCAGATTGCTTAACGAACTTGCCTTCAACTTCAACTTTCTTCTTAATTGCTTCACGGTATGCAACCTGAGGTGCACCGACGTTAGCTTCAACGCCGAACTCACGCTTCATACGATCAACTAGAATTTCTAAGTGCAACTCACCCATACCAGAAATAATGGTTTGGTTTGTTTCTTCATCCGTTTTAACACGGAATGAAGGATCTTCTTGTGCCAAACGATTAAGCGCAACGCCCATTTTCTCTTGGTCTGCTTTTGTTTTTGGCTCCACAGCAACGTGAATCACTGGCTCTGGGAAAATCATGCGCTCTAAAATCACTTCGTGATTCAAGCTACACAATGTATCACCCGTAGTAGCCTCTTTAAGACCAACAGCAGCTGCAATGTCACCCGCACGAACTTCATCAAGCGGCTCGCGGGTATTGGCATGCATTTGCACAATACGACCGATACGCTCTTTTTTACCTTTGATCGGGTTATAAACCGTATCGCCCGCATTAACTACACCAGAGTAAACACGGAAGAAAATTAGTTGACCTACGAACGGATCAGTCATGATCTTGAATGCTAATGCTGAGAATTTTTCATCATCAGCAGCACGCAGGCGAACTTCGTTGCCCTTTTCATCTTCAGCTTTTACTGGAGGAATGTCAGTTGGCGCCGGCATCAACTCAATCACTTTGTCCAACATTGCCTGAACGCCTTTGTTCTTAAACGCTGAACCACACATCATCGGCACAATCTCAAACGCAATGGTACGAAGACGTAAGCCCTCTAAAATATCCTCTTCTGACAAATCACCATTTTCTAGGTACTTGTTCATCAAATCTTCATTAGCTTCAGCAGCAGCTTCAACCATATTTTCACGCCATTTAGCGCAATCAGCTTTTAGATTATCAGGGATATCACGGTAATCGAACTTCATCCCTTGAGAAGCTTCATCCCAGTAAATCGCCTTCATCTTAACTAAGTCAACAACGCCCTCAAAAGTTTCTGAAGCACCGATAGGCACTTGTAATGGCACTGGGTTTGCTTTTAAACGAAGGCGCATTTGGTCGTAAACCTTAAAGAAGTCCGCGCCAGCGCGATCCATCTTGTTTACGAATGCCAAGCGAGGTACCTTATATTTGTTAGCTTGACGCCAAACAGTTTCAGATTGAGGCTGCACACCACCTACGGCACAGTAAACCATACATGCACCGTCAAGCACACGCATTGACCGCTCAACCTCAATAGTGAAGTCGACGTGACCCGGTGTATCAATAATGTTGATACGATGCTGCTCGAACTGCTTAGCCATGCCAGACCAGAAGCAGGTAGTTGCTGCGGACGTAATAGTAATACCACGTTCTTGCTCTTGCTCCATCCAGTCCATCGTAGCAGCGCCATCATGCACTTCACCGATTTTGTGGTTAACACCAGTGTAAAAAAGAATACGTTCAGTTGTCGTTGTTTTACCAGCGTCAATGTGCGCACTAATACCAATGTTACGGTAGCGTTCAATAGGGGTTTTACGAGCCACAGCGATTACCTTTTTTCTTTATATCTGTTGATTAGAAACGGAAATGTGAGAATGCTTTGTTAGCTTCTGCCATACGGTGAACTTCTTCACGTTTCTTCATTGCAGAACCGCGACCTTCAGAAGCCTCAACCAACTCAGCTGCCAGACGCAAGCCCATTGATTTTTCACCACGCTTACGCGCAGCATCACGTAACCAACGCATAGCCAAAGCGCTACGGCGATTTGGACGAACTTCAACTGGCACTTGATAGTTAGCGCCACCAACACGGCGGCTCTTCACTTCAACGATTGGACGCAAGTTGTTAATTGCTAGCGTGAACACTTCCAATGCATCCTTGCCACTTTTTTGAGTAACTTGGTCAAATGCACCGTATAAAATACGCTCAGCAACTGATTTTTTACCACCAGTCATCAATACGTTTACGAATTTAGAAACTTCTTGGCTACCAAATTTTGGATCAGGCAAGATGTTGCGTTTGGGGACTTCTCTACGTCTAGGCATTTTTCTCTATTCCTTAGTTTAAGCGTCTAATCCAATGATTAAGCCGCTTTAGGGCGTTTAGCACCGTATTTAGAACGTGACTGTTTACGGTCTTTAACACCAGCAGTATCCAAGCTACCGCGCACCATATGGTAACGCACACCCGGCAAATCCTTTACACGACCACCGCGAAGTAATACTACGCTATGCTCTTGCAAGTTATGGCCTTCACCGCCGATATAGCTAATAACTTCGTATCCATTTGTCAAACGTACTTTGGCGACTTTACGCAAAGCAGAGTTTGGCTTTTTTGGTGTTGTTGTGTAAACACGTGTACAGACACCACGCTTTTGTGGACAGCTTTCTAAGGCTGGCACTTTGCTCTTGGTGACCACTTTTTGGCGCGGTTTGCGCACTAATTGATTGATGGTTGGCATAACCTTTAATCCTGTAAAAATTACGGGACGGCGAAATTCGCCATCCCGAAAAACCTAGCATTCTATTTAGCGTTCAATACAATGTCAAGCAATCTCGGTACTTCCTGTTTCTGATTCAGGCACTTCCGACACTACTGCTTCTGTAATATCCGCCTCTTCTACTACTGCTGGTGCAGCATCTACACCACTCGCGTGACGCTTACGCGTTTCGTGATAGGCAAGACCAGTACCCGCAGGAATCAAACGACCTACGATGACGTTTTCTTTCAAACCACGTAATTCATCACGTTTACCCAGGATTGCAGCTTCCGTTAGCACACGTGTTGTTTCTTGGAACGAAGCTGCTGAAATGAACGAGTCAGTAGACAACGAAGCTTTGGTAATACCTAACAACACATATTCATATGATGCAGGGCGTTTATCAAGCGCAACAACTCTTTCATTTTCAGACAACACATCAGCGCGCTCAACTTGCTCACCCATAATGAATGTTGTATCACCCGCATCAGAGATGCGGACACGACGTAACATTTGACGTACGATTACTTCGATGTGTTTATCGTTAATCTTAACGCCTTGCAAGCGATAAACATCTTGCACTTCATCAATAATATAACGCGCTAGCGCTTCACGACCTTGCAATCTCAAGATATCTTGAGGATCTGCTGGACCGTCAACAATGCTCTCACCCTTAGTCACCACTTGACCATCATGCGCAGTCACGTGTTTATCTTTAGGAATCAAGTATTCATGAGTAACACCATCTAGGTCTGTAAAGACTAAACGTTGTTTACCCTTAGTATCCTTACCGAACGAAACAGTACCCGTCACTTCTGCAAGCAAGCCCGCATCTTTTGGTGAACGCGCTTCAAACAATTCGGCTACTCGTGGCAAGCCCCCTGTAATATCACGCGTCTTAGATGACTCTTGTGGGATACGTGCTAGCACTTCACCCACACCAACTTCTTGTCCATCTTTCACGGTAATAATGCAGCCCAATTGGAATGTTATGTTCACTGAAACGTCACCGCCAGCAATCTTCACTTCATTTCCATTAGCATCCAACAATTTAACTTGTGGACGTAAGCCCTTTGTTTGACCAGCACGCTGTTTTGGATCAATTACTACTAGCGAAGACAAACCGGTTACTTCGTCGATTTGCTTAGCAACAGTGATTCCTTCTTCAACGTTTTCAAACTTAATGCGACCTGCGTACTCAGTAATGATTGGACGAGTATGTGGATCCCATGTTGCGATTGCTTGACCAGCCTTAATTTGCTTTCCGTCAGTGATCACAAGTGTCGCACCATATGGCACTTTATGACGTTCGCGTTCGCGACCGTTATCATCTTGAATAATTGCTTCACCGTTACGTGAAATGACGACTTGTTCATTACGCGCGTTGGTGACGTAACGCATCGTTGAGCTAAAGCGAATAATACCGTTTGATTTACTTTCAACTTGGCTCACAGAAGCAGCGCGTGATACTGCACCACCGATATGGAATGTACGCATAGTCAATTGAGTACCAGGCTCGCCAATAGATTGCGCAGCAATCACACCAACAGCCTCACCCATATTAATCAACTTACCGCGACCTAAGTCGCGACCATAGCATTTTGCACAAATACCGTAGCGAGTTTCGCAAGTCAGCGCTGTACGCACTTTCACTTCATCAACACCTAAAGCATCGATATGCTCGACTTCATCTTCTGTCAGCAAGGTACCTGCTGGGTAAACTAACTCTTGATTTTCAGGGTTAACGATATCAAGTGCTGTTGTACGGCCTAAAATACGATCATGCAATGGCTCAACAACTTCACCACCTTTAACAAGTGCTTTTGTTACCAAGCCATCGCTTGTACCGCAATCACGCTCAGTCACAACTAAGTCTTGCGTAACGTCAACCAAACGACGTGTCAAATAACCTGAGTTCGCTGTTTTTAACGCAGTATCGGCAAGACCTTTACGAGCACCGTGAGTTGAAATAAAGTATTGCAACACATTTAAACCATCACGGAAGTTCGCAATAATAGGTGTTTCAATAATAGAACCATCTGGCTTAGCCATCAAACCACGCATACCAGCAAGCTGTCTAACCTGAGCTGCAGAACCACGGGCACCAGAGTCAGCCATCATGTAAATTGCGTTAAATGACTCTTGACGCAATGCTTTGCCATCTTTGTCTTTTGCAACATTACCGTCAGCATCAATTACATTTTCTTCTTTCAATTGTTTCATCATAGCGTCAGCGACTTTATCGCCAGCACGACCCCAGATATCCACAACCTTGTTATAACGCTCACCTTGTGTCACCAAACCAGAAACGTATTGATCTTCAATTTCTTTCACTTCAGCTTCAGCAGAGGCAATCAATTGACCTTTTTCTGGTGGAACCAACATGTCGTTAATGCTAATAGAAATACCTGCACGTGTGGCATAGGTATAACCCATACCCATAAGCCTATCAGCCAAGATCACTGTTTCACGAATACCAACCTTACGGAAGCCAGAGTTAATCAAGCGTGAGATTTCTTTTTTCTTCAACGCCTTATCAATCAAGCTAAATGGCAAGCCAGCTGGCATGATTTCTGATAACAATGCACGACCCACTGTTGTTTCGTAACGATTGATTCTCTCGTGTTTTGTACCGTCTAAATCAAGATCGTATTCTTTAATACGGACAGTGATTTTTGCATGCAAATCGATTTGACCGCTGTCATAAACACGTTGAACTTCAGCGACGTTAGCGAAGCGCATGCCCTCACCACGTGCTGCAACTTTTTCACGTGTCATGTAGTAAAGACCCAACACGATATCTTGTGATGGCACAATAATTGGTTCACCGTTTGCGGGAGAAAGTACGTTGTTTGAAGCAAGCATTAATGTGCGCGCTTCCATTTGTGCTTCCAAGCTCAATGGAACGTGAACCGCCATTTGGTCTCCGTCAAAGTCGGCGTTAAACGCAGCACAAACCAACGGATGCAATTGAATTGCCTTACCTTCGATTAGTACAGGTTCAAACGCTTGAATACCCAAGCGGTGCAAAGTAGGGGCACGGTTAAGCAATACTGGATGCTCGCGAATCACGTCTTCCAGGATATCCCATACTTCTGGACCTTCCTCTTCAACTTTCTTCTTCGCAGCTTTAATGGTTGTCGCTAATCCCAATACTTCTAGCTTATGGAAAATGAATGGCTTGAATAACTCAAGTGCCATTTTCTTAGGCAGACCGCATTGATGCAGTTTCAATTGTGGACCTACCACAATCACTGAGCGACCAGAGTAATCCACTCGCTTACCTAGCAAGTTTTGACGGAAACGACCGCCTTTACCCTTAATCATGTCTGCTAGTGATTTCAATGGACGCTTATTAGCGCCAGTCATCACTTTACCTCGACGACCGTTGTCTAATAATGAATCCACAGCTTCTTGCAACATACGTTTTTCGTTGCGTACGATAATTTCTGGCGCTTTCAACTCTAACAAGCGTTTTAGTCGGTTGTTACGGTTAATAACGCGGCGATATAAATCGTTCAAATCTGATGTAGCGAATCGGCCACCATCCAATGGTACTAATGGACGTAGTTCTGGAGGCAACACTGGCAATACTTCGAGAATCATCCACTCTGGCTTAATACCAGATTTTTGGAATGCTTCTAGCACTTTCAAGCGTTTTGCAATTTTCTTGATTTTCGCTTCAGAGCCGGTCGCGCCTAAATCTTGACGCAATGTTTCTATTTCGTTGTGAACATCCATTGTGCGAAGCAGTTCACGCACAGCTTCAGCACCCATCACCGCATTGAATTCATCACCGTATTCTTCAACTTTAGCGAGGTAGTCATCTTCTGTCAGCAATTGACCACGTGTAAGTGGCGTCATGCCTGGCTCAATCACGATATATGCTTCGAAGTAAAGCACACGCTCGATATCACGCAATGCGATATCAAGCACCATACCTAAACGACTTGGTAAGCTCTTCAAGAACCAAATATGTGCAACTGGACTCGCCAGCTCAATGTGCGCCATACGTTCACGACGTACTTTCGATAATGTAACTTCAACACCACATTTTTCACAAATTACACCACGGTGTTTTAAACGTTTGTATTTACCGCACAAGCATTCGTAATCTTTGATAGGGCCAAAGATTTTTGCGCAGAATAAGCCATCACGTTCAGGCTTAAATGTACGGTAATTAATGGTTTCCGGCTTTTTAACTTCACCATAAGACCATGAGCGAATTTTCTCAGGCGAAGCGAGCGCGATCTTAATTGCGTCAAATTCTTCTTCTTGAGTGACTTGCTTAAATAAATCTAATAGAGCTTTCATTTAATCTCCTTAGTTTCGCTTGAGCGAATGCCTATACTGTTAGTTACGATCAAGGTCGATATCGATAGCGAGTGAGCGAATTTCTTTCACTAGCACGTTGAATGACTCTGGCATGCCAGCATCAATCTTATGTTCGCCCTTCACGATATTTTCATAAACCTTAGTCCGGCCAGAAACGTCATCAGACTTCACAGTCAGCATTTCTTGTAAGGTATATGCAGCACCGTAAGCTTCCAATGCCCAAACTTCCATCTCACCAAAGCGCTGACCACCGAATTGCGCTTTACCGCCTAATGGTTGTTGCGTAACCAAACTGTAAGGACCTGTAGAACGTGCATGCATCTTGTCATCAACCAAGTGATGCAATTTCAGTACGTGCATATAGCCCACAGTGACCGGACGCTCAAATGGATCACCAGTACGTCCATCAATCAATTGAACCTGTGTTTTACCAGCAGAGAACTTTAATTGTTTAGTACGTGGATCTTCATCTGGGAAGGCCAAATCAAGCATTGCTTTAATATCTAACTCGGTTGCACCATCAAATACTGGCGTTGCAAAAGGAACACCGCGCTCTAGATTTTTCGCCAAGTCCAGCACTTCTTTATCAGACAGTGACTTGATGTCCTCGACTTTACCGTTGCTATCGTTGTAGATTTGATCTAAGAATTTACGTACTTCAGAAACCTTAGCTTGCGTAGCGAGCATCTCACCAATACGCATACCAAGACCCTTAGCAGCCCAACCCAGGTGCGTTTCAAGAATCTGCCCGATATTCATCCGTGATGGAACGCCAAGTGGGTTCAACACAATATCAACTGGTGTGCCGTCTGCCATATGAGGCATATCTTCAACAGGTGCGATTTTTGAGATAACACCCTTGTTACCGTGACGACCAGCCATCTTATCGCCAGGTTGAATACGACGTTTAACAGCGATATAAACCTTCACCATTTTTTGAACGCCAGCTTGTAAATCATCACCTTGCGTCAATTTACGTTTTTTCTCTTCAAAACGGCTATCGAACTCAACACGCGCTTGAGACAAACTGTCTTTCAATTGTTCAAGTTGGCGTGCAGCTTCTTCATCAGCTAAACGAATATCAAACCAATCATAACGACCAACGGCTTGCAGATATTCTGCAGTCACTGTTTCGCCTTTTTTCAGTTTGTTTGGGCCCCCAGTAGCAACTTTACCTTCGATTAAGCGTTGAATACGGCCGAATGCATCATCTTCAACAATACGCATTTGGTCAGCCAAATCTTGTTTGTAATCGCCTAATTGATCATCAATGATTTGTTGAGCACGTGTATCACGATCGATACCTTCGCGAGTAAACACCTGAACGTCAATTACGGTGCCTGACATACCTGATGGCACGCGCAAGCTTGTGTCTTTAACGTCAGAAGCCTTTTCACCGAAAATCGCGCGGAGTAGTTTTTCTTCTGGTGTAAGTTGTGTTTCACCTTTAGGTGTTACTTTACCAACCAATACGTCGCCAGCTTCAACTTCAGCACCGATATAAATAATGCCTGACTCATCCAAACGCCCAAGCATACGCTCAGACAAGTTTGAAATATCACGTGTGATTTCTTCAGCACCTAATTTCGTATCACGTGCCACCACTGACAACTCTTCAATATGAATTGAAGTGTAGCGATCATCAGAGACAACGCGTTCTGAAATTAAGATCGAGTCTTCGTAGTTGTAACCATTCCATGGCATAAATGCGACTAACATGTTTTGACCAAGGGCTAATTCACCCATGTCAGTTGATGCGCCATCAGCAATAACATCCCCACGCGCCAATACATCACCAACATTGACCAATGGACGCTGGTTAATATTAGTGTTTTGGTTAGAACGTGTGTACTTAGTGAGGTTATAGATATCCACACCCACCTCACCTGCAAGCGCTTCAGCGTCATGCACACGAATCACAATACGGCCTGAATCTACATAATCAACAATACCGCCACGACGCGCTTGAACTGTTGTGCCAGAGTCAATTGCCACTGTACGTTCAATACCTGTACCCACCACTGCTTTTTCAGCACGTAGACATGGTACTGCTTGACGTTGCATGTTTGCACCCATCAAAGCGCGGTTCGCATCATCATGTTCCAAGAATGGAATCAATGAGGCAGCCACAGAAACAATTTGCCCTGGCGCCACGTCCATGTATTGAACACGGTCTGGTTGCGTCATTGTAAATTCGTTGTGATATCGCGCTGAGATGAGATCTTCTTTAAAGTTGCCCTTACCATCTAACTCTGAGTTAGCTTGCGCAATCATGTACTGGCTCTCTTCAATCGCTGATAAAAAGTCAATGTTTGCAGAAACTTTATTGCCTTCAACACGGCGATAAGGTGTTTCTAAAAAGCCATATTTATTAGTGCGGGCATAAAGCGCCAGTGAGTTGATCAAACCAATGTTTGGACCCTCTGGAGTTTCAATCGGACATACACGGCCGTAATGCGTTGTGTGAACGTCACGCACTTCAAAACCAGCACGTTCGCGAGTCAAGCCACCTGGGCCTAAAGCTGAAACGCGACGTTTGTGCGTAATTTCAGACAATGGGTTAGTTTGATCCATAAACTGACTTAATTGACTTGAGCCGAAGAATTCACGAATCGCACTAGATACTGGCTTAGCATTAATCAAGTCGTGAGGCATCAAATTATCTGATTCTGCTTGGCTTAAACGCTCTTTAACAGCGCGCTCAACACGAACTAAACCAGCACGGAACTGGTTTTCTGCCAACTCACCAACTGAGCGGATACGACGATTACCCAAGTGATCAATATCATCGATCTCACCGCGGCCATTGCGTAATTCCAGCAATACGCCAACCACTGCTAAAATATCTTCATTTGAAAGTGTAGAAGCACCCTCAGCACCTTGCGGACCAACTTTTTCATAGAACTTGCGTAACCACGCAGCTGAACGTTCTTCAACTTTTTCTGGGAAGGCACGGCGGTTGAACTTCATACGGCCAACGACTGATAAGTCGTAACGGTCTGCGTTGAAGAACAAGCCATCGAACAATGCTTGTACAGCATCTTCCGTTGGCGGCTCACCAGGACGCATCATGCGGTAAATCGCAACGCGTGCGCTGTATTGGTCAGGAATTTCATCAATACGTAGTGTTTGTGAAATGTAATCACCGTGGTCTAAATCGTTTGCATAAAGCGTGTTGATTTTCGCAACACTTGCGCCATGCAACTTTTCTAACAAGCTTTCAGTGATTTCGTCATTTGCATTCGCAACAACTTCACCTGTTTCTTTATCCACGATTGCGTTGGCAATCGTTCGACCTAATACAAACTCAGCTGGCACAGCAATTTTGCTGATACCGGCTTTTTCCATATCACGGATGTGCTTGACTGTAATGCGCTTGTCTTTAGCAACAATCACAGTACCGTCCTTAGCAGTAATATCGAACTTAGCAACTTCACCACGAAGACGCTCAGGCACTAATTCAAATTGAACACCCTTCGCTGACAAGTGGAATGTATCCACGTCATAGAATGTCGCAAGAATTTGCTCTGGCGTGTAACCAAGCGCTTTTAGCAAAATGGTAACCGGCATCTTACGACGACGGTCAACGCGGAAGTACAAGTAGTCTTTCGGATCAAACTCGAAATCCAGCCATGAACCACGGTAAGGAATAATACGAGCAGAGAATAATAATTTACCTGAGCTGTGTGTTTTACCACGGTCATGCTCAAAGAAGACGCCTGGGCTACGGTGCAATTGAGAAACAATCACACGCTCAGTACCGTTAATCACAAATGAGCCATTTTCAGTCATCAAAGGCAATTCGCCCATGTAGACTTCTTGCTCTTTCACTTCCTTCACAGTTGGCTTAGAAGCCTCTTTGTCCATGATAGTCAAACGAACTTTGACACGCAAAGGGGCTGCGTAGGTCAAGCCACGCTGTTGACATTCTTTCACGTCAAATGGCTCAGCACCCAAGTGATAACTCACATAATCTAAACGTGCGTTACCTGAGTGGCTAACGATTGGGAAAATAGAACTAAATGTTGCTTGTAAACCAGCATCTTCACGTTTGTCAGCAGTAACATTTGCTTGTAAAAACGCAGCATAAGATTCCAATTGCATCGCGAGTAAGTATGGAATTTCTTGCACACTTTCACGTTTAGCAAAACTCTTACGAATACGTTTCTTTTCGGTAAAGGAATAGCTCATAGCGTCTCCTAAGGGGGTAAAAGGTAGAAGGTAAGACATGCACTTTCATGCCTTATCTTCTAACATCTTTAAAATGGTTAAGGCTGACGGTTTCCCGTCAGCCTAAATCTTAATTACAACTTGAATTACTTAAGTTCGCCAGTTGCGCCAGCTTCAATCAATTTCTTCAATGTTTCATCAGCATCAGCTTTTGACACGCCTTCTTTAACTGCTTTAGGTGCGCCATCAACTAAATCTTTAGCTTCTTTCAAGCCAAGTCCTGTAATTTCACGAACTGCTTTAATTACGTTAATTTTGTTATCACCAGCAGATAACAAGATAACGTCAAATTCTGATTTCTCAGCAGCAGCTGAAGCGCCACCACCAGCTGCAGGTGCCGCAGCAACTGCAACAGCTGCAGCTGCAGCTGAAACACCAAATTTTTCTTCCATATCTTTGATCAATTCTGAAAGTTCAAGAACTGATAAAGCTGCTACTGCGTCTAAAATGTCTGATTTAGAAATTGCCATTTGTAATACTCCTGATAAATAAAATGTAGTTTTAAGTTTGCGATAAAGTTACGCGGCTTTTTGATCGCGCACTGCAGCAAGTCCACGCACAAATTTTGTAGGTACCTCATTAAGCGTACGTACAAATTTCGCAACAGGTGCTTGCATAGTACCGAGCAATTTAGCCAACAATTCGTCACGACTTGGCAATGAAGCCAAAGCTTGAACGCCTATTGCGTCCATAACTTGGTTCGGCATTGCGCCAGCTTTAATGATGAATTTGTCGTTTGCTTTAGCAAAGTCGCTAAGTACTTTAGCGGCTGATACTGGATCGGAAGATATACCGAACACTAATGGACCAACCATTTCGTTCGCCAAACCAGAAAACGGTGTGCCTTCAACAGCACGACGCACCAATGTATTTTTCAATACACGTAAGTAAACGCCTGATTTTCTAGCTTGTGCGCGCAATTCGGTCATTTCGCCCACTTGTAAGCCACGATACTCAGCAACGATGATTGCTTGAGCAGTCGAGACTTTCTCGCTGACTTCAACAACTACTGCCTTTTTCTGTTCAAGATTAAGACTCAAGGTCTTCTCCTTCCGTTAATTAAACCTTTATAGCAAAACACTATAAAAGCCATCCCACGGCGACCTTTCGTCAGGAGCATTTTTCAATACTGTCCTGTTTTCAGGGGACGCCATCTGCGTAGGTATTCATTAATCAGCAACAGAGGATTGAATATCTAACCCTTCATCACCCATTGTTGACCACTACCATTAAACCCACCAATTAACTTCAATTGGTTCTGGTGCCTACGGTCTTTGATAACCTTGATGTCGCTTATATTTCAAAACCACATCAAGCCCAAAGCCCTTTATTAAACTGAAATTAATCAGCTCAAAAATACATCAGCCCAGCAATTATGCTAAGTTAGATTGATCTACGCGCACACCAACACCCATTGTGCTAGATACAGATAGTTTCTTTAAATACTGTCCTTTAGAAGACGCTGGTTTTGCTTTATTCAAAGCATCAACTAGTGCTGCCAAGTTCTGTTGCAAAGCATCAACCGTAAATGAAGCGCGGCCGATTGTGCAATGAATAATGCCGCCTTTATCTGTACGGTATTGCACTTGACCCGCTTTAGCATCTTTAACTGCTTTAGCAACATCAGGCGTTACTGTGCCAACTTTAGGGTTAGGCATCAAACCACGTGGGCCCAATACTTGACCTAGTTGACCAACAATACGCATTGCATCTGGTGTAGCAATTGCCACATCAAATTCCAACATACCACCTTTAACTTGCTCAGCTAAATCTTCGAAACCAACAATCTCAGCACCCGCTGCTCTAGCAGCTTCTGCTTGCGCGCCCTGTGCGAACACAGCAACGCGTTTTGTTTTACCTGTACCGTTTGGTAAGACCAATGCGCCACGAATTAATTGATCTGATTTACGTGCATCAATACCTAAATTAATAACCGCATCAACTGATTCGTCGAATTTTGCAGTTGCCGTTTCTTTAACTAATGCTAATGCATCAGCTACTTGATAGATTTTATCGCGGTCAACTTTTGATTGAAGCGCCACATTACGTTTAGAAATTTTAGCCATGTTATACACCCTCCACTTCAATACCCATACTGCGAGCACTACCAGCAATTGTTCGAACAGCTGCATCCATATCAGAGGCTGTTAGATCTGGCATTTTTGTTTTAGCAATTTCTTCAGCCTGCGCACGAGTAATCTTGCCTACTTTGTCAGTATGAGGACGTGGTGAACCTTTGTCGATTTTGGCAGCCTTCTTGATCAAGATCGTTGCAGGCGGCGTCTTCATGATAAATGTGAAGCTCTTGTCTGCAAATGCAGTAATTACAACTGGAATTGGAAGGCCAGGCTCAACACTTTGAGTTGCAGCATTAAATGCCTTACAGAATTCCATAATGTTCAAACCACGTTGACCCAAAGCTGGACCAACTGGAGGACTTGGGTTAGCTTTACCTGCAGGAATCTGCAGTTTGATATAACCAATAACTTTCTTTGCCATTTTACGACTCCTAATATGGGTGCAAGCGCTTAAAAAAGCTCCCCAGTTTGGTAATTGCAGCGCAATTAAGCGCTACGACTTAATGCTATTTTACAAATAGCAAATGCTCGAACACCCAAAGGTTGTCGAGCAAATTCTTAAACTTCTTTTTGTACCTGACCGAACTCTAGTTCTACAGGCGTTGCGCGGCCAAAAATAACCACTGAAACACGCAATTTACTTTTTTCGTAATTGATATCTTCAACGCTTCCTGAGAAGTCTTTGAAAGGTCCATCAATAACCCGCACAGCCTCACCCTTTTCAAAAGTAAGCTTCTGCGTTGGATTACTTTTGCTATCATCCATACGCTGTAAGATAATCTCAACTTCTTTATCTTTGATTGGCGTAGGCTTAAGTGCTGTACCGCCAATAAATGCAGTCACTCTTGGTGTACTTTTCACCAAATGCCAACTTTCATCCGTCATGTCCATTTGCACCAGCACATATCCAGGATATAGCTTACGCTCACTGATTGCCTTTTGGCCGGCTTTCATTTCGACCACTTCTTCAACTGGCACTAAAATCTGACCAAACTGTTCTTTGAAGTCAGAACGTGAAACACGTTCCTCCAAACTACGCTGAACTGATTTCTCAAAACCAGAAAAAGCTTGAACTGCATACCATCGCATACTCATTAAGCACCCCGACCCATCAGCGCTTTTACTAATGATAAAAAGCCGATATCAACAATCCACATAAAAATTGCCATCACCAAAACAAGTACAAACACCGCAACAGTAGTTTGTATCGTTTCACGGCGTGACGGCCATACAACACGTTTAGCTTCCGCTACTGAATCTCGAGAAAAGGCAAAAAAGTCTTTGCCTGATTTTGTCGTTGATAACAGCACAGCCGCTGCAATTATTCCAGCTAAAACCACCAAGATACGAACGACCATTGGCTGCTTATCTTCAAGCAAATAAAAGCCTGTTACGCCAAACCCTACAAAGAGCAAGCTGATTACAAGCTTAATTTTATCAATCATCATTTATGCGCTTTAGCTAAAAAAAATTACTAAATACATGGCAGGCCAAGAGGGTCTCGAACCCCCAACCCTCGGTTTTGGAGACCGATACTCTACCAATTGAGCTATTGGCCTGTACTTAAAAACTGAAGATGCCACGCTGAGTTGTTAGCGTAGCATCTCGATTTGGTGAAACTAAAGATTATTCAATAATCTTAGCAACAACACCCGCACCAACAGTACGACCGCCTTCACGAATCGCGAAGCGTAAACCATCTTCCATCGCAATCGGTGCAATCAAGGTTACTGTGATTGATACGTTATCACCTGGCATTACCATTTCTGTACCTTCTGGCAAATCAACTGCGCCAGTCACGTCTGTAGTACGGAAATAGAATTGTGGACGGTAACCGTTGAAGAATGGTGTGTGACGACCGCCTTCATCTTTACCCAACACGTAGATCTCTGCTGTGAATTTTGTGTGTGGCTTGATAGAACCTGCTTTTGAAAGCACTTGACCACGCTCAACTTCTTCACGTTTAGTACCACGTAGCAATACGCCAACGTTGTCGCCTGCTTGACCTTGGTCTAGCAATTTGCGGAACATTTCAACGCCTGTACATGTTGTTTTCAATGTTGGCTTAATACCAACAATTTCAATTTCATCACCAACCTTAACGATACCGCGCTCAATACGGCCGGTTACTACTGTACCGCGACCTGAAATTGAGAACACGTCTTCAACTGGCATTAGGAAAGCGCCGTCAATTGCACGTTCTGGCATTGGGATATAAGTGTCCAACGCTTCTGCTAATTTAAAAATCGCTGGTTCGCCGATTTCTGATTGGTCACCTTCAAGTGCTAATTTAGCTGAGCCGGTGATGATTGGTGTGTCATCGCCTGGGAAATCGTATTTAGACAATAAGTCACGCACTTCCATTTCAACAAGCTCCAACAACTCAGCATCATCTACCATGTCTGCTTTGTTGAGGAATACAACAATGTACGGAACACCCACTTGGCGAGCTAAAAGGATGTGCTCACGTGTTTGTGGCATAGGACCGTCAGCTGCTGAACATACTAAAATAGCACCGTCCATTTGCGCAGCGCCAGTAATCATGTTTTTAACATAATCAGCGTGGCCTGGGCAGTCAACGTGAGCGTAGTGACGGTTTGCTGTTTCGTACTCAACGTGCGCTGTATTAATAGTAATACCACGTGCTTTTTCTTCTGGTGCCGCATCAATTTGGTCGTAAGCTTTAGCTTCGCCGCCGAATTTCTTCGTCAATACAGTCGTAATCGCTGCTGTTAATGTTGTCTTACCATGGTCAACGTGTCCAATTGTGCCTACGTTAACGTGTGGCTTGGTCCGTTCGAATTTGCCTTTTGCCATTTTTTTCTTCCTTTAACTGACTTCATCAAGTTAAGCTTGAGTGCACATATGTACGCAAATGCATAACGCACCACCGTAATACCAGCACCGTACGTGGTGCCCATGGCGGGAATCGGACCCGCGACCTCTCCCTTACCAAGGGAGTGCTCTACCACTGAGCCACATGGGCGCTAATATTCTTTAAAAAATTGATTCGAAAATGGAGCGGGGTACGGGAATCGAACCCGCGGCTCTAGCTTGGAAGGCTAGGGTATTACCATTATACGAACCCCGCAATCGAGGCTAGCTCGGCAATAAAAGCCTTCACTTGGCTCTAATTACTTCAAATCAAACAATTTAATTTCTTGGTTTAAAATACATTGGTGGAGGGGGAAGGATTCGAACCTTCGTACTCTGAGAGAACGGATTTACAGTCCGTCGCCTTTAACCACTCGGCCACCCCTCCGAACCGAACCAAAGATTATGCAGATATTCTAAAGCACTGTCAATGCCAATATCGACTATTAATGATACTTTTAACAACACAATCTAGGTCATTTTAGGTTGGTTGTCTTAAACTCTGGGTTGGCTCTTACATAAATCGCCAAATCGGGATCTAAGGCATCTTAATTGATGGTTTTAGCAACCAATATGCTCTGAGACAACAGCAAAAAGGATTTACAACGTTCCATTTGTGAATTTTTTTAATCAGCGGTTGCGGCAAATTAAAGCGCGACTTGACGATTTTATCGATTATTGCGTTGACTACCCAAATTAAAATCGCAATTGATGACAATGGATTTAGCTTCGGATAATTAAGAGGGATGGTGCCGAATGTCGGAATCGAACTGACGACCTTCGCATTACAAGTGCGCTGCTCTACCAACTGAGCTAATTCGGCAAGAACTAATTAATCAACTAAATTAACAATGAGTGCTATTTTACCAACTTTAAGGTGGTTTTTTTCACTTCTGATGAAATATTTTTATCTTTATTTGATATCTCTTTGTTTTCTATTTCTTTTATAACATCTTCATCTTCCGGCTGGACCACAAAAAACATGCCCTGGCCATTCTCTCGTGCAAAAATTCCTTTTACTGCTGCAATCGGGACATACAAATTATTTGAAACGCCTGAAAAACGTGCTGAAAACGATACTGCTTCGTTTGTGAATTGCAAATCTTTTGTGGCTGAGTAATTTAGATTAAGGACAATTTCACCATCTTTAACGAAGGCCATCGGCACTTTTGTTTGCGCGCTTACTGCAACCAAGAGATGGGGCGTCAATTGGTTATCAACGCACCACTCATGAATAGCCCTAATCATATAAGGCTTGGTTGAAGTTAATTGACTCATACTTATTTGCGCATCGCCTTTTCAGATGGCGTCATTGCTTCAATATAAGCAGGTCGTGAGAAAATACGCTCTGCGTATTTCAACAAAGGTGCAGCTTGCTTAGGCAACTCAATTCCATAATGTCCCAACCGCCATAATAATGGGGCAATCGCAACATCTAACATCGAAAAGTCATCCCCGAGAATATACTCTTGCTTAGTAAACAAAGGCACAATTTGCGTTAGATTGTCACGAATCGTTGTACGCGCTTTGTCTGCCGATTTTTGGTTTTCTGACTCAAGGTCTTTAATGTGATCAAACAGTTGCTCTTCAAAGTTATGTAAGAACAGACGCGCTCGAGCACGCATTACTGGATCAGCTGGCATCAATTGGGGATGTGGGAAGCGCTCATCAATATACTCATTGATAATATTTGCTTGCTCTAACACCAAGTCACGCTCAACCAATACTGGCACTGTATTGTGCGGATTAATAACTGCCAAGTCCTCTGGCTTATTTGCCAAATCAACATCAATCACTTGAAAATCCATGCCTTTTTCGAATAATACGATGCGGCAACGATGGCTATATGGATCTGTGGTGCCTGAATAAAGTGTCATCATAATTTTGATTCCTCGCTTACAAAAAGCAAAGCGGGAAGCCAGCCGAATAGCCAGCTCCCCGCTTAATTGTTATTTTAGTGTATATCTTTCCAGAACTCTTTTTTCAAATAGTAGCTTAGTACGAACATCAATCCAAGAAAAGCCAAAACCAGTAATCCAAGATGTTTGTCACGTTCTTTGTAAGGCTCTGACATGAAAACTAAATAGTTAACAAGATCAGCAATTGTTTGATCGTATTCAGCGAGTGTTAGGCTACCTGGCTTATCTAATACAAGACGATGCGTTTCTGTTTTTGCATCAACCTTTAATACTTGTTCACCTTGTAATGTCCAAAGCACGTGTGGCATTGCAACTTTTTCATAAACTAGATTGTTCCAACCTGTTGGCCTTGTATCATCACGATAAAAACTACGTAGGTAGCTGTAAATCCAATCAGCCCCTCGAGCACGCGCTTCAACTGACAAATCAGGCGGCGTTGCACCAAACCATGCTTTAGCATCAGCTTTTTGCATTGCAACAGTCATTGTGTCGCCTACTTTTTCACCGGCGAACATCAAGTTAGATTTAATTTGAGCATCTGTTAACCCAATATCCTGGAGGCGGTTATAGCGCATGTAAGCTGCGCTATGACAATTTAAGCAGTAGTTCACAAATGTTTTTGCACCGCGCTGCAATGACGCCTGGTTATTAGGATCAATCGGTGCACGATCTAACTTAACCCCTTCGTTTGCTGCTGCCATCAAGGGCACTATTAAAGCTAGCAACAATAAAATTTTAGCTTTCATTATCCCGTTACCCTTTCTGGCACTGGCTTAGTCTTATCTCTCTTGGTATACCAAGGCATTAAAGCAAAGAATGAAAAATAAATCACACTAAATATTCTGGCTACGACTGTCGCCCTGTCAGCGCCACCCAAGAGAGGAGTGTTGACGGAAAACTGCCCCCAAACATTGGATGGTTCAGTACCCAAATACCCTAAGATCAGAAAGCTCACTACAAATGCTGCAAGCCATTTTTTGTACAAATTACCGCGATAGCGAATTGATCTTACCGGACTGCGATCCAACCAAGGTAAAAATGCAAAGCTCACTACTGATAATCCCATTGCTGCAACACCAGGAAATTGTGAATTCAGTATTGGAGGAACAGCACGTAAGATTGAATAGTAAGGCGTGAAATACCAAACGGGTGCAATATGCGCTGGGGTTTTTAACGGATCAGCTGGAATGAAGTTGTTGGCCTCCAAAAAGTACCCACCCATTTCAGGCGCGAAGAAAATGATCGCGGTGAATACAATCAAGAACACTGAAACGCCCATTAAATCCTTTACTGTGTAATAGGGATGAAATGGAATACCATCAAGTGGAATATGAGTTTTAGGATCTTTATTATTCTTAATTTCAACACCATCGGGATTGTTTGAACCAACCTCGTGGAGTGCAATTAAATGCGCCATCACTAAGCCTAACAATACAAGCGGCAAAGCAATCACATGAAATGCAAAGAAACGATTAAGTGTTGCATCAGAGACGGTGTAGTCGCCACGCAACCATAGGGAAATGTCAGGACCAATGAAAGGGATGGATGTAAACAAGTTAATAATGACTTGAGCTCCCCAGTAGGACATTTGACCCCACGGCAAGAGATATCCAAAAAACGCTTCTCCCATCAATACCAAAAATATACCAACTCCAAACAACCAAATCAATTCACGCGGCGTTTTATAGGAGCCGTACATTAGGCCCCGGAACATATGCAAGTAAATAATTACAAAGAACATTGAAGCGCCTGTGGAATGCATATAACGAATCAAGCGTCCCCAAGAAACGTCACGCATGATGTACTCAACAGAAGCAAATGCCAATGACGCTTCTGGCTTGTAATTCATCGTCAGAAAAATACCTGTTAGGATCTGTATCACTAACACCAACATTGCTAACGCACCAAAAAAATACCAAAAATTAAAATTTTTCGGTGCGTAGTATTCAGTGATATGCGCTTTAAGTGTTGAACTAAGCGGAAATCGAGCGTCAATCCAACCCACTAAATTTTTGGAATCTTGATGATTGTTACTAGCCATTATGCAATTCCTTTGTCGTCTGCACCAATGAGCAAAACTGCATCGCTGATGTATTTATGCGGCGGAACAACTAGATTAATTGGTGCTGGAGAACCATTAAAAACTCTGCCAGCTAGGTCAAATCTAGACCCGTGACAAGGACAGAAAAATCCCCCCGTCCACTCTGTGCCCATATCACCGCCTGTTTGAAGCTTTGGCGATGGAGAGCATCCCAAATGGGTACAAATACCTACTAACACCATTAAGTTTGGCTTAATCGAGCGCGCAGGATTTAAACAGTAATCAGGTTGCTGAGTGGCTACCGACAATTTCGGATCGGATAACTTATCATCATGCTTTGCAAGCACATCAAGCATCGCTTGACTGCGGTTAACAATCCAAACTGGTTTTCCACGCCATTCAACAGTAATCATTGCACCAGACTCAATCTTGCTGATGTCTGCCTCTACTGGAGCGCCTGCGGCCTTAGCACGCTCGCTAGGAAGCATACTTGTTACAAAAGGCACAGCAACGGCTGCCGCTGCAACACCGCCTGCAACAGATGTCACCGCAATAAGAAACTTACGCTTACCTTGGTCTATTTCCTGATTCGCCATCAAATGTCCTTAATTTCCGAACTACATCGACACAATATTAAAATTTAGCTTTACATTTTACAGGTTTCATCTCAAAACTTAAACCCTTGCGACCTTTAATTTATGCCCCAGACAGCAAATTTATAATTGTTGCACTTGAGGCAATCAAACTGGATTGTCAATGTCAATAAACTCGTGATCTAAGCCAAAATGGCTGGAAAGATGCTCGCCCAGTGCTTTTACTCCGTAACGTTCAGTCGCGTGATGACCAGCAGCAATATATGCAATCCCAGATTCCCTTGAAAGGTGAACTGTCTGTTCTGAAATTTCACCACTAATAAACACATCAACACCTAGCGCGATTGCCTTATCAATATAGCCTTGAGCAGCTCCTGTACACCAAGCTACATTTTGAACTGATCGATTTAAATCTCCAATAACCAATGGTGCTCTTTTTAATTGAGATTCAAGAAACTTTGAAAAATGACCTAGAGTTTGAGGTGCCTTTAAGTTTCCTACCATCAGTTGACCATGATCAGTCAAACTAGGTTCAGCATTAATCTCTAAAATTCTAGCCAATTGTGCGTTATTGCCGAGCTCAGGATGAGCATCTAGCGGCAGATGGTAAGCCAACAAACTCATTTCATTTTCCAATAAAAACTTAATTCGCTTACGTTTTATGCCCACCAAGCATGCATCCTCATTTTTCCAAAAATAACCATGGTGTACTAATACAGCGTCCGCTCCGACATCTCTAGCCGCTTCAAGAAGTGCTAAACTAGCACTCACGCCGGTCACAATTTTCTGCACATGCAATCGCCCCTCAACCTGAAGTCCATTGGGACAATAGTCCTTAAACTGGTCCACCTGCAAAATTTGTCGGGTATAATTTGTTAGATGCTTTAATTCCACTTTTGTTTTCATCATTAGTTTTGTTAGTTTTAATCTGGTAAATTTTATGAAAAAGCTTTGGCTCATTTTCGCACAAACCGTCACCACAGCGCTCGCTATTGTTTTTGTAGCTCAGGTTTTTTATCCCAAAATCCTTAACTCGAATCTACAGTCCTTAGAAAGTAACTTTCACAATCCATATCAAATGAGTGCACCTAGTTCATATAGTGTCGCCGCTCAAAAAGCAATGCCTTCCGTCGTCAATATTTTTACGAGCAAAAAAAAAGCAATCAATCCTCACCAACAGTTTTTAGACAATCCAGTATTCAAGCGCTTTTTTGGTGAGCAAATGGAGGAATCATCACAACGTGATAATAGTCTTGGTTCTGGGGTAATCGTCAATACAAGCGGTCTTATTCTAACCAACCAACATGTAATTGAAGCTGCCGACGAGATTGAAGTTGCCTTAGAGGACGGACGCTCTGTGAGAGCTCAGATTGTAGGCTCAGACCCAGATACGGATCTTGCTGTGTTAAAAATTGATGTTAAAAATCTTCCAGCAATCACTTTTGCTGATTCAAAGAAAAACAAAGTCGGCGATGTTGTATTAGCCATAGGAAATCCTTTTGGGGTGGGACAAACCGTCACTCAGGGCATCATTAGTGCACTAGGGCGCAATCATCTTGGCATTAGTACTTTTGAAAGCTTCATACAAACTGACGCGTCAATTAATCCAGGCAATTCTGGTGGTGCGCTTATTGATGCAGAGGGCAATCTGGTTGGAATAAATAGCGCAATTTACTCTCGTAATGGCGGTTCAATGGGGATCGGATTCGCTATTCCCGTCAGCATCGTAAAACAGGTTATGGACCAAATCGTTCAACAAGGTAGCGTAACTAGAGGCTGGCTTGGCATTGAAGCTCAGGATTTAACATTAGAGCTTGCCGACTCATTTCAACTAAGTACTACTCATGGCGCCTTAATTGCAGGAATCGTCAAAGGCAGTCCAGCTGAACGAGCGGGACTAAAAATCGGCGATGTGTTGATTGAGATCAATAGCATGAAGGTAATTGATGGCACAAGTATGATGGGAATAATTTCTGAATTGAAACCAAGTAAACGAGCAATATTGAAAGTTACTCGTAACCACAAAGAAATTGATATCCCTGTGATCATTGGTCTAAGACCAAAGCTAGCATCTAATTAGTATCGGTTTCGTCGACGTTTGTCTTAACAAATTTAGCAACGAAAACACCAAGCTCGTATAAAAGCCACAATGGCACAGCTAACATAATTTGTGAAATCACATCTGGTGGCGTAAGAACTGCACCAACGATAAATGCACCAACAATAACGTAAGGCCTCGCTTCTTTTAGCATTTCAACTTTAACAACATTGAATTTCACGAGCATAATTACAATAATTGGCACTTCAAATGCCAAACCAAAAGAAACGAACATCGTTGTTACAAAATCCAAATAACTCCCAATGTCAGTCATCACCGCTACGCCCTCTGGTGCTGATGACGTAATGAACCCGAATACAACTGGAAATACTGCAAAATAGGCAAAAGCCATCCCTGCAATAAATAACACAGTGCTAGATATTATTAGTGGGCCAATAAAACGACGCTCGTGAAGGTAAAGTCCCGGCGCAATGAACGCCCAAGCTTGATAAAGTGTGTAAGGTAATGAAACAACAATCGCCATTAATGTAGACACTTTCATAGGAACTAGGAAAGGACTTGTGACTGACGTTGCAATCATATGTGTTCCTATCGGCATATGATTAAGCAATGGCTGTGCAAGCCAAGTATAAAGTGTATTAGCAAATGGCAGAAAAGCAATCACGCACACGACCAAAGCTACCACGATTTTTAGCAAGCGATTTCGAAGCTCAAGCAAATGAGAAATTAAATTCTCAGTCACACTCATTTAGGTTTTGGCTTTCTATTTGATCTTGCTTTAACTGATAATTCTGACTGCAGCTCACTTTGAACTGTTTTCGACTCTGGCGCATTTAATCGAGATTCTGGTGTAAGAATAGAATTTTCAAGCTGTTGAGATTGCGCTTGTATTTCTTGTTGCAATTTTTTGAGATCCTCAAATTGCATTTCACGCTCTACTTCAGATTTCACGTTAGCCACATAGCGTTGCATACGTCCTAACAATGCACCAGCAGTGCGAGCAACTTTGGGAAGTCTCTCAGGGCCGATCACAATCATCGCAACAACCGCTATGAGCAACAGCTCTGAAAATCCCACATCAAACATAAGTTAGTGCTTCGTTTTATCAATCACTTCAGCTTCGATTGTTTCAACTTTGCGTCTCTCCTCAGGCGTTAGCTCAGCTTTATCCCCGCCTTTCATTGCATCTTTGAAGTTCTTTATTGCGCCTCCCAAGTCACCCCCCATATTGCGAAGTCTCTTAGTACCAAAAACAACAAGTGCAATGACCAAGATAACGATTAATTCTTTAAACATGAGATAACTCCTAATTAAGTCTTGGATAAATTCTCGCCGCCACCAAACACGTGGATATGGATATGGAACACCTCTTGGCCACCTTCGCGACCGGTATTAATCATAGTGCGAAACCCTTTTAATCCTTGATCCGCAGCTAACTTAGGTGCTAACAACAATATCTTACCAAGTAAAGACTGATGAGAAGGTTCTGCCGACGCAAGGCTTTCAATATGAAGCTTGGGCACAATTAAAAAATGTACCGGCGCAATTGGATGTATATCATGAAAAACGATGACATTTTCATCTTCAAATACCTTCTTTGAAGGGATTTCACCTTTCGTGATTTTGCAAAAAATACAATCTGCAATCATCTTTATCTCTAATCTTGTGGATCGGGTTAATCTCTAGACGAGGTTAATCTTTTGGGCGTGAGGCTTTTTCAGCGATGCCAGACAAACCTTCACGACGAGCTAACTCATCCAGAACATCCTGAGTACTCAGGCCAGCTTGTGCCAACATAACCATGGTATGAAACCATAAATCAGCTGTTTCATAAATTAAGTCTTCTTTACTGCCATCTTTAGCAGCAATAATGGTTTCAGTCGCTTCCTCACCAACTTTTTTGAGGATGCTATTCATCCCATTACTGTATAACTTGGCAACGTAAGAAATTTGCGGATCCGCTTCTTTCCTTGCTTCAAGCAATTCAGTCAACCGTTGGATGATGTCATTCATGTTTATAAATATCCTCTGGATTTTTAATCACAGGCTTGTCTGTTTTCCATTCACCATTTTCTAGTTTTTGGAAAAAGCAGTCATGGCGTCCGGTATGACAGGCAATACCGCCAATCTGTTCAACCGTCATTAAAATAACATCCTCATCGCAGTCCAAACGAAGTTCATGCACTTTTTGTAAGTGCCCTGATTCTTCACCTTTGTGCCATAGTTTGCCACGTGAGCGTGACCAATAAACAGCATATCCAGTTTCAACAGTGAGCTGCAAAGCCTCATGGTTCATAAAAGCAAACATTAGCACCTGATTGGTACTAAGCTCTTGCGCAATCACAGGCACAAGGCCATCAGTCCAGCTTACTTTATCCAGCCAATTCAAAGTCGCACCTCAATACCGTGTTGGTGCATATACTCTTTGGCTTGGCGCACAGTATATTCACCATAATGAAAAATACTCGCTGCGAGCACGGCATCAGCACCGCCCAACTTCACCCCATCGACTAAATGTTGCAAATTACCAACGCCGCCAGAAGCAATCATCGGAACGTCCACCGCCTCACTAATGGCCTTATTCAATCCAAGATTAAAGCCTATCTTCGTACCGTCTCTATCCATGCTAGTCACAAGTAATTCACCTGCACCGAGACTCACCATTTTGCGAGCCCATTCAACAGCATCTAAGCCTGTTTCTTTACGGCCTCCATGGGTAAAAACTTCCCATTTAGGCTGGCCTGAAGGATCTACGCCAACTTGCTTAGCATCAATTGCAACCACAATACATTGCGAACCATAACGGTCAGCTGCATCCGCAACCAATTGAGGATTAACCACAGCAGAGGTATTAATGCTGACTTTATCCGCGCCAGCATTAAGTAAACGACGCACATCTTCTACCTCTCGAACGCCACCACCTACCGTTAATGGAATAAACACTTGCGAAGCCACTTCTTCAATAATATGAAGGATTAGTCCTCGATTATCTGAGCTTGCCGTAATATCTAAAAAGGTTAATTCGTCTGCGCCTTGTTCGTCGTATCGGCGAGCAATTTCAACAGGATCTCCTGCGTCACGTAATTCAAGAAAATTAACGCCTTTAACAACGCGACCATCAGTCACGTCCAGACAAGGAATAATGCGCTTAGCTAACATTAACCATTTAACTCGTTTGCTAATGCTTGAGCTGCTTCAAAATTTAAGGTGCCCTCATAAATGGCGCGGCCTGTAATAGCGCCCATAATACCTTCACTCTCAACAGCACACAGCTTACGCACATCATCCAAATCAGTTATGCCACCACTAGCAATGACTGGAATTGTCAAAGCTTGCGCCAAAGCAACAGTGGCTTCAATATTTACGCCGCTCAACATGCCATCTCTGCCAATGTCTGTATAAACAACAGCTTCGACACCATAATCTTCAAATTTCTTGGCCAAATCGATTACATCATGGCCTGTTAATCTAGACCAGCCATCAACTGCTACCTTGCCATCTTTGGCATCCAAGCCCACCATAATTTGACCTGGGAACGCATAACAAGCTTCATGCAAGAAGCCTGGGGTTTTTACAGCAGCAGTGCCAATAATGACATAGTCAATTCCGTTATCAAGATAGCGCTCAATAGTTTCTAAATCGCGAATACCACCTCCCAATTGAATCGGGATTTCGCCACGACAGGCTTCAACAATAGCTTTAATCGCACCTTCATTGACTGGCTTACCTGCAAAAGCACCATTTAAATCTACAAGGTGTAAACGTTTACCGCCTTGATCAACCCAATGGCGCGCCATAGCACCTGGATCTTCAGAAAACACCGTAGCATCTTCCATCAAACCTTGTTTTAAACGAACACAGTGACCGTCTTTTAAATCGATAGCAGGAATAATTAACATAATATAAAGGCTGTTTACAAATTAAATAAGGTTAACAAATCAAGTTTTGCCATTCCACTGAACAAAGTTTGATAACAACTTTAATCCAGCGTGCTGACTTTTTTCTGGGTGGAACTGAACTGCAAAAATATTGTTGTTAGCAATCGCGCCAGTAAATTCTGTAGGGTATTGAGTCACGCCCGCCACTAAACTCTCATCATCCGGCTGGACATAATAACTGTGCACGTAATAGAAACGCTCACCATCTGGAATATCTTTCCACATCGGATGATCTTGTTTTTGGTAAACCTGATTCCAACCCATGTGCGGCACTTTAAGTTTATTACCTGCTGAGTCATGCATGGTATCGGCAGCAAAGCGTTTTACCTTGCCAACCAAAATGCCTAAACCATTAGCATCGCCTTCTTCAGAGTGCTCAAATAAAAGCTGTAAACCTATACAAATACCAAGGAATGGTTTACTTGCGGCTGATTGCATGATTGCATCATGCAAACCACTAGACTTTAGCTCTCGCATACAATCCGGCATTGCGCCTTGCCCGGGAAATACAACGCGCTCTGCATCTAGAATTTCCTTAGCACTACTTGTCACCACAACATTTTTATTGGGGGCAACATGCTCTAAGGCTTTTGAAACTGAGCGTAAATTGCCCATGCCATAATCTACTACTGCGATATCAATCATGATACTTTTCTGAAAATTTCGTCATGCATTCCTACTATCTGAACAACGAAAGTTTTGAGTAATGAACACCGGGACTTATAAAGTTCCTTTAGTCGATGGCATGATGCCTGCCATACGAGGATCTAATTCTGCAGCCATACGAAGCGCACGGCCAAATGCCTTAAAAATTGTTTCTGATTGATGATGTGCATTATCGCCACGCAAATTATCAATATGCAAAGTTACCAATGCATGGTTTGCAAAACCTTGGAAAAACTCGTGGATGAGATCCACATCAAAATCACCAATACGCGCGCGTTTGAACTCAACGCCAAATTCCAAACCTGGACGACCAGATAAATCTAGTACCACTCGTGACAAGGCCTCATCCAATGGCACATATGAATGTCCATAGCGACGTACGCCTTTTTTATCGCCAACAGCTTTTGCAAAAGCTTGGCCAAGAGTAATACCAACATCCTCTACCGTATGATGCGCATCAATGTGCAAATCACCTTTTGCTTGAACCGTAATATCCATCATGCCATGTCTGGCAATCTGGTCGATCATGTGATCAAGAAAACCTAACCCACTCGCCAATTGAGAGACCCCGGTGCCGTCAAGATTAATTGAAGCAACAATTTGGGTTTCTAGAGTATTACGGGTAACTTCAGCTTTACGCATGAGAGTGTGTTTTCTTTCTTAGTTTAAAAATAAAAACCGCCGCAAAACGTCATTCCTAGTTTTGCAGCGGTATATGATGGTCTTTAAATACTTTTTTATTTAGCCAATTTATATTAGCTAAATAAACCTTTCAACCAACCGAACAAACCACCTGATTTGCCACCATGTGCAATTGCAGTAATTTCTGCAGCAGAAGCAGCTGGATCAGCCGCACCATAAATTGCAGCACCAGCAACAATAATTGTCGCGCCAGCATCACGTACTTGTGCAGTTGTAGAAGCTTTTACACCACCAGCAACAGAGATTTCAACACCTAATTTCAAACCAGCTACCAATGCCAAATCAGCGAATGGTGTTTGACCTGCAGCTTGTTGATCCAAACCAGTATGTACACCAATAATATGTGCACCAAGCTTAGCAACTTGTTCTGTTAGCGCCTTTTTGTCAGCTACATTGATCAAGTCAACTTGTGCTTTTTTGCCGTACTTGTTAGCAACATCGATAACACCTTTAACAGTGCCGATATCTGAAGTGCCTAAAACTGTACAGATGTCTGCACCAGCTTTGTAAAACGGCTCAGCTTCATAAAAACCAGCATCTGCTGTTTTTAAGTCAACTAAGATTTTGTTATTTGGGAATTTAGCACGAAGTGTTTCAACCAATTTGATACCGTTATGCTTAATGCATGGTGTACCAATTTCAAGAATATCAACATGTGGAGCAACTTTTGTAGCCAATGCTACCGTTGCGTCAAAATCCAATGAGTCTAAAGCCATCTGTGTTAATGCCATGTTACTTCCTCCGCTTAATTACACGTTTACGATTTAACTACAGCCTAATGGTACATTTTTTTATGAACTTAATGGTAAATAGATACTGTTTTACCAAAAGTGACTTTATATAACTATTTCTCTATTTGGTCAAAATTCTTTATGCTTAAATGATGTTTTCTAGGGCAGTTATAAGTGATTGGCATTCGGCATCAGTCCCAATAGTGATGCGCAAAAACTGATCAATTCGTGCAGGTTTTTTGAAATGCCGAATAATGATTTTTTGCTCTCTCAGTGATGCAGATAAATACTCTGCGTCATGGCTTGGGTGCCTTGCAAATATAAAGTTTGCTCCCGACGGCAGCACTTCAAAACCCAAACGCTGCAAAGAATCAACGACCGTGCCGCGAGTTTTGATGACACGCTGACAACAATCTTCAAAATAGGCTTGGTCTTGAATCGCCGCAACTGCACCAGCTTGTGCAAAACGATCAAGCGGATAAGAGTTGAAGCTATCTTTAACGCGATGCAGGGCATCAATTAGGTCTGGATGCCCTACCGCATAACCAACACGTAACCCTGCAAGCGAGCGGCCCTTTGAAAGCGTATGCGTGACTAATAATTGCGGATATCGATTCACCAGCTCAACCGCTGACTCTCCCCCAAAATCCACATAAGCCTCATCAATCACCACAACTGATTTCGAGTTCTGGGATAACAAGTGCTCGATATCCGAAAAGGATACTAATCGCCCTGTAGGAGCATTAGGATTCGGGAAAATAATCCCGCCATTTGGCTTAAAGTAATCTTCCACCTTTATTTCAAAAGCATCGTTCAGCGTTACTGTCTCAAATGCAATTTCATACAATCCACAATAAACCGGATAAAAGCTGTAGGTAATATCAGGAAATAAAACAGGTTTATCATGCTTTAGTAGCGCATTAAAAACATGGGCAAGCACTTCATCTGAACCGTTTCCAACAAAGACCTGATTGACATTCAAACCGTGATTTTCAGCAATCGCCTGTTTAAGCGCATCGGAATTAGGATCTGGATAAAGGCGTAAGTTATCCGATGCCTCCTTCAGCAATGCAGCAATCACCTTTGGACTGGGTCCATAAGGATTCTCATTAGTATTTAATTTAATGAGATCGTTGATTTTAGGTTGCTCACCTGGCACATATGGTGTCAGGGAATGAACAAGCTTGCTCCAATATTGACTCATTTTTTTAATCTATACTCCGCAGATCGCGCGTGCGCGTGCAGGCCTTCGCCGTAAGCCAAGGTTGCGGCCACTTTACCAAGGGTTTGCGCGCCAGCTGAGGATACGAAAATCAGGCTTGAGCGCTTTTGAAAGTCGTAAACCCCAAGCGGTGAAGAAAAACGTGCAGTTCGTGAAGTTGGCAATACGTGATTAGGACCAGCACAATAGTCGCCAAGTGCCTCACAGGTATCACGCCCCATAAAAATAGCGCCTGCATGTTTGATTTTTTGACTAAAAGTGAGCGGATCATCTAAGGACAATTCCAAGTGCTCTGGCGCAATATAGTTACTGACTTCAGCTGCTTCGTCTAAGTCACGCACTTGTATTAAAGCGCCGCGATCCGTCAATGAAGTAGAGATAATGTCCTTGCGCGGCATTGTTTGTACTAGCTTTTGAATGCTTTCATACACTTGATCCAAAAACGCCGCGTCAGGACTAAGTAAAATAGACTGTGCTAATTCATCATGCTCAGCCTGGCTGAATAAATCCATAGCCACCCAGTCTGGATTAGTTTTGCCATCACAAATAACTAAAATCTCTGAAGGTCCAGCGACCATATCAATACCGACCACACCAAATACACGGCGTTTCGCAGCGGCCACGTAAGCATTGCCGGGACCGACGATTTTATCGACTTGCGGCACCGTCTCTGTACCGTAGGCCATTGCACCAACGCCTTGTGCACCACCAATACAAAACACTCGGTCAACACCGGAAATAGCTGCAGCAGCTAATACTAATTGGTTTTTCTCGCCATTAGGCGTCGGCACTACCATGACAAGCTCTTTAACCCCAGCCACTTTCGCTGGAATCGCGTTCATCAACACAGATGAAGGATAAGAGGCTTTACCGCCTGGCACATAAAGACCTACGCGGTCTAAAGAGGTCACTTGCTGACCTAAAATCGTGCCATCCGCTTCGGTGAACTGCCATGAAGCCATCAATTGCTTTTCATGATATCCACGCACACGCTCAGCCGCCGCTTTTAAGGAGTCACGCTGTGTAGCTGGCAATCCATTTAATGCAGCCAGAAGCTCAGATTGAGGAATTTCTAGTTGTGCCAAGGTTGTTGCATTGGTTTTATCAAAACGATTGGTGTAATCCAATACAGCGGCATCACCACGTTTTTTCACATCTTTAAGAATGTTCGCAACAACCTCATCAACGCTATCATCTTGCGCAGTTTCAAATGCAAGCAAAGATTTAAGTTTGCTATCAAAGTCTGCATCTGCACTAGAAAAACGTCTTACTTTAATTTCGGTACTCATAGCTTCCTGAACCTATTTCTAATATTTATTTAGAACGTTATTTAAACGATTATTTACCGATAGCACCGATAAAAGCATCCATCATTGGCTGTAATTTAGCGCGATTAAGTTTGAATGATGCTTGATTCACGACCAAACGTGAACTTACCTCACCCACTTCCTCGACTGCTTTTAAATTATTCGCACGCAGTGTGCTCCCTGTACTGACTAAGTCCACAATCACATCAGCCAATCCCACTAAAGGGCCAAGCTCCATTGAACCATAAAGCTTAATCAAATCTACGTGCATACCTTTAGCAGCAAAATGCTCACGCGCTGTTTTGACGTATTTAGTCACGACTTTCAGACGCGCGCCGCTTCGAATAGAAGCAAAATAATCAAAGTCTTCTCGCACGGCAACCATCATTTTGCATTTGGCGATTTGCAAGTCAATCGGCTGATAAAGCCCTTGGCCACCATGCTCATCCAGGACATCTTTTCCTGCAATACCCAAATCGGCAGCGCCATACTGCACATAAGTCGGCACATCTGAAGCACGCACAATAATTAATCTCACATCATCACGATTAGTTGGCAAAATCAATTTGCGTGATGCTTCAGGGTCTTCTAAAGCATAAATACCTGCCGCCGCCAGCAACGGGGTGGTCTCTTGGAATATTCTGCCTTTTGAAAGCGCGATGGTAATCATGTTGTCATTAATTTTCTTTATTTAGAAACACGCTTTACGTTTGCACCAAGCGCATTAAATTTCTCTTCAAGATTTTCGTACCCACGATCTAAATGATAGATACGTTCAATCACTGTTTGACCTTTAGCTACCAAGCCAGCTAATACAAGACTTGCGGAGGCACGTAAATCAGTCGCCATTACGGTCGCACCCTCTAGCTGTCTTACGCCTCTTACGAGCGCCGTATTTCCATCAATATCAATATTGGCACCTAAACGCTGCATTTCTTGAACATGCATAAAGCGGTTTTCAAAAATAGTTTCTGTCACTTTTGAAATTCCCTCAGCAACCGTATTCAAGGCCATAAACTGGGCTTGCATATCCGTTGGAAATGCGGGGTGTGGCGCAGTAAGAATATTCACTGCTTTTAACTTACCATCGCTCTTCACTGTAATGGTATTTTGGTCACAATTCACTTCAGCGCCAGCTTCTCGCAATTTTTCAATCACCGCATCCAGCAAATTTTCTTTTACATTAAGAAGCTTTACTTCCCCGCCCGTCATTGCCGCAGCGACCATGTAAGTGCCCGCTTCAATTCTATCGCAGACCACTTGATGCGTCGCGCCATGAAGTTTATCCACGCCCTCAATAATAATCACATCAGTGCCAGCACCTTTAATCTTGGCACCCATCTTAATCAAGCACTCTGCCATATCAACGACTTCAGGCTCTTTAGCAGCATTTTCCAATACTGTTATGCCGTTCGCCAAGGCAGCAGCCATCATCAGGTTTTCAGTCCCCGTTACGGTCACTAAATCCATATAGTAGCGTGCACCTTGCAATCGCTTATCTGGCAAATGTTCTGTTGTTGCTTCAATATAGCCATGCTCTATCCGAATCTCAGCACCCATGGCTTGCAAACCTTTGATATGCAAATCAACTGGACGGGAGCCAATCGCACAGCCACCTGGTAATGAAACTCTTGCCTTACCAAAGCGGGCTAATAATGGCCCTAGCACTAATATCGACGCTCTCATGGTTTTCACCATTTCATACGGGGCTTCCAAAGCTTGAATAACACGCGCATCCAGCTCTACCTTATCAGCCTCACGATTCACCTTAACGCCCATATATTCAAGCAAACTAGTTGTGGTACCAACATCCTTGAGCTTAGGCACGCCAGATAACTTCAAGGTATCCTCAGCCAATAAGGCAGCGCACAAAATTGGCAATGCTGCATTTTTAGCGCCAGAAATAGTTACCTCGCCATGAAGGCGAACACCGCCCTGAATAATCAGTTTGTCCAATTAAGCAGCCACTTCCGCTAATAGTTTCTGTAATTCACCTTGCTCATACATGCTGCGAATAATGTCTGAACCACCCACAAATTCACCGTTAATATAAAGCTGTGGAATTGTTGGCCAGCTTGCATAAATCTTGATGCCATCACGAATGGCCGGATCAGCCAATACATCCACCGCTACTAAATTTTGTACGCCACATGCTTGTAGAATCTGAATAGCTAATCCTGAAAAACCACATTGTGGAAATTTAGGGCTACCTTTCATATAAAGCACAACAGGATTGCTAGTTACTTGACTCTTAATTGCTGCTTGAATATCCATACTAAACTCCTAATAAAAATTCTTTTTAAGTGCGCTTGCCATTGGCTTGCCAATCATCTGGCGTAAAAGTACGGATTGAAAGCGCATGTATCTCTGAACGCATTCTATCGCCAAGCGCCTGATAAACTAATTGGTGCTGTTGCACCATATTCTTACTTAAAAAAGCGGTGCTCACAATAATAGCTTCAAAATGTTGCCCATCATCGCCAAGCACTGCAACGTAATCACAAGCAAGGCCATTCGTTATATATGTTTTTAACTCTTCCGCACTTAACATCTTAACCTCGTAATTTATATCCAGCTTTTAACAAGCCAATTGTGAAGAATGATATCGCAATAAAGCTTCCCACCACAACACTCAAACTAAACCAAACTGAGATGTCACTCTGCCCAAAGAAACCATATCTAAAGCCATCAATCATGTAAAAGAATGGATTTAAGTGTGAAACCTTTTGCCAAAACGGCGGCAATGAATGTATCGAATAAAACACCCCTGATAAGAATGACAATGGCATGATAACAAAGTTTTGGAAGGCAGCCATTTGATCGAATTTCTCAGCCCAGAGGCCTGCAATAATTCCAAACGCGCCTAACATTCCACTGCCGAACAAAGAAAATGCCAAAATAAAAAATGGGTGGGCCACTGGTAAATCAATAAAACAAATCGCTACCAAATAAATACTTAATCCAACCACCATCCCTCTAATAATAGATGCTGCCAAAAATGCTAAAAAGAATTCCAAGTAACTTAATGGCGTGAGGAGCACAAAAATAATACTGCCCATTACTTTTGATTGAATTAGGCTTGATGAGCTATTTGCAAAAGCATTTTGCAAAACAGACATCATAATTAAACCAGGAATCAGGAATACTGTGTAAGCCACTCCAAGATAAACTTCTACATGACCACCTAGTACATGAGAGAAAATTAATAAATACAGTAACGCTGTCATGACTGGTGCGGCAACTGTTTGAAAACTTACTCGCCAAAAACGAAGCATCTCCTTTCTAAACAGTGTCCAAGGACCACGAAAGCGCGAACTAATTAGATTCATGCTCGCCCCATGAAATCAACAAAGACATCCTCCAAATCTGGTTCAATCAATTGCATGTCTTCGACAGTCACATTCGCACTTCGAAGCTCTGACAATACATACTCAACTTGATTAATTGTACTGAGTGACAACGTGTAGTCATGAGCTTCTTGATTCCGCATCATACTCATTAAAGATGCCGGTAATTCGCTAGCCAATTTTAGGCGTAGTTTTTTACCTGGGATACTCGCTAACAAGTTTTTTGTGCTATCCAAGGCAATCACTTCCCCTTGTTTCAGCAAGGCAACACGAGAACATAAGGCCTCAGCTTCTTCTAGATAATGTGTGGTGAGGATAATGGTATGACCTTCACGATTTAGTCGTTTGATAAATTCCCACAACATATAGCGCAACTCAACATCAACACCAGCAGTAGGCTCATCCAGTACAATCACAGGTGGCTTGTGCGCAAGGGCTTGAGCTATTAGCGCTCGACGCTTCATGCCGCCAGACAATCGACGCATATTGGTATTCGTTTTATCGGTGAGGCCCAACGACTCAATCAATTCGTCTATCCATGGGTCATTTTCAGGACCTTTACCAAAATAGCCAGCTTGAAAACGCAACATTTCGCGAACATTAAAGAATGGATCAAATACTAACTCCTGAGGCACGACACCCAAAGCATGGCGTGCTTGACGATATTGAGCCATCACGTTATGACCCATCACCGACAACTCCCCACTTGAAGGTCGCAACAAACCAGCCAACAAGTTAATAAGCGTCGACTTACCAGCGCCGTTAGGTCCAAGCAAAGCAAAAAACTCACCTTGTTCAATAGTCAAATCCACGCCATTAAGTGCATGCAATGCACCGAATTGCATATGTACTTGTTCTATATGAATGGCGGGAGTCATGAGTTCCTCGGGCTTGAAGCTCGCCCAATTAATGGTTTAATGCGTTGCGTGCGGAATTAAGTCTGACACGCCATAAAGCGCAATCAAGCTTAATAAGTTTTGGGGGAAATTGGTAAATTTTAAGTCACACTTGTTGGCTTGCGCATGACGTAACCACTCAAACATCAAACTAATGCTTGCAGTATCTACATGCATCACTTTTGCGAAATCAATCACCAGAGATTCAGAATTGGGCAAACCATTACATTCAGCCAACAGCGATTCTGCTTGAACAATGGTAAGGTCACCAACAATTTCCCAGTGATTATCTGATTTATTAATTTTGACCAATTAATTTCTCGATATTTTTTCTAAACATGGATTACTTCTTAGTTGCGGCATTGCTTTTATTTTTATCAGCAATCTTTTGAATTAAGCCATCCATCCCACCCTGACGTATTTCAGTACTAAACTGGCCGCGATAGTTCGTTACCAAGCTAACACCTTCAATAGTAATATCATAAACTTTCCACGCATCACCTACTTGTTCAACACTATAGTCCACACCAAGTGGTTGAGCGCCAGGCTGCATGATCAACGTTTTAATGACAACTTGTTTATCATCAGTTGCTTCACGCAGCGGTTTATATTCAATCGTTTGATTACGGTATTTAGAAAGAGCTGAGGTGTAAGTTCTGATTAATAAGGTGCGGAATTCACGTTCGAATGCCTCTTGCTGCTCATTGGTAGCCTTACTGAAATTTTTACCTAACACCAGCTTACAAACATGATCAAAATTAAAGTTTGGAACAATTTTTTCTTCGACCAATTCAAAAATCTTTGCTTGATCCCCGTTCTGGATGTCTTTATCTTTTTTAACAATGGTTAATACTTCTTCCGCCACAGACTTCACAAAAACATCGGCAGGAACAATTGCTTGAGCGAGGGCTGAATAAGCAAACATCACGAGACCCACATAAGGTGTCATTAAGTATTTCATTTTATTCTGCCGCCTTTGTCGTTTCAGAGGATTTATTATCTGAAGCTCTGTTATATAAAAACTGACTAATCATTTTTTCTAAAACTACTGCGTCCTGCGTATGTGAGATTTTGTCGCCATTTTTAAGCACCACTTCATCGCCACCAGCTTCCAAACCCACATATTGCTCACCAAGCAATCCGGCTGTATAAATGTTAGCAAAGGTATCTACGGGAAACTGGTAACGTTTATCTAGCTTAATTGTTACCTTAGCATCATAGTCTTTGCTATCAAATATAATACAATCAACGCGACCAATCACAACGCCAGCACTTTTCACAGGCGCATGTGTTTTTAAACCACCAATATTTTCAAATGCCGCTGTTACGGTATATGTTTCACCGACATTGCTAGATGTCAGGTTGCCCACTTTAACTGCTAGACCGAATATGGCAGCAATTCCTAAAGTCACAAATACTCCCACCCATAAATCTATTGTTGTACGTTCCATGCCATCTCCAATTTTCTAATACTTTCGTGTCGGAAAAATCAAACACTTATCATAAATGAGGTCAAAATAAAGTCTATCGCCAATACTGCCAAAGAAGAGTTCACGACTGTTCTGGTTGTTGCACGACTTACGCCATCCGCAGTTGGAGGGGCATCGTAGCCTTCAAATAATGCAATCATTGTACATACAACACCAAACACAAGACTTTTGATAATGCCATTCAAAATATCATCTCTAAAATCAACGGTGGCCTGCATTTGTGACCAAAAAGCCCCATCATCAACACCAATGATCGGCACGGCAACAAAATAACCCCCTAGCACCCCAACCATCGAAAACAAGGCCGCCAAAATCGGCATTGAAATCACACCCGCCCAAAATCTTGGGGCAATCACACGTGCCACGGGGCTCACTGCCATCATTTCCATCGCCGATAACTGTTCAGTTGCCTTCATAAGCCCAATTTCTGCAGTAATTGCAGTGCCTGCACGTCCCGCAAACAATAATGCGGTCACTACCGGACCTAACTCGCGCACCAAAGATAAAGCTACTAATACACCAATTGCCTCTGATGAACCGTACTTTTGAAGTGTGTTGTAGCCTTGTAAACCAAGCACCATGCCTACGAAAAAAGCTGAAACTAGAATAATCAGCAATGAAAGAACGCCTGTAGCGAAAATTTCCCGCACAATTAAACCAGGGCGTTTAAAACTCTCAATGAGATAAACCCAAATATAAAAGAACAGGCGAGCGCCCGCACCAATTCGCCAAATTCCCGAAGTTACACGATGACCAAGTCCGACAAGCACATCTGTTAGACTTTTAATCATCGCGACCTCTTAACATTTCTTTTTTGTAATCAGGTGCAGGGTAATGGAATGGAACTGGACCATCCGCCTCGCCGTGAACGAACTGATGCACGAATGGCATTTCTGAATTTCGAAGTTCATCTGGAGTGCCTTCAGCCACTATAATACCGCCAGACACAAAATATATATAATCTACAAAAGTAAATGTTTCGTGGACATCATGCGTTACCACAATTGAGGTGGCACCAAGCGCATCATTCAAACTACGAATCAAATTACACACCACCCCCATAGAAATCGGATCTAGACCAGCAAATGGCTCGTCGTACATAATGATTTGAGGATCAAGCGCGACAGCACGCGCTAAAGCTACGCGTCGTGACATACCACCTGAAAGCTCAGTTGGCATAAGGTTGTGGGCACCACGTAAACCAACTGCATTTAATTTCAGCATCACAAAATCACGCACCATTGATTCTGGCAAATCGGTATGTTCACGAATCGGGAAAGCAACATTTTCGAAGACTGACAAATCGGTAAATAGCGCACCAAATTGAAATAACATGCCCATTTTGCGGCGCAGTTGATACAAGCCATCACGACTTTGCTCGTGAACTACTTCGCCGTCAACACGCACTTCACCAACATTTGGTTTTAGCTGTCCGCCAATCAAGCGAAGCAAAGTGGTTTTGCCACTCCCACTGCCCCCCATGATGGCAACGACCTTGCCACGCGGGAACACCATATTGATGCCCTTGTGAAGCAATCGGCCTTTGTAGCCAAACGATAGATTATCTATTTCGACGATGTTGTCGGACATAATGTTTTGCGTTGATAGTATCGGTCTATTTTAAAGCAAATTAGGTGTGATTGATAATAGAAATGAAAAAACCGCCTAAGCGGGCTTAATGATTCAACAAGCAACTTAGAAAGATTGGCAAAGGGTAAGTCAGTCCGTAGTCGAATATTTTGTAAAACTAAAAACTCCTACCTTCAAGTGCAATTGCTAATGAAGGCAGGAGTAATCGGTGACTTAAGGATTTTATAAACTATAGTGTGCCATAGGAATGCAATCCTGAAAGGAACATGTTCACACCTAAGAATGCGAATGTTGTGACCAGCAAGCCAATCAGTGCCCACCAAGCAAGCATTGGTCCACGGAATCCTTTCACTAAGCGTAAGTGCAACCAAGCTGCATAGTTAAGCCAAACAATCAGCGCCCATGTTTCTTTTGCATCCCATGACCAATAGCCACCCCAAGCCTCTGCTGCCCAAACCGCACCCAATATGGTAGCAATAGTAAAGAAAGCAAAGCCCACTGAAATCGACTTGTACATTAAGTCATCCAGCACATCGGTAGAAGGTAGGCGAGACGCCAAAACTCCCTTATCGACCAATAAGTATGCTAGCGCGACCATTGCGGCTATTGAGAATGCACCATAACCGACAAAGTTTGCAGGCACATGGATTTTCATCCAATAAGATTGCAGTGCTGGAACCAGAGGCTGAATGCCATTGGCATCACGACTAAATGTGTACCAAAGAATAAAGCCAACAGCAGCACTTACTACCAATAATACAAATCCACCTAGTTGTTTAGTCGCGTAACGTTGCTCGTAATATAAATACATTAATGAAGTAATGAGACAGAACAAAATAAAGACTTCATACAAATTACTTAGCGGGATGTGGCCGACATCTGGCGCTATCAAATATGACTCATACCAGCGCACCATTAGGCCTACAAAGCCCATCAACACCGCTGCCCATGTGAGGCTTGTTGCTACCTTGCCACTAAAGATAGAGCGTGTAAATAAAGCAAACCAATAAGTAAGCATCGCTAGAACAAACAACACATTCATCCACATCACCGCAGTTTGGCTACCGATTAAAAACTTTAAAAAGAAGACGCGATTAACACTATCTAAATCACCCTGATAAAGATTAATGGAGGACAAGCTCAACACAGCAATCCCAACCAAAAGGAGACGAATAGGCTTCCAGCACCAACCCAATAGACTAAATACAATCCCAGCCCCAAACAAGAACGTGGTTTCGTAAATATCCATAAAATGACTATATTTTGAGTAAGCAAATACCGTAGAGGCCATCAACATAATGGCATAGAGCCAATCCTTAAGACTAAGTTGGCTAAAAAATGGCACTGGATCGTTATCGATATTGACAGGTGGTAGAATTTTTTTAGTGGCCATAGTGTTGTCCTAAGAATTGATAACTTTCATTATTTAACGCTGTAATAGTGCTGACAGTTGACTTTGATAGCGATTAAATTCAATCTCAAAATCTCGATTTTTACGATTTGCCGACATCGCAAATAGTACTATCTTTTGTTGCGGCTTAATCAATAACCAAATGCGCCTCTCGCGAATATAGATCATTGAAAATATTCCCAACACTAGTAGGACCGAGCCTGAATAGACTAAGTTCATGCCTGGCGAGCGCGTTAACTGAAGACCACTGGCTTCGCGTTGTTCAAACTTGGTCATTTGTAAATAGATGGGCTCGCCATAAAAAAACAAATCACTAATCGCATTAAGTGAGTCTTGTAAGAAGGCCTGATTTGTTTCGTCAACTGTTGCGTTTTTAATCCCAGCACGCTCCTGACCAATTTGATAAGCCTCAAAAGCGGCACCGGTAATAATTTTGATATAAGTTTGGGCCGCTGCTTCTCGTTGCGCTTTTGGAACGGTAGCATCAATCAATCTAGCTATTTCAGCAAAGCCACCCTCACTAAATGCACCAAGTAGTTGAACTACACTTGCCTCAAATTTTGTTTTCACGGTGACATCATCACCCGGCTTAAGTGCTTTTAATGCAAACCGACGGGCGACTTCTTGGTGAAGAGCCTTGTTAAAAAGCACAGCGCGCGTTTGCATAAACCCCTGCATTTCAAAATTACTATCTGCAGGAATACGTAAATATTTAAACTCTTCTTGGGGGGTCGAGCGCATACCTGAAACAAAGTAGTAGCGACCCTCTAGCTGAAGGGGCTGCATGTAATTGACATACTCTTTAGCTTGTCCTGCACTATCACGAACCTTAAAAGTAACATTCGGCCCAACATTGTGAGGCTTACCTTTACCATCAGGGCTTAAATTCAAAATGTTAAATTTACGAAAATCAATGAACTCTAGCTGAAGACCGCCTATTCCTTCCCCGAATAGTGTTTTTCCAAAAATATTACCAGTCAAAGGAATAGCTTTTGAGGCTGTACTCAAAATTCCCCAAACATTAAAGTTGAGCAGCGTTCCACCATCCTGAAAGTCTGACTGATAAATTGCAATCCCTTTATAGATCAAAGGATGATTAACACTGATCGTCTGCTTAAGCGGTTCTTTTAAATCGGGATCCATAATCACCAAATCACTTTCAAAGGACTTGGGCTGACCCGTTGGATAATGCTCGATTCTAAAATCCGTGAGTGCAATACTAAATGGTAACTCTTGCACCATATATCCATCCCGAACACGCTGGAATGCAACATCAGCACTCGCACCTTCCGGCAGGGTCATGTTAGCTCTAAAAGACAAATTGCTGACTGAAAGTCGGCTTTCTTTAGGCACTTCACTTGCAGGAATGTCTCTGGATTCGACTGTTTTGTTGCCGAGAAGCTCCTCAACTTTCAAGGGCACATTCCCATCCATCAAACCGCCAATACTGATAATGACAATGGCTGAATGGGTAAATATATAACCTAAACGTTGATAGCTGCCGGCCTTGGCAGCAATTACCTCACTACCATCTTTACGTTTGACAGTTCTAAATCGGAAACCACGCACAGTTAAAAAATGATTTAAGTCTTGCTTCGTTTGGTCTAGATTTTGGGATGTTGCATATTCGTGTTGATGACTAAAAGCACGTAAAGACTTCTCTGTTACTTGCTCTTTATATGCGCGTAGCTCTTTTAGCATTAGGGGCGTGCTACGATAAATACATAGGCTGGTAGATGTCACTAAGAACACCAAGATAACTAAAAACCAAGCGCTATGATAAACATCATAAAGCCCCATCATCTCAAACATTTCAAACCAAAACTGTCCGAATTGAATCACGTAATTGGAATAGGGCTCATTTTGTTTGAGAACTGTTCCAATCATCGAGGCGATACCCAAAACTGTCAATACGCTTATTGCGAATCGCATAGAGCTCAATAATTCATAGAATCTTTTAGAGTTCGTCATTAAAAACTTTCAGCCAAAATTGAAGCGAACATATGATTAAATTGTCGTGGATGAAGGGATTTGCAACCCAAAAAATTAAGGGTGGCAACGCCACCCTCGTTTACTTGGTAACACTTAATGGCCAAAAAGTTTCAAATTAATGCAGACCTTGAATATAATCTGCCACTGCTGCCATTTCAGCATCGGACAGTTTCGCCGAAATCATACGCATTATCTTGGCGTTGTCATTTGCGCGCTCGCCAGAATAAAACGCTTTAAGTTGCGTCACAACATAATCTGCATGCTGACCAGACAAACGTGGAAACTGTATGGGCAAACCAGCACCCGTAGCACCGTGACATGATGCGCAGGCTGGCACACCAACACTTGCAATGCCACCACGGTAGATTTTTTCACCCAAAGAACCAGCAGTATTCGATTTAGCGCTACCCAGTTTAACTTTTTGCGATCCAAAGTAAGCAGCTACGTTAGCCATATCTTCCGGTGAGAGAGCTGCCGCCATTCCTGACATAATGGCATTTTTGCGTTCGCCAGATTTGAAGTTTGCCAACTGCTTAGCGAGATATTCAGGATGTTGCTGAGCAAGTTTAGGATTCGTTGTAATTACGCTATTACCATCAGCGCCGTGACAAGCTATGCAAACACCAGCCACAATTTTTTCACCTGCAGCCGCGTTTCCAGCCGCTTGTGCAAATGAAACAACGTTCACAGACATCAGGATAATTGCTAATACGTTACCAATTTTCATGCTTATTTTTCCTTAAAACTCATGACTGATACATTTAGAATAATTAAAACATTTTATCGAAAATAGCCTAATCGTGGTAGCATTTTCGGCCATGAAAGGGTTATCTTATGCCGTTGTTCCAAAATGCCACGTTTTACATTTCCGCACACCATCTGAGCGACCTGCCACCTCCAGCTGGGGTTGAGGTTGCTTTTGCTGGTCGATCCAATGCGGGTAAATCAAGCGCGCTCAACACATTAGCGAACCACAATCGTCTTGCATATGTAAGTAAACAACCCGGCCGCACTCAACTGATTAACTTTTTTAGCTTAGGCAATGACCGTTTTTTAGTCGATTTGCCCGGATACGGCTATGCAAAAGTACCTGCTTCTATGCGGGCGCATTGGCAAATGACGCTGTCCGAATACCTTAGCCATCGCAGCACATTATATGGCTTAGTATTAGTGATGGATTGCCGAAACCCAGTTACTCCTCTAGACCGCCAAATGCTGGACTGGTTCTCACCAAGCGGAAGACCGATTCATGTCTTACTCACAAAGTCGGATAAATTATCGCGCAATGCTGCAAACCAAACCTTGCAAGCAGTAAAAAAAGAATTACAAAGCATCTGGGGAAATTGCACGATTCAGCTTTTTTCAAGCCTTAAAAAACAGGGCGTAGAAGAAGCTGAAACAGTCATTGGTGCTTGGCTTAAAGACGACCCTTTATTGCTTGATGAAAATCAGATCCCAAACACCGTGGCCTAACTTAATTCCACGATTTTCAAATTTTGTCAGTGGCCGATAAGCAGGCTTCAGCGCGTAATCTTTTGCAGAGTTGGCCAGCAAAGGCTCAACTTTCAGATTATCCAATACCCATTCGGCATACTCTTGCCAATCCGTCGCCACGTGCAAGTAACCTCCTATTTTTAACTTAGAGCACAAGAGTTTCACAAACTCAGCTTGAATTAAGCGACGTTTATGATGCCGTTTTTTATGCCAAGGATCAGGGAAGAAAATATGAACCCCATCTAAGCTAGCATTAGCAATCATATGATTAAGCACATCTACAACATCGTGCTGAATGATGCGCACATTGGTCAGTGATTTTTCACCGATTAATTTCAACAAACCACCCACACCAGGCGTATGCACTTCCACACCTAAGAAGTCTCGTTCTGGCATAGACTGAGCAATCGTTGCTGTCGTTTCACCCATGCCAAAACCAATCTCTAAAATTTTGGAGCTTTCTTGACGACCAAAAGTCTTAGGTAAATCTATAGCCTCAGGTAAGTAGTCAATACCAAACGAAGGCCAATGGTCACCAAGCGCCTTTTCTTGACCTTTAGTTAAGCGACCTTGACGCAAAACGTAACTACGAATTCGACGCTGCGTGAGATCTTCTTCTGCTTCGATGTGTGATGTGTCTTTATTCATGGCGAGCATTATACGTGAGGCTACAAAGTATGAGATTTATCGCCGCTAGAAAATCCAATAAAAGGGATATCTAAGTTTTTCTCAAAGGCGATCACTTTAAATAAATCGCCCATTTCAGCGGGTGACAACAATTTCTGGGCCGAAGCGACTATTGGTAAATAGTTTGCTGAGTCTTCGGCAGGAATGGATTGCAGCAATTCGGTAATACCTGCATTAATTAAAAACTGTGCCTGCGTTACAAAGCCTATTAGCTCTAAGCCATTCGCCACACCAGCTTCTGCAATCCTTGTAAAGTCAACGTGCGCGGTGATGTCTTGCAAACCAAGATATACAAATGGATCACCATGAGCGCGATGCCGATAATGACACATCAATGTGCCTTGATTACGTTGCGGGTGATAATACTCAGTGCGCGAGAAGCCATAATCAATCATCAACAACATACCACTTTGCAAAATACCAGCCAAGCTAGCAACTAAGGCTGTTGCGGCAAGGCAAACTTCTGATGTATAGCCCTCCATTAATTTAAGTTCAGCGACAAAATCTTTTAATGCGAGTGAAGAAGCTGGTTTCTCTTGCCAGGCCAAGCGAGTATCTTCAAAAGCTACGCCCATTTCAGAAAGGCCACCTGTGATAGCTTTAAAAATATGCACTGGCAAAGCATCAAGTACTTCATTTGCAAAAATCAATCCATCGAAGCAGTCAGGCAGCGCGTCCAACCAAACTACTCTATTCATTAAATTATCAGGCAAAGCGGCTTTTAGGTTTGCTTGCTGCACTTCACGCAAATAAGCACTGACCTCTAAAATCATGTACCGTGTTGGCAACTGCTCATTTCTGGCCATTTCCATCAGCAAATCTTTTGCAAAACGGCCAGTGCCTGCACCCAACTCCAAAATGTCAGCTTTCTTATTTTGTGTTTGAAGTGCGCTTAAGACTTGTTGTACTTGCCTTGCAATTGTTTTAGCAAATAGCGGGGAAATTTCTGGAGCAGTTACAAAATCTCCACTTAATCCGAACTTTTTGGCGCCGCCACTGTAATAACCAAGGCCTGGAGTGTATAAAGCTGCATCCATTAATTGTGCAAAATTAATCCACCCCCCATTATTAACGATCAGCGACTGGATGGAAGCGAGCAAAGCCCCACTATGTGAGACTGCATCGGAATCGGGTTGCGGTAATGAAGTATTCATGAAGAGTAGATTATAATTGCCAGAGATTAAAAGTCAGGAAAAAAACGTGGAAAATAGTTTACAAAACAAAGTAATTTTAATTACAGGTGGCGCTAAACGCGTTGGAGCTTCTATTTGTAGACTGCTGCACGCAAGCGGTGCAAACTTGATGATTCACTACCGCAGTTCAGTTAAAGAAGCCCGCGCGCTCCAATCGGAGCTCAATTTGCAGCGTCCAAATTCAGTTGCCATTATTCAAGGAGATTTGCTGAATTTGGCCATTTTGCCAAGTTTAGTCCAAGAAACTATTCGTTACTTCAGTCGATTAGATGTACTTATTAACAACGCTTCGAGCTATTATCCAACCGAAATTCCAAATATTAAAGATGAACAATGGCATGATTTAATGGGTTCGAATTTAAAAGCGCCTTTATTTTTAGCACAAGCTGCTGCAGATGAATTGCGTAAACAACATGGTTGCATTATCAATATTACAGACATGCATGTTGAGCGTCCAAAAAAAGGGTATATCGTATACAGTGTTGCTAAGGCTGGACTTGTTACCCTAACAAAGTCTTTGGCACATGAGCTATCCCCAGAAGTGCGTGTTAACGCTGTTGCACCTGGTCCGGTCATGTGGCCTGAAGATAATCCTCAATTTGATGAGCTTTATCGTCAGCGTGTTATTTCACAAACCTTATTAAAAAGGATCGGTGAACCGGGTGACATCGCAAAAGCGGTAAAATTTCTTATTCAAGATGCGCCTTTCATCACAGGTCAAATTATTGCCGTTGATGGCGGTCGCTCTTTTAACCTATAAAACTTAGTTAGTCATCATGATCAAACATCTCCCAGATAAGGCATCCAATACTTTTATTCGCCTCCGCAATAGCTTAATTAGCGCAACAGGCAAAGCCATTGGTGACTTCAATATGATTGAGGAGGGCGATACCCTTTTGGTCTGCATGAGTGGTGGCAAAGATTCCCACGCCATGCTGATGATATTGCTTGCTTTGCAAGAGCGAGCACCTATTGATTTCAAACTAATTGCAATGAACTTGGATCAAAAGCAACCAGGCTTCCCAACTGACATTTTGCCTGCATACTTAGAAAAGCTAGGCGTTGAATACAGGATTGTCGAGGCTGACACCTACTCTATCGTCAAAGAAAAAATTCCTGAAGGCAAAACCACTTGCTCACTTTGCTCGCGTTTACGTCGCGGTGTGATTTATCGAACAGCAAAAGAATTAGGCGCTAATAAAATTGCACTAGGCCATCATCGCGATGACATCGTTGAAACCTTGTTCCTTAATTTGTTCTTCGGCGCAAAAATGAAAGCGATGCCGCCCAAACTGGCTACCAATGATAAACAAAATATTGTGATACGCCCTCTCGCTTATTGTTCAGAAAAAGACATTGCTGCTTACGCTCGTCAAATGGGCTTCCCAATTATTCCTTGTGACCTATGCGGTTCACAAGAAAACCTCCAGCGCCAAAAAGTAAAAGAAATGCTGCATGCTTGGGAACTTGAACAACCAGGACGAGTAAATAATATCTTCCGAGCCATAGGCAATGTGGAGCCTTCACATCTAGCTGATACTAATTTATATGACTTTAAAAATCTCAGCCAAGCATCCCTTGAAGATGAAGATCCTTTGTTTGGCGACATTGCAGATAAAGAAAAGCCCCAAGGCGCGCTGACTCTAGGCGCAAGCGAAGGTAGACGAATAGAGTTTATTCGCAATCTTTAGCAATAAAAACAGATTGGTTTTAGCAACTCTTGAAAAATTTATTTAAGAAGTTGCGCCTCTCTCCTTGTATAGCAAAGATTTTACTCTTATCATCCCCATAATTGGCTTCATTCTTATAAAGCGCACATGTCAAAACTGTTGATTGTTGAATCCCCTTCCAAAGCCAAAACGCTTGAAAAATATTTAGGTAAGGAATTCAAAGTACTCGCCTCTTACGGCCATGTGCGTGATCTTGTTCCAAAATCAGGCGCAGTGGATACCGATAACGATTTTGCGATGAAATATGAAATTATTGATCGCAACTCTAAGCACGTCGATGCTATTACTAAGGCTGTAAAAGATGCCGAAGCTATTTACCTCGCAACCGATCCCGACCGCGAAGGCGAGGCAATTTCGTGGCATATTGCTGAGATTTTAAAAAGTAAAAATCTCGTTAAAAATAAATTAATGAAACGAGTGGTTTTTCACGAAATCACAAAAACTGCCGTGCAACATGCCATCGACCAGCCACGCGATATATTGATGCCGCTTGTGAATGCACAACAAGCTCGTCGCGCACTCGATTATTTAGTAGGCTTTAATCTTTCTCCGCTACTGTGGAAAAAAATTCGTCGTGGACTTTCAGCAGGTCGAGTACAAAGCCCAGCATTACGTTTAATTGTTGAGCGTGAGCTTGAAATTGAAGCCTTTAAAAGCCAAGAATATTGGTCTATTCATCTAGAGTCACGTAAGCATCAACATAACTTTGATGCCAAACTCATTCAGCTTGATGGCAACAAAGTTGAGCAATTTACCGTCATCAATCAAGACCAGCAAGCCGATATTGTTGGTCAACTACTTCTTAAAAGTGCTGGCAAAACGACTGTTAGCCGTGTTGAAAAGAAACAGCGTAGCCGGAGCCCTGCTGCGCCATTTACGACATCAACTCTGCAACAAGAGGCTGTGCGTAAGCTGGGCCTCACTACAAGTCGCGCAATGCGTATTGCACAGCAACTCTATGAAGGCATTGATACTGGTGGTGGCGCAGTAGGCTTAATTACATACATGCGTACCGACTCATTTAGTTTAGCTGCTGAAGCAATTGCACAGATTCGTGGGTATATCAAAGATAATTTTTCCGCAGACTATTTTCCAAAATTACCGATTGCCTATAAAACAAAAGCTAAAAATGCACAGGAAGCTCATGAAGCCGTTCGTCCGACGGACATATCACGCACACCAGCGAATGTGGAGCAGTTCTTAACGCCCGAACAATTTAAGTTATATGAAATGATCTGGAAACGGTCCGTTGCTTGCCAAATGTCGCCTGCTCGTTTCGATGCCGTGAGTGTGGATTTATCCATTGGTAGCGATGCCAATCTTTTCCGCGCCACTGGTCAAACCTTAGTTTTCCCTGGCTTTATGGGGGTTTACATGGAGGGAGTCGATGATGCGGAAGAGGAAAGCGAAACAAAATTACCTCTACTAGAAACTGGTGAGATTTTAGAAGTACAGAAGATTTTTGGTGACCAGCACTTTACAGAGCCTCCACCGCGTTATGGTGAGGCGAGCCTAGTTAAAGTGCTTGAAGAGTACGGCATTGGTCGGCCGTCTACTTATGCCAGCATTATTTCTACCTTACAAGATAGAGAGTATGTCTTACTAGACAAAAAGCGCTTTACGCCTACAGATGTTGGTCGTGTGGTGAACAAATTTCTAACCGACCACTTTACGCGCTACGTTGATTATGACTTCACAGCCAATCTTGAAAATAAATTAGATAGCGTTGCCGATGGCGAGCATGAATGGATTCCATTACTCAAAGAGTTTTGGGATGGTTTGCATAAACAAATTGATGATAAGAAAGATGTCGAACGTCCCGGCACAGAGCTCCTAGATGAAGCTTGCCCTAAATGCGGTAAGCAGCTATCTAAACAACTCAGCCGTTATGGAAGCTTTATTGGGTGTGTGGGTTATAACGACACGCCTAAATGCGACTACAAACGCAATATCGGTGGCGAAAGTGCAATCAGTAGTGAGCCAACGCTTATTGGTGTAGATACAAACTCTGGCAAAGACATTCTATTGCTCAATGGCCCTTATGGCCCTTACTTGCAACTTGGTTTGCCTGAGGCTGACGCTAAGAAAAAACCAAAACGCGTCAGTATTCCAAAAGACATCCCAGTCTCCAGCGTAGATATAAATATTGCCTTACAACTTATCGCGTTACCAAGAGACTTGGGGCTACATCCAGTCACCAATAAAAAGGTGATCGCCAATATTGGTCGCTTTGGTCCGTACATCAATCATGACGCAAAATTCAAATCTATCCCAAAAACAGATAGCGTATTTGAAATTGATTTAGCTCGTTCAGTTGAGTTACTTGCACAGGCAAACACTGGTCCTGCGCCTATTCGTGAGCTAGGCAATCATCCGACAGAAGATGGTCAAATTGCGATTTACGCTGGTCGCTATGGGCCTTATGTTCAACACGGCAAGATTCGAGCAACTATCGCTAAGAGCGAAGATCCTGAATCACTGACAATGGAAGAAGCGTTAGAATTATTGGCAGCAAAAGCCGCTAAGGAAGCACCAGCGAAAAAGGCTACTGCTAAAAAGACTGCAGTTTAAAAGCCTGTAACAAAGAAAACAGCCATTAAAAAAACTGCGGCTAAGAAGGCACCTGCGAAAAAAATTACCGCACCGAAAGCAATCGCTAGGAAGACTCCCGCTAAAAAATCGACTGCTTAAAAACTACAACGCTTTTAGGCATGAAAAAAGCGGCTTTAAGCCGCTTTTTTCATGCCTAACTTAAAATTTAACTCATACGTGGTGAGAAATTACGCGCCTCCATCCATTTACGGATCCGTTCAGCATCACCGATTCTTGAGAACTTACCCATGGAATCTAGAAAGACCATCACAACTGATTTACCAGAAATCTCCGCCTGCATCACTAAACAACGACCAGCCTCACTTATGTATCCGGTCTTAGAAAGACCAATCACCCATTTCTGACTATTATTACGAACCAATAAATTAGTATTAGAAAAATTCACCGGATGTTGATAACCATTGACATTAAACTCTTGAGAGGCTGTGGTGCTTACCTGTCTAATTTGAGGATAATTGTAAGCAGCACGCACCATTTTTGAGAGATCTGCAGCAGTGGATATATTCTCACTATGTAAGCCTGTAGAATCTACAAAGTGGCTGTTCGACATACCCAATGCATGCCCCTTTTCATTCATCGCAGTAACAAACGCATTCATTCCACCAGGAAAATTTCGACCCAGTGCGGACGCTGCTCTATTTTCTGATGCCATTACGGCCATATGCAACAATTCTGCACGCGTTAATTTTGAGCCCACTGGTAATTTTGAACTTGAGCCTTTAAACATATCCACATCAGCTTCGGTTATCTCTAATATTTCGTCCAATGGCAAATGCGCATCCAACATCACCATTGCCGTCATAAGCTTAGTAACCGAAGCAATCGGTGTTTGAGTATTAATATTTTTGGCAAAAATAACCTCACCAGTTGCTTGGTCCATGACTAAAGCTTTTGCGGATGCAAGATGAGGCTCGCCCTCAGCGGTATAGCTTTCATAGCTAGTTTGCGAATTCAGACTCGCTTTTTGAATATACTTTTTGTTAGAGCCCAACAGTTTTTTATTGGAAGCCAAACGCTTTTTATTAAAAACTGTATGTTTTTGACTTTTAGAAACAGCATGTTTTTGACTTTTAGAAACCGTATGCGTTTTCAGATCAAGCTGATGATGAACGCGATTTTGATTTTTTTTAGTGGATGCCTCGGCCGCACCTAATGGCAAAGCCATTAACAAGGCAATACTGAAAGCTATAATTTTCGATGTCATAGGATGACCCCTATTTGTTAAATCTTCGATAATTTTAACTAAATTATGGTGATTTGTCATTAAGATAGCGCATATTGATAAGCTGATTTATCAGATTAATTAATATTTATTCATTTTAACCAGTTTGTGCGAAAATTAATGCTTAAATGATTAGGCCATAAACGAATGAAAATCGACATCCACTTATACTATTCTAGCGAACATCTTTGGGTCAATGTAAACGAACAAGGCGAATACCTAAGTGGTATTACAGACTACGCTCAAGATCTTTTGGGTGATATCGTTTTTATAGAATTCCCTAAAATTGGTACCATATTAGAAGCGGGACGTCCTTGCGGCATAGTAGAGTCAGTCAAAACAGGCTCTGATTTGCATGCGCCCATGAATGGCATTGTCACAGAAATTAATGAGAGTCTTCAGGTTAATCCCGAACAGATTAACGATGCCCCTCATAAAACATGGATTATTAAATTCAGGCCTAACAATCCTGATAGCATTAAAGATCTGCTCGATGCAAAAGCCTATGAGGCTTTGCTAGGCTCAACCAACTAACTCTAACGCTCCTGGTGACGTGATGTCACCAAGCGCACAGATCGGATCATTGCTTCAATTTCATTATTTACCTGCGCACTAATTTCTTGTCGCATGGTTGGAAATTCGTTTTCAAAAGCTTCCCTCACTCTATCTTTAAGAAGCTTCTCAAGCTCAGGAAGATCTCCTTTTAATCCGGCTTCAAAGCTATCCTTGGTTGTTTTTGCAAATTCAGTCATTTCAGCAAGTAATTCAGTTTTAACTTGCATAGAAGCCAGTGAATAAATACTAGGTAGAGTTTCATGCATTTTATTACCTAGCTCTTGGCTTGCATCTTCTTGAAGACTGTTTAACTGTTGCTCAAGCGCTAACTTTCCTTGCTCCAGGACGGATTGAAATATTACGGGCAGTTCGAGCGCTAAGTCTTCGCGCATTTTATCGAGCGTTACTTCGTGAAAATCAGATATTTTCTGTTGCAAAATATCCGTCACTTTTTCTATCGTAGACGTTTGTAAATCGGTGAGATGAACATTTACTTTTTCTATTAATTCACTTTCCAGTTGTGGTTCAACCTGCGCAAACTCTTCGCGTAATCCCATTAAAGACTGCTCTTGAAGAGCAGCTAATTTTTCAATGATATCTACTTGAAAAATTTCAGCACTTGCATGATAAATTCTTGGGACTACTGTTGCTAAATCCGCTTTAGTTTTGTCTAAAAAATTAACCATCTCATCCATTAAATTTTGATGATAGGTGGCTAAAGACGTCGTAATTTGCAGCTGGAATTCGTTACTCAACGCCGGGCGTAGGTCATCGAGAATTTCATACTTAAGTTTTTCATTCTGATGGTTAAGCGAAGCTTCAGCGATTTCCTCATTTATTCGAGGCTTAAGTTGTCCCAGCACATATTCAAAAAATGCAGGGGATAATGCTGGATGCTCCGACGCGCCATAAACTTCGGTAAGAACTGGTATGTCTTTATTTTTTGATGCCATTAGGCTCTCGATTAATCAATGCTAAATGCTCTTACCTAGCGCATCGTAGTTTTTAATTTCATAACCACGGTCACGATAAAACTTGTATCGAATACGTGCCTCAATTTTTTCCTCTTCGCTTAATCCTACTATCTCAATCAATCGTCTAAAACGACTAAAAAAAACTGGCTGCGGGTGCTGCATATTAATAAGCACCTCATCGTGAAGTGGTTCATCAACATGCCAGTCCACAATAATAGGAGTTTGGGCGACTAATGGATGATTGGTTGGGTGATTAGGTAAAAACTGCTCTGGCAAGCGCCACAAATACTCTTGTATTTGTATCGCCGCCTCATTTGTTTTAGCTAGCATTAGCAACTTAACATTTTTTGCAATAGCTTTTTCACTCAACTCAGCGAGCTTCTGTAACTTATCTTCTACATTAAAGAAGAATTCCACTCGCGTCATCAGAGACTAGCCTTTTTCTGCACGATGCTTAAGAAATTCAGTGAGCAAAGGCACTGGTCGTCCTGTTGAGCCCTTCTCTTTGCCAGACTTCCAAGCCGTACCCGCTATATCTAAATGCGCCCAATGATATTTTTTTGCAAAACGTGATAAGAAACACGCAGCAGTAATACTTCCACCTGCTCGCCCCCCAATATTCGCAATGTCTGCAAAATTACTATCTAATTGGGACTGATACTCTTCCCACATCGGCATGTGCCAAGCGCGGTCTAACGCATTTTCACCCGCCGACAAAATCTCTTTTGCTAATCGGTCTTGATTACTGAATACTGCAGTCGCATGATGTCCCAGCGCAATTACACAAGCACCAGTCAAGGTCGCAATATCAATAACAGCAGATGGCTCAAACTTTTCAACATAGGTTAAAGCATCGCACAAAATCAAACGACCTTCTGCATCAGTATTGAGCACTTCAATCGTTTGACCCGACATACTAGTTAAAACATCACCAGGTCGAATTGCATCTGCATCAGGCATGTTTTCGCAGGCAGGAATTACACCAATCACATTTAATGGCATATCCATTTCAGCAATGGCCTTAAAAGTGCCTAAAACACTTGCTGCACCACACATATCATATTTCATCTCATCCATATCAGCGCCAGGCTTGAGTGAAATACCACCAGTATCGAAGGTAATGCCCTTACCAACTAATACCACAGGCTTTTGATCTTTTTTACCATGTAAATGCTTGAGGACAATTAATTTTGGTGGTTGAACACTGCCCTGAGCCACGCCTAAAAACGATCCCATACCTAATTTTTTTAATTCTTCACGATCCAACACCTCAACCGTTAATCCATGCGATTTCACCATTGCTAATGCTTGCTCAGCCAAATAAGTTGGCGTACAGATGTTTGGTGGCAGATTACCCAAATCTTTAGCGAAACTGACACCAGAGGATAGGGCTAAGCCTTGCTTTAAAGCGTCCTTAGCAAGTTGATTGTCATCACTTTCGGCAACATGGACTTCAAGTTTATTAATGCCTTTTATTAACGCTTTATCTGATGTATCTTTTTTACCCTTCATGACATCAAAGCGATATGAGGCATCATTAACTGCTTCAACCATTTGTGAGATTTTCCATGTTGCGTCTTGTTTCTTGTCGTCATGATTAAGCACTGCACATTCAGCTAAAAAACTCGCAACATCGTTAGCCCCAGTTTTAGCAAGCGCTTTTACAGAGGCAATAATGGCCTGACGAAATCCCTTTTCAGTCAACTCATCATGTTTTCCCAAACCAACTAGCAACACACGGTCAGCGTGAATCCCAGTCACGCCATGTAAAATCAAGGTGGAGGCTATTTTTCCATCCATATCCCCGCGCTTTAGTACTTTGCCAATAAAGCCTTTCGAAACATCGTCAATGACTTTTGCTGAGTGACTTAGCTTGCCTGATTCATAGACACCTACGATCACACAATCGTTACGTTGTTTTTCCGGTTTACCACTTTTTATGCTAAATTCCATTGGTTAGATCCTTTTCGCTGAATATCACTGAATTATGCTGCGTTTTGGTTTGAAATCAAAATTTTGTACGAAATCATTTTTTAAATGCAATTATTACCCAGCCTAGCAAAAGAAAAAGTCCAGCATGATCTTTAAACGATCACTTTCTCAAGAACTGCTTAATAGCGCAATTGGTGCGTTTGCCGTCCTTTTTGGAATTGTCATCGCGCAACGGTTGACTTATTACATAGGCATCGCCGCAAACGGCGGAATTGCAAGCAATGCCATCAACACATTACTTGGCTTTAGCATGCTGAAATTCTTGCCTATGCTACTGTCACTCACGCTTTTTCTTGCTGTCTTACTTACCATGACCCGCCAACACCGAGACAGCGAAATGGTCATTTGGTTTAGTGCTGGTCAGGGCTTGTTCGCGTGGATAAGGCCCATACTTAGCTTTTCCTGCCCTATTATCATTATGATTGCATTCTTAAGTTTATTTGTTACGCCCTGGGCAATCAATAAAAGTAGTGACTATAAAACACAGCTTAAGAAACAAGATGAATTTGCAACAATTACACCGGGAGTGTTCAAAGAATCAAAGAATGCGAACCGCGTCTATTTTGTTGAAGCGTTTGACCAACTTGGTACAACAGTTAAGAATGTATTTATTCAATCAATACAGCACCAACGATTAGGGGTTATTGTTGCTAAAGAGGGTCATCGTGAAACAATGGCCAATAATGATAATTTCTTAGTCATGCTTCAGGGCCGTCGATACGAGGGCAAACCAGAATCATCAGAATTCTCATCTACTACTTTTGATAAATATGCAGTACGTATTGAGGCTAAAGAATCTAAAGAGGCGCCCATCGTGTCTGTCCAAGCGCTCTCAAGTGAAGCCTTAGTTGCCGAACATACACCTGCAAATAACGCAGAGATTCAAGGGCGCTTCGCCATTCCAATTTCTTCGTTAATTTTAGTATTGCTCGCAATTCCTTTGAGCTTTGTCGATCCTCGTTCAGGCAGAGCAAGTAATATGGCAATGGCGATACTAATTTATATTATTTACAACAATATGATTAGCATTACGCAAGCTTGGTTAGCGCAGGGTCGACTTAGCCCCATTATCGGATTATGGCCCGTTCACTTAATCTTTATATCACTGACAGTTTATTTATTTTATCGGCGAGCCTTTCAGCTTCCCATTTTGCCTAGATGGAGGGGAAAATGAGTCTGTTAAAAATTAACACGGTTGATCAATATTTAATCAAAGATACGACCACAAACATTCTCCTCATCATAGCCGCACTTCTTGCTATGTTTGCTTTCTTTGATCTATTGCAAGAGTTAGAAAGTGTCGGCAAAGGCTCTTATGGCATCTTAAAAATTGTCACGTTTGTCTTGCTGAGTACGCCAGGGCACTTTTATGAGATTGTCCCAATTGCAGTGCTTATTGGAAGCATTTATTCACTTGGTCAACTTTCTAGAAACTCCGAGCTCATTACTCTAAGAGTCAGCGGCATGTCTATATTTAATATTGGCATGACGCTTATGCGTATTGGTCTTGTGTTTGCATTGATTACTTTTATCGTTGGCGAAATGATTACACCCATCAGCGAAAAAGCTGGCCGACGCATGCGAATTAAAGCGATTGAATCTGTCATTGCTCAAGACTTTCGCTCTGGACTATGGGTAAAAGACGGTAAAAATTTCGTTAACGTTGAGCAAGTGCTTCCGGATGCTCAGCTTCTCAACATTCATATATATGAGTTTGACGAGAACTTCCAAATGAAAGCGATCAATCAAGCCAAAACAGGGACTTACAATGGAGAGAGTTGGGACTTAACCGACCTCACGCAAACAAGTCTTGAAAAAACTAATGTCAAATCAAAATATATAGCAAAATCTGAGTGGAAATCACTGATTAGGCCTGAGCTGATGAGCATTCTATTGGTCGTCCCAGGAAAAATGTCTGCTTGGAATTTATATTCCTATATTTCGCACTTGAATAAAAGTAAGCAAAAGACCACCCGCTATGATATTGCTTTGTATGCAAAGATAGTCTATCCGATGGCCTGTCTGGTGATGGTTACACTCGCTCTTCCCTTTGGATTTTTGCGACAGCGGTCTAGCGGGGTCGCGAATAAACTTTTCACGGGCGTGTTACTAGGAATTTTGTATCAAGTATTGAATAAAGTGTCACTTCATTTAGGGTTGCTAAACGACTGGTCTGCATTCACAAGTGCTGTTTTACCTACATTCTTATTCTTGCTGACGGGCATTTTTATGCTGATGTGGGTTGAGAGTCAATAATTTGGTATACAGCGAAAACTACATAACTCAAAGTGCTAGTTTTTAGGCAAGATCACCAGTCTTCCGCCAGCTAATCTATCGTGTAAATATAAATCTTCGCGATCAAATGCCGCCCAAAGAAAACCCAGTCCAAAAAACATCAAACTAAAACTAGCCAGTAAATAACGTTGGGAAGATTGTTCGAATGACAATGGCTTTCCATCTTGGCCAACTAACTTAATGCGCCATGTTTGCATGGCTAATGTTTGCCCAGTTTTTGCCCAACAAAAAACAAAATAAAGCCCTGCTATCAACCAAGAGTAGATAAAAAAGAAGTTTTGTTGAAAGCTAGATTGAGGGTCTCCAAACAAAGCCCGATAAATAATGCCCGCCACAAACAAGAGTGCGAATAGCAAAATGCCTTCGTAAAGCATACATGCGGTGCGTTTTAATAATGAGACATGATGCATTTATCGTTCAACTTCTTCTGTGCCGAAAATTTCAGGGTGTTGTGTTCTTAATTGCTGCCGCTTCTCTGGCGATGACTCTCGATATTCTCTCCAATACTGACGAAGTTCTTCCTTTTTTTCTGGAGGCAATGATTTGTATTGATGGAAGCGTTTACGCGCGCTCTCACGTTCAAAAGGCGTCATTCTGCTCCAACTATTTAATCGCTGCTGAACGCGCTCCTGGCGGTCTGATGTCATTTTAGGGTACTCATGAGCAATCTCGAGCATTCGCTCACGTTGCCACGGCCTAAGGGTGTCCCAATCTTCCGCTAGTGGAGACAATACCTTGCGCTGATCCTCATTAAGAGATGCCCACCGCTTTAACGTCGCATCTTCAGCAAGAACCGAATTACTTAACAGAACAGCCAGAACTGAAACAATGAATTTTAGCGTGAATTTTCTGATAACCATGTATCAAAACTCTCATTCAAATAAGCTTCTGGCGGAAGGTCTGAGGCCAACAAATCAGCATCTTCTTGCCCATAAATCACTTGATTAGGGAGGTTAAGCATGGTTAAGAATGCCACAAGACCCAGCAAGCCCATTATCATCGTCATTAATAAGCGATGTTGATACCAATAGCCAAGGAGTAAAACCATCATCCTATTCTGTCTAATTGATATGCCAGATGCTGATCTTGGTATCTTAGCAAGTGCTTGTTGACGGGAAGAATTAAGCTCAGAAGCAATTTTAGCGTCTATATTTTCGGATTGATCATTCAACAGTAAAGCAATTTTTTTGGCGAGTTGCTCATCTTGCATCTCCGCATTTTTTTGTTCAAATTTCATCATTTACTCCTTTCTTTGGCAATCGATGATCCGCTAACATCTTTTCAACCAAGCCATACTTTTCTAAACTATTTGCCATCGCACGGACAGCACGGGAGCAATGCGTTTTAACGCTACCTTGCGAACAACCCATTGCTGTTGCTGTTTCAGCAACATCCATATCTTCCCAGTAACGCATGACAAAAGCTTCTCGTTGACGCGAAGGGAGTTGATGTAGCGCCTCTTCAATTAAACGCATTGTTTGACGTTGATCAAGTTGAGCCTCTGGCTCGTCTCGCTTATCGTGGTTAGCAGGTGTCAGAATTTCAAGCGGGTCTGATTCTTCGCCATCTTCCCCAACAACAGCAAAAGAAGAAAGTAATGACGTCCAAATATTTCTAACTTTCTGACGACGCCAAAAGTCGCGCATTGTGTTTTGTAATATGCGCTGGAAAAGTAGCGGAAGTTCAGTCGCTGGTCTATCTGCATACTTTTCCGTCAATTTCATCATGGCATCTTGAACGATATCTAAAGCCACATGCTCATCCCGAACAGCATAAGCAGTTTGCTTAAAAGCTCTGCGCTCTACATGCTCGAGAAATTCTGATAGTTCATTTCTAGTTGCCATTTTTCCTAATGTATCGCTTTCAAGTCGAAAAGCAAAGGAGATTGCTTGAGTATCAAAAGATTAAATATTCTGATTGTGAGCTAGGTCGTAATTTAGCTACAATCTACGACAGTTTTATAATAACCTAAACACATGACTACTAAACCCATCTGTCTTATTGTTGACGACGAACCAAACATACTAAAATTTATTGCGGTAAATCTTGAGAGGATGGGCATAAAAGCAGAATGTAGTGAAACTGTTGAGGATGCAAAGCATTTAATTGCTCACCGTCATTACGACTTATGTTTGACGGATATGCGCTTGCTGATGGCAATGGTTTGGACTTAGTAAAGCATATCGGCTTTCAAAATTCCGGTTTACCAATCGCTATCATGACTGCATTTGCTAACTCTGATAACGCAGTTTCTGCACTAAAAGCAGGCGCTTTTGATTATTTGAGCAAACCCATTGAGATTCAACAGCTTCAGTCATTAGTTCGTGCTGCGCTTAAGTATGGACAAAATAATGAACAGCGAAATTCGAAAATCTCTTTGCTTGGCAATTCAAAAACGATGGCGCAAGTGAAATTAGCGCTTGAAAAAATGTCACTCAATCAGTCACCATTATTAATCACAGGGGAATTGGGAACGGGCAAGGAATCTGCTGCAAGATTAGTACATTTAAATAGCGTGAGACGCGAGAAACCTTTTATCAAGGTAAATTGTGCAGCACTTCATCTCGAAAATGCCGAAAAAGAATTTTTTGGACATACCAGGACGCACCCACAAGATCATAAAAAAGAGTATGAGGGCTTTTTAAAAAGCGCCGTCGGCGGTACGCTTTTTTTAGATAGCATCGATAAACTTCCGAATTTTATTCAAAACAAACTCGTTGATTTAATTGAAAATGAAGCCTTAGACATTCGATATATTGGAGCTACGCATCGAAATGCTCACATATTAATGGAACAGGGCATATTGAACCAAAAATTTTATTACCGCATTAATGTGATGAGCCCTCAAATGCCGGCATTGCGGGAAATTTTAGATGACATTCCGGTGATTGCTCAACATTTACTTGTGAAGATTGCTGAAGCGTCTAGCGAGAACCAAGTCAGCATTACTGATTGCGCGCTCAATAGATTAAAAAACTGTCGATTCATTGGTAACGTAAGGGAGTTGAAAAATACATTGGAGCGTGCATTTGCTTTATGTGATGGGAGCCAAATTACAATCGAGGATCTGCACGTTAAAGAGCAAATCGCACTGCCCGAATCAGCGTCACCAACCGTTTCATAGTTATCACTTCCAAGCTATTTAGAAAGAATTGAGAAGCAAGCGATTAAAGAAGCCTTAGCAAAAACAAAGCAAAACTGCAGCAGCAAAATTACTTGGTGTAAGCTTTAGGACATTACGTTACCGCCTTGCTAAGCTAGGTTTTAGCAAAGGCGATGAGGCTTTACGAACAAGCGATTATTCTAATTTAGGACAAACACTAAATACCCAACATACATTAAACCATTCACCCAAACATGCCATACACGAAGTTGACCACGAGAAATCATCCAGCGAAGCCACAACGCACCTAGCAAAGTAACTATAACGCCAGCAAAAACTTCTTTTTGCGGAGCCCAAGGAGTGAGCATAATCCCAATCGCTGGCAATAGCGTCCCTTGAAAAACTAACGCACCAGTAATATTCCCAAAAGCTAAAGTGTCTTTACCTTTGCGCACCCATAGAATGCTATTCACTTTTTCAGGAAGCTCTGTTGCGATTGGTATCACTAAAAGAGAGAGTAGCAAGGGTGTGATTCCGAGTAAATCTGATGCGACTTCAATCCCAGAAATAAAACCTTTTGCTCCTGCAATTAACAAACCCAATCCTATTAATAATTGCAGCATTACCACTGCCATATTATTGGGCAGGCCTAAGCGACATATAAACATAGGGCTTTCCGCTTCAGTAGCATGTCCCTCTGCAACAAGGTGCTTTGAAGCATTCAAAGTGAGCATGATGTAAATAAAATAGATCATGACCATCACAAAACCAATTGCATATCGCACAGCTTCAACTTCATGCGGCACAAACAATGCTAGTGTTGCAAAACCGAAAGCCACCAAGAAAAAATTCAAGTCACGCTTAAGGCCTGTTTTTTCAGGATGAAAGTGCCCCGTTGCCTTTCTATTTTTAAGCACAGCAAAGGCTAGTAGGGAAATAGACAGTGTAGATAACATTAATGGAGCGCCTAAAATTGCGCCCACCCCAATCTCTTCATTCACGTGAGCATTGCTGGTCCCTGCCAATAAAGCTAAAAGAGGGACCAAGGTCTCTGGCAAGGCAGTTCCAACAGCTGCGAACAGTGATCCTGTCACTCCTTCCGAGATGCCAAGTTTTTCGCCCAAATGCTCAAGCGCATTGGTAAACACTTCTGCAGCAATTAGAATGACGATGAGAAACAAAAATAATTCAGCGAAAATCATGACGGCACCTCAAAAGTATATAGCTGAATTTTATCGGATAAGCGAATATTAAGCATGCACATTATTAACATTAGCCAGGATGGTATTTGTGACGAAGCGAAATTTATCGCATCGCCAAATGTAGACTCGCGCAATTTACTTGATGATATTTCCCTCATTGTCATTCACAACATTAGTTTGCCCCCAAATCAATATGGCGGGGACGGTGTTATTGCACTATTTACCAATCAACTGAATCCAAATGAGCATCCCTACTATTCAGAAATTGCACATTTAAAAGTGTCCTCGCATTTTTTTATTCGTCGTGATGGTGAGCTGATCCAATTTGCATCTTGCAATGACCGTGCTTGGCATGCTGGCTCTTCAAAATGGGAGGGACGTGAGAGATGCAACGACTTTTCTATCGGCATCGAATTGGAAGGCAGTGATGTTGAAGCCTTTGAACCTATACAATATGAAAAGCTCAAAACTTTAATTAGTTCAATTAAGTTGCGCTATCCAATACAAGCTATTACCGGACATTCTGATATTGCACCTGGGCGAAAAACTGATCCTGGCCCTTATTTTGATTGGTCGCAAATTCAGACTTAATCACACTTTTTCGAATGAGTTCGCTATACTCTAACCAATTACTAATGAAAGCTTGCCGCATGTTTTTTCGTCACCACTATTTAATTCAGAAACCAGCACTTGCATTGTTTTTAGCTTTTTTAATGAGCATATTTTTAGTCTCTTGTGGCAAAAAAGAAAATGGGCAAGAAACTAAAAAGAAACCGCAAGCAGCGTTAATTAGTACTACGACTGCAGAAGTGAGCACATTAGAAATTCGTGAAGCGTCTATCGGCACTTTAGAAGGTTTAATGGATCCAACCATTTCAGCAGAGACCTCTGGACGTGTTGTTAAAATTACAGCACATCCTGGCCAGCTCGTAAGAAAGGGACAAGTTTTAGTTTTACTAGATGCCACAGACTACAAATTACAACGAGACCTAGCGCAAGCAGAAGTTGCTAGACTACAGGCACTCACTAGCAACCAAAGCCGCATCGTAGAAAGAAACCAAGCATTAGTTCAAAAGAAATTTATTTCACAAAATGCTTTAGAGGATGTCACCACCCAACAGTCCGTTCTTCAGCAACAACTGGATGGTGCCAGAGCGCAAATCGCCATCATCGAACATACGCGTGCAAAAACATCGATCGTTGCACCGATTGACGGCGTAGTGCAAAAGCAAATAGTTTCTATAGGGGACTTTGTCAAAATTGGCGACCCTTTATTGCAAATTATTAGCAAACAAAAATTACGCGCCCATTTGCCATTACCAGAAAATGTCGCAGCCAAGATTCATGCAGGCCTCAAGGTTCGCTTAAGTACACCGACATCTAGCAATCAAGTCATCAGCACCATTCGAGAATTAAAACCAATGATTAGCGAAACAAGTCGCGCAGTTGATGTAATTGCTGATGTAACCGACCAAGCAGGCTGGCAGCCAGGAGCAAGCGTGAAAGGTGAAATTATTTTGGGCGAGCATGCCGATGCTGTTTTAATTCCCGAACAATGCGTGATGTTGCGACCTGCTGGCGAAGTAGTCTATATCGTTCAAGATGGCCAGGTGCTTCAACGTATTGTTAAAACTGGCATGCGCCAAGATGGCAAAATCGAAATTATCGAAGGCTTAAGTGCTGGTGAAGTGATTGCTAGAGATGGGGCTGCATTCCTGTCCGACAAAGCCAAAGTTAAAATCGAAGCTAAGAAACAAGCTAAACCATAATCCCCTAAAAATAGTTAATATCTAAATCAATAGAAGAACCCTTAGAGAATAATGCATGAACTTGCCTGAGCTTTCCATTAAACGCCATGTGTTTGCATGGATGCTTTCTGCCGTCATCGTCCTTTTCGGTATCATTTCTTACCAGCGTATCGGTATAGACCGCATCCCGTCTATCGATTTCCCTATTATTATGATTAACACCACACTTAGGGGGGCAAACCCAGATGTGGTGGATTCAAGCATTACAAGCATTATCGAAACTGCCGTCAACACTACCCCTGGTATCGAGCATATTCAGTCATCGTCATCGCCGGGCATTTCAACGATTACCATTACATTTGCGCTTAATAAAAATATTGATGTTGCTTACAACGAAGTGCAATCCAAAGTTAGCCAAGTCCTAAAAAAACTTCCCAAGGACACTGATCCACCCACCATTCAAAAAGTAGATACCAATGCGCAAGCGGTCATTTGGATTGCGCTCACGGGCGATCGCACTATACAACAACTTAATTTATACGCTATCAATGTTCTCAAGAAAAAGTTTGAAACAATTAATGGGGTAGGGGAAGTGACGATAGGCGGTCGCCGCGACCGCGTTGTTAGAGTGACCCTATTACCTGAGCGGATGGCAGCCTACAAGCTTACTGCCAGCGATCTCATTACCGCATTTAACACCCAGCATGTTCAACTGCCTGGTGGCTTTTTGGTCAGTAGTCAAACCGAAAAATTAATCAAACTCGATTTGGAGTTTCATAACGTCAAAGATCTAGGCGAACTGATTGTTAATCATCGAGATAGCGCACCTATTCATTTAAAAGATATTGCGACCATTACCGACAGTATTACCGATAATCGCCAAGTTGCTCGTTACAAAGGCCAACCAACTGTTGGCTTAGGCATGGTTAAAATTGCTAATGCCAATACGGTTGAAATTATCAAAGAAGTTCAGCGACGATTAGATGAAGAAATTCGCCCAAACTTACCGCCAGGGATGAAGTTAGAAATCTCAACCAATGATTCAATTTTTATTAACCAAATGGTTGAGTCGCTCAAGGAGCACTTATTTACAGGTACGATTCTTGCTGCTCTGATTGTATTTATCTTCTTACGCTCCATGCGTTCAACCTTAATCATCGCAACGGCCATTCCGGTCTCTCTATTAGGCGCCATTGCAGTGATGTATTTCTCTGGCTATACCTTCAACTCCATGACTCTTCTTGGCTTGCTTTTGCTTATCGGCGTGGTGGTAGACGATGCAATTGTGGTACTAGAGAACATTTTCCGTCACCGTGAGCATTTGGACAAAGACCCGGTTAGCGCAGCTATTAATGGTGCTAGCGAAGTGACATTTGCGGTCATTGCAGCCTCTCTATCACTGATTTGTATTTTTGCCCCTGTGATTTTTATGGATGGCATTGTTGGTATGTTCTTTAAATCATTCGGCGTAGTGGTGACATTTGGCGTTCTTGCTTCATTATTCGTTTCACTAACCCTCACACCCATGCTTTGTTCACGCTATTTAACCGTTGGGCACAAGGAAAATAAATTTTACAGCACGATTGAAAGAGGTTTAGCAAAGCTCGATTCTACTTATCATTATTTGCTCAATCTCAGCCTTAATAATCGATGGCGCGTGCTCATTATTACGATTTTATTCGTGATTGTAGGTGGCGGTTATGCAATGCAAAACGTACAAAAAGACTTTGTGCCAGAAGCTGATGAAGGAAGCTTTACTATCAGCGTTAAAACACCCCTTGGCTCAAGTTTAGATTACACCGATTCTCGTATGCGACTGGTTGAATCTACCCTTGCAAGTCACCCTAAAGAAATTGCGAGTTATTTCGCAACCATTGGATCAGGCTCGAAAGGACAAGTTAACCAGGGCAACGTCAATGTTCGCTTGGTCCCAAAAACAGAGCGAGAGAAGTCACAAAAAGAGTTGATGCAAGAACTCAAAAAACAGTTTGACCAGATTCCTGGCGTGAAAGCCATTCCATCTCCAGCATCGATTGCCAAAGGTCAGCGCTCAGAAAAACTCCAGTTTATTATCACCGGCTCAAGCTTGGATGAAATCGGTGGTCTTTCGAAACAAATCCAACAGACACTTGGCAAAAACACTGAAATGGGCAAAGTAGACTTGGATGTACAGCTTGATTTACCTCAATTAGATATGAGCATAGACCGCACGCGTGCAGCATCATTAGGGCTAAGTGCGAATGATGTAGCTGGGGCTATCAGCATGTATGCGGGCGGCTTAAATGTTGCGAAATATAATGACTTCAATGGTGATGGTCAGCGCTACGATATCCGCATAAAAGCCGACGAAAATGAAATGAAACAAACAACGGATTTAAGTAAAATCTATTTAAGAAGCGCCAGCGGTGAGTTGGTGCGATTAGACGCAGTGGCGAGCTTTTCTCCTAGTTTAGGTGCGGCAGTCATTGGGCGCTTCGATCTGCAATACTCAGCGAATTTTTTCGCCAACCCGAGCATGCCTTTAGGTGATGCTGTCGCATTAGTCAAAGACACTGTAGCTAAGACTCTGCCAACGAACTATACGCTCAAGATGACAGGCCAAGCGGAAGAGTTTGGCAAGACCTTCAAGAACGTTAAGTTCGTCTTTATTCTTGCCTTCATCTTGCTCTATATGGTGCTTGCGAGCCAATTTAACTCATTTATTCAGCCTTTTATTATTATGTTGGCACAGCCGCTTGCGATTATTGGTGGTTTAATCGCGCTCTTAATTTCAGGCGACTCACTCAATATTTACTCCATGATCGGCCTAGTGTTGCTAATCGGCTTGGTAGCTAAAAACTCCATTTTACTAGTGGATCTAACTAACCAACTACGCGAGCGTGGCTCCAGCATTAACGACGCACTTAAAGAGGCCTGCCCAATTCGTCTGCGTCCTGTGGTGATGACCTCACTGACTATCATTTTAGCGCTGTTGCCTGCAGCACTTGGCTTTGGCGCGGGAAGTGAAACTAACAAACCACTTTCAGTGGCGATTATTGGTGGGATGATCTCATCCACACTGCTCACTTTGGTGGTGGTGCCAGCGGCTTACTCTCTGGTGATGAACGGTCTAGAAAAATTGAAAGCTAGAAGAAAATAAAAGTAATTGAAATTAACGGCGAATCAATTTGACTAAGTACTCCAACGCCAAGGATTGAACTTTAGGTTGCCATAGCGCTGGACTTTCTGGAAAGTCTTCAAACTGACCCGTACGCTCAAAACCTAAGCGTTCATAAAATTCAATCAACTCTGTCCTTAAGGTAATAACAGACATAAAAAAGCCAGCCACGCGCCACTCTTTTGCGGTAATCGCTTCAGCAGCTTGTATCATCTCACGCCCATAGCCTTTATTTTGCAATGTCGGCTTGACTGCAATTAAGCCAAATTTAGCGGTATTTTCTAGGCGTTCACAGGCAATACTTGCTACTACTTGATCACGCAGAACGCCCACTAACACAAAGGCATCTTCACGATTAATCAGTTTTGCTACTTCTGGAGTTGTAATACGCAGACCATCTAACAAATCCGCTTCGGTCGTCCACCCGGCACGGCTAGTTTTCCCTCGATAAGCTGAGTTAACTAACTCAGCAATCGCTGCAGCATCGCTTAATTCGGCTTTATGAAAACTAAGCATTGGGCTATTTACTCACTAGTTCTTGAACGACCAAACTACCGACGATATCGCCTTGCACATTGACTGTGGTCCGAAGGGTATCGAGCAATCGGTCTATCGGTAATAAAATTGCAATTGCTTCTGCTGGTAAACCAACGGATTGCAAAACCATCACCATAGTCACCATGCCGGCACTCGGAATGCCTGGTGCGCCCATTGCGGCAATCATGGCGATGAAGAACACAATAATTTGCTGAGCAAGACTCAAATCAATACCTGCAAGGTTTGCAATAAACAAGGCCGCCGCTGCCTCATAAAGCGCAGTGCCATCCATATTAATGGTTGCACCAAGCGGAATCACAAAACCCGCAATTTCAGGCTTCACGTGTAAATGTTGTGTGGCACAACGAAGAGTGACTGGTAAAGTTGCCGAACTCGAACTTGTGGCAAAAGCTGTTACTAATGCTTCTCGTGCCCCGCGCCAAAACCATAGCGGAGATTTTCCAGTAAACACAAATAAAATCAGTGGAAGCACAACCAGACCATGGAATAAAGTTGTACCCAAAACTACAGCAATAAATTTACCTAATGTGACCAGCATGGCTGCATCTTGTAAAACCACTAACTTGAACAACAATGCAAAAATCCCCAATGGCGCTAAACGCATAATCCAGCTCACAATACGCATACAAACTTCTAGCGCCTCTTGCAGAAGTGCCAATATGTTTTTATAACGCTCTCCGCCCATCACAAGCGCAATGCCCAAAATCAGAGCAAACACGACCACCGCCAACACATTGCCCTGTGAGAGGGCAGTAAAGGGATTGATAAAAATACTATGTAAAAACTGTGCTAAAAATTCAGGCAAAGGCAACTGTTTAGCATCAAAGTTTTGCATGGCATCGGCGAACATCGCCAATTGCAAGCCTGCGCCAGGTTTAAAATAATTACTTGCGAATAGACCCAATATAATCGCGATAGCCATCGAAGCGACAAAAAAAGTTAAAGTCGCGACCCAAACTTTGTGCATTTGCTGATGCTGGCGCAAATTGGCAATACCCACTGCAATCGAACAAAAGACCAAGGGAATTAAAATCATTTTGAGCAAGTCAATAAACAAAGTCGCGACTAAACTAGAAGAGTACAAGCCTAATTTAACCCCCTCATGATCAGCACCTAGCCCATGAAAATACCAACCTAAGCCCAGCCCGGCGATAGCGCCAATCAGGATTTGTAGATTGAGACTAGGGAGTTTCATGTTTACGCTTTTGCCTTTTTAGGTGCTAATTTTTTAGCTGGCGCTTTAGCGGTGGCGGCTTTAGTTACCGCTTTAGATTTTGAAATCGCCGCTTTTTTACGCCCAGCTTTGACTGCCGCCTCATCAACTTCAGTCATTACTTCAGGCTTTTCTACTTGGTTATCTAGTTCTGGTTTAGTTAATGCGACTTTCTCAAACACCGCTGCGAAGAAACCATCCGTTTGATGCAAATGTGGCAATAGCTTTAGGTAGTTTCCCGTATCCAAGTTAATTTGCTGTTGCGCTAGAATACTATTCGCTGGCACCAATACAAACTCAGGATTTATATTTAAAAACGCTTCGGCAATTTGTTCATTTTCATCTTGCAACAAACTACAAGTCGCATAAATTAAACGTCCGCCAGCTTTCACCAACTTAGCTGCACGCGCTAAAATATTAGTTTGTTTAACCGTTAATTCCAATACATCTTGTGGCTTTTGACGCCATTTCAAATCTGGATTGCGACGTAAAGTCCCAAGACCGCTGCAAGGCGCATCAACCAACACACGGTCAAATTTACCATTGAGGCGTTTTAACTTGGGATCGGCTTCACTGCTGATTAACTGGCTATGCAAGTTTGATAAACCTGAGCGTTTTAAGCGAGTACCTAAATTTTGCAAACGTTTTTCAGAAACGTCAAATGCGTAAATGCGGCCTGAGTTACGCATTAAAGCGCCAAGTGCCAAACTCTTACCACCAGCACCAGCGCAGAAATCTGCCACCATTTCACCACGGCGCGGCGCAACTAACTGCGCTAGCAATTGGCTGCCTTCGTCTTGCACTTCGATCTTGCCGTCCGTAAATAATACGTGACGGCTAATCGTCATTTTTTGCGTCATACGCAGGCCATTTGGTGAGTATGGCGTTGGCACTACTTCAGTGTTTTCAGAGGCAAATTTAGCCATCACATCTTCGCGCGTAGCTTTTACCAAGTTCACACGCAAATCTAAAGCAGCTGATTGGTGCATACTTCTAGCGATTGTGAGCGCTTGTTCATCACCATATTGCTCAACCAATTTCTCCCAAAACCACTCTGGCAAATCTGCTTGCATGGCTTTGCTAATATCATCGGTTTTCTTAGATTTGATTTCTAAAGCCCATTCTTTTTGCTGAGCGTTTAATGTATCAGCTAAGTCACGCGTGCTCATGCCTAGCACACGCACCAAATAAGCCACTAACAATTTACGCGGGTCATCGCCATCAGCAACATAAGTCAAAAATGATTTACGGCGCAAAACACCATAAGCAGACTCAGCAATAAATGCGCGATCTTTAGTGCCCAAGTCTCGATTTTGCTTAAAGAACCAACCTAGCTTTACATCTGCCGGGCCTGTGTTGGACAGCACATCCGAAAGCGCCACACCAGCGAGTCGTAATAAATTAGGGTTTATTGTCATTTTGCGATATCGGTATCTATGCGAGTGGCGATGAATTCGTACCCGCTACCGTCCTTTGTTATTTTCAAAATTTTAATGGGGATAAATCGATAATCTTCTGCTAACCAGACATCAGTTTTTTCTTCTGAATCACCACTACTTTTAGTGATGTGATAAGTATTAATTTGGCCAAACTTAGTCGTGATCACTTCTTCAGCAATAAACTCATAGTTATAAACACGCACCATTTTTCCATTGGTTAAAGACCACTCCATACGCTCTAGTGGTGGCACAAACATAAACTGATACATAAAGCTTAAAAAGTCTTGCGTACCCTCTGGCAAATCTTCCAAAGTTTCTATTTTGGCCGTTTTAAGAGTCAGTTTATTATTGATCCAATCAAAATTCGCCGCTTGAAATTTATCAGGCTTGCCTGTCACTTCAACACGATATGCCTCAGGTTGCAGTCCCTGCTCCGTGATTTGACCAACACTTGTTTCAATACGCTTGCCAGAAAATGCAATCGAAGCCAAACCTACTGCTTCCATTTCACTCCGCAAGCTATATCGGCTTTGTGGCTCAGCTTGATAGCGATAATGCGCTCTGCCACTTCCAAAACCATTCACACGTTTTACATCAAACTCCATGTCCACAAATGAAGGTGGCGGCAATCGCGCCATTTCTTCATACACTGGCCTATCTTCCTCACGCCATAGTGGCTCAGCCACTTGGGGTACTTCTATTTGTTCATCTGTTTTGGGCTCTATCGACTCTCGACTGACCTCATTAGGTTCGGCCAAAGACTTAGCCAAACGTTTTATAGGCTTATGCGCCTTTTTGGGCGGCAATGGCTTTTTCGCCACTGGCGGAAGCAGTTCTACTTCTATTAGATACGATGACGATTCAAAGCGCGGCATCACAAAATTCCAACCGCCCAGCAATAAAACATGTAACAACACAGACAACAGCATTGCCCACAGCCAACGTTGCGGGACAGTAATTTTTTGCAATTGAAGGGTTAAAAATCCGCTATTTTTCAAATGATGTTTTACTGATTTTTTCAAAAAAACGATCAAAAATCATTTTGCACACAGCTAATCTATATGGAAGCTGGTCAGCGTTTGCTCAATGGTCGTGCCATTTTCCTCACGCATGATGATTTTAACTGGCAAGTAAAAGCGTTCCATAGCCAACCAAAACTCTTTTTCATTACCGCCTCCAATCTCACTCGCATTGCTTAAATGGAGCGTCTTGAATTGACCCGCACCCACCGTTAAGCTCACGTCACGCGCTATTACTCTGTAGCTGTAAACGCGCTGCTTTTTACCTGTAGTAATTGGCAAACTAACTTCATCAGCCTTTGGCGGGAATAACATCAACTGATAAGCAAAACTCGCCACATCTTGCGTGCCTTTAGCTAAGGGCTCTGTTGTGACATTCCCTTTATTTTTCATGCTCAATTGATTAGTTACCCAGTCAAAATCCGCATAAAAAGCCTTTTTCTCATTGTCGCCTTGGTGTTGCTCAAAGTGCTTAGGCTGCAAGCCATCAGCAGTCACGACACCTTCACTTTTCAAAACACGTTTACCGTACAGCGCCGCTAAACCCAAACCTTCGGTTACGCTTTCAATTACATACTGCTCACCGGTTTGCTTAAAAGTCTCAGTCACGTTAGCAAAAGGTTTTCCGTTTCTAGTTGCTTGGTAAGTAAGCGTTACACTTTTAGGTGCTGCAAACGCAAGGTTTGCGATGACCAAAAAACTGGCCAAAAAACCAAGTAAAGCGAATTTATCTGCGGCTTTAATGTTAAACCACAACCGTTGGCGCTTCGCCCGCTTGTTGCCGACGGATAAAGCCGATTTCAAACACTTGCTCGCCTTCTGCTTTCAGTAAGTCCATTGACGCTTTTGCTTGGTCTTTGGCCACAATCACTACCATGCCAATGCCGCAATTAAATGTTTTGTGCATTTCACTTTCAGCCACGTTACCTTGTGCTTGCAACCATGTGAATAATGGCGGCATATCCCAGCTACCTTTTTTAATTTCAGCAGTAAAGCCTTCGGGCAATACGCGTGGTACGTTTTCAGTAATGCCACCACCAGTAATATGCGCCATGCCTTTAATTGTCATAGTTGAAATCAATTTAAGCAAAGGTTTCACATAAATACGCGTTGGCGCCATCACCACATCTTTGAATGGTTTGCCGTGGAAATCCGCATTAAAATCAATGCCTGATTTTGTGATTAATTTACGAATCAATGAATAACCGTTTGAATGTGCGCCACTTGAAGCCAATCCCAACACAACATCCCCCTCGGTGATTGTTTTGCCTGTGATAATGCTCTCTTTATCTACACAGCCCACTGCAAAACCAGCCAAGTCGTATTCTCCTGCTGGGTACATGCCTGGCATTTCAGCCGTTTCACCACCGACCAATGCACAGCCTGACTGCTCACAACCTTGTGCAATACCTTTAATTACTTGCGCCGCGGTGCCCACTTCTAACTTGCCACATGCAAAGTAATCTAAGAAAAATAGTGGCTCAGCACCTTGTACTAAAATATCGTTCACGCTCATCGCCACAAGATCTATACCGACGGTGTCGTGTTTATTCAGTTCAAAAGCGAGTTTTAATTTAGTACCCACACCGTCGGTACCAGATACTAATACTGGATTTTTGAATTTTTTTGGCATCTCAAACAATGAGCCAAAGCCGCCTATGCCGGCTAAAACCTCAGGACGCATGGTACGTTTTGCGAAAGGCTTAATCTGTTCAACCAGGGCGTCACCCGCCTCAATATCTACCCCAGCGTCACGGTAGCTAATTGATGTGCTGCTGTGTTTAGCATCGGTTTGGTCGTTCGAATTCAAAGCTTTCTCGCTTTCTACAAGATAAAAACAAATAAAAGGTTAAAATACATATTTATTGGGTATTTTTTGTAACACCCGAATTTTAACCTAAATGACGCCTAAGCGAGAAAAGACTGAACGATTAAAGCCGTGTTATTCCGCTTTAATTGCTTTGTAATATTAAAAAAATGAAACAAATGCTTCTAGACATCCAGCCAGACGCATTGCCTAGCATGGCTAACTTCGTGATTGGCCGAAATGCAGAGGCTTTGCATAGTTTGCATCAAGCCCTGCAAACAGGTGCAGAGAGCCGTTTTATTTATTTTTGGGGTGCCGAGGGCAGTGGTAAATCTCATCTTCTCAAGGCGGCTCAAGGATTAGCGCAAGCATCCAACACTCATCTCGTGATAGCAGACGATGTAAATTTGCTCGACGACGAAGAACAAATTGCTTTATTCGACGCTTACAATCAAACCCGTGCCTCAAACGGCGTGCTTCTTGCCGCTGGCAACGCATCGCCCAGTCAGATGAATTTACGTGATGACCTCTCAACCCGCCTTGCTTGGGGTTTAACTTACCAACTACATCCGCTCACTGATGAAGAAAAAGCCCAAGCACTGCAAGCGCATGCCCAAGAACGTGGCATGAAACTGCCTGATGAAGTGGTGGATTATTGCTTGCGCTATTTACGCCGTGATTTACCAAGTTTGATGGCAATTTTAGATGCGCTTGATGAATGGTCGCTCACTGAAATGCGCCCAGTGACTGTTCCGCTTCTTAAAAAACTTCTTCAATTAACGCTTATTTGATTCATTTAACCAAAGCTAAAAATTAAACAATGTTACGCGCATCCGAAATCAAACTTCCTTTAGAAAATGCCACCTCGCTGCATCACGACTCCGAAGTGATTAAAGCCGCGCTCCTTAAAAAGCTCGGCATTCCAGCCAGTGATTTAACCAGCATGGCTATTTTTAAGCGCGGTGTCGATGCAAGAAAATCAGACGCCATTTTGTTTGTTTATACGCTGGATATTGAAGTTAAAAACGAAGCAAAAATTTTAGCCAAGTTTAAAAAAGACCCGCACGTTAAAGAAGCCCCTGTCACCTCTTACCACTTTGTGGCAAGTGCCGCAGAAGTAAGCAAAACCCCGCGTCCTGTGATTATCGGCTTCGGCCCCTCAGGTATTTTTGCGGCATTGATTCTGGCACAATCAGGCTTTAAGCCGATTGTATTGGAACGCGGCAAAGCCGTTCGCGACCGTACCAAAGATACTTTTGGCTTGTGGCGCAAGAGCGTCCTCAACCCAGAATCTAACGTGCAATATGGTGAAGGCGGCGCAGGCACTTTTTCAGATGGCAAACTCTATAGCCAGATTAAAGACCCTAAACACTACGGCCGAAAAGTACTCCATGAATTTGTAAAAGCAGGCGCACCAGAGGAAATTTTATACGTCAGCCACCCGCATATTGGTACATTCCGCTTAGTGGGCATGGTGGAAGAAATGCGTCAAAACATCATCGAACTTGGAGGTGAAATCCGCTTTCAAAGCCGTGTGGATGATATTGAAATTGAAAATGGCCAAGTCCAAGGCGTGGTGCTTCAAAGCGGTGAACGCATCGCTACGAACCATCTAGTATTAGCAGTCGGCCACAGCGCACGTGACACATTTGAGATGATCCATAAACGAAGCATTTATATTGAGGCCAAGCCTTTCTCTATCGGCTTCCGTATCGAACATCCGCAGTCACTGATTGACCATGCGCGCTTTGGGCCAAATGCTCAGCACCCAGTCTTGGGCGCGGCGGATTACAAGCTTGTGCATCACGCCAAAAATGGACGTAGCGTGTATAGCTTTTGTATGTGTCCGGGTGGCACAGTTGTGGCGGCGGCTTCAGAAGAGGGTCGCGTAGTGACTAACGGCATGAGCCAATATTCACGCAACGAACGTAACGCCAACGCTGGCATTGTAGTGGGCATTAATCCGGAAGAAGATTATCCAGGTGATCCGCTCGCTGGCATGGAGTTTCAGCGTAAATGGGAAGCTCGCGCTTTTGAGCTAGGTGGCAAAAACTACCAAGCACCTGGGCAACTCATTGGCGACTTTATCAACGGCAAACCTTCTACCGAATTTGGCACGGTTCAGCCTTCATATACCCCAGGCGTGCATCTCACAGACTTAAGCTCTGCACTCCCTGAATATGCGATTACCGCCATTCGTGAGGCACTGCCCGCCTTTGCCAAACAGATTAAAGGTTTTGATTTGCCCGATGGCATACTCACAGGCGTAGAAACTAGAACCTCATCGCCAATCAGAATTAAACGCGATAACGAAACTCTTGAAAGCATCAACACCAAAGGTCTTTACCCAACGGGTGAAGGCGCTGGTTATGCAGGCGGGATTTTATCAGCCGCAGTGGATGGGATTAGGGTTGCTGAGGCGGTGGCGCTAAGTGTTAATAAGTTAATGATTTAATTTATGTGGTTTGGTAATAAAAAGGGCATCTAACTTATCGTTAAATGCCCTTTCCCTGGCTAAAAATCTAACAAAGGTAATGGTGCTAGGCGACTACCCCCTCACCTTTAAAGCAGCTATGCGGTCATCTAAACTCGGATGACTTGCAAATAGTTGAGACATCCCACCAAAATTAGAGATACCAAACGCAGCCATTTGCTTAGGCAAAACAGAAGGCTCGTGCGCATTTTTTAGTCGTTCTAATGCGGCAATCATCTTCTGTGAACTCGCAAGATTTGCTGAGCCTAAATCTGCGCGAAACTCTCGCTGACGTGAAAACCACATCACGATAATCGAAGCGAGCACGCCCAATACCATCTCGGCAATAATCATCGTAACAAAGAACGCGGGGCCATTGCCGTTTTTTGTTTTAAAGATAGCTTTATCTACAATGTTTCCAATGATGCGGGAAAAGAACATCACGAATGTATTTACCACTCCCTGGATGAGCGTTAATGTCACCATGTCACCATTGGCAATATGTGAAATTTCGTGCGCTAAGACCGCCTCAATTTCATCCTGTGTCATGCCACTCAGTAGGCCTGTTGATACCGCAACTAGTGAACTATTTTTGGTCATGCCTGTGGCAAAGGCATTCACTTCTGGGGAATCAAAAATCGCCACTTCTGGCATCTGAATACCCACTTTGTCTGCTTGCGCACGAACCGTTGCGAACAACCAACGCTCTGTTTGTGTGTTGGCTTGCTCAATAACGACTGCGCCAGACATTCGTTTAGCAGTCCATTTTGAAATCGCTAATGAAATAAATGCGCCACCAAAACCCATCACCCCTGAAAAAATTAAGAGGCTAGTGTAATTTAATCCATTAGCAGTGAGATAATGCCCTACGCCAAGCAAGCGCATGGTGACTGACAGCAAAAGCATAATGGCAATATTAGTCAATAAAAAATAAAATACACGTTTCATTTTTTCTCCGTTAGTGATGTTAAATTTAATCTTACATTCGATATGATTGAGTCATTTAATTATGTTTGCAGCTTAACGCTGAATCATCTGATTAACGCGCCATATTCAAATTGGACGACATAATTTTGCCATGATGAGATTTTATTTACGCCGCACTGACTGCAATTTCTCCTACGCCGGCTTTTCCTTGATTATCTGTCCAATTGATCCGAACGATATCACCTACTTTTGCACCGCGCAGATGAAAAGTGAGATAAGGATTTTTTGAAATCCCCGTTCCCCACTGCCCCTCCATTACTTTCTTTCCATTGAGGGTACCGCTTACTAACTGAATAAAATTAGCGGGGATGAGATCGCCAATATCGTTCTTACGACGCCCGGTTTCCATGGGGTGCGTGATAAGCACTTTCACTTCCGTCATTTCGCCCTTGAGCTGGGCACGCATCCGCATATTTTCAGCCATGTTAGCCACACCCATTCTCTAAAACCTCTACCCTTTTTTTGGCTGAAAAATACCGATTACCAGATTTAATTACCGCATGCACCTCTGAGGTTTCTGCCATTTTGATACGCGTCACCACAAAACCATCGGCGCCTTCGCTAAACACAAAGTTAGCGATTAACGCTGTCGGATTATTTTCCACAAAGATGGCAATAGATTCGGTATTGAGGATGCGGCTAATCACTTCAATTTGTACCACGGCACCATTTTCTGCTTTGTCTGGTGCAATGATTTGAATGTCGCTTGATATCGAGACGTTGCTGATTTGCAAAGCAGCCATTGCTTCTTGCAACTTAGCGGCCTGAAAAGCAGACGTATTCCAAATGGCAGCGAATGCCTTAATCGGCAGAAGTGCCAGGGCACTTACGGCTAATAATATCTTTAAAAAATCTCTTCGTTGGGTCATGCGTTATTCCTTTCTGAGCTAGTTAAACCAACCGCCCTTTTTAGGCTCATCAATCAATCCACGAAGCTCTTTTAATCTCGCTTCTACAATCGACTGTTGATAAAAATCACCGTCAGCTGACTTGACCGCCAAATCCATTTGCTCCAATGCTTTAGGTATATTGTAGCGCCTAAAATAGGCCTCACCCTGCGCTTGATGAGTAAGCAAGTTTTTACCAAGCGCAGTGTAGGCTTTAGATTTTAGTTCATACACATAGGGGTCGTCAGGATAAAGGCTTTGTTTTTCATTCAGCAGTTGCAAGGCTTGTTGCGGTTGGCGAATACGTAAAAAATGTTCTGCATAGCCATAAATCATGACGCGACTACTAGGGTAAATAGCTAAACCTGCTTGGTAGGCTTTTGCGGCTTGCTTTGGATTATCGCGGGCGGCCTCAATATTGGCCGCAAGACTGGAAAAAAATGGGTGGCTAGGGGAGTTTGCGCGTAACCAACTCAGCTCTTTAGTTGCACCCTCAACATTGCTAACGCGTAAAAAGGCAACAGCAAGGCCATAATGCTGTGCGCTTTCACTGCTATAGCGTCTATCTTGAAGATTGCTTTGAAATAAAGAAACGGCTTGATTATCAACGCCTGAAGTTGCCAAGATTTTTGCGCGTACTAAATCAAAATCGGGTGAATATGGCGCCATGCGATATTTACTTTTGGCAATACGAGCAGTGACATCCGCAATACGCTCACTCGTAATTGGGTGGGTACGTAAAAAAGTTGGTGCACTACCTTCAACATAACGTGTCCCTTTTTGCATGATTTGGAAGAAACTCGCCATGCCGTTGGTATCGTAACCTGCACTTTCTAAAATCGAAATACCAACGCGGTCAGCTTCACGTTCGTGATCACGGGTGTAATCCAATTTTTTTTGTACCGTACTGGCCGATGAAGTCATCATGGCAGCAGTGGCAAGCTGAGGGTTAGCTCGCGCAGATAAAATGGCTAACGCCATGCCTGCAAGACTTATGAGCGCATCATTTTTCTGTTGTGCCATCATCCGTGCCATATGATGTTGCACCACATGACCAATCTCATGACCCATGACGCCTGCTAATTCAGATTCATTAGTTGCGGCAACAATCAAGCCGGTATGAACGCCAATCACGCCACCCGGCATTGCAAAAGCATTGATACTATTGTCCTTCACTACGAAAAAATTAAACAACTGTGTTTTATCAGGGCCATTAGTCGCCAGGCGCATACCAAGGTTTTGGATATAGTCGGTAATTTCAGGATCAGAAATCACCTCGTCACTCGCCATCACGCTGCGCATGATTTGGTCGGCGATTTTCTTTTCCTGAAGGGGTGATAGCACCGTTGCAGACACATCACCCAAATCGGGCAATTCATCCGCCAGTGCGATAGGCGCAAACAGAGAAAGCAATAGAATGCTATAAACTAATTTCATGTTTGAGTATGATAACGATATTAAGCGCCTAGTTCACGAATTGTGATGAAATTATGGGGCAACTAAGTTAAGTAAAAAGGCAATATTGATGAGCGAACTCAACCATTTTGATAGCCAAGGCCAAGCCCACATGGTGGATATTGGTGACAAAGCCGAGACAGAACGCGTCGCCGTTGCAACGGGAAGCATCCGCATGTTGGCAAGCACCTTGCAATTGATTATCAGCGGAGATGCAAAAAAAGGTGATGTACTGGGCATTGCACGTATTGCCGCTATTCAGGCCTCAAAACGTACTTCAGATTTAATCCCGCTTTGTCATCCGATCAGCCTCACTAAGGTGGGCGTTGAATTTGAAGTCGACCAAAAAGCCAACACTATTCATTGCACAGTTACCACAAAATGCACAGGCAAAACAGGGGTGGAAATGGAAGCACTCACTGCCATTAGCGTGGCTCTCCTCACTATTTATGATATGAGCAAAGCGGTGGATCGTGGCATGGTAATGGGTGAAATTAAATTACTAGAAAAACAAGGTGGCAAATCGGGGCATTGGATGGTTTAAGTTTAAACCGAGATTGCTTGAAGCAACCTCGAAACGTTATCAATGCCCACAAGCCAAACAACAAACGCAGCAATCAACCCAAATTTAATCACTAAATAAAGCGGTTTGCTGAATTTCTTCAATTTGCGTCTATATATACCCACGAGCCAAAAGAAGCGGAAAATCTTATTAATCCCGCCTGTTTGGTCGCCAGTTTCGTTAGGTGAACTACCCGCGGTAATTACCACTTTTGCAAGCCAGCGGTTAACCGCGGTCGCCCAGCGATACTTCATCGGGCGTTCTACATCACATAACAAAATAATACGGGTTTGTTCGGTTCCATTGATCGCCCAATGAATGTATGTTTCATCAAAAATTACGCCTTCACCATCGCGCCAACTATATGGCTGTTGATTCACATCAATAAATGCACGGTCATCATTAGGGGTGGATAAACCCAAGTGGTAACGCAGCGATCCCGCATAAGGATCACGATGCGGGTTAAGCTTTGCACCAGGCGGCAACTCTGCAAACATCGCTGCTTTGATTTCCGGCACTTGTGCCAATAATGCAACCGTTTTTGGACAAAATTGAATTGCTGAAGGGTGCTTAGCCTCATACCATTTAAGGTAAAAGCGCTTCCAGCCTTTTTTGAAGAATGAGTTAAATCCAGCATCATCATTCTTTTCCGCCGCTTTAATCTTTTCTAGCTTATCTAGTGCCAAAGCTTCATCACGAATAATTTCCCAATTATCTTCTAAGAATTTCAGGCCTTTAAATTCACTCACCGGAATGTAAGCTTTACTGGTCGGTACTTTTGAAAATAAATAAATAAAAATGTTGATAGGCGAAACCAATGAAGAGTGGTCAAAAATTTGCCTAAAAAATGGTATGCGGGCTCTGCCACGAAAGTGCACAAAAAGAATACAAGCTGCGTACAAACCTAAAATGATGTATTTCATTGATTTACGCCTAAAAAAGTTAGTTCATTCTATAAAACTAAAGTTGACTTACGCAATCGAAAAATCGATGCTTATTTTCGCTTAATTAATTGCTAGGGCAAAAGGGCTAGATTCCATAAACGTCTTTTCCCCAGTAATTAACTCCGAAACAAGTCTTGCGCTGGCTGGCGCCATGGTAATACCGTAACGGAAGTGCCCCGTATTAAGATAAAGATTTTTAATTTGTGGATGTGCTGAAATCGTAGGCAAATTCTCAGGGGTGCCAGGCCGCAATCCGCTCCAATGCTTGATGATAGGGAGGCCTTTTAATGCGGGCATGATCGCCTCAGCTTTTTTAGTAAGTTCGGCTTTCACCTCCTCAGTCACAGAGGTATCAAAACCCACATCTTCTAAGGTGCTTCCCGCGAGCAATTTTCCATCACCTCGGGGAATCATGTAAAAGCCATCTTTGTAAACAATTTGTTTAAGATTTTCAGTTGGCTGGTAAAGCAAAATCTGGCCGCGCATCGGCTTGATATTAAGCTTATCGGCAACAGATTTAAGCAACTGAAAACTCCAGGCCCCTGAAGTTACGACAAACTTGTCAGCTTTAATTTCTAAGCCATCTAAAGTTTTCCAAGAAGTGATCGCTTTGATTTCGCCCAAAGGTCTCAGCTCTTTTTGCTCTAGCAATGTAACATTGTTTTGTACTAACCACTGACGAAGTGCCTGCATCAAATAAGGTGGTCGCAATTGACAAACTTCTGGCATCCAAAGTGCGTGCTCTGAACCATTTGCGGCAATCTGCGGGTCTATTTGATCAGGCATGGCATAGGCTTGCTTATGCTTCTCACACCAATCAATTGCTGCTGTTTGGTTATACGGTGGTAATAGTAAGAAGCCAGAATTGATAAACCCTGTCGGCAATCCTGTTTCGCGCTCTAATCGCTCACAAATTTGCTGATACGAATTTGCGCCATAACGAGTGAGTTGATTGACCGGTTCGGAGTACATCCAGGGAAGTAAAGGAAAAACAATGCCGCCACCAGCCCAAGAAGACTCGCCAGAAGTCTGACTAGCGATTTGGTTCCGCTCAACAATCGTGACGCTGTGACCTCGGTCAACAAGTGACATTGCTGTCATACAACCAACAATGCCGCCTCCAACGATCACTACATGTTCGCTCAAGTGTCCTTGCCTGTCAGTAAAATTCTTTCCGCCAGCACTAAATCATGTGGTTTAGCTAAGATTACAACGATATCGCTCTCTCTAAAAACAAAGTCTGGTGATACTTCCTCAGGATGCGCATCACGCCTGACCGCAGTAATTTCTGCTTTGCAAAGGCCAAAATAGATATCCTTGAGTGGCTTACCTATGCAGTAAGCAAAGGCGTTAACAGGCAAAGAGTGTAAGCGTGGAACTACACGCTCTACGGCTTCATCACCATCCGAAATCCCGTGGAAAAAGCCCTTGAACATTTTGTAGCGTTCTTCTCGGAACATACGAATGCGCTTAACCACGCGGTTAAGTGGAACACCTAACAAGACCAATGCGTGTGAAGCCAACATTAAGCTACCTTCTAACAATTCTGGCACGACTTCTGATGCTCCGGCGTCTCTGAAGCGCTCCATGTTGGTATCGTCGACAGTCCGAACCACAACAGGCAAATTTGGAAAGTAGTCGTTTACTAAGTGTAAAATTTTAATAGCCGATGGCGGATCATCGTAACTGATGATTAAGGCTTTAGCGCGTGCGGCTCCAGCCGCGTCCAAGACCAAACGCTTACCCGCGTCTCCATACATTACATTCTCACCCGCGCTGGCTGCCTCTTGCACGCGCGTGGGGTCAATATCTAAAGCGATAAATGGGAATTTTTCTTCCTTTAAGAAACGACTTAAATACTGTCCGCTTCGACCAAAACCACAAATGATGACATGATCTTTAAGTTGCTTACCGACACTTTCAATACCCTCAATTTGATTCTTGCGATTGCGGGTATAACTCCGAGAAAAGAATTCAGCAATTTGCAAATTGTGCTGAATAATAAATGGTGCAAGAAACATCGAAAGCAATGAGGCCGCTAACACCACTTGTAACAAATCATTGCTAATTAAGCTATTTTCCATACCAAGAGAAAATACAACGAACGAGAACTCCCCCGCTTGCGCCAACGTTACGCCTGCCCTAATCGCCACACCTGGTTCATATCGAAAAAACCAACTAAGGAGGGCCACGACTAATGACTTAAAAATAATCAGCCCGACCATCACCAGTAAAATACCTGAAAGATTGCCGCCTAAACTATTAAAGTCCAACAACATCCCAATGGTAATGAAAAACAAGCCCATCAATATGTCACGAAACGCTGCAATATCGGATTCCACTTGATAACGAAAACGTGTTTCTGAAATCAACATACCTGCAATAAACGCGCCAAGCGCATAAGACAACCCCGCTAACTTCGTAGCATAAGCAAGCACCATGGTGACCATTAATACATTCATCACGAATAATTCACGTGATCGCTGGCGAGCGACAATCCCAAACCAGCGATTCATGAGATTTTTACCGAAAAAGAAAAGGAGCGACAGCATCACCGCTGCTTTTAAAAAGGCAATGCCAAGCGTGTAGGCTAAAGATCCAGACGGGCTTGCGATGGCGGGAATCAACACTAACAAGGGGACAACCGCAAGATCTTGGAAGAGCAGTACGCCGATTGCGATTCGTCCGTGACGCGCATTGAGATCCAAGCGTTCAACCAATAGTTTTGAAACAATTGCAGTCGATGACATGGTCAACGCGCCACTTATTACTAATGCAGCCTTCCAATCAAGATCGAAACTTAAACAAACCACCATGATGACGCCCATCGTAATGAGCACTTGTAAGCTGCCAATTCCTAATACAATTCTTCGCATCGCATATAACTGACCTAGGCTGAACTCTAAGCCTATGCTAAACATCAAGAAAACAATTCCAAATTCCGCAAGCTCTCGATTAGCTTCCGTATCTGGCAAGAACCCAAAGCTTTTTGGTCCAAGCAACAAACCAACCAAAATATAGGCCAGCATCGCCGGCAATTTAAACTTACGAAATAATGCAACAACGAGCACTGAGCTGACGAGTAATAACAGAATAGCTGGGAGAGTTTCGTGCATAAATCCTTAAATTATGCAAAATGTATGCCGACTTTTCTAAAAGTCGGTTTTATTTGCAAATGTATCCTTTATTCGAGATGGATTCCCTTTTATACTTGGTAAGTATGGAAAACTCATCATTACAAAAATCAAGCGCCAACAAAACGCCCATAGAGCTTGCAAAATCCGTGCTATTAATCGAGGCAAATGCGGTTGAGGCACTCGCACAAAAGCTTGACGATAACTTCACACAGGCAGTAAACCTCATTTTACAATGCCAAGGGCGCGTTGTGGTAAGCGGAATGGGTAAATCTGGACATATTGGCAATAAAATTGCAGCCACATTAGCAAGCACTGGCACCCCCGCCTTCTTTATGCACCCTGCGGAAGCAAGCCACGGTGATTTGGGCATGATTACCAAAGACGATGTTGTCATTGCACTCTCAAATTCTGGAGAGAGTGATGAGCTCCTGACCATCTTGCCATTGCTTAAACGCATGGGCACTAAAATCATTAGTATGACAGGGAAAAATAATTCAACACTTGCAAGACAAGGCGACGTGCATTTAGATGCGGAAGTAGCGGTTGAAGCTTGCCCACTTGGCTTAGCGCCGACCGCAAGCACTACTGCCATGCTGGCACTCGGTGATGCATTGGCATTGGCTGTGCTTGATCAACGTGGATTTTCAGCAGAAGACTTTGCCAGGTCACATCCGGGCGGCAGTATCGGCCGAAAGCTCTTGATACGTATTCAAGACGTTATGCGAATAGGGAATGCGATTCCTAGCGTCAGCATTCATGCAAGCTTGAAAGAGGCGTTAATAGAAATGTCTCGCAAAGGTTTGGGCATGACAGCAGTTGTGGATGACAAAAACAAAGCGGTCGGTATTTTTACCGATGGGGATTTGCGTCGCGCTTTTGAAAATGGTATCGACATCAACAAAACTGCCATAAGCGATGTCATGCATGTGAGTCCGCAAAATATCAATCCCGGACAATTGGCTGTTGAAGCGGTCGAAATGATGGAACAAAGAAAAATTACCGCTCTGTTAGTTGTCAACCAACAAGGTGAATTACAAGGTGCACTTAATATGCACGACTTACTTATTGCAAAGGTGGTTTAACAGTGGCTTTATCAGACAATATTACAATTGAAGAACGCGCAAAAAAAATCAAAGTCGTGATATTTGACGTCGATGGTGTGATGACCAACGGCGGTTTGATGCTTGGAGATGATGGATTGGAATACAAAAACTTTCACTCGCAAGATGGTTTAGGTTTAAAACTGCTACACAATACAGGCCTTAAAATGGCGATTGTGACAGGGCGCACTTCTAGTGTAGTCACTAAGCGCGCTGCAAACATCAAAATCACTCACATCTATCAGGGGGTTGAAGATAAGTTAGAGGCGTTTAATGAGATTTTGAAAGACTTAAATGTCACTGCTGAAGAATGTATGTTCATGGGGGATGATGTGATTGATATCCCTCCAATGCGACGCGCTGGATTAGCAGTAACTGTTCCACACGCAATGCCGTTGGTAAAAGAATACTCACATTACATTACTACCCGTGAGGCTGGTCACGGCGCTGTCCGTGAGCTTTGTGAATTGTTGATGAAAGCCCAAGGCACATTTGACGGCCAAATGGCAAAGTTTCTTAAGTAAAACGAAGCTGATATTAGCGCCAGGTTTATATGAACGGACGGAGTACTATTATTTTTCCATTGATTGTGTTGGGTGTGCTTGCACTCATCACTTTCTGGATTGATAGTACCGTTGAATCAGATACCAAAAAAATAGACGGAAGCCATCGTCACGACGTGGATTATTTTGTAGAGAATTTTGTCACCACTAAAACTGACATTAATGGCAATTTGCGTAATATGCTTGCTGCGGTTGAGATGAGACATTATCCAGACAATTACACAACCGAACTGGTTAGGCCTCGCCTTACGCAATACGGTGAAAATAAACCTTACACCCAAATTGAAGCGCAAAAAGGGTTTGTCTCCGCCAATGGTGAAGAAGTTGAGTTCAAAGGCAATGTCATCATCGTTAGAGAGGCGTTTGAAGGTCGCGGAGAGATGCGCTTAAAGACAGATTATTTAAAAGTCTTTCCTAAAACAGAACTTGCTAGCACTGAGAGTGATGTGGTCATTACACAAGATCCAAAAACAATCATTCATGGCACAGGGATGATTTATTACAAAAACGAAAAAAACTTCGTATTGAAAAAAAGGGTGCGCGTGCATTATGAGAAGCCAAATGCAAAATCAAACACATCGCTATTGCCTAAACGTACAGCAAGGACTAAGGTAAGTTCTGTGGAAGTTGCCCCAAAAATCATCTCAAAAAACAAGGCAAATAATGTCAACAACTCTTCATCCTCAACGCGAAAATAAAATCGCAATAACCAAAAAAACTGCTTTCGGAGTCCTCATGTTGCGTCATTTTTTTCTTTACTGTCTCATTGCATTGTTTGCCACACCAGCTTGGGCTGAAAAGGCAGACAAAGAAAAACCAATTGAAATTGAAGCAGATACTATGACCGTCAATGATGCTAAAAAAGTGAGTGTTTACACAGGCAATGTCATTATCTCTCAAGGAACATTACTGATTAAAGCAGATAAATTAGTGGTGCGTGAAGATGAATCAGGCTTTCAACATAGCTCCTCTTACGGCAATCCAACAACCTTCAAACAAAAGCGTGAAGGTAAAGATGAGTATATGGAGGGCTCTGCTCAACGCATTGAATATGACGGACGTATGGACAAAATACAGCTCTACACTAAAGCTTGGGTAAAGCGCGCCAACGACATTGTGCATGGCGACTACATTATGTATGACGCAATTGCGGAATACTCTGAAGTAATCGGCGGAGGTTCAAAATCTGCAACGCCTGCAACGCCAACAGGTCGGGTAAAAGCCATTATTCAACCTAAAAGCAAGCCTACACAAAATAACAACTAAAGTTTCGTCATGACCGAGTTAATTGTCCAAAATTTACGCAAAAAATACAAAGACCGCACAGTGGTGCAGGATATTTCGCTTAATGTAAAAAGTGGAGAGGTTGTTGGTTTGCTTGGCCCTAATGGCGCAGGAAAAACAACGAGCTTTTATATGATCGTTGGTTTAGTCCCTTCAGATGAAGGACGCATTATTGTTAACAGTAAAGATATTAGCCGTTTACCGATTCACCAGCGGGCCAGAATGGGCTTATCTTACCTTCCTCAAGAACCGTCTGTATTTAGAAAGCTGAGTGCAGCAGACAATGTTCGCGCGATATTAGAACTACAGAAAATCAGTCCTGACGCGATAGAAAATCGCCTAAACGAACTGATGGAAGATCTGCATATTTCTCACATACGTGATAATTTGGCCGTTAGCTTATCTGGTGGCGAAAGACGTCGCGTCGAAATTGCAAGATGCTTAGCAACTAATCCAAAATTTATTTTGCTAGATGAGCCGTTTGCAGGAATTGACCCAATTGCTGTGCTCGACATTCAAAAAACCATTAAATTTTTAGCGGCAAAAAACATTGGTGTGCTGATTACAGACCATAATGTGCGTGAAACGCTTGGCATTTGCGATAGAGCATATATCGTGAATGAAGGTCGCGTTTTTGCATCAGGCACGCCTTCAGAAATTATTGAAAACCAAGATGTGAGAGCAGTTTACTTAGGGAAAGATTTCCGTCTTTAATCGACGAAAACAGCCAAATTAAGCGCTAAATGAAACAAAGTTTACAGTTTAAACTATCTCAGAATCTTGCGCTCACGCCGCAATTGCAACAGTCTATTCGTCTCCTTCAACTTTCATCTCAAGAATTAAATCAAGAGCTAGAAACGATTTTGCAAGAAAATCCGTTGCTAGAGCGAACGGACAAAAATGATGATGGCTCAGAAAACAGCAATGAATTTGCGAGTGAAGGGTTTGGTACACAAGAAAAAGTCGAAAGTCTTAGTACATCGCCGAAAGACCAAGAAAATGTATCAGATTACTCATCTCAAGACACTCTAAGTGAAGATTACTTTGGTGGAAGTAGCGCCTATCGCTGGGAAGAAAACACCTATTCAGACGACGACAACGATTACTCTCTCCAAGAAGCTTCTTCGCCAACACTTCGTGACCATCTCATCAGCCAACTCAAACTGATGCCACTATCAGAGCGAGATCAAACCTTATCCATATTTTTAGTGGATGCTATTAATGAAGATGGTTATCTAGAACAATCCCTAGAGGCGTTAAAAGAGCTACTTCCTGAAGAACTTGAAATTGATATTTTAGAACTTGAAACTGCCCTCAAGCATATTCAACAAGCAGATCCACCTGGCGTTGGGGCACGTAATTTATCCGAATGCCTGATATTGCAATTAAAGCTTTTAAGCAAAGAAATACGTGACGAAAATAAAAGCACATATGAACTTGCACTTCAAATTGCTACTCATCATTTAACAACGCTTGCTTCACGTGATTATGCAAAGCTTAAAAAGACCCTGCGCTGCGACGATGACAAACTTCGCAGTGCTCAGCAAATACTCAAACACCTGAACCCCCGTCCCGGAAGTGATTTCACTAAACTTAGCGCGGGCCATTATATTCAGCATGAAATTATCGTTAAGAAAGTTAAAGGCGATTGGATTGCAAGTCTTAATGATGGTGTCGTCCCTAAATTACGCATTAACAAGCTTTATGCAAACATTCTGAATGGCAATCGAGACAGCTCAAACCAATATTTAAATAGCCAAATGCAAGAAGCAAAATGGATGATTAAAAATATTGAGCAAAGATTTTCAACGATTTTAAGGGTGTCTCAAGAGATTATTGACCAACAAACTCAGTTCTTCGAACATGGCGAGATTGCGATGCGCCCTTTGGTACTTCGTGAAATCGCGGATGAGCTTGGCTTACATGAATCAACGGTTTCACGGGTCACTACACGAAAATACATGCTCACACCACGCGGTGTTTATGAACTTAAATACTTTTTTGGTAGCCATGTTTCAACAGACACTGGTGGCGCTTGTTCGGCGACAGCCATTCGAGCGCTGATTAAACAAATGGTCACTGAGGAAAACCCAAAAAAACCTTATTCAGATAATCAACTAACTGAAGTATTATCAAAACAAGGCATTGTCGTTGCAAGACGTACAATTGCCAAGTACCGCGAGTCTCTAAGCATACCTGCGGCTAACCAACGCAAGTCTCTCTGAGACTTGCATTACCACCAGAAGGAGTTAATCATGAATTTACATTTAACTGGGCATCACTTAGAAGTTACTCCTGCTTTACGCGAATATATCAAAACAAAACTTGCTAAACTTAGCCATCATTTTGATCATATGATTGATGTTAAAGTCACATTGTCGGTGGAGAAGCTAGTACAAAAAGTAGAAGCAACGATTCATGTTCCTGGGGCTGATTTACATGCCGAATCAAATGATGCGGATATGTACAGCGCAATTGATTTATTAGCAGATAAGCTTGATCGCCAGGTGTTAAAACACAAAGAAAAACATGCTGACCACCACAAAGCCAACGGTGCTGTGAAGCATCAAGCAACTGAGTAGTTAACTTAGGTAAATTCTGATGGCCGAAATTAGCGTACACCAGCTACACCAAGAAATCCGCCGTAAACTCAAGCTTGCTTGGGTAGCAGGTAAATCTGGAGGTGATAATTTACTCAACAGCGAAACTGTTTCAAAGCCCTCACTGGCTTTAACTGGGCATCGCAATTTTGTTCATCCGAATAGAGTTCAAGTACTTGGCTGTGCCGAAATGGACTATTTGAACGGCTTAGAAGAGCTGGAACAAACGCAAGCGATCAATCACTTATTTTCGCAAAAGCTCGCAGTCCTGATTGTTGCGAACGGAGAAAAGGTCCCTACTGCACTAATTTCGGCAGCTGACAAACACCAAACTGCTTTGATGACGTCGCCGCTAGCGAGTCCGAATTTAATGGATTTATTAAGCCATCATTTGGCGCAAGCGCTTGCTGAATCAACTAGCGAACATGGCGTTTTTATTGAAGTGCAAGGCTTCGGCGTGCTGATTAAAGGCAGCCCTGCTATCGGAAAAAGCGAGTTAGCACTAGAGCTGATTTCGCGTGGCCACCGTTTAGTTGCTGATGATATTGTAGACTTCTATCGCATATCCCCTGAGCGCATTGAAGGTCGATGTCCACCTTTATTACAAGACTTTTTAGAAGTACGTGGACTAGGCATTTTAAATATTCGCGCATTATTTGGTGACAGTGCTGTAAAACCAAGCAAGCCGCTAGATTTGATAATCCAGCTAGAAATGGCTGACACATTGGCGCCACAAAACCTCGATAGACTAAAAATAAAATCACATGACGAAGATGTATTAGGCATTAAGGTTCAAAAAGTCGTCATCCCTGTTGCCGCCGGTCGCAACATTGCTGTCTTGGTCGAAGTTGCAGTTCGCAATCACATGCTTTTATTGCGCGGCGTAAATGGCACTAACCAATTTATGGATAGGCAAGCACGCGAACTTAAAAATAACGCGGATCAAAACTGATGCAACTAATTATCGTCACAGGCCTTTCAGGCTCAGGAAAAAGCGTGGTCCTCAAAGCCCTTGAGGACGCTGGCTATTATTGCATAGACAATTTACCCGCCACACTACTACCGCAAATTTATGAAAATTTAAATAATAGCCAAAGCCGTGTTGCTATTAGTACCGATACAAGAAGCGGAGCTTTAGAAGCCCTACCCGAGAATATCGAAAAACTTAAAGCACAGGGCATTAACGTTCAGGTATTGTTCCTTGAATCCACCAAACAAGCTTTGGTAAAAAGGTTTAGTGAAACACGTCGGCGTCATCCACTCAGCAATGAGGATATTACCCTAGGAGAAAGCTTAGAACTTGAGCGTAAATTATTAGCGCCACTTTCTGAGTTAGGCCATCATATTGATACCAGCGACTTAAGTGCAAACACCCTTCGAGGCTGGGTAAAGGATTTTGTGGCCCAAGAAAGCAAAAACATTACTTTATTGTTCACTTCCTTTGGCTTTAAACATGGCATTCCACTTGATGCAGATTTTGTGTTTGATGTACGCTGTTTACCCAACCCGCATTACGATTCAAAACTTAGGCCGATGACAGGTCGAGATCTCCCAGTGCAGGCATTCTTAGAGCAACAGCCGATGGTGAATGATATGTCCCAAGACATTCAAAACTTTGTCACCCGGTGGCTGCCAAGTTTTATTCAAGAGAATCGCAGTTATTTAACCATTGCTATTGGATGTACTGGCGGGCAACATCGCTCTGTTTATATTGTTGAAGAGCTAGGCAAGCACTTTTCACAGCAACAACAAGTGTTAATCAGACACCGAGAATTGGAAATATCTTTATGATTGGTATTTTAATTGTCGCGCACGGCGCACTTGGCGAAAGCCTAATTCAATGCGCTACGCACGTCATGGGCTCACGCCCAGTTTTATTAGAGCAGTTTGGAATTGATATGCATGACGACCCAGCAACCTTATTGCCCGTGATGCAAAAAGTAGTGCGAGACCTTGATGAAGGCGACGGCGTTCTAATCCTTTCAGACATTTATGGCGCTACACCTTGCAACATTGTGAGCAAATTAGTCAAACAAAACAGCGTAGAAGGCATTGCTGGTGTGAATCTGCCTATGCTCGTTCGCGCACTCACTTATCGCAATGGTGATCTAACAAAACTAGCGGAAAAAGCCCTAAGCGGTGGGCAAGAAGGCGTAATTAATTTCACCGAAGCCGCTTGTAAATAGGCTTCAGTTAAGGAAGAATGCGAATGAAACAAGATATTCTCATCATCAATAAACTCGGCCTTCATGCCCGTGCTTCAACTAAACTGACACAAACTGCGAGTCAGTTTAAAAGCGATATTTGGATAGAGCGCAACGGTCGCCGCGTGAATGCAAAAAGCATTATGGGCGTAATGATGTTAGCTGCAAGTAAAGGAAGTACAGTGACATTAGAATCCACTGGAGCAGATGAAGCAGAAGCAATGGAAGCACTACTGGCTTTAATCAATAATCGCTTTGGTGAGCCTGAGTAATGAGCTTTTCTATTCATGGTGTTGGCGTATCAAACGGCATTGCTATCGGTCATGCCCATTTGGTTTCGCATGCCTTGTTAGAGGTCGTGCATTACCAAGTTCCTGAAAATCTGATTGAGCAAGAAATCGCACGTTTTGATCAAGCCATCAATACCGTCAAGCTTGATTTAGAGACCATAAAAGCACAATTGCCAGCACGATCCCCTGCTGAACTCGCCGCATTCATTAATACTCATTTAATGATTTTGAATGACCATACGTTAGCTAACAACCCAAAGCTCATCATTAAAAATGAGTTCTGCAACGCGGAGTGGGCGCTTAAACAACAGATGGAAAGCATCGTCGAACAGTTTGACCAAATTGAAGACGAATACCTGCGCGAACGTAAACATGATGTCGTGCAAGTGGTTGAACGTATCATCAAAGTACTGCTTGGACGACCAAGCCAAGTGCCTTTGTCGGAGCAGGAAAAAGCAATTATTTTGGTTGCACACGATATTTCACCAGCCGATGCGATCCAGTTCAAACAACATCAGTTCGCAGCTTTTGTCACGGATGTTGGTGGCGCGACTTCACACACAGCGATTCTAGCGCGCAGTTTAAATATCCCATCCATCGTTGCATTGCAAAGGGCTAGAACGCTCATTCGCGATGGTGAATTACTGATTGTCGATGGCACGCAAGGCGTAGTCGTTGTTCATCCAGACAAAGATACATTGGCTGAATACAAACTCAAGCAAGACCAATGGCAAATCGAACAACAAAAACTCAAGCGCATTAGGCTTAATAAAGCAGTGACCCTTGACGGCACAGCAATTGATTTATACGCCAATATTGAAGTGCCTGATGACGTCGTTCAAGTTAAAGCTTCAGGCGCGACTGGCATCGGTTTATATCGATCTGAATTTTTATTCATGAATCGCCGAGAAGCGCCAACTGAAGAAGAACAATTCGAGGCCTATAAAGCGGTCGGTGAAGCTATGGACGGAAAGCCTGTCACGATCCGAACTCTGGACTTAGGCGCTGACAAACAAATCAATCCTGAGACTGAACGCAGTTGTACTAACCCAGCCCTTGGCTTACGTGCGATTCGCTTATGTTTAGCCGAACCGCAAATGTTTCATGTTCAATTACGCGCGCTGCTTCGCGCCTCAGCGTTTGGTAATATTAAAATCCTTATTCCAATGCTTTCTTCACTCACTGAACTTAGACAAACATTGCTGTTACTTGAGCGAGCAAAACAGAGTCTACGCCTAGAAAAAATTGCGTTTAACAACGATATTGAAGTTGGCGGCATGATTGAGATTCCAGCAGCAGCGATTTGTGCGGAAGCCTTTGCTAAGGAATTAGATTTCCTCTCCATCGGTACTAACGATTTAATTCAATATTCACTTGCAATCGATCGCACTGATGATAGTGTTTCCCATCTCTACAATCCGCTTCACCCAGCTATTCTGCAGCTCATCGAAATCACGCTGAAAGCAGGACTAAAGCTCGGGAAAAAAGTCTCGATCTGCGGTGAAATGGCTGGCGATCCTAAACTAACGCGTCTCTTATTAGGCTTAGGCTTGCGCCAATTCTCTATGCATCCTTCCCATATTTTATCGATAAAACATCAGGTATTACAAAGTGACTTAGTTATGCTAGTTCCTGCTGCACGCAAGGTTTTGTCTAGTCATGATAGTGACAAAATTGAACCTTTAATCCAAAAAATGAATCTCTAAAGTAACTTAGCGTAATTACACGCGACTGCACTAACTAAAGGAATTTGAATTGACCGACTTAAATCACAATCCACTGCTCAATTTTTCTGGCCTCCCAAAATTTGATCAAATCAAAGCCGAACATGTTGAACCAGCAATTGATCACTTACTAGAGACTGGCAGAAGCTGCGTTGAAAAACTGGCGGCAGCAACTCAAGTGCCCACATGGTCAAACTTTGCTAAACCGCTTGAGGACATGGAAGAAAGACTTTCGCGTGCTTGGTCACAAGTCGGCCATATGAATGCAGTGGTCAATAGTCCGGAACTGCGTGAGTCCTTTAATGCGAGCCTACCTAAACTGACTGATTTTTACTCAGATTTAGTTCAAGATGAACGCTTGTATGCAAAATTTCGTGCACTTAAAAATAGTACTGAATTCTGTTCACTCAATACCGCACAACAAAAAATTGTTGAAAATGAATTGCTAGGTTTTCGTTTAGGAGGTGCTGAATTAGCCGAAGTTGATAAAGCACGCTTTAAAGCAATTCAAGAATCACTCTCAAAAATCACCACCAAGTTTGAAGAAAATTTGATGGATACTGTGAACGATTTTGCACACTTTGTAGAAGATCTTGCTGACCTCCAAGGCGTTCCGGAAGATGCTTTAGAAGCCGCACACGAAGCGGCTTCTAGCGATGGCAAAAATGGCTATAAATTCTCGCTACATTTCCCATCTTATATGCCTGTATTGCAATACTGCGAAAACAGACCATTGCGTGAATTACTCTACCGCGCTTATGCAACACGTGCTTCAGAATTTGGCAAAGAAGATTGGGATAACACGCCTTTAATCAGTGAAATTCTCAAACTTCGCCAAGAGTCTGCAACCTTACTAGATTACAAAAGCTACGCTGAAATGTCGCTAGCCACCAAAATGGCGGATGCCCCTACAGACGTTATTGCGTTCTTAGATAATCTGGCGCAACGCGCTAAACCTTTTGCAGAACGCGATATGCAAGAACTTACCCAATATGCAGCAAAGTTAGGCATTAGTGATATGCAAGCTTGGGATGTTGCTTTTGTATCTGAAAAGTTACGTGAAGATAAATATGCCTTTTCAGACCAAGAAGTAAAACAATACTTCCCTGAGGCACAAGTATTAGCCGGCCTTTTTAAAGTGGTTGAAACTATTTTTGGGGTGCACGTGAAAAAGTCACAAGCCCCTGTTTGGCATACTGATGCCGCTTTTTATGAAATTAGCGACCAACATGGCAAGGCGATTGGTCAGTTTTATTTAGACCTATATGCACGCAACAACAAGCGAGGCGGCGCTTGGATGGACGAGGCGATTACTCGTAGAAAACAAGATTTAAATAATGGTGCTGACACTATTATCACGCCTGTGGCTTATCTGACTTGCAATTTCTCAGCCCCCATTGGTGACAAACCAGCCTTATTTACGCACGACGAGGTCATCACCATGTTCCATGAATTTGGTCATGGATTACACCACATGTTGACACAAGTTGATGATTACGGCGTATCAGGGATTAAAGGCGTTGAATGGGACGCAGTCGAACTACCTAGTCAGTTTATGGAAAATTTCTGCTGGGAATGGGATGTGATTCGCCATATGACTAAACACGTTGAAACAGGTGCAAGCTTGCCACGCAGCCTATTCGACAAAATGATTGCTGCAAAGAACTTCCAAGCCGGGATGCAAACGGTTCGCCAGATCGAGTTCTCATTATTTGACATGCGCTTGCATGGCGATTTTGACCCGAATGGTAAAGCAACTGCGCTCGATTTAATTGAACAGGTACGTGATGAAGTTGCCGTCGTTCGGCCACCAAAATGGAACCGCTTTCCTAACGGATTTAGCCATATTTTCGCAGGCGGCTATGCAGCTGGGTATTACAGCTACAAGTGGGCGGAAGTACTTTCAGCAGATGCTTACAGTATGTTTGAAGAAAATGGCGTGCTCTGCGCAGAAACAGGACAACGCTTCTGGCATGAAATTTTAGCCAAAGGCGGCTCTAGACCAGCCTTGGAATCGTTTGTTGCCTTCCGTGGCCGTGCGCCAGACATAGAGGCATTGTTACGCCACAATGGCATGACCGTGGCGGCTTAATATGAAAATCGTGACTTGGAACGTTAACTCCCTTAATGTGCGCTTGCCACACGTCCTCGATTGGCTTGCCGCCAATAAACCAGATGCTTTGTGCTTACAAGAAACCAAACAAGAAGACGGCAAGTTTCCTTATGAAGCGCTCAAGGAAGTAGGGTATAACGCGATTCATAGCGGTCAAAAAACCTATAACGGCGTTGCTATTATCAGTCCGCACAGTTTAGATGAAGTACATATCGGCATTCCTAACTTTGTAGATGAACAAAAACGTTTAATTGCTGCAACAATTAATGGCGTTCGGATTGTGTGCGTATATGTTCCAAATGGCCAAGCAGTAGGTTCTGATAAATACGCTTACAAACTTAGCTGGCTTCAAGCTTTCACGCCTTGGTTGAATGCTGAAATTGCTAAGCATTCAAAACTAGCCCTATTGGGCGATTACAATATTGCGCCAGAGGATATCGACTGCCATGACCCAGCGGCATGGGTAGGCCAAGTATTAGTCAGCGAACCAGAGCGTAATGCATTCAAAGCACTCACTAATTTAGGCTTAGAAGATAGCTTCCGTTTGTTTGAAAAAGGTGAGGGTCAATTTAGTTGGTGGGATTACCGTATGGCAGGGTTTAGACGTAATTTAGGCATGCGCATTGACCATATTTTAGTCACCCCAGAACTCAGCAAGGCAAGTAAAACAAGCTATATAGACAAAACTCCACGTAAATTAGAACGGCCTAGTGACCACACTCCAGTGGTATTGGAATTCAATAGTTAATGTCGATTAGCTGGGTGGAGGGCGGCGGCACGCTCAGTGCACACTGGCAATCGGAAGCTGGGGTTGCTGCGCCGAAACGGGTCTTGATTGCAGATGACACCATCAATGCTGATAACGCTTATAGGCTCGCTTGCGAAGGCACGGCGATGTTGTGGCGAGGGGATTTTCACAACGCACGGCAATTATTACAAGCTATGGCAAGGCGATGTGAACAAAAGAAGCCCTCTAAAAAAACCTCACAAGAAACTGCTCCAATAGACCTCAAGCAAGCATTCAACTTACATCGCGTTGCGCAAGCACAGCGCGCAAGAGTCCTGGGTATGTTGCTGATTGAAGTGGGTGAGCGTTATAAAATTTCACTCAAGCGTGCACCTGATTTTAGCCAAGCTTGCTTAGAGGCTTACGGAGAATTCACCAGCCCATTTATCGTTTCACTTCGCGAGCTACAAGGCTTAATTGGCGCACACGAATGGCGAAAAAAAGGAGTGCCGATTGAGGCGATAGGTGCCAATATCCACCCACATTACGGCGTATTTTCACCTATTCGCGGGGAATATTTAGCTTTGCTGGCAAAAGCCCCTCTCCCCAACACAGCGCTCGCTTTTGACATCGGCACAGGGACAGGGGTCATTTCAGCATTACTTGCTAAACGTGGCATCAAAAAAATCATCGCAACAGAACAAGATCCCCGCGCCATTACCTGCGCCCAAGAAAACATCACTCGGCTTGGTTTGCAAGCGCAAATTACGCTGACACAAACTAATATGTTTCCCGAAGGTAAAGCACCGCTAATTGTATGCAACCCTCCATGGTTACCAGCTAAACCAAGCTCACCGATTGAGTATGCTGTTTACGACCCTGAAAGCAGGATGCTATTAGCTTTCCTCAATGGCTTAAAAGTACATCTCACTGATGATGGAGAAGGGTGGCTAATCATGTCTGACTTCGCTGAGCATTTAGGACTGAGGGGCAAGGATGAGTTACGAAACGCGATTGAACAAGCCGGCTTATATATGGAAGAGAAGCTTGATATCAAGCCCAAACATAGCAAGATTAAGGATGAGACAGATAGGCTTCACATGGCAAGAAAAGCCGAAACAACATCACTTTGGCGCTTAAAAGTCAAAAAAGCTTAAAATGCTAAGTAATAAAACTACTTCGTTTTAATTCCCAATTGCTTGAGCTTGCGGTACAAATGTGTCCGCTCAAGCTCAACTGCTTCAGCAACACGGCTCATATTTTTATCCGCCCTTTGAATGTGATGCTCAAAATACAATCGTTCGAAGTCATCCCTCGCTTGTCGCAATGGCTTATCAAAGTCAATTGGTAAACCACTGTCTTTTTTTGAAAGTGGTGCAATGACTATCGCCTTTAATGGTGCAAACTGTTCCATCACACGATTCACGTCATCTAAGCTGATTTTTTCGCCAAGACTGGTCTGCATCAAATTTCTAATTACGCTATCTAACTGGGTTAGATTGCCAGGCCAATCTGCATTTCTCAAGGTGTTGAGCGCAGCTGTTTCAAACTCTCGGTAAGGTGAAGCGGTCGTTTCAACCAAAAGAAATGCCATGGCACGGACTAAATCAGGAATATCTTCTCTGTGATCTGCTAGGCTCGGGATGCGTAAAGTACTCACCGACATTGTTTGCAGCAATCCGTTATCAAAAATTCCTTCTGCTACCAAATCAGGCAAAGGCTTGGAAGTACTACAAACAACACGCGTTCCATATTTTTCAGCTTTAGCGAGCAACACTAACAAACCTTTTTGCTGTGTCTTATCTAACTCCGAGACTTCAGGAATAAATAAAATGCCTTCACGCAATTGCTCCAACAAATCAAGCGGTGCATCGGCGAGGCGTTGCAACTCGAGCAACTCCATCCAGGGTGTATTTGCTTGATGCAAGAATTTAGCGCAAAGCTCGGCACCACTGCCTTTTTCGCCTATCAACAGCAGGGGCGTTTTACTCATGCTGACTTGGTCTAGACGCTGACGAAGTTCATTAATGACTGCTCTTTTACCGAGACTTAATAAGCTCATATCAGACTTAGGAAGTTGCTCGCTATGCTTGAGCGCAGCCGTCACCGTCTTCAATAGCTTTTGTAAGGCAATCGGTTTCTCTAAGAAATCAAATGCGCCTATTCGCGTCGCTTCCACAGCGGTATCAATAGTGCCATGACCTGACATCATGACAACAGGCATGGTCAACATGCCGCCAGTACCCCACTCTTTAAGTAAAGTAATGCCATCACAATCCGGCATCCAGATATCAAGCAAGACGACATCCGGGCGAATACGTTGACGATACTCTCTCGCTTCAGCAGCATTCTCGGCAAGCTGGACTTGATAGCCTTCATCTTGCAAAATATCTCTTAATAATTCGCGGATACCAATTTCATCATCCACCACTAGCACTTGTCTTGCAGTCATACTGGTTCAACCTTTTTGCGGTTAACTTTTGATTTTTTTGGGGTCAATTGTTGAAAGGGTAAGGTAACGATTACAGCAGTGCCTGTGTCAAGCTCAGTTACCCCTTTAAGATTCTCGATAGTAATGGTGCCTTGATGCTCTTCCACAATTTTTTTCACAATCGCTAAACCCAATCCAGTTCCATGGTGCTTGGTCGTCATGTAAGGTTCGAAAGCTCGCGAAAGAATCTCAAGCGGAAAGCCAGCACCATTGTCAGTGACAATCAACAGCACTTGATCAGGCAACTTTGAAGTTGTCACTTCAATCATTGGCTTTACCACACCATCCAATGCATCTTGAGCATTCTGCAATAAGTTATGTAACACCTGCCTCAGCATGGTGTTGTCCCCAAGCACACCAAGTGATTGATTAGCCAGACTGACTTTAAGGGTCACCCCTGTTGGCTCATAGAGATCAAGCACATCACGCACTAATTGATTAAGATCTAACGGACTTAAATTAAGAACTGGTGCACGAGCATACTCACTAAACTCATTTACCATTGTTTTTAATGCATCCACCTGAGCAACAATCGTACCTGTGGCGCGTTTTAACATCTCACTGTCGGCAACATCTAGCTTAGCTGAAAGCTTATGTTCAATTCGCTCAGCTGAAAGCTGAATGGGCGTAAGTGGATTTTTAATTTCATGGGCTAAGCGTCTGGCGACCTCACCCCAAGCGGCATCGCGCTGAGCTTGCGCCATCATTGTAATGTCGTCAAACACCACTAAATAGCCGCTGTCTGCGCTGTAAGGTAATCGCGTCCCGCGCAAGAGCAATGTGCGCTGTCCTTGTGTGGTGACAATCTCCATTTCTGTTTGCCAATCATTGGCTTTTGATTGGCCTGCATTTTGAAGAATAGTATCGGTAAGCGTTGCTAAATCAGGAAACTCCTGACCAAGTTTAGCAAAGGAATGTCCTGAGAAATGCCCTAATACAACCCCTAATATATTCGAGGCAATTAAATTATAGGTACGCAATTCCCCTTTGTCATTCAAGGCCAAAACACCAGATGATAAGTGCGCTAGGATCGTCTCTAAATAGACTCTTGCGGCTTCCACACTAGCTCGATTTGCTTCTGCAGCTTGTTTCGCGTCACCAAGCTGTTTACTCATGCTATTAAAAGATTGCACCAAAACACCTAACTCATCGTTACCGTGAACAGGAAGTACAGTCTCATAATCGCCCCGTGCAATTGCTCTAGTCCCTTCTGCCAAAACGCCAAGCGGCGTTGATAAACGACGACTTAATACGAAAGCAACTGAGACTGCTGTCAGCATAGCTAGCAACAGAACCAAAGTCAGCGTGAGAGAAAATACCTGCTTAAGTGACTCGCGACTGAGTGACAGCTCTTGATAGTCTTGATAAACATTTTGAACAGCCTCAGCCGTATTTGAGAGCTGTCTTGGCACTGGCTGAAGTAATTGCAAAATCAGAGTTTCACCACCAATATCATTCATATTGACTGGTACTAACGCACGTAAATATAAACCTTTACCCGCGATAGGCTCAATGATGCCAAAATCTTTTTGTCGCGCTTGTCTAAGCTGATCTAGGTTCGGTGTGTTTGGCAAAAAGCTGGTCGCATCACTACTGGAAAAGGCTAAAATTTTTCCTTGTATCGTGAGCAAAACGGCATCTTGCACGCCATTTTTTTCTCGCAAGTCATTCAGTACTGTTAATTGCGTGTTTGTCGGCTGAAAAGCAAGATTTGAGGACATCCCCTCACCTTTTTGCTTGAGGTCAGCTAACAATGCATCTAGTGAGCTTTGACCAAGTCGAACCCCACCCTCCAAAGCGGCTTCAACCTTTACGTTAAACCATGATTCAATGGAATGCGTAAGAAAATTAACTGACACCCCATAAACGAGAACGCCCGGCGTGATCGCCATTAATGCGAATGCCCCTAGTAATCGTAAATTAAGGAGACTACCAATAACTCTTGCTCGTATCTGCCTAAAAAGCACAGCGAGCTGATATGCGATGAGAATAAGCAGAGCGCTTGCGAGCGCAATATTTAGACCAAGCAGCATGGTGTAATCAGCGCCTGAAACATTCCCATTGCCACTTGCATGAGAGAGCAAGTAAAGCAAACCTACCCCAAGTAAGGCTGTAATAAAAACGATATATCGCATCAGTAAAAGTATTTCTTAGTAAGCAAATACAGGCGTCCAACGATATCGTTCAGACGCAATATTCCAATCGTCAGAACCAATCGCTTCCACTTGCAAAGGTTTAGGTAACTTAGTTTGATCTAATCGCACTTTTATTGCGGCAAAATACGCATCCCCTTTTTTGACTAATTTTTTGTCCACTACAGGCCAAGGTTTAATTTTCGAAAATTCTTCTTTCGCTTGTTGCAGGCTTGCAAAGGATTGTCGTTGATTGTTGCGATTGACTAAGTATTGTCGAGAAAGCGCGTGGTAGCTCAAAGTCAAGTATTGAGTTTGCGTAACAATTTCATCATCAAACCAATATCGACGAGGTGAGCTCAGTTGGAATTCAACAAGAAAAGTAAGAGGTACGCCTTTATTTAAAGCATCCTCAATGACTGGACTAAAGCTGATATCAAAATCCGCGAGCAAGTTATAAGCCTCTTCGGTTGAAAGAAGCTCTGCACTTTTAATATGGATTGCGCTGTTTCCCGCATTCGCTAACTGACTAAATGCCAATGATAGCGAAAAAATGATGAGGCAAATGAATGCGAAAAGCCGATTAGCGCTTCTGTAATAAGGCATAAAATAAACCATCATGGTGGGCACTTGGTAATAGTTGTCCATTGTTTAAACTTAAACCTGCCAATGGTTGATTCAAAGGCAATTGCTCCGCATCTGCGTTTAACTTCAAAAAGCTATCGATCTGACGCTGATTCTCTTCTTTAAAAACAGAACAAGTGACGTAAAGCAATTTACCACCCTTTGCTAATACCTGCCACAAAGATGGAAGTATGTGAGCCTGTTGCTTAGTGAATGAAGCAATATCTGCCTCACGGCGCAACCACTTAATATCAACATGACGTCGTACAATCCCTGAAGCGGTACATGGCACATCTGCCAGAATGCGATCGAAAGGTTTGCCATCCCACCACTCTGATGAATTTCCTGCATCTCCGACTAATAAAGTAGCTTTTAGTTTTAAGCGATCAACATTGCTTTGCGTAAGGTCAATACGTTTTTCATCATTATCTACTGCCACTAAATCGACATCCGCCAACTCTAGAATTTGTCCTGTTTTACCCCCGGGGGCACAACAAGCATCCAAAACATGCTGGCCATTTTTTAAATCCAACGCATAACCAGCAATTTGAGCAGCAAAGTCCTGTACCGAGGCTTCACCGTCTGCAAAGCCCGGAATACGGTCGACTGGAAGGGGTTTTTCCAACATTACCGCATTAGCGCCAAGCGCTTGGGAGGCAATTCCTTCCGCGTTAAGTTTTGCAACAAAATCTGACGCTGAAATCTGGTGCGGATTAACGCGAAGCGTCATCGGAGGATGCTGGTTCCCGGCTTCAAGTATAGCTTGCCAATGATCTGGATATTGGTGCTTAAGCTTGGTAATCCACCAAGCAGGGTAGGAATAGCTGGCAAACTCATTACCTTCAAGATTGGTAACCAATTCTGTTTGTTGGCGCAAAAAATTACGCAAAACCCCATTTACCAGGCCTTTTGCCCAAGTCTTTTTGGATTGGCTAGCTGCCTTAACGGCTTGGTCAACTACGGTGTGTGAAGCTGCTTTGTCATATTGCAGTTGGTAGATTGCAACGAGAAGTAAACATTGTAATTTGGCATCATCTAAGGGCTTTTGCAGAAGCTGATCAAGTAAAGCTTGTATCGTGCCGTAAAAACGCAATGTACCATAACTCAGATCTTGAGCAACAGCACGCTGTTGAAGAGTGATATTTGAATATCGCGCAAAGAGGCTTTCCAAAACAACGCCTAAATTACGGCCAGCAAAAACTTGTCCGATTGCTTCTGCAGCAATCTGTTGTGAGATATGCACGTGTTATTAGACCAATCTCATCAAAATATAAAAAGTAAACCTACTCAAAATGTTCTCCAACTTTCAAATTCTGCCCAGCAATAAAATCTTTAGCTTTCAAGCGTTTTCCACCGGGAAGTTGCAACTCTTCAACAATAAGCGCGCCTTGCCCACAAGCCACTTGAATATTGTAGCCAACATCCAAAATAGTGCCAGGTTTTAGCTTGCTAATAGCATCAGATTGAGTGGCCATCCAAATACGACAAACCTCACCATTCAATATCGCATTGGCAACAGGAAAGGGATTAAATGCACGCACTTGTCGTGAAATTAAATCAGCAGATTGGGTCCAATCGATGCTCGCCTCCACTTTTTGCAATTTTGCGGCATAAGTTACTAGAGACTCATCTTGCATTACTGCTGGCAGTTTGCCAGTGTCAGCGAGTTGCTTCATAGCATCGACCATTAAATCAGCACCCATCTTAGCTAAATCATCATGCAAGGATTGTGAAGTATCACGCTCACTAATCGGCAATACCCCCTTAGAAACCATCGCACCAGCATCAAGCGCTGGGACTACTTCCATAATCGTTACACCCGTTTCAGCATCCCCCGCTAATAATGAACGATGGATTGGCGCAGCACCTCGCCAGCGCGGCAACAATGATGCGTGGATGTTGTAACATCCAAAACGAGGCATTGCTAGCACATTAGTTGGGATAATTAATCCGTAAGCCGCAACGATCATCACGTCAGCGTTTAATGCATCAATATAAGATTGCGTATCAACATCTTTCAAAGTTTCTGGTTGGAAAACCTCAATTTTATGTTGTAATGCCAACTCTTTCACAGGGCTAGCCTTTAATTTCATACCACGCCCAGATGGTCTGTCAGGCTGAGTAAGCACTAGCAATACATCATGACCAGCCGCAATGAGTGCAGCTAAGGCCGGCACTGCAAAATCAGGTGTACCAGCAAATATAATTTTCAATGGCGACATCTTATCGACCACGCTGCATCTTCTGCATTTTGGTTTTAATGCGAGTCTGCTTGAGGGGTGACAAATATTGCACAAAAACTTTACCTAGCAAATGATCCATTTCATGTTGAATACACACCGCCATTAAGCCCTCAGCTTCCAAGGTAAATGACTTGCCATTTCTGTCCAAAGCTTCGATCACCACAGTCTCGGCGCGCATCACATTCTCATACACCCCGGGCACAGACAAACAGCCCTCTTCGTATTCCTGTGTCCCTATTTTTGTTTTAACTTTAGGATTGATGAAAACCTGTAATTTATTTTTAGTTTCACTGATATCAATCACAATAACTTGCAGATGCATATTCACCTGAGTAGCAGCCAAGCCAATCCCTAGAGCATCGTACATAGTCTCAGCCATGTCATCGATTAAACGCTGAATTTTTGTATCCACTTGCGATACGGGCTTAGCAACCGTATATAGACGCGCGTCTGGATAGTTAAGTATTTCTAGGATTGCCATTTTAATAAATCACCGTAATAAATTGATTTTTATATAAATAAATATCATAATTTTAGCTAGATTAAACTAAACTATTTAAAACTTACTGCATTATTGAAACCAATATAAATATTAACGCTATTATAACCCCGCATGACTTCCCAAGACACTAATGAAGCCGCACTATGGATATGCCTGCAACAAATATCAGGCTTGGGTGGACAAGACATTTGCAAACTGCTGAGCCAATTTGGCAGTCCTGAAAATATCTTTGCGACATCTCATCAAGCCCTCAATCAAATTGTATCTGAAGCGATATCTTGCTCAATCAAAAAAGGGCCCGATCTAGAAACGGCTGAATTAGGGTTGCAATGGCTGGAGAAAGATAACAACCATCTCATCACTCTCGCTGATGAGCACTATCCTCAGGCACTTTTGGAAATTCCTGATCCCCCACCCATCCTTTATGCAAAAGGTGATTTAACTTGCTTAACAATGCCAGGGATTGCGCTGGTGGGCAGTCGAAATTCATCTGTGCAAGGCGAAAAAAATGCAGAAGAGTTTGCTTATGCTTTGAGTGAGCAAGGATTTTGTATCATCAGCGGTATGGCCCTTGGCATCGACGGCGCTGCACATCGAGGCGTGCTAAAAAATAAAAATGGCAAAACGATTGCAGTGGTTGGGACGGGATTAGACATTGTCTATCCAGCCAAGCATCGGGAGCTTGCTCACAAGATTGTAGATCAAGGATTGGTTATTTCAGAACTCTCCATTGGCACGCCGTCCCGCCCACAAAATTTTCCAAGAAGAAATCGTATTATCAGTGGGCTGAGCCTAGGATGTTTGGTGGTAGAAGCCAACACTCCAAGCGGCTCACTTATCACTGCCAAATGCGCGATAGAACAGGGGCGTGAAGTATTTGCTATTCCAGGCTCCATTCACTCCCCCATGTCTAAGGGCTGTCACGAGCTGATTAAACAAGGCGCAAAATTAGTCGATTGCATCAAAGACATTACTGATGAATTAGCGCCACATCTATCGCATTTAATTAACAAAAATATTAGAAAATAAGTAGTTACAGAATCAAACTCCCTGCTTGATTTAATGGGATTTGACCCCATTAATATGGGGGCGCTGATTGCATTGACTAACTTGACTGGCGAAGACCTTTCGGCCGCACTGTTAGTGCTGGAGTTTGAAAATTGAATAGCTTCTCTACCATAAGGTCGTTATCAGCATATCGGCTAACTGAATAAATTTAACCATATAAATTTGATAGGAGAATCTATGTTTGAAGTCTTGGTTTATATGTTCGAAAACTACGTGGAGGCAAATATTCAGCCCGACCACAACACCCTCGCTCAAGAGTTATTTGAAGCAGGTTTTGACAGCTCCGACATAAATGGTGCGTTTGATTGGTTTAGTTCATTAGAATCGATGGCTGACGAGGCTGGCAATGCACCTAGCGGCGTTACCCAGTCTATCCGTATTTATAGTGACGTTGAAACTGAAAAAATTGACGTTGACGGTTTGAGCTTTTTAATGTTTTTGATGCAAGCAAATGTCATTAATCACGCCTTGCATGAAGTCATTATGGATCGCGCTATGGCGCTTTCACAAGAACATGTCGGGGTAGATGAAATTCGCTGGACAGCATTAATGGCACTTCGTAAACAGGGCAGGACAGATGACTTCTTATTTGTTGAAGATGCTGTGTTTGGAGATGACAGCCCAACATTTCATTGATGCCTGATCACTTCCCAATAAAAAAGCCTAGAAAAATCTGGGCTTTTTTAATTTCATTACTATCCCACACCTATTTATTCAAACCCAGTCTTTCGCCAATATTGCTAATAATGCCAGATTGATTCATGGTGTAAAAATGAAGTCCTGGTGCACCACCTGACATCAGTTTTTCACATAAATCTGTCACAACATCCAAGCCAAGCGAACGAAGTGAGGCAATATCATCGCCATAGTCGTCCAGACGTAAACGTAACCAACGTGGAATCTCAGCACCACATACACTAGAGAAACGCGCTAATTGAGTGTAGTTATAAATCGGCATAATCCCTGGCAAAATTGGAATCTCGATACCAGACTTCTGGCATCGATCAATAAACTGAAAGTATGCGTCCGCGTTATAAAAATACTGCGTAATTGCTGAATTAGCACCAGCATCCACTTTGGTTTTAAAGTGTTTCAAATCGGCAGAAGCAGAACGAGCTTCAGGATGCGTTTCAGGATAAGCACCCACTTCAATCTGAAACCAATCACCCGTTTGTTCGCGAATAAATGCCACTAGATGACTTGCATAGGTAAAGTCTCCACTACTCACTTCGCCTGAAGGCAAATCACCTCGTAACACCACCAAACGACGAATGCCATGACTTTGATAAGTTTTTAGCAAACTTAAAACTTCCGCTTTAAAAGAAGAAATACCTGAAATATGCGGTGCAGCCTCAAAGCCTTCGGCTTGAATCTCAAGTACTGCGTCCATCGTACGGTCCCGTGTTGAGCCACCCGCACCAAAAGTCACCGAGAAGAATTTTGGACTAAGCAGTGCCAACTGCTTGCGGGTTTCACGTAGCTTTGAAACACCCTCTTCGGTTTTTGGCGGAAAAAACTCAAAACTAATTTCAGGTTTCATGAATGCCTTCTTCTATTTTTTATTGCTAACAACAGACCATTGATATGGCCTGTCATCTTATGCTTAATTAATAGCGGTAAGCATCTGGCTTAAATGGGCCATCTTGAGAAACGCCAATATAAGCTGCTTGCTCATCTGATAAGCGAGTGAGCTGTGCATTTAGTTTTTTAAGTTGCAAGACTGCAACCTTTTCATCCAAATGTTTAGGCAATGTATAAACGCCCACCGGGTATTTATCTGTATGACCGAACAATTCGATTTGTGCGATTGTTTGATTCGCAAATGATGAACTCATCACATAACTTGGGTGGCCAGTTCCGCAACCTAAGTTAACCAAGCGCCCTTTTGCTAACAAAATAATCTTTTTACCATCAGGGAATATCACATGGTCAACTTGCGGCTTGATTTCGTCCCACTCATATTTCTCGATTGAAACAACATCAATTTCGTTATCGAAGTGACCGATGTTGCATACAATAGCCTGATCTTTCATCTTAGTCATATGGTCATGACTAATCACATGGTAATTACCAGTAGCTGTTACAAAAATATCCGCGTGTTCACAAGCATAATCCATGGTCACTACACGGTAACCTTCCATCGCTGCCTGCAAAGCACAGATTGGGTCAATTTCTGTTACCCAGACTTGCGCTGACAAGGCACGCAAAGCCTGTGCTGAACCTTTGCCTACATCGCCATAGCCAGCAACAACTGCAATTTTGCCTGCAATCATTACATCAGTTGCACGTTTAATGGCATCCACTAATGATTCGCGGCAACCATATAGATTATCAAATTTTGATTTTGTTACTGAGTCATTCACGTTAATTGCTGGGAAAGCCAAACGACCTTCTTTATGCATTTGATATAAACGATGCACGCCAGTGGTTGTTTCTTCAGTCACGCCCTTGATTTGCGCAAGACGTGTTGAGTACCATGTTGGATCTATTTTGAGCTTTTCTTTAATCGCATTGAACAAACAAACTTCTTCTTCGCTGCCTGGATTATTTAGTAAAGAAATGTCCTTTTCTGCATTCGTTCCAAGATGGAGAAGCAAAGTGGCATCGCCACCATCGTCCAAAATCATGTTTGTATAGCCACCGTCAGTCCATTCAAAAATGCGATGTGTGTAATCCCAATACTCTTCTAGGGTTTCGCCTTTGATTGCGAATACAGCTGTGCCTCCTGCAGCAATCACAGCAGCAGCATGATCTTGTGTCGAATAGATGTTGCAAGATGCCCAACGCACTTCCGCACCTAAATCTTTCAATGTCTCAATTAATACAGCGGTTTGAATCGTCATGTGCAATGAGCCAGTAATGCGCGCACCCTTTAAAGGTTGCGCCTTTGAAAATTCTTCACGAATCGCCATCAGGCCGGGCATTTCAGTTTCAGCAATCGAAATTTCTTTGCGGCCAAAACTAGCTAAATTAATATCAGCAATGATGTAGTCTTTAATATCAGTCACAGTATTCATGTTTTTTCCTTGAATGGTGTGACCGGAGGGAATGCGGTAATTTAGGAGTTGCTTAAAAAAACTAGAAGTGAAACCACTTGAAGTTCTAACACTCTCACCCGTATCCCGTGCCCGGCACGGTTAATATGGTGAGCGCCGTTAGAACATGTTCCGAGCCTGGGAGTTTTCTCTCGCAGCGCTCCTCGGAATGTATAATATTATACCTGATTATTTTTTTGTACAAATTTCATCATATTAAGAAGATAAGTAAAAAATCCCATCAAATGACGGCTACCTTAGCCCGTCACAATCCCATACAATATCGTTAATTACTTTGGCAATTTGACAGAAGAAATATGCATATAAAATTTACTAAAATGCAGGGAATTGGAAACGACTTTGTCGTAATTGATGCCATTAGCCAAACTATCAATCTTAATTCCGAACAAATACGACAACTTTCAAATAGGCACTTTGGTATAGGTTGTGATCAGCTATTGATGGTTGAAAAACCGACACATCCTGACGCAGACTTCCGTTATCGTATTTTTAATGCGGATGGCGGTGAGGTCGAACAATGCGGGAATGGTGCTCGTTGCTTTGTTCGGTTTGTACATGACCAAAAACTCACTAACAAAACCCAAATTTGTGTTGAAACCGCAAACGGGCTGATTCATCCTAAGCTTGAAAATGATGGACTTGTTACAGTCAACATGGGCTCACCTCGATTTGAACCATCACAAATCCCATTTATCACTGAGCAATCAGCACTTACTTATCAACTGAATTTCGAAACCACTCAGATTGAAATTTCTACAGTATCCATGGGCAACCCTCATGTAGTGCAAATCGTTAACAGTGTTGACAACGCACCTTTACAAACCCAAGGCCCTTTAATAGAAAATCATGTTCAATTTCCACAACGAGTCAATGCTGGTTTCATGCAGATTATCAATCAGCATGAAATAAAATTACGTGTGTTTGAGCGGGGTGCTGGAGAGACGCTAGCTTGCGGAACTGGCGCATGTGCTGCGACTGTTACTGGAATACGTTTAGGAAAGTTGGTGTCGCCAGTTAAGGTCACAATGCGTGGCGGCGATTTAAATATTAGCTGGGAAGGCAATAATGCGGCAGTTATGATGACAGGACCAGCGCTTTCAGTCTTCACAGGCGAAATCGAAATTTAATTAAAAGATATTTTGGAAAATATACACATGGAAAACCTAACAAATAACAACTTCAACGAAGCAGAGGTCGCGCAATACCTTGAAAAGAACCCTCAGTTTTTCGCCGCTCACACAAGCTTGCTTGCTAGCATGCACCTACCAAATCCTCATGGTGGCGGCACAGTATCCTTAGCCGAGCGACAACAAGTCGCCCAACGCGAAAAAATCCATCAAATTGAAAGAAAATACAGCGAACTCCTTCAATTTGGCATCGAAAATGATGAAAAAAACAATAAAATGCATAGCCTTACTTTAGCTTTATTAAACGCAAGCAACTTGTCTGAGATTGCTAGCGCATTAAATGACAGCTTGCAAAATGACTTTAGTCTTTCAAGTTCAAAAATAATGCTTTGGGCTAAACCAAAAAATAACGAAGATGCAAGCCTTTCTATGTTTGATGAGGTAGATGGCCTTTCAAAAAGCTGGACTGAAGCGCTTGTTGAGCCTTATTGCGGAAAACTTCCTAATGAAAATCTTGCGAGTATTAACACTAACGATGATGCTAAATCCTATGCGATGACAGCATTAGAAATTGGCACGCCCATTGGATTATTGGTCATGGCATCAGACGATGAAAAACGTTTTTATCCAGAAATGGGGACTGTGTTTGTAAAACGCATCGGCGAACTTCTTAGTGCTGCGATCAGTCGGCATATCGTTTAAATGAAATACCCAAGTTCAAGAATGAAGCTATCTTGAATTATTTAGAAGCCTATCTTAATCACATTACTTTCGAGCGCGGTTTAAGCAAGCTTACTCAAAGTAACTATGCGCGAGATATTAAGCTTTTGGTGGAGACGACTGCTGAAAGTAAAACACCTTTAGATGCCTTAAAACCTGCACATATTCGTCAACTTATTGCAAAATTGCATGGCCGGGGCCTAGGCGGAAAAAGTATCGCACGCATGCTTTCATCATGGCGCGGCTTTTTTGATTACCTTGTTAAACAACATAGTTTTAGTAGCAATCCTTGCATTGGCATGCGCACTCCAAAATCCGCAAAAAGCCTACCTCAAGCGCTTTCGGCAGATCAAGCTGTGCAATTAGTGAATGTTAAAGAAGATGACTTACTTAGTCTGCGCGACCATGCAATGCTCGAGCTTTTTTACTCTTCAGGGTTACGTTTGGCTGAGCTAGTTGGTCTTGATTTTAATACATTAGATCTCACAAACGGCACGATTTCAGTCACTGGTAAAGGCAATAAAACCCGTATTGTTCCTGTTGGGAGTTATGCGGTTCATGCGATTCAAACATGGCTTAGCGCACGAGTAAGCATCGCAAAACCAGAACAACCTGCACTATTCATTACCAAACAAGGCAATCGCATCACACCTCGCGCAGTCCAATATCGACTGAAAGAATGGGCGGTCAAACAAGGCATTAATAGCGACGTACATCCCCACATGCTAAGACATAGCTTCGCAACCCATGTTTTACAATCGAGTGGCGATTTGCGTGCTGTACAAGAAATGCTTGGACATGCAAATATTAGCACTACCCAAGTCTATACCCACCTAGACTTTCAACATCTTGCAAAAGTATATGACCAAGCACATCCTCGAGCCAAAAAGCCATAATCTCTTACCCCTAAATCAAGTATTGTTTTTTATCTGTCATTAATGTGGCAAAATCAAAGCTCAAAATTTTTTTCACCCACACCTTGTTAAGGAATTTTCATGGAACACCAATTATCAGCACTACCCTATGCAAAAAACGCGCTTGCTCCACACATTTCAGAAGAAGCATTTGATTACCACTACGGCAAACATCACCAAACATATGTCACTAATTTAAATAACTTGATCAAAGGGACTGAGTTTGAAAATAATAGTCTTGAAGAAGTTGTCAAAAAATCTTCAGCTGGCATTTACAATAATTCAGCACAGGTTTGGAACCACACATTCTTTTGGAACTGCATGAAACCTAATGGCGGCGGTGCCCCTGTAGGTGCATTAGCGGATGCAATTAACGCAAAATGGGGTTCTTTCGATGAATTTAAGAAAGCATTCCAAGCTTCAGCTGTTGGAAACTTCGGTTCAGGCTGGACATGGTTAGTGAAAAAAGCAGATGGCTCTGTAGATATCGTGAATATGGGTCCAGCAGGCACACCACTGACAACAGGTGATACTGCACTTTTAACAATTGATGTATGGGAACACGCTTATTACATCGACTACCGCAATGCACGCGCAAAATTTGTAGAGGTGTTTTTAGCTTCATTAGCCAACTGGGATTTTGCTTCTGAAAATTTCACCGCTTAATTGAGCTTCTTAAAAGCTAGCCCAGTCTGCAAAAGCAGGCTGGGCTTTTTTAACTTTAAGCGATTGAGAAAATGGATGTTGTGTTAAAAAACCAAATTATCAAAGCCGTTAAACTCGCGCAAATTGGCGAATGGGAAGCGTCCCATCGCATCGTTCAGGATTACAACGATACAACAGCCTGCTGGATTCATGCCGTGCTTCACAAGATGGAAGGTGATTAAGGCAATAGCCGATATTGGTATGCGGGTTGTAATGCAAGTTTTGAAGACTATGCTGAAACCAGTCAAGAACTTGATGCTATTGAAGTTTTTTTAATCTGATACAATCACATTGCTATGTTGCACCGATATTTCATTTATTTTACTTTTGCCCTGCTGTTTGCGCTGACACAGCAAGCTGGGATTACGCACGAAATTTCGCATATTTCAGATGCGCAAAAAAGCTCGCAAAAACAAGATAAAACTTCGCATACCAACTTTTGCGAAAAGTGTTTGAGCTTTAGTGATCTTGGCCATAGCATTGCATCTAAGCATTTTTTTAATGCAATATCCGTTCTAAGCGTTGACCTAAAAAGCAGGCCCTCGCTTCAACTTTACAGCAACACGTATGCTGTTTACTCAGCTCGCGCACCTCCTTTACACGCTTAATTAAATCGCTTTAACGCAAATATGCGTTTTCTTTTTTCTCTTTCACTCATGAGAAAAATGCTTTTTTTTATTTAAGGTGTATCGATGAGAACCAAAAAATCATTCATATCTTTTGTTGGCTTTGTGGCCATGCAAGCAACATCATTTAATCCAATTCAAGTAGCTGAGAGCGCTTCCATTAAAGCGCCTTCAGTTCCGATTACCGGCAACCCACTGGGCGCTGGCTCAGATGATTTAGTCGTGCCTGTGTATGTATTAAGTGGTCGGGAATTATCTATTACACGTGAGTCAACCATCGGCGAAACCCTTACTGGCACGCCAGGGGTCAACTCTAGTTATTTTGGGCCCAATGCCTCACGCCCCATCATACGTTGCATGGATGGCGACCGCGTCAGAATTATGCAAAATGGCGTAGGTGCCCTCGATGCCTCATCATTAAGCCCAGACCATGCGATTGCCATTGATCCTTTAATTGCAGAACAAATTGAAGTAATCCGCGGGCCCGCCACAGTTCTTTATGGCGCAGGAGCGGTAGGTGGCGTGGTAAATGTCATCGATCACCGCATTCCCAAAGAACCATTAAACGGCGTCATGGGTCGCGGAGAAACAAGATTGGGTGGCGCAGACAACGAACGAAGCGGGGCAGCGGTAATTGACGTTGGTAATGGCACATTTGCAATTCACGCAGATGTATACAAACGACAAACAGATGACTTAAACATCCCGAGCAGCGCCCAACATAAACTTGTCAGCGCTGGCAAAGCAGATCATGTCAACAACGGCAAACTCACCAATAGTGCAGCAAAGTCTGATGGAGGCGCATTTGGGGCTTCGCTCACTTTCGATAAAGGACATGTCGGCGTCTCGTACTCTGAATTCAACAACCTTTACGGAACTGTCGCAGAACCCAGTGTAAAAGTGGATATGAAAAGTAAGCGCTGGGACTTTTCATCAGAAGCACATCATCTTGAAAGCTTTATAGAGCGCGTTAAATTCCGCATGGCGTTCACGGATTATAAACATCAAGAAATTGATGATGGGACGATTGGCACTACATTCTTAAACAAAGGTTTGGAGAGTACGCTTGAAGCAGGCCATGCCAAAATAGGTAATTTATCTGGGGTAATTGGTCTACAAACCCAAAACACTAGATTTTCAGCCTTAGGAGATGAAGCCTTTGTGCCATCTACTCGCACATCTAGCCAAGGAATTTATTTATACGAAGAGCTTCCAATTAATCGCTTAAAACTTTCTGCTGGCGCACGTATCGATAAAACAACCGTCAAATCAGCCGGGGGTGGAGCTGATGATTCTATCACCCAACTTCCCAAATTTGGCGATGCAACATCGAAACAATTCACCCCAAAAAATCTTTCTGCTGGGGCTTTATTTAGCATGAATGAGCATTGGGGCATCGCAACCAATCTAACCCATACAGAGCGGGCACCGACGCAGAATGAACTGTTTTCAAATGGCGCGCACGTTGCAACCAATCAGTATGAAATTGGTAATAAAAATCTAGAAATTGAAAAAGCGAATGGCATAGACGCACAAATTCGCTGGAAATCTCAGAAACGCAGCTTCAACATAAGCGCCTTTTACACAAAATTTGATAATTTTATTAATGTTTACAATACGGACATCATCAAAGAAGGCCTTAAAGAAGCCAATACTATTGGTGTGCCAGCGACTTTTACAGGAATGGAAGCACAAGGTAAATTTCGTATTTATGAAGGGATTGGCGACTTAGATCTGAATGTACGCGGCGATTATGTGAGAGCAACAAACGAAATTACTGACACCCCGCTGTCCAGAATTGCCCCGATGAGAATTGGCACAGGACTAGATTATAAGCTTGGAGATTTTGCCTCTAAAATTGATATTCTGCATGGGTTTAAACAAGACAGAGTTGCCAACAATGAATTATCGACAGAGGGTTACACACTTGTTAACGCAACCATTAGCTACCGTCTTAAAACCGCATTTAATCTCGAAGCCTTTGCTAAAGCACGTAATTTATTAGATGAAGATATTCGCGACCATAGTTCGTTTTTAAAAGAAATCGCGCCGATGGGTGGTCGTTCAGTTTTGTTTGGCTTACGCGGTGAGTTTTAGTGCGTTTTTTACTTGATACTCAGGTGCAGTGTATCCAAGCTTAGGCTATCATGAACATTCTAGATAATTTTCTATTAAAGAGATGAATATGGCACGAACAGTTAATTGCATCAAATTAGGTAAGGAAGCAGATGGTATGGACTTTCCACCGTATCCAGGTCCATTGGGCCTCAAGATTTTTGAAAGTGTTTCAAAAGAAGCCTGGGCAGGATGGCTCAAACAACAAACCATGCTAGTCAACGAAAATCGCTTAAGCCTTGCTGATGCGCAAGCACGTCAATATCTCAAAGAGCAAACCGAAGCTTATTTCTTTGGTGATGGTGGAGATAAAGCAAGTGGCTATGTTCCACCAAAAGCTTAATCAGCTCGCCAAATATCTTTTTGTCATAAAATCGTCATCATTGGCACTTACAGTTTAAGATTATTCTGTCGCGCGCCATCAAATTGAACTCAGAACACTTCGTCAATCGTGAACTTGGCTTATTAGCTTTTAACAAACGTGTACTTGCTCAAGCAGAAGATGAGCGCTTGCCACTGCTTGAACGACTGAAGTTTCTGTGTATTTTTAGTAGCAATATGGATGAGTTTTTTGAAGTCCGAGTTGCTGGTATTAAGCATCAAATTAAGTTCAATAATCAGCACGCCGAGCCTGACGGACTTTTGCCAAAACAGGCCTTCGCAAAAATAAGTGCTGAGGCCCATGTTTTGGTTGCTCATCAATACAAAATTTTAAACGAGGTAGTACTTCCAAAGCTTGCTGAAGAAAACATTCATTTTCTAAGGCGCTCAAGCTGGAATGATGCACAACGCCTTTGGATTAGAGAGTTCTTTTTTAGAGAGCTCATGCCAATTCTGACCCCGATTGGCCTAGACCCAGCGCATCCATTTCCAAGAGTATTAAATAAGAGCCTAAACTTTGCTGTTGAGCTTGATGGCAAAGATGCATTTGGTCGCAACTCTGGTATTGCTATTGTTCAGGCACCAAGAGCCTTGCCGCGTGTAATCCGCTTACCTAGTGAAGTTGCTAATTGCGAACATGGCTTTGTGTTCTTGTCCTCCATTTTGCATGCTCATGTGAATGAGCTTTTTTCAGGCATGACCGTTAAAGGCTGTTATCAATTCAGAGTAACGCGCGACAGTGAGTTAACGCTTGACGATGAAGATACGAAAGACTTAAAAATTGCACTTCAAGGTGAGTTGTCACACCGCCAATTTGGTGATGGCGTTAGGCTAGAAGTGGCCGATAACTGCCCTGGTGAAATGTCTCATTTTCTACTTGGTCAGTTTGGCTTACATAAAGAAGACCTTTACCAAGTCAATGGCATTGTAAACTTAGTCCGTCTGATGCAAATCCCAGATTTAGTTGATAAGCCAACGCTTAAATACCCTCCTTATATGGCGTCTAAGGCCAAAGAACTAGTCAAAGAATCTGACGTTTTTAAAGCGATACGGAAACAAGATATCTTGGTTCATCACCCCTTCCAGTCTTTTAATGCTGTGACTGACTTTATTACACAAGCTGCTGAAGACCCAGACGTATTAGCTATCAAGCAAACTTTTTATCGCACCAGTGCAGACTCTACTTTAATGAAGTCTTTAATTGAGGCGGCGAAGCGTGGCAAAGAGGTAACTGTTGTCGTCGAGCTTTTTGCACGCTTTGATGAAGAAGCGAATATCAATTGGGCAGCTAAGCTTGAAGATGCTGGTGCACACGTTGTATATGGCGTTGTCGGCCACAAAACCCATGCAAAAATGGCCATGGTTGTTCGCCGTGAGGATGGGACGTTGCGTCGTTATGCGCATTTAGCAACAGGTAATTACCATCAACGCACAGCTAAACTTTATACAGACTTCGGTTTGTTTACGTGCAACGAAGAAATTTGTGCTGATGTGAATGATGTCTTCGCGCAGCTAACTGGCCTAGGAAAGTCAAATAAGCTCAATCATCTTTGGCAGTCACCATTCACCTTGCATAGCAACTTGATTAAAGCGATCAATAAAGAAGCCGAAATTGCAAAGTCCGGTAAGAAAGCACGTATCATCGCAAAAATGAACGCTTTATTGGAGTACGATGTTATTAGAGCCTTGTATGATGCATCTAATGCCGGCGTTGAAATCGATTTATTAGTACGTGGCGTCTGTGCGCTAAAGCCAGGTGTCCTTGGAGTTTCTGAGAATATCAGAGTGCGGTCAGTGGTTGGTCGTTATTTAGAGCACACGCGTATTTTCTACTTCTTAAATGAAGGTGAGGAAAATGTTTACCTTTCAAGTGCTGATTGGATGTACCGAAACCTCTTTAAGCGCATTGAAGTCTGCTTCCCTATTCTAGATGCTAAAGTAAAAAAACGCGTAATCCAAGAAGGTTTGGATGTGTACCTGAAAGACAATATGAATGCTTGGGAAATGATGCCAGATAGCACTTATCAATTAGCACATAAACGTGGGATACAAAATTCAGCACAACAAGCATTAATGCAGCTTTATGGCCAGGACTTGCCAGCGCCAGAAAGCTCGAAGAATTAAGCTAGGGAAAGCGCAATATTAAGGTCTTTCCAAAAAACTACCTCACTTGCTAGTTCAGCGTCCGTCAAAGCATTCTTAGCGAGCCAGCCAGGCTCAACATCCAGCCCAAAACCCCCGTTATGCCAAGCCAAATTAAGCTCAGGTGGCGTAATATGCAAGCGATTGCGATGAAATAAAACCGCCAATCTAAAAATCATGACTAACACTGTACGGTCTTCAGAAAGCGCAGGCATTTGTAATTTAGTAAGTGAACGCCGCTGTGCGCGCACTAAAAAACCTAAACTTTCTTGTTCCATTTTAGAAAAGCCAGGCATATCAGCATTTTCAATAATGTAAGCCGAGTGCTTGTGATAACCCCCGTGTGCAATCGAAACGCCAATCTCATGCAATTTAGAGGCCCATACCAAATATTGCTTAGCAACAGCAACATCTCCGCTTAACTTATGTTCAACTTGTGAGAGCAATAAAATTGATAAAGACTGCACACGCCTTACCTGGTCTCTATCTACATGGTAACGTCGCATAAAACTATTGACTGTTGCATCTCGCGTATCATCGTGATGCATACGACCTAGTAACTCATAAAGCACGCCTTCTCTTAGTGCACTATTGGCGACGGTCAGCTTGTCAATGCTCAAACCCTCAAATGCAGCAATCATGATGGCTAATCCACCAGAGATGACTGAAGACCGATCCACACTGAGCCCATGGAGCTGTATCTTTTTAACTTCTTTTGACCCTATCAATTGCTGCCGCAATTGATACAAGCCCTCGAGCGTGACAGTGCCATCTGTCAGACCATTGAGACGAAGAACTTCACCTAAAGTACGTGCCGTACCGGATGAGCCAACTGCCTCTTGCCAATGTTTGGATTTGAAGTTTTTGGAGATTGTTTGAATTTCAGTGGCGGCGGCGATTTGAGCGCGCTCAAAAGCCTCTTCAGTAATTCTTCCATCGGGGAAGTATTTCAGGCTGTAACTTACACAACCCATGTAAAGACTTTCCATCTCTAAAGGCTCTACACCTTCACCGATAATAAACTCAGTCGAACCACCACCAATATCAATTACTAGGCGTTTATATTCAGCTTTAGGAAGACTTCTGCTAACCCCTACAAAAATCATGCGCGCTTCTTCGCGACCAGCAATGATTTCAATTGGAAAACCGAGCGCTTCTTGCGCTGCTTTTAGGAGTTGAGGGGCATTTTTAGCAACACGAAAAGTATTAGTAGCAACCGCACGTACTGCTTGCGGAGGCAGTCCACGCAGGCGTTCCCCAAAACGATTAAGGCAATCAATCGCTCTGCTGAGAGCTTCATCACTAAGGGTTTTATCATCACTTAATCCTGCGCCAAGCCTGACGACTTCGCGCAAGGAATCGTGAAAAATTAGATGATCGTCGACCACCCTTGCAAGTTGCAATCTAAAACTATTGGAGCCTAAATCAACCGCAGCAATTTCAGTGAAAGTTGGTTTAATATTGACCAAGACCAACCTTTATTCTACTAACAAACAACGAAAATTATGGTGCAAGTGTTTCGCGTTCCATCTCATCAACAGAGGTATGACGAATATCTTTACCCTTCACCATGTAAACCACATACTCAGCAATGTTTTTAGCATGGTCGCCAATACGTTCAATCGCTTTAGCGACAAACAGTACTTCTAATGACATAGAAATTGTACGTGGATCTTCTAACATAAAGATAATTAACTGACGCATTGCCGCACGGAATTGCTCATCAACTTGCTCGTCTTGACGAGCAACTTCAACGGTTTTAGTGACATCCAAACGTGCAAATGCATCTAAAGAGGTACGCAACATTTCACGCACCAAAGTAACCATGGTTTTAATTTCATTAAAACGTGGTTTGTACATCCTGTCTGACTCATAAATCTTTTGAGTAACACGTGCAATTTTAGTAGCTTCATCACCTATACGCTCAAGGTCGGTAATCGTCTTCACGACCATCATAATCATGCGTAAATCACTAGCAGCAGGCTGACGACGGGCAATGATATGACTACAATCCTCATCCACTTGCACTTCTAGCTTATTCACGATCTGATCAGTATCCATCACCTCTTGCGCGAGTTTTGGATTGACGCTCACCAATGACTCCAAAGCGTTTACAATTTGCTGCTCAACCAAGCCGCCCATTTGCAGAACTTTTGAGCGAACAGATTCAAGTTCAGCATCGTACTGCTTATGAATGTGTTCAGTTTGCATTAGGAATATCCTTAATAAAAATTAATAGCAAAAGCAATGAACATGATAGATTGGACCATTTTTATGACAGTTTGATGTCATTTTGATGTGTAAATTTTAACCCCTTGAGCTGTAGCCAACAACAGCACATTCGCCGGGCGAGCCGCAAATAATCCATTTGTGACCACACCAACGATTTGATTGATTTTGGCTTCCATCTCAATTGGGTTACTAATTGTCAAGCCGTGTACATCTAGAATCATATTGCCATTGTCAGTTGTGAAATCGCGAAGCTTTGGCTGTCCCCCAAGCTTCACTAATTCACGTGCAACATAGCTACGAGCCATCGGCAGCACTTCAACCGGTAATGGGAATTTACCCAATACTGGAACATATTTGCTCTCATCGCAAATACAAATAAAGCTTTTAGCGCAAGCTGCGACGATTTTTTCGCGCGTTAATGCACCGCCACCTCCCTTTATCATATGAAGATGCTCAGTGATTTCATCTGCACCATCCACATAAATTTCCATACCATCTACAGCGTTCAAATCAAATACTTCGATCCCATGCGCGCGCAAGCGTTGTGCGGTTGCTTCTGAACTTGCCACTGCACCGTCAATCTTTGATTTTACTTTTGCAAGTTCATCAATGAAAAAGTTAGCCGTGGAGCCAGTACCCACTCCTATAATGCCACCTTTTACGTACTCGACCGCCGCTTTTGCGACTTGTTGTTTTAATTCGTCTTGCGTTGCCATGTTCTTTTATCCTTCAAATTGCATAATAAAAATTCTTTAATGATGCGTTTTCTTTATAATTACAAGTTACCCTCAATCATACACTTAGCAAGACTGAATGAAAAACGACTACTTAGAAAAAATTCGTGCCGCGCTTGTCTATGACGTCGCTAAGAAAACTCCGCTCGAATATCAGCCAATTCTGTCGGCGCGCTTAGACAATCGTGTTTTACTGAAACGTGAAGACATGCAACCTGTGTTTTCTTTTAAGATTCGCGGCGCCTATAACATGATGGCACATCTTTCTAGAGATACACTTGCTCAAGGGGTGATTGCAGCGTCTGCTGGTAACCATGCGCAAGGTGTTGCCTTGTCCGCTCAAAAGTTAGGTTGTCGTGCAGTCATTGTGATGCCAACAACTACCCCACTCATTAAAGTCAATGCGGTTAAAAATCGCGGTGCTGAAGTAGTGTTATTTGGTGACTCTTATTCAGACGCTTATCTACATGCACTAGCATTGGAAAAATCTGAAGGACTCACTTTTGTTCATCCATATGATGACCCTGAAGTCATCGCTGGCCAAGGCACGATTGCGATGGAGATTCTAAATGAGCATCCTGAGCCTATCGAAGCAATATTCTGCTGTGTAGGTGGTGGCGGCTTGCTTGCAGGCGTTGCGGCTTATGTGAAAGCGTTGCGCCCAGAAATTAAAGTAATTGGCGTAGAAGCAAGCGATGCTGACGCAATGACACAGTCGCTTAAAGCTGGCAAACGGGTAATGCTAGATCATGTTGGCTTATTTGCTGACGGGGCAGCGGTGAAGCAAGTGGGCGAACATACATTCAAGCTTAGCCAAGCATATGTTGATGAAATGATTTTGGTCGACAACGACGCTATCTGCGCTGCGATTAAAGATGTATTTGAAGATACTCGTTCTATTTTAGAGCCAGCTGGGGCATTAGGTGTTGCTGGCATGAAAGAGTACATCAAACGTAATAATCTTCATAGCAAAACCATAATAGGCATTGCCTCTGGCGCAAATATGAATTTTGATCGTTTACGTTTTGTAGCAGAGCGCGCGGAAATTGGAGAGAAACGCGAAGCGGTTTTAGCGGTGACGATTCCAGAAAAACCAGGCTCATTCAAAAAATTCTGCCGATTATTAAGCGGTCGCAGTATTACAGAATTTAACTACCGTTATTCAGATCCAGAATCAGCCCATATTTTTGTCGGCATTGCGATTAATGACAACAAAGCGTCAAGCGAATTAGTTGAAATGCTGAAGGCAAACGAACTACCTGCATTAGACCTTAGCGATAACGAAGTTGCGAAGTTACATTTACGTCACTTAGTTGGAGGCCATGCGCCGCAAGCAACTAATGAAATGATTTATCGTTTCGAGTTTCCTGAAAAACCGGGCGCACTGATGAACTTCCTCGACACCATGGGCCATGATTGGAATATCAGCTTATTCCACTATCGTAATCATGGGGCTGACCATGGAAGAGTATTGGTGGGTATGCAAGTCCCCCCAAGTGATCGCGCAGCTTTTAAAGTCTTTTTAGACCAGCTTGGCTACCCGCATTGGGAAGAGACCCACAACCCTGCTTATCAACTATTTTTAGGATAAATTCCCGACTCTATGTTCAATAGAACCTAAATAGCCAATAAGTGACTAAAATAACTGAATTAATAGAGGAGATTAACGATATGAAACGTATTTCAATACTCTTAGCAGCGCTCATGGTTTCAGTCACGAGCTCATCCAGCATTGCCGGAGAAAAAGGCAACGCCTATGCATCGAATCAAGATGGCGGGATTAGCGTAATCGATTTGAATACGATGGAGACTATTAGCAATATCGATATTCAAGCCAAAAGCCCGCGCGGCATTGCGGTGACCGCAGACGGGAAATATCTCATTACAGCTAACAAAGATGATGAAAATATCTCCGTGATTGATCGATTAAGCGGACAACTCATTAAGCTCATCCCAGTTGGTAAAAATCCTGAATTTGTGAGAGTTCATAAAGGAATGGTATTTGTTTCCACAGAACCGAGCTCAAAAGGCGGCCCACCGCCCAAACCAGGTGAAATGGTTAAAGAAGAGGTGGATGACGACAAGTTGCCAGCAATTGTCGCAGTCGTTGATCTTAAAAAGGGCAAGAAGGTAAGAGAAATCGTCGGCGGCCCGGAAACCGAAGGCATCGAGTTTTCAAAAGATGGTAAAAAAATCATCATCACCAATGAAGCTGACAATACGATTACTGTTCACAATTTTTCGACAGGCAAACTACTTAAAACTATCTCAACCAAAGAATATGGCGACCGCCCACGCGGCATCAAAGTATCGCCTGATGGCAATCGGTACCTAGCTACTTTGGAATACGGTAATAAGTTTTTAGTCCTAGACAAAAAACTGGATGTCATCAGAACCGTCGAAACCGGCCAATCTCCTTATGGTATTTCCTTTGATCGTAAAGGTGAACGTGTTTTTGTTGCGTCTTCTAAAGATAAAGTTTTGCAGGTTTATGATGCAAAGACGTTTGAGAAAATTAAAGACATCAGCACTGGCAATCGCTGCTGGCACTTTAGCTTTACGCCGGATGACAAACAAATCTTACTTGCCTGCGGTAAATCTGATGCAATAATGGTCATAGACACTGAAACATTAGAAAAAACCAAAGAAATTGCGAATAAAGAGAAGCCTTGGGGCGTGGTTACTTATCCAAAATCAATGGGTAGTTTAGATCAGCCTTAATCTTGAGTGATTAATACAAAAGCCCTGAATCTTCAGGGCTTTTGTATTTTTAAATTAGGCTAATAAAGCCATTATCGTTTCCCAATCTCTTGGGTCTACTGGTGTAATCGAGAGACGATTGCCTCGCTGTAAAATTTTTAAGTTTTCCAATGCGGGATTTTCACGCATTTCTTTTAAACTGAGCAAGCGCGTCTTACGCACCAACTTCACATCCACATTAAACCAACGCGGAGTTTCTGGCGTTGCTTTAGGATCGTAATATTTATGGTCTTTAATAAACTGCAAGCGATCTGGATAAGCGAGCGTTGAAACTTCTGCAATTCCTGCAATGCCAGGCTGGTCACAGTTAGAGTGATAAAAAAAAACGCCGTCACCCATCTGCATTTGGTCGCGCATAAAATTACGCGCTTGGTAATTACGCACACCATACCAATCAACCGTTTGATTAGGGAAAGATGCTAAATCTTCAACAGAAACATCCGCAGGCTCAGATTTCATCAACCAATAACGCATTATTTATCCCTTAATTTTTCCTGATTATTCAAATATACGCTTATCATAACCTGACTTAATCTTAAAAAAGAAAAGCACCATGGCAAAAAATGTGTTGGGAACGACCTTGCAAGTGTGTAGTTTAGATCCACTAACTGGATTTACACGAACCGGATGCTGTGAAACTGGCCCTCAAGATACTGGAAGTCATACCGTTTGCGCGCAAGTCACTGAAGAGTTTTTAATTTTTTCTGCTATACAAGGCAACGACCTCAGTACACCTCGTCCAGAGTATGGCTTCGAAGGACTACAGCCCGGGGACAGGTGGTGTTTATGTGCATCTCGTTGGCACGAAGCAGCCGAAGCTGGATTCGCTCCGCCAATTGTGCTTGAAGCCAGCCATGAGAAATGTTTAGAAAAAGTAAGCTTAGCCGATTTGAAATATCACGAACTACGCTAAAAATAGGGAGTTCCCCACTGCATATAGCCTAGGCTAGCATCCTGAACCAAAAAGGCTCAAGTGGTTACCATCTAAAGTGCATTAGGCTCAACCGCGGTGGATCGGGCTCACAGCAACTTGAATAACGGAAACCTATGCTTTAAACTAGTTCAAGGAATATATAACCTAAACCATACCGCGGGGAACAAAAGAAACCTGTAAAACAGAATGTCGGCAATGCATTAAAACAATTTATTTTGCTCAGCGATTGCTGTATCAACCAAAGTTTGCATGCGGGCAATTTTACCCTTCATGCCGCCGACGTCAACACCAGCGGTGCGCGTAGTAAGTAGTTCGTGGGCTAAATTTAGTGCTGCCATCATCGCAATTCTCTCAATACCAACCACTTTACCTGAGTCACGAATATCAGACATTTTTTTATCTAAGTAGCTCACTGCGCTGAGTAGACTTTCGCGCTCATCTGGTGGGCATGCAATCGTAAACTCACGTCCCATAATATTGACTTCTACACCTTTAACGTCACTCATAAGACATCCTCTGGTAGGTGATCAATAATATTCTCAATACGCACTTGCGCTTGCTGCATTCGAACTTTTAGTTTGCGCTCAGCATCTTGTGCAAGTGCAAGCATTTGCCTCAAGTCATGATTATCTTGGCGCATCGATTGGCACAACTTTACGAGTTGTGTAATCTTTTCTTCCAAAGCTTTTAAATCAGCATCCATCCACGCACTATAATTGTTAATTCCTTATCTAGTCAACCTATAAGCGATTACATTGAAAGCTTTACTGTACCTTGATGACAGCCTGTTTATATAAACTCTCAAACAGCGCTCACTAAAATCTGATATGATGGTAATAAGTTGATAGGTGCCCGCGTTACTTTTCGGTAACAAAGGTGAAACTGGGAAATAGGTGCGTTTTTAAAAACAAATCCTATGCTGCCCCCGCAACGGTAAGTGATTGTAGATTTGCAACACGCCACTGAACGAGAGTTTGGGAAGGCGCAAATCGTATCCTCACAAGTCCGGAGACCGGCCTACGCAACCTATGCATGAAAATGCCGCGGGGTGACGGTTTCTGTCGTGTTAATCCTTATTGGATTAATGCCATTTACAATCTTTTTTTATCGCAATCGAGTCATACACTCGGCATTTTCATTTTTGATATCGGCGCTCGGGGACGAACGCCTTTACTAAGGAATGATCATGAAAAAAACCACCATTGCCGGCCTCATAGGCCTGCTTTTCAGTACACCATTGTTAGCAGCAGAAACAAACATTAATGCCAAAGATGTCATCGTCACAGCAACCCGCGTCCATGAAAAAATTCAAAATATTCCAGCTAATATTCAGGTGATTAGCCGCGAGGATATTCAAGAAATCAACGCAACTTCGATCCCGCAGATCCTCTCGCAACTAGGCGGGTTAAATGTTACAGGGACAGCACTTGGTCAATTCAACCAAGGGGCAGCTATTGATATTGGTGGTTATGGAGCCACTGCAGGCAGTACAACCCTTGTGTTAATCAATGGACAAAGAGTGAGTCCTATCGATTCCAGCGCTACACCATGGGAAATCATCCCTGTTAAATCGATTGATCGTATCGAAGTCATTAAAGGCAGTGCAGGGGTTCAATATGGCGATCGGGCAGTAGGTGGTGTTATTAACATCGTGACCAATGAAAGTCAGAAATCAATTAATCAAGCATCTGCGACCATAGGTAGTTTTGGTACAACCAACATGAGCGCAATTATTCAGAACAAATTTAACGATACGCTTTTTAAGATTTCAGGCAACGCCAGTCAATCATATGGCTGGCGACAAAACACTGCATCAGACCAATATTCAATCAATGCCCGCATTACTCAATACTTCGAGAAAAGCTCTGCCTATCTAGAATTTTTCGGGAATCACAACAAAAATCAAACGCCTGGTTCAGTAAACGCACCTATTGGATATGGCAGCCCGCGTGATGTGAAATGTGATATTTATAGCTGCTTCAAAGGAGCAAACAACAAATATGACAACTACGGACTAGGATTAGGGGCAACTCACGAATTCACTGATAGCGTGAAATTTGAAGGTGATTTTTCTTACAAAAACACACAGTCTGAATTTTTCAAGAATGGCGATAATACACTAGATGGTTATAATCCCACTTTAGGATACTCGCCCTTAATGAGTCCTCCTCAGTATTTTCGTTATAACGCAAACTATAGCAGATGGCGCATAGACTTTTCACCACGCTTAAAAATAGACTTGGATAAATTAGGAAGCTTAGTCGTTGGATACGATTATGCCCGTTCCTCAGGCACGCAAAACGATACATCTTTAATAAGTGCAGGCCCCTACCCTGGTTCTTACTCTTCAAATTCGAGTGTTTCATTAATCGATAATTCGTTCTATTTACACCATAGATTGCCAATACAAGAAAAATTAGATTTAACTGGCGGATTCAGGAGACAAACTCAGCAAATAAGTGCTAATGACTATGACGGATACGCCTTATCTTATGCTCAAAAAACCACTTCTGCTAACGCTTGGGAGTTGGGGCTTAACTATAAATTCTCCGATGCCGAAAAAATTTATGTCAAATACGGACAATCCTTCCGATTCCCTAACATTGATGAATTTTGGGGATATAGCAGCAGCGGTCGCACCTTCTTTGGTGGCTTAATCAATCCCCAAATAGATCGCACGGCAGAAATAGGTTCAACCTTTGAAATAGGTAATACTACCCTTTCAAGCTCTGTTTTTCACACACGAACAGAGGATGGAATCCGATATAACGTCTCGAGTGGTAAAAACATCAACGATGCAAACATCGTTCAAAGAAACGGCGTCTTTTTAAGCACGGCCACTTCAATAACAGATCGTCTAAGTTTTTTTACAAACTCTAAGCTACAAGAAGCAATCTATGAAGATGGGCCATTTAAGGGAAAATCTTTTGATCTTGTACCGAAACTTCTAATCAACGCACGTGTGAATTATAAATTCGACAATGATTGGTCTTTGGGCTTAGTGACCAATTATGTTGGAAGTCAACATTACGATGGCGCGAATGATAAAAGCGCCTACACAAAAATACCTTCTTACATCATCAGCGATTTGTATCTGAATAAAAAAATTAATCAGTGGGATTTTAGATTGGCTATCAAGAACTTGACCAACGAGCGTTATGCAACCTACGGTGGCTATCAAGATAAAAACGATCCAAGTTTTTATGCCGGCTACTACTACTACCCAAGTGACCCAAGGTCAGTATTAGCAACGCTAAGCTATAATTTTTAAACTCTAACCCTTATCCGACAAAAACCGTCAGATAAGGGTTACAATATCGATAAATATCAACGGAGTTTGTTATGTCTTCAAAAACACAAAATTCAACACTGATCGGAATGGCGCTTATTGCGTTAATTTTTCTCACGCGCAGCAGTCATTTTGGCACCAGTGTTCTTTTGCCTGATGCCACATTAGCAGCGCTATTCTTAACAGGTATGCTAATGCAAAAATTACGTTGGTTAGCCATCGCTATCGTTACTGCTTTTGCTATGGATTTTTACGCGCTAGGCTTTGCTGGCGTTTCAGATTACTGCATGTCTTTTGGCTATTGGGGGTTAATCCCAACTTATGCAATGGTATGGGGCGTTGGGCGTTATATTGCTAAGCAAGTAAAGCCTTTTGCTTTAAGTGTGTTTGTTCCTGCCGCTTGGGTATCAACCAGCTTAGCTTTTATCTTATCAAACGCTTTTTGGTATTCATTTTCAGACAAGGTCGATACTTTAACTGCCATTGAATTCTCTGAACGCGTTGCTCAGTATTACACGCCTTACATTAGCTACACAGCGTTCTATTTGAGCGTTGCTTGGCTTACCCAAGCAGCATTCCAAAAGCTAGCGATTCACCAAAGCAAAACAGCTTAACGGTTTACAAACTCAAGTCGCGTGACTCCTGCCTCTATTGCAATGTGGGTCACGCTTCCGTAATTCACCTCCACCCTTGAAGCTTCTCGCAAAGGCATATTCAAAGCCTCTGCCACTAATGCTCTGATGACACCATCATGGGTAAAAACCAACGCCTGTTTAATGTTTTGATGCATAGCCAAATCATATAAAAATTCTTTTGCTCTGTGATGCAAGTGAGCATAAGACTCTCCATTGGGCGGCGCTTGCTTAACGTGTTCATCCGTCCACTCACCCACAATCCCCTGAGGAATATCGCACCAAGACTTAAGCTCCCAATCGCCAAAATTAAGCTCCATCAAACGAGCGTCTGTAAGCGGCGATGAGAAATTAAAATGATCTACCGCCCTTTGCGCTAACTTCGCACAGCGCTGAAGTGGACTGCTAAAAACTAAAGGGTTCACCAAATGCTCAAGCTTTGGTCTTAATGCCGCCCACTCCGCATCGAAACTCTCTGCTAGGCCAACATCAGCTTGTCCATAACACAGCCCAATCGCCACATCTGGAGTGGTATGCCGCACCAAATAAACATCCATTAAACTCTCGAATCAGTCTGCAGTTTCATGCATCGATTATTGCATAAGGCAGTCGATTTCCATCAGAATCGCCACAGATTTACTATTTTAGGATGTCACAATAGATTAAGTTTGCTATAATGCCCGTCTTTCGGGATGTGCAAACATCAAGAAATGATGGCTGGGTAGCTCAGTTGGTAGAGCAGCGGATTGAAAATCCGCGTGTCGACGGTTCGATTCCGCCCCCAGCCACCACCTATCAAAGGCTCACAGAAATGTGGGCTTTTTTATGTCTATCAAAATTAAAATTTGTAGCTGTATTTTGTAAGTTTCATTGCACTAGACACTTAAAAAAACAATTCTCATAAACACAGCCCCACCATACCCCCACACCCCACTTTTTAAAGAAAGAATGCTTATTCTGCTGCGCATTGAGTTTTACGCAGTTAAAGACCAATTTTTAAAAAACGTTAGGTATGTCGGTCCATTGCGTTGTGAAGTTGGGGCTCTTGTTACCTTGCTTCATTCGCCAAGGCTGTTTAAATCCTTCGCTAGCAAGCTTCATTGTTCCTCGTCCCATCTTCTTATTTACAGCGTCAAGTACCCCCATCAATTTATCTGAGCCTATCTCAAAATTTTTTTTATAAAATAAATCAGATTGCACTTGGTATACAGATACCAGTTCCCCAAGCATCACGCCTGCCTTCGCATACCTAAAACCAACCCTATAAATACGTTTTAACCCCCACAGGGCAATTTTTACAAGCTGCCGAGTATCATCTGATGGGATTGGTAAAGGAATCGTTAGGCCATTGCTATATTGAGGCTCATCAGGTTTAAACGGACTCGTTCTTATGTACACAAATAATGAACCTGCGCATGAACTTTGTTTACGTAATTTCTCGGCAGCGCGACTCATGTATGAAGTGATGGATTCGGCTAGACTGTTATAGTCAGTGACGCTGTGGCCAAAGCTTCTTGAACTCAAGATTTGTTTCTTAGATGGTGCAATTTCTTCAAGTTCAATACAGACAGTACCGTTTAACTCCATCACGGTCTTTTGCATTACAACGCTGAACCGCTGTCTTATTCTTTGTGGGTCTGCATTTTTTAAATCTAAGGCAGTATGAATGCCGATTGCGTTTAATTTAGACGCTAGTTTCCTACCAACACCCCAGACTTCACCCACGGGTAATCCAGCTAGTAGGTTGGTCAGCGCTTCGTCAGTTAATGCATTGAAGTTACATACCCCGTTAAAGACTGGTTGTTTCTTGGCGCAATGATTGGCGAGTTTAGCTAGTGTTTTACTTCGTGCAATACCAACGCATACTGGAAGCCCCGTCCAATCTAAAATCCGGTTGCGCATAGTCTGACCGTATTCAGCCAAGTTAACGAAGCTGAACCCAGTTAAATCAAGGAAGCACTCATCAATCGAATAAACTTCTTGGTTAGGTGAAAAGTCTCTCAAGATACTCATCACTCGATTACTCATGTCGGCGTAAAGCGCATAGTTACTACTTAATCCTACAATCCCATGCTGTTTAACGAGGTCTTGCATTTTGAACCACGGCGCGCCCATCGCTATGCCTAATTCTTTAACTTCGTTACTTCGTGAGATAGCACAACCATCATTGTTGGATAGCACTACAACAGGTTTGTTTTTTAGCTTGGGGTTGAACGCACGCTCGCACGAGACATAGAAATTATTTACGTCTATTAAGGCAATACTTCGCATTACTTGAATCGTCTGAATGAACCCGTGACCACGCCCCATACATCAAACTGGGTTGACTCAGTTATCTCTATTGGTTTGTAAGCGCCCGATGAATTGGCAGGGAGTAACCTAATCCTACCGTCTTTGCTACGGCTTAAGGTTTTAATAGTGAACTCTGAATCAACAACAGCGAGCACGATGTCACCGATTACAGCAGATTTTGATTTATCAACTACAACTTTGTCGCCAGGCATCAAACCTATATCAATCATTGACTGCCCTTGAATAGTCACAAAGAAAGTAGCATCCACTTGGTCAATCAAGTATTGAGATACATCCAGTCTTTGCTCTACGTGGTCGTCAGCTGGGCTTGGGAATCCAGCTCTCACTTTGGTTGAGAATAGCGGGATAGGTTTGATAGCGCCTATTGTGGTGTGGAGGATTTGAATGACGTTGCTCATTATACAATCGTACAATGAGCTTATTAAGCATGTCTAGTAATTTATTGGCTTTACTTTATTTAATTACAACCTAGACAACGACCCTTTTCAACTTTATAGCCTTTAATAAACTCAATGCCTTTAACATCAATCATGATTGTGCCGTCCAGGGTGGCTTCATAAAGGTTAGTACCAGTAATATCAGCCCCATTTAGGTCAGCTTTACTTAAGTCTGCTCTAAACAGGTCAGTGTTTCTTAAGTTGGCATTTCTTAAATTAGCGAACTGTAAGTTACAACGATTAATGTCTGCGCCTTCAAAATTACTATTAGAGAAATTACCTCCAACCTCATCAAAACGCATTTGTCCCATTGGTTGGTTGCCAATATCTAAACCATAGCGACCTTTAACAATGATTGCATCGCTCATGTCTACAGCACCTAGTGTGCCTATTATGCGAGCATTGGTTAGGTTTGCACCTTTGAAGTTGGTCTTATCAAAAATCCCTTGGAAGATGGTAGCGTTTTTTAGATTGGTATGGCTGAGGTTCGTGCCTTCAAGACGAGCTAGATTAAAATAAGCTCCTTCAAGATTTGCACCTTCTAACGTTGGACCTCTGAGATAAGAACCAAAAAAACTCGTGTTTACCATCTTGCAATGACGTAAATCCATACCATCGAACTCTAAATAACTTGCATCTTTATTTGATAGGTCTCAGGTCTTACTTTTGATTTGAGCAAGTGCGTCTGAATGAGAGATTTTAGTGCATCCATCAATGTCCACATTGCTTGAAGACACAGGTTGTTTTTCATAGAAGGCTTGAGCCTTAGCAATCATTGCCTTTGGGTTCTCTAAAAACTCATCCTTACCAGCCTCAGTGCCGAAACAATAACTTTTACCTTCATACACAGTGGAGATTAAACATTGGGTTTTGAATAAACGACCTTCTGAAAGGCTATAAGTGCAGTGATCACCAAACTCAGCTGAGGAAGCTAGAGTTGATATGAACATCAGCCCCAAGATGCAAACTGTGAAAAGCTTTTTCATAAGATTCTCCTGTAATACTATTTTTATAGCTAGTATTAACTTATACGCCATATATCTCCGAAGTTATTTTATAAAATTAATTTTGCTAGTTAGTGGTAAGTGGACTTCCCAGGGTTATTTAGACACTCTCAAAAACAAGCTAAGCGTTACTTTAAGTAACGGTTACCCCAAAACTTGAACGCACTCAAATCACCGGATCCCTAATTTCAATGGGTAATTGATAATGTCGACTAAAGATGGGCCAGACTAAACAGCTAAACAAATTAGTAATATGTTGAACAAAAGGAGTTTATTCTTTGTCATAAAATGCACTTAGAACGCATACAGTTACTGATAAAGATGTGATTTTTATTACAGGATTAGAAATCCCCATTCAAGGAGAAGAGATTATGTTAAGTCGCATCGCACTAGCAGTAGCGATTTTAGGACTAAGTGACTTGGCACTGGCAGACTGTAAATTTACATCAACTAAAGATGGCAGTCCTATAGCTATCTCTGCTGTTGAAACAGATACACCAGAGGCTAGAGAGTTCTTGGCTACATGTATTAATCCTTATACTAAAAAGTATGCATCAGATCCCGAAGCAGCCAAAGCTGGTAGGAAAATTATGACCTATAACGGATGTACTGGGTGTCATGGAGGAAACTTAGGGGGCCTAATGGCTCCATCATTGGTCAAGCTGGGTGGTACAGGCGCATATGATACAAAATGGGTGTATGCGAAAAATGCCACAGACAAAGGCATGTTTGAAACCATCGCCAATGGAACTCCTGGAACGAGTGGCGGAAATATGTATATTTGGCATAATCAGTTAGAAGGTCATACAGGTGATGGTTTATCAACTGATGAATTACTTAAAGCTATTGCTTATATCCGTACAGTCTATAAAGGTTCAGAAGAAAAAATTTGGTTAAAATAAGATGAATAACCTATTAAAAAATTATTGGAAGATCATACCTGACTTTTATTGGAGTCAGATTTTAATAAGACTACCTTTAGCCATAGTGTTTATTACATCGGGCGCGGGTAAATTGCCCTATCATGCTACAGATGGTGCGGCTTTTGGTCTTTCTGCACTGGTATGGTTGTTGGTCATCGCAAGTGAAATTGGATCGGGGGTAGGACTGATAGTGGGAGGCTTGTGCACTCTACCTCGTGTAAGGGATATCGCACTGCTAAGTGAACTTGGAGATATGTTGACTAGATTCAGTGGCATCGTCATGTGCTGTGTCATCACTGGGGTAATTTGGACTGTGTTAAAACCAGAAAGTCTTTGGCTATTTATATCCACCGACTACCTACACTTTAGTCTTTGGGTTGGCGGTTTGTATTTTGCACTGCGAGGCAATTGGGCAGTGCGGGGCTCAAGAATATAGGCCATGAAACGCAATCCAATCTCCAGTCCTTGTATAGCTGTATGCCAGTTTGAAGAGGAAGTGTGCACTACCTGCTTCCGAACTAGAGATGAAGCATATATGTGCTACGAACTCAGTGATGAAGCTAGGGACTTGGTCTGGGATCGGTTCATTCAAAAATACAATCAAATTGAAAGTCCATAGCATCAACTTTAAAAATTTACATCTCCCCCTTTTTTCAATTAATAAGACTTTTTTAATCTATTTAAAAACATTTTCTTATTTAGTTTCAAAAATATTACGCGGTTCAATCATGCTAATGAGGTGAAAAATGAGTGCGAATAGCCAAAGGAAATTTTTTCAATTGATATATACGAGCAAGCCTGCTCCCCAACTAACAGAGCTCGCTATGATTGATATTTTGATTGATGCGCAAAAGTATAATCAAGATGAGGGAATCTCGGGTTTCTTGTTATTCAGTCCTGAAAAACTGATTCAATTAGTTGAAGGTGATGAAGTTAATGTTAAAGATCTCTACCAAAAGATTAAAAAAGATAAAAGGCACGTTGATACCGTCATTCAATATTCTGGGTTTAGTGACAAAAGATGTATGCCATTTCTAGGAATGGGGTTGTGCTTTATGGAAGAGACTAACCATCACGACCATCAGTTTTATTTTACGCGCCATGAAGCTAAAAATTTCAGCGCTCTGATAAATGGGCATATAGGTGAAGTTTTTGCCAAGTACTTGGACTAACTTATTTTAGCAATGAGTTTAAAAAAATCTAAAATAGCAATCATAGGCGCTGGACTTTCTGGCCTCAACTTGGCTCGTCTTTTATCTGATATTGCTGAGGTTGTTGTATTTGAAAAATCAGATAAGTTAGGTGGTCGTATTGCTACCCATCAAGCTAACGGCTTTAATTTTGATCATGGTGCGCAATTTTTTACTGCTAAAACTCCAGCCTTCAGATGCTTTGTTAAGGAACTTGAATCTCATGCAGTAGTTGCGCAATGGCATGCCAGATTTGTTGAGCTTGAGTCTTTAAATAGAGAAAGCCAGCGCACATGGGATAGCGAGTTTCCACATTACGTTGGTATCCCAGCAATGAATTCAATTGGAAAATACTTAGCCAAAAATCTGGATATTCGCTCCAATCACCTGATCACTGGTATCAAAAAAAATCAGTCAAGTTGGTTGGTAGAAACAACAGACTCAGCTGAGGGCCCTTTTGATTGGGTGGTGGTGACAACCCCAGCCGTGCAGGCATCTGATATCCTACCTGAAACGTTTTATCTAAAAATACATTTTGAAGACGTAACAATGCGGCCATGTTTTTCCTTGATGCTTGGGTATGATAAGCCCAAATCTTTTGATTGGGACGCTGCATTTGTTTCAAAGTCAATTTTGAGCTGGGTTTCAATTAATAGCTCAAAACCAAATAGAAATGAACCTCTTACAATTGTTGCAATGAGTAAAAACGACTGGGCTTACGAGAATTTTGAGCGGCAAGAGACAGAACTGATTGATGAAATGCTTGCTGAATTAGAACGTATTAGCGAAAAAAAATTAGAGGATGCTGCTTATCTAAAGCTTAAGCGATGGAAATATGCAAATGCGTTTAGGAAAGACGAGGCACTTGAGTTAATTGATTACGCATCTCATTTAGCATGTTGTGGAGATTGGTGTATTAGCGGAAGAATAGAGAGCGCGTTTATATCTTCATCGCAGCTTGCAAATAAATTAAAAGAAGTTATTGCATGAATGTTAACCAATGGACTTCTCACGGTTTTAAGTCCAAATAAGTATTTTTGAATTAAAAAATGAGACTAATAACTGCTATGAGTTGGAAGCACCAAACTTAAAAGTCTGCTTTTTGGGATTTTAACTGAAATGCGCTAGGTGAGAATTGGGGTATGGACCAAAAAAAGCCCAGCAAAATTGCTGGGCTTTTTTATTCAAGCGATAGAAATTAAGCTGGTAAAATTACAGCATCAATCACGTGAATAACACCATTTGTACATTCAATATCTGTTGTAATTACATTTGCTGACCCGTTAAGCTTAACACCGCCATCAGCGCTAATCGCTATATCAGCGCCATTAACGGTTGTTGCACTTTTACCATTTAAGCCAACAACGTCTTTAGCCATTACTTTACCAGCAACTACGTGGTAAGTAAGGATGGCTGTTAACTTTGGAATATCTGCTAATAATGCCTCAACAGTTCCAGCGGGAAGGTTTGCAAATGCTTCATCCGTAGGTGCAAAAACTGTAAATGGACCAGCACCCTTTAATGTGTCTACTAAACCAGCTGCTGTTACTGCTGCTGCTAAGGTGTTAAATTTGCCTGCTGCGACTGCAGTATCAATAATATCGTGCATGTAATTCCTCAAAAAAATTATATATAGTTTGTTGCAATTAAAAAAACATAAAATTAAAAAAATTAGCTTATAGCCAAATTAATCCGATTGTTTTTTAAAAAATCATTACTTAGGCATTAAAACAGTATCAATAACATGAATTACGCCGTTATCAGCAATAATATCAGTTTTAACTACGCTGGCATTATTAACCTTAACCGAAGTATTTGGCTCTTTATATGCTTTCTTATCGACGCTGACTGACACGTTAAGATCTGAGCCTTGAACTGTTTTTACTTTAGTTGATGTGTTTTTTAAAATATCAGCAGCCATTACTTTGCCTGGTACAACATGGTAAGTAAGAACGGCTTGAAGTTTAGCTTTGTCTTTTAAAAGTGCATCTAAATCAGCTTTTGGGATTTTAGCGAAAGCTTCATCCGTTGGTGCAAAAACTGTGAATGGACCTGGGCCTTTAAGAGTGTTTACCAAGTGCAGCAGTTAGAGCAGTTGCAAGCGTTTTAAAATTACCTGCACCAATTGCTGTGTCAACAATGTCAGCTGCGTTAGCAGTGGTCATTGCAAAAGTAAAAGCGAGTGCTGTAAGAATTTTTTTTATTTTTCATTCCTTAAAAAATAAGCAGAGTTTAATAGCCATCAAAATTAACTTCTTAAAGAGTCTAAATCAATTACTAATGTTATATTTCTTTTATGAATCTTTTATTACAATCCATAGCCTTACTGATATTAAGTTTTTCTATACAACATTACTGTTCGATGACAAACATAAAGTCAGATGAATGAAGCAACATGTCTCGAGTTTAGTAGATGGATACAAATTAATAAGTATTAATGACTTGAGTAAAAGTAAGTGCGCTTTATTTATACTTCAGAAAATCTCATTGTACGATTTGATTCAACAAAAAAGCCCAACCCCATGTAAGGGATATGTTCAACATTTTGTGTACTTGCACACAAATTTAAATCAATTTATCTTTGGGTTCGAAAGATGGTCAGCTTTCAAACTGACCATCTTGAGGTCAAGCTTGAAACAAAATTACTTCTTTTTGCCAGCTTTCTTTTTGCTATCAGATCCTTGAAGTAATACAGTATCTACCATGTGTATTACTCCGTTATCAGCTTTAATATCTCGACCGGGCGCTAACGTAATTCCATTAACTTTAATCCCATCAGTTACAGACAGACTTAAGTCATGACCCTCTACAGTTTTTACTTTACCGACCTTAACATCTGCCGCACTAATTTCTCCTGCCACTACATGATAAGTCAGTACTTTCGTAAGGGCTTCTTTATCCTTTAGCAATGCATCTAATTTTTCTTGTGGCAGTTTGGCAAAGGCTGCATCATTAGGGGCAAATACAGTAAATGGACCTGCGCCTTTTAATGTATCGACTAAACCAGCAGCTTTTAATGCTGTCACTAATGTCTTATAGGAACCATCAGCAATCGCTGAATCTACAATGTCATCAGCAAATGCAATGTTTGATATGCCAAGTGCCAACAAAGACAGCAGTAATACTTTTTTCATAAATCTTCCTAAATTAAATTGAGAGCTATCATTTAAAAAACTAATGATAAAAAATCAGGCAATAATCACAAAGAAAAGTTGCGTAGTCTGCTGATAAAAACAGTGTTATTTAAAAAATTTGGCCAACTTTTTATGTGTTTGAACAGCGAACTCTCACCTTGTCCTGATATATAGTCCTTGGCGTTAAAGTAAAATGGGTAAGTACCCTTCTAATCAGTGACTACAACAGGTGGAACATAATATTCACTTACATCGTGTTGAATTCCTAAAAAGTACAC